>NZ_FXTI01000006.1 GCF_900182565.1 Melghirimyces algeriensis | reverse complement strand
CACCCGTTCCCATCCCGAACACGGAAGTTAAGCCCTCCAGCGCCGATGGTACTTGGGGCGCAGGCCCCTGGGAGAGTAGGACGTTGCCAGGCAATTCAACAGCCACCCATTCCGGGTGGCTGTTTTGTATCTCTGGGTTTCCTTTTACTCATGCTTACAGCCTAACTTTATACTAAATTTCGATTTTTCGCACGGTTCATAGTCGGTTTTGTGAATATATCCAAACGGTTGACTTATGAAAACTGCTCTTGATCAAGGGTCACTGTTTATCTATAAAAAGAATAATTTTCTTGCCCGTAAAGAGTACATAACCTGTGTTCAAATCACGGTAAATTAGGTATAATTAACAAGGGATCTAATATACTGTAGTGCATATTCATACTGCTTTTTTCTTATTTCTTTTCCGGGATGAATCTTTCGGAAAAGAACGTTTTGAGCAGCAAACGACCGATTTAAAAAGGAGGGAAGTGGCGTCCCGAATCCAGGGATCAGCTGCGATTGCATGAGAGTTACTACCAAGATATTAATCGCAATGACACTTGGTCTAGTGACAGGTGTTGTACTCAACCTATATTTTATTGATCTTTTCGAAATATTGGATAATTATGTTTTTAGCTTTGTCGGTGACCTGTTTATTAATGCAATTAAAATGGTTATTGTTCCACTTGTCTTTTTCTCCATTGTTGCGGGGGTCTCCAGTATCGGTGAAACGCGTAAACTTGGTCGGATTAGCTTGAAAACGGTTGCACTATACCTTCTGACGACAGCAATTGCCATTACCATTGCCTTGGGAATTACCAATGTGGTGCAGCCGGGTGATGGTGTGGATGTAGCCTCAATGGAAGAAGCCACGAAGGATAAACAGGCTGAGACAGAACAGAAAAAGCCGGAAGAACAGAAAAGTCCTGTTGAGATGATTACCAGTATGATTCCGCAAAACCCTGTTGCGGCGATGGCGGAAGGTTCCATGTTGCAAATCATCATTTTCGCTCTCTTTTTCGGAGTGGGGATTTCCGCTTTGGGCGAAAAGGCACAACGAGTTCGCGAGTTTGTTGAACAGGCCAATGAAGTGATGATGAAACTTGTGGATATTATTATGAAAACAGTTCCATATGCAGCATTTGCCTTGATTGCTTCTGCCGTGGGGAAAGCAGGAGTGGATCTGATCGGTTCCATGTTTATCTATATGGCCTGTGTGCTGGGAGCGCTGATCGTTCATGCAGCCGTCACATACGGATCATTTATTGCCGTCTTTGCCAAGATGAATCCCTTAAACTTCTTCCGCAAGATGGCACCGGCCATGGAAGTGGCCTTTTCCACAAGCAGCAGTGCCGCCACCCTGCCGGTAACGATGAATTGTGTGGAAAATGGATTAAAGGTTCCTAAGAGTGTCAGCCGGTTTGTCTTACCGCTCGGTGCAACGATTAATATGGATGGAACCTCGATTATGCAAGGAGTGGCCGCTCTTTTTATCGCTCAGTTATATGGATGGGATCTGGGACTGACGGCCCAGTTAACCATTATTTTAACGGCCACATTGGCTTCGATTGGTACAGCAGCCGTACCATCAGCAGGAATTGTCATGTTGTTTATGGTGCTGGGAGCGATTGATCTGCCTTCGGATCAAATCGTTACCGGTTTGGCCATCGTCTTTGGTGTAGACCGTTTGCTGGACATGAGCCGTACAGCGATCAATATTACGGGTGATGCCATGGTGGCAACCTGTGTTGCGAAGTCGGAAGGCGCTGAACTTCATATTGAGAAAGAGACTTCACAAACGGCTTGATTCGATTATAGCTGACAAAGAAAATCAGAGGGGGATATCCGGTGGAGCATCCTTTTCTGACGATCCAGCGGAACCCCTGGAGGTTCCAATCGTTTAGCGGATATTTTGTCCGCTGGTTTGGACCGGAGGGGGTGAAGCGGACCCCTACACCACTTTTTCTTGAGCCTCATGCATCCGGTTTTCGGATGCATTTTTTTTATGGGATCAGACACTTGTATTGTAAATGGACAAGTGGCAGTATATCCATTAAGCCTTTGTTGGCTTTTTATTAAAAAAAGGTTAAAAAACGAACGCTTATTTTGTTTCCAGCTATAAATGTTCGTGTTTTGTTGACTCCACTTCTTCTTGCTGTTAAACTGAAGTAGGTGATGATTTCAATCGTATATGAATTTGCATTCTCATATATGCTTAGGGATACGGCCTGAGTGTTTCTACCTGGAAACCGTAAATTTCCGGACTATGGGAAATGCCTTTCTATGGGCGAAGTGTGTGCCCGGACGGGAGGTGTTCCCTTTTTGTGAACCCCGTTCGGGCTCTCTTTCTGTCTAAAAAAGCAATCTATAAAGAAGTGGAGGGAAACCGATGGATCGGCTCTGGGTGGGAGTGATTATGGGCAGTACGTCAGACTGGCCCACAATGAAAAAAGCGTGTGAAGTGTTGGATGAACTGGAGATTCCCTATGAAAAACGGGTTGTTTCCGCTCATCGCACACCGGATGAAATGTTTCGATATGCAGAAATAGCCGCAGAAAGAGGTTTGCATGTCATCATTGCTGGGGCGGGAGGAGCAGCTCACCTTCCCGGAATGGTGGCAGCCAAGACGGTGTTGCCGGTCATTGGTGTGCCGATTAAATCCTCGGCGCTGAACGGATTGGACTCTCTCCTCTCCATTGTGCAAATGCCTGGAGGGGTGCCTGTGGCAACTGTTTCGATCGGAGATGCAGGGGCTGTAAATGCAGGACTTCTTGCAGCCGAAATGGTGGGGATTAAACATCGGGAAGTTCAGAAACGTCTGCATGAACGACGGGAACAAATCCATCAGCGTGTGATGGAGCATTCGGAGTTGAATGAGGAATGAACAAACTGATGACAAGAGAACAACAAGCCAAACGATTGCTTCCTGGCAGCACCATTGGCATTTTGGGCGGTGGCCAGTTGGGACGGATGATCGCTCTTGAAGGCAAAAAAATGGGCTATCGGTTTATCACACTGGACCCGGCGAAGGATTGCCCAGGGAGCCAGGCGGCTGATCGGCACATTGTCGCAGGCTTTGATGACTTGGAGGCCGCTCGTATTTTGGCTGAAGAGACAGACCTGATCACTTATGAATTTGAAAATGTGGATGATAAAGTGGTTCGTTCTTTGGAGTCATCTGCGTTTCTCCCGCAGGGTGGTGAACTGCTTCGCATCACCCGCCATCGGATTCGGGAAAAGCAAGCGCTGGAAAAAGCGGGTGTGCCTGTAGCCCCATACCGAGTGGTCAAGGAACGAACGGACTTGATCGACGGGGGAAGGTCTTTGGGATATCCATGTGTGTTGAAAACGGCAACGGGCGGCTATGATGGAAAGGGTCAGTGGGTATTCCAATCCGAAGAAGAAGCAGCAGCCTTTGATCAGTTTCATCCTCATCAGGAGTATGTGTTGGAACAATGGATTCCGTTTGAAAAAGAGATTTCAGTTATTGCCGCTCGCAGTACACTGGGAGAAGTGAAGACGTATCCGCCGGCCTGGAATATTCACCGACGGCAGATTCTCCATCAATCCATTGTACCGGCTCCAGTCGATGATCCCACTCTGAAACAAGCGGAACAATTGGCGGAAAAGGTGGCTGAATCGCTGGATGTGGCGGGCCTGATTGCCGTAGAGATGTTTCTGTTAAAGGATGGCACACTGTTGGTGAATGAACTGGCCCCCCGTCCTCACAATTCCGGGCATTACACTTATGATGCCTGTCTCACTTCCCAGTTTGAACAGCATATTCGTGCCCTGTGCGGATTGCCCTTGGGTTCGACGCGGTTATTGTCACCGGTAGCCATGGTGAACATTCTGGGGGAAGATGTGGAACGGGTGATGAAGGAAATGGTCCATTATCCGCCTGAAGTGAAAGTGCATTGGTATGGAAAAAGTGAAAGCCGTCCTGGAAGGAAAATGGGACATCTGACTGTGTTGGGCTCGTCCCCGGAAGAAGTGATGGACCTCCTTAAAGGTGTCAATACAGAATTGAAATGAGTAGAAAAAGGGGTTGAATACACCGATGATTGAACGTTACACACGACCGGAGATGGGGTCCATCTGGACCGATGAAAATCGCTACCGTGCATGGCTGGAGGTGGAAATTCTCGCCTGTGAAGCCTGGGCCGAGCTGGGGGTGATTCCCAAGGAAGATGTAGACACCATTCGAAAGAATGCCCGGATTCATGTGGACCGGATTCTGGAGATTGAACAGGAAACCCGTCATGATGTGGTGGCATTTACGCGGGCGGTAGCAGAAACCCTGGGTCCGGAATCCAAATGGGTTCACTATGGTTTAACCTCTACGGATGTGGTGGATACTGCGCTTTCTTACCTGTTGCGTCAGGCCAACGAGATCCTGTTGAAAGATGTGGATCGGTTCCTGGAGGTCCTGAAAAACAAAGCGTTGGAACACAAATATACGGTGATGATGGGACGGACGCATGGAGTGCACGCAGAACCGACTACGTTTGGATTAAAGATGGCCCTTTGGTATGCCGAGATGAAGCGAAACCGGGAACGGTTGGTTCGGGCAGCGGAAACCGTTGCTTTTGGCAAGATCTCCGGTGCTGTCGGCACGTATGCCAACATTGACCCCTTTGTGGAAGAGTATGTGTGTAAACGGTTGGGGCTGAAACCGGCACCGATTTCCACACAGACCCTGCAAAGGGATCGGCATGCAGAATATTTGGCGACACTCTCCATGGTTGCAACGTCTCTGGAGAAGTTTGCCGTGGAAATTCGGGGTTTGCAAAAGAGTGAGACACGGGAAGTGGAAGAGGCGTTTGGCAAAGGTCAAAAAGGTTCTTCCGCCATGCCTCACAAGCGCAATCCTGTGGGTTCTGAAAACATTACTGGACTATCCCGTGTCATTCGCGGTCATATGGTAACCGCCTTTGAAAACGTCGCTTTGTGGCATGAGCGGGACATCTCCCATTCATCAGCGGAGCGGGTCATTCTTCCTGATACAACGATTTTGCTCAACTATATGCTGAATCGGTTTGCAAATATTGTAGAAAATCTGACCGTATTTCCGGAAAACATGAAACGAAATATGGATCGCACCTATGGTCTGATCTATTCGCAACGCGTTCTTCTCACACTGATCAATAAAGGTTTGAAGCGGGAAGAGGCATACGACCGGGTGCAAAAGCTGGCCATGCAGGCGTGGGAAGAAGCACGCTCTTTCCGTCAGTTGGTGGAAAATGATGAACGCATTGCTTCTACGTTAACCAAGGAAGAAATCGATGATTGCTTTGACTATCGCTATCATTTGAGCCGAGTGGATCAAATCTTTCAGCGTCTGGGACTTCTTTAATCCGAAGGAAGGGGAAACGACTATGGACCGGGAGCAGCTTCTGTATGAAGGAAAAGCAAAAAAGATATTCCGCACCGACGACCCGGAAGTGGTTCGGGTGAAATACAAAGATGATGCCACTGCCTTTAATGGGGAGAAAAAGGGTTCCATTTCGGGTAAGGGGGAGCTGAACAATCGGATTAGCGCATTTATCTTTGAATATCTGGGGAAACAAGGAATTCCCCATCATTTTGTTCGCTTCCTGTCGCCGAAAGAACAGTTGGTGAAACATGTCACCATTCTTCCTGTGGAGGTCGTGGTTCGAAACCGGGCGGCTGGGTCGATTGTGAAGCGGTTGGGCTTGCAGGAAGGACAGTCATTTCCCAGACCGGTTGTGGAATTTTACTATAAAAATGATGACCTGGGGGACCCGCTGATCAATGAGGATCATGTGGCCTTTCTGGATTTGGCATCACAGGAACAGATCCGTGGGATGCGGCAGATGGCGCTCAAAGTCAACCGGCTGTTAACGGCCTTGATGATCGAAAAAGGTGTCGATTTGATCGACTTTAAACTGGAATTTGGCGTGGATCAAGAAGGGAAGCTCCTCCTGGCGGATGAAATCTCCCCGGATACTTGTCGGTTCTGGGATCACCAAACAGGACAAAAGTTGGATAAGGATCGTTTTCGTCGCGATTTGGGAGAAGTGGAACATGCATATCAGGAAATATGGAATCGTTTGGGAGGAGAAAAGCATGTATAAAGCAATCATAACGGTTCGTCTCAAGCCAAGTGTATTGGACCCTCAGGGCAGTGCCGTCAAGGGGTCGCTTCATTCCCTTGGATACAGTGCTGTGCAGGATGTCCGCGTTGGAAAAACGATGGAGGTTTGGCTGGAGGCTACAGATTCTCAGGAAGCTGAAGCCCAGGTGGACGCCATGTGCAGAAAACTGTTGGCCAACCCGGTGATTGAGGACTATGAATTCCACTTGGAGAAGGGGGCTTAAGCATGCGGTTTGCTGTTCCGGTTTTTCCGGGGTCCAACTGTGATGAAGACTGCGCCAAAGCGGTTCGGGAGATTCTTGACCGACCGGTGGATCTGGTCTGGCATAAGGATGGAAACCTGGATGCCTATGATGCAATCATTTTGCCCGGTGGTTTTTCTTATGGAGACTATCTTCGAACTGGGGCTCTGGCCCGCTTTTCCCCTGTAATGGAAGCAGTGGCAAAGGCAGCAGACAAGGGGAAACTGGTTTTGGGGATCTGCAATGGCTTTCAGGTCCTCCTGGAATCGGGTCTTTTGCCCGGTGCCATGCGGGTAAATGACCATCTGAAGTTTCGTTGTTCGATTCAGACATTGCGGGTGGAAAATAATCAATCCCCTTTCACTGGATTATATCAAGCGGGGGAAGAGATTCAACTTCCCATCGCTCATGGGGAAGGAAATTATTATTGTGATCAAGAGACCTTAGACAAACTGGAAGTACAAGGACAAATCATTTTTCGGTATTCCGGTCAAAATCCCAATGGTTCCGTGGCTGGAATCGCAGGGATTGTCAATCGTCGGGGAAATGTGCTTGGATTGATGCCTCATCCGGAACGGGCGATTTATGACTGGATGGGGAGCAGTGACGGGGCACGTATGTTCCAATCGATGCTTCGATATTGGGAGGGGATGCATGGTGCAGCCTGAACAACAGACAACGGCGGTTCATGTGGTGGAACGGGTAACCGATCAGGAACCGACACCTACACAGATCCGTGATGGTGAACTTTTTCAGGAAGTGGGACTCAACCACGAAGAGTATCAGCAAATCACAAAGCATCTGGGTCGTCTTCCCAACTGGACAGAGTTGGGAATCTACAGTGTGATGTGGTCAGAGCATTGCAGCTATAAAAATTCCAAACCGCTTCTCAAGCGCTTCCCGGTGGAGGGTCCTCAAGTACTTCAGGGTCCCGGTGAAGGAGCGGGTGCCATTGATATCGGAGATGGGCAGGCCGTGGTGTTTAAGATTGAAAGCCACAACCACCCGACGGCGGTTGAACCGTTTCAAGGTGCCGCTACCGGTGTTGGTGGAATTATCCGGGATGTGTTTTCCATGGGAGCACGACCTGTTGCTCTTCTGAATTCACTTCGCTTTGGTCCGCTGTCCAATTCTAGGGTTCGATATCTGTTTGAACATGCGGTTGCCGGGATTGCCCACTATGGAAATGTCATCGGTATTCCGACGGTTGGCGGTGAAGTGGATTTTGATGACAGCTATGAAGGAAATCCGCTGGTCAACGCGATGTGTGTGGGTGTCCTTTCTCATGACGAACTTCAAAAAGGGGTTGCCAAGGGAGTGGGCAATCCGGTGATTTATGTCGGAGCCAGCACAGGGCGTGATGGAATTCATGGAGCGACTTTTGCTTCGGAAGAACTGGGAGAAGACGCAGAAGAGAAGCGCCCATCCGTGCAAGCGGGTGATCCATTTATGGAAAAACTGTTGCTGGAAGCATGTATTGAATTGGTGAAGAAAGGCATTCTTATCGGAATCCAGGATATGGGGGCCGCTGGACTGACCTGTTCCAGTGCAGAGATGGCATCCAAGGGAGAAACGGGGATGGAGCTGGATCTTGATCAGGTTCCCCAACGGGAAACGGGTATGACGCCTTATGAAATCCTGTTGTCCGAATCCCAGGAACGTATGCTTTTGGTTGTGGAGGATGGACGGGAAGCAGAAGTTCAGGAAGTGCTGGACAAATGGGAACTTCCTTCCGCTGTTGTGGGTCGCGTCACAAACGACAATCGCTATCGAATCCGCCATCAAGGACGTTGGGTGGCTGATATCCCCGTTCAAACCCTAGTGGATGATGCACCGGTTGTATACCGGACCGGCAAGGAACCGGAAGCCTACCGACAAAATGCAGGCATACGGGTGGATCAACCATCGGTGGATATTCATCCTGGGGAAGCGTTAAATCAGGTGTTGGCTTCTTCCAATGTGGCAAGTAAACGTTGGGTGTATGAACAGTATGATCACATGGTTCGGACCAGTACGGCTGTTCGCCCCGGTTCCGACGCGGCGGTCGTTGTACTGGATGGTCTGGATAAAGCGTTGGCGATGTGTACAGATGGAAATGGTCGCTATGTTTATCTTGATCCCCAGGAAGGTGGAGCTGCGGCAGTAGCGGAAGCTGCACGAAATGTTGTTTGCTCCGGTGCCCGTCCATTAGGGATTACAGACTGCCTCAATTTTGGAAGCCCTGAAAAGCCGGAGGTTTTTTGGCAATTGGAAGGGGCTGTGGATGGGATGAGCGAAGCCTGTCGTCAATTGGAGACCCCGGTGGTGGGTGGAAATGTCAGTCTGTATAACGAATCCAAGGGAACGATTCACCCGACACCTGTTGTGGGAATGGTCGGTTTGGTGGAAAGTCGCCAACATATTACGACACAGGCGTTTAAAGAGGAAGGGGATCTTATCTATCTTCTTGGAGAAACGTTTGCGGAACTGGGCGGAAGCGAACTTCAACTGATCCTGGATGGTAAGGTATCGGGACGTCCCCCAAAAATCGATCTGCAAAGAGAGAAGAAGTTGCATCAGGTAATCCTGACGGCGATTCAGAAGGGATGGGTTCGTTCCGCGCATGACTGTTCCTCTGGCGGATTGGCTGTTACGCTGGCAGAATCATCGTTTGATCATGAACTTGGAGCAAGGGTAGAAATTGAGACAGCATTGGATGCCACAACGTATCTGTTTAGCGAAACCCAGTCTCGTGCTGTATTGAGCATTCCTCAGGAATATGCGGACGCGTTCCAGCGTCTCATGGAGGAAGAAGCGGTTCCCTGCGCAAAAATTGGAGAAGTTTCCGGTAGCTGTTTAACGGTGGAAGTAAATGGACAGCAGGTGATCGATGCACCGGTCAAAGAGTTGAAGTCCATCTGGGAGGGAGCGATACCATGCGCGATGAATGCATCTTCGACGAATTGAAAGAAGAATGTGGCGTGTTTGGCATCGTAGGGCATTCAGATGCGGCACAGCTTACCTATTATGGACTGCATGCCTTGCAGCACCGCGGTCAGGAAAGTGCCGGTATGGTTGTAACAGGTGGAACCGGATTTCGTTACCACCGAAGTATGGGATTAGTGAATGAAGTCTTCAATGATGAGATACTAAAAGGATTGGTTGGCCGAACGGCGATTGGTCATGTTCGGTATTCCACTACCGGGGAAAGTTTACTAACCAATGCCCAGCCTCTCGTTTTCCACAATGCTGTGGTGGGTCAACTGGCTCTCGCCACCAATGGAAATCTGGTCAATGCAGCAAGAATGAAACAGGAACTGGAGCAAAAGGGGGCCGTCTTTCATACCACTTCGGACACAGAAGTGATTGCGCATCTGATTGCTCAGTCGCAGGAAAAAACGCTGGAACTTGCAGTGAAAGAGGCACTGGGTCAACTGATCGGTGCCTATGCCCTGTTAATTCTGACGAATGACCGCTTGTTGGTGGCGCAGGACCCTCATGGATTGCGTCCGCTGTCTATGGGTATGCTGGGAGAATCCTACGTGTTTTCTTCCGAAACCTGTGCATTTGATGTCGTGGGAGCGGACTATCTTCGCGCCGTTGAACCCGGTGAGCTGTTAAGTCTGGATTTAAAGGGGCAAGAGGGAATCCGGTCCATCCGCTTTACCGAACCTGCGCCGCGGGCGGTATGTTCCTTTGAATATATTTACTTTGCTCGCCCGGACAGTGACATTGATGGAATCAATGTTCATACGTCCCGAAAACAGATGGGGAAGCAAATTTATCGGGAAGCACCGGTAGAAGCGGACCTGGTGACAGGGGTGCCGGATTCCAGTACATCCGCAGCGATCGGTTTTGCTGAAGAAGCGGGGATTCCTTATGAGATGGGGTTAATTAAAAACCGCTACGTGGGGCGAACCTTTATCCAGCCCAGTCAACATCTCCGTGAACAAGGAGTCAAGATGAAGTTGTCCGCCGTTCGTAAAGTGGTGGAAGGGAAACGCGTGGTGATGATTGATGATTCCATTGTTCGGGGCACTACCAGCCGTCGAATTGTTCAGATGTTGAAAGAGGCTGGAGCGACGGAAGTTCATGTCCGGATCAGCTCTCCACCGGTAAAATACTCCTGTTTTTACGGGATTGACACATCAAACCGAAAACAGTTGATTGCATCCGATCATACGGTTGAAGAGATCCGGGAGCTGATCGGTGCGGACAGCCTGAGCTTTTTAAGTGAACAGGGATTGATCCAGGCAGTGGGGCGACCGAAGGAAACCGGGACCTGCGGACATTGTCTGGCTTGTTTCAATGGGGATTACCCAACAGAGATTGAAGAGGAAATGCCGTTGATGACGGAGGGGTCCATTCGATGAGTGAGGCGTACCGACAGGCAGGGGTTGACATTCAAGCGGGCAATGAAACTGTGGAACGAATGAAAGAGCACGTCCATCGAACCCATCGGCCGGAAGTGTTAGGAGGAATCGGTGGATTTGGTGGTCTATTTCAACTGTCAGGGTACCAGGAGCCCGTATTGGTGGCGGCTACCGATGGAGTGGGAACCAAACTGAAGCTGGCCTTTATCCTGGATCGTCATGACAGCATCGGGGTGGATTGTGTGGCCATGTGTGTCAATGATCTGGTCGTACAGGGTGCAGAGCCATTGTTTTTCCTGGATTATATCGCCACAGGCAAACTGAATCCCTCCCAAGCGGAAGCGATTGTAAAGGGGATTGCTGACGGTTGTGAGCAGGCCGGCTGTGCCTTGATCGGGGGAGAAACAGCAGAAATGCCCGGAATGTACGGCAACGGGGAATACGATGTGGCCGGTTTTGCGGTGGGAGCGGCCGAAAAGACCCGTCTTCTCGATGGAAAAACGATTCGTCCGGGTGATGTGGTTCTGGGGCTTGCCTCAGACGGACTGCACAGCAATGGTTACTCATTGGCCCGAAAGATTTTGCTGAAGGAAGGAAAGCAACGTCTGGAACAACGGGTTCCCTGGGGCAGTCACACTTGGGGGGAAGAACTTCTCACCCCCACGCGGATCTATGTCCAACCGTTTCTCACTCTGATGGAATCGTGTCAGGTGAAAGGAGGCGCACACATTACAGGGGGCGGCTTGGTGGAAAATGTCCCCCGTATGCTTCCGGAAGGATTGGGCGCCAGAATCAACCTGGGGAGTTGGCAAATCCCTGAAGTGTTCGGTGTATTGGCTAAAGAAGGGCGTCTTGGAAAAGAAGATTTGCTGCAAACCTTCAATATGGGGATTGGGATGGTTCTTTTCCTTCCGTCAGAGAATGCCGAACGAGCGATGGAGATTGCCTCGGAAGCAGGAGAGCGAGCAGCGGTCATTGGGAAAGTGGTGGAAGGAAACGGCGTGACATGGACCGGGAGGGAGCCATTTTGAGTATTGCGGTATTCGCTTCGGGGAGTGGCAGTAATTTTGAAGCGTTGGTCAACCAATCCAGACGGCAGCATTGGCCGGAAGACATTACCCTGTTAATCTGTGATCGACCGGAAAGCCAGGTATTGGAACGGGCAAAGCGGCTGGGGATTCCTTCCGCAGTCTTCCGTCCATCGGATTATGGGGGTAAAGAAGCATATGAAAAAGAACTTCTCACCCTCCTTCAGGAGGGCGGGATTCAATGGATTCTTCTCGCCGGTTATATGCGTATTGTGGGATCGGTGCTGTTGAAAGCATACCGTTGGCGAATCGTAAATATTCATCCGTCTCTGCTCCCCGCTTTTCCTGGAAAGAATGCAGTGGAGCAGGCTCTGGATTACGGAGTGAGGTGGACCGGAGTGACGGTTCACTGGGTGGATGAGGGAATTGACACCGGACCGATCATCGATCAAAAGCCAGTTTTAGTGGAACCAGGGGATACAGTGGAACAGTTGCAGAAGAAAATTCAGTTTGTTGAACATCACCTTTATCCTGCTGTCGTTCGGAAATTGCTTACTGGAAAGATTCTTCCGCCTGACGCTGAACAACATGGGGAAAACAAAATGGAGGGGTTAAATTGAAGCCGATCCGACGGGCGTTGATCAGTGTATCCGATAAAACGGGAGTTGTGGACCTCGCACAAAGACTGTCACAGTTGGGAGTAGAGATTGTATCTACCGGGGGAACCCGTAAAAAATTGCTGGAAGAAGGACTGCCAGTGATTGGCGTCTCAGAAGTGACAGGGTTTCCGGAAATTTTGGATGGTCGGGTCAAAACCTTACACCCCCGGATTCATGGGGGATTATTGGCCGTTCGGGACCGGGAAGATCATATTCGACAACTGAAAGAACGGAATATCGATTGTTTTGATTTGGTGGTTGTCAACCTTTACCCGTTCCAGCAAACGATTGCCAAGCCGGATGTCTCCTTCCAAGAAGCGATTGAGAATATCGATATTGGGGGGCCATCAATGGTACGGGCGGCAGCCAAAAATCATCAATATTTGACGGTATTGGTCGATCCCAATGATTACGCTCACGTTTTGGATGAGGCAGCTCGTGGGGGTGTCTGTCAGGAGACGCGGGAGCGGTTGGCGGCCAAGGCATTTCGTCATACGGCTGCCTATGATGCAGTGGTTGCTGAATATTTGACGGAAAAAACCGGTGACACCTGTCCGGAAAAGTGGACAGTCACTTATGAGAAACAACAGGAACTCCGTTACGGGGAAAATCCGCACCAGGATGCCGCTTTTTACAGAGATCCCGTTTCCCGTCCCGGTTCGTTGGTTGCGGCAGAGCAACTTCATGGAAAAGAGCTTTCCTACAATAATATCAATGATGCGGATGCAGCACTGGGAATGATTCTGGAGTTTGAGCAACCGGCGGTTGTGGCCGTGAAACATATGAACCCCTGTGGGGTTGGCATGGGTCATACGTTGAGTGAGGCCTTCCAAAAAGCGTATGAGTCCGATCCGGTTTCCATTTTTGGCGGGATTGTAGCCTTGAATCGAACGGTTGATGTAAAGACGGCGAAGCAAATGAAAGAAATCTTTTTGGAGATTATTCTGGCTCCAGACTTTGAACCGGAAGCGATCCAACTCTTGACAGAGAAGAAGAATCTTCGCCTGCTAAAATTGGGACAACTTCCAGAAGAACGAACAGCCAGGCTGCGTCTTCAGTCGGTACGGGGTGGAGCTCTCGTACAATCAGAAGATCAAAAATCGATTGAGCGGGAAGCGTGTACCGTTCCCACGGATCGACAACCGACAGAAGAGGAATGGGAACAGCTTCTCTTTGCCTGGAAAGTGGTAAAACATGTAAAATCCAATGCGATTGTTCTTGCAAAGGGTTTGCAGACGATTGGAATTGGGGCGGGACAAATGAATCGTGTGGGTGCAGCTCGGATTGCCATTGAACAGGCTGGCGAGAAAGTGAAGGGTTCTGTTTTGGCTTCAGATGCCTTCTTTCCCAAACAAGATACCGTGGAAGCAGCGGCAAAAGCAGGTGTGAAGGCAATTATACAACCAGGTGGCTCCATCCGTGACCAAGAGTCGATTGAGGCCGCCAATCGTTTTGGTATCGCGATGGTGTTTACACATACACGCCATTTTAAGCATTGACGAACATCTTGACCCGCTTCGGCGTATATATACTGAACCAGAGTGCCGAGGGAGGGTTCAAGATGTATTTGATTCGTTGGTCATTCTTCTTTGTGTTTGCAACGCTTTCCCTCTTGTGGCTGATGGGGTCCCTGGGCTGGTACGAGCCTTACTCATGGCAATATACGATCCGCGTGGCAGGAGGCATTTATTTTCTGCTCGCTTTAGCAATGAGTGGAGTGATGTCGATCCCGTCCATACGTCGGAAAAATAATCATACTCCCGGTTCACGAGTGGATTGGTCTTTTATTTTTATCGTGGTTACCATTTCTTTGTTCGGAGTTAGTTTATGGTTTGAGTAAATCATCCAGGAGTCATCCGAATCCGGATAAAACAGAGGTTTGGAATACATTGTAAGGGGATGCAAAGATAATTATTTGTCCATGGAGGTTTCCCCTGTTCTTTTTTTGAAGGATGATTTTGGACGGGCCCTGGGGAAGCGGATTTTTCCGATTGAGAGCGAAAACCCATTTCTGAAAGGCGGTGGCTTTGGTGCGTGTACTGGTGATTGGTGGGGGTGGACGAGAGCATGCCCTCATTTGGAAATTGAAGCAGAGTCCGCAAGTGAACGAGATCTATTGTGCACCTGGAAATGGAGGAATTGAAGAGCTGGCAACCTGTGTTCCGATTTGTGATACAGACGTGGAAGCTTTGCTCAATTTTGCATTGGAGCAAAAAATCGATTTGACCGTAGTGGGGCCGGAAGCACCATTGATGGCCGGAGTCGTAGACATCTTTGAGGAAAAAGGGTTATGTATTTTTGGTCCGCGAAAAAAAGCGGCAAACATTGAAGGGAGCAAACGGTTTGCCAAGCAATTGATGGAAAAGTGTAACATCCCTACTGCTTCGTATCGCTCATTTACGGATCCAGGGGAAGCCATCACCCATATTCGGAAACAGGGCGCTCCGATTGTAATTAAAGCGGATGGATTGGCCGCAGGGAAAGGAGTAGTTGTTGCCAAAACACTGGATGAGGCAGTCCATGCGGTTCAGAAGATGATGGAAGAACGCACGTTTGGACAAGCAGGTGCGGAAATTGTAGTGGAACAGTTTCTTCAAGGACAGGAAATGTCGTTGATGGCTTTTGTGGATGGAGAAACGGTACGTCCCATGGTTCCTGCACAGGACCACAAGCCGGTGTATGACGGGGACCGTGGGCCCAATACAGGAGGGATGGGGGCCTTCAGTCCGGTACCTCAAATCCCTGATAACCAGATTCAAGTAGCGGTAAAAACGATCTTGGAGCCTATGGCCCAAATGATGGTTAAGGAAGGATTACAGTACCGGGGAGTGCTTTATGCCGGTTTGATGATGACGGATGAGGGCCCGCATGTGATCGAGTTTAATGCACGTTTTGGGGACCCAGAAACACAAGTGGTACTCCCCCGGTTGGATGGGGATTTGGCGGAGATCCTGCTGTCCGTTGCCAAAGGATGTCTTTCTGAGGTGGATATCAAGTGGAAAGAAGAGTCTTCTCTTTGTGTAATTCTGGCATCTGAAGGTTATCCCGGACCTTATCAAAAAGGGATAAGGATTGAAGGGATTTCCGAGGTATCAGAGGAATTAATGATTTTCCACGCAGGGACGAAAAGAGAAGATGGACAATTGATAACGAGCGGAGGAAGGATTCTCGGTGTAACATCCGTTGCTCCCAATTTACAGAAAGCGAGAAACAAGGTTTACGATGCTTTGGAGAATATCTCCATAAAGGGAGCCCATTTTCGAAAGGATATTGGACGTCGAGCGATTCATCCTGGTCGTTAGAACCAGTTAGAAGTTGCAAACGGGAAGAAGAAAGGCAGCCATTTGTCCGGGTTCCGTTTCGGATGGGGCTGTCTTTTCTATGTGAAAAGAACTATTTAAGGAGTAAATGTGACCGCAAATGGGTTTGTACATGGTAAGATAAATGCTGCACCTCTTTTTCAAAATGTTCTTATGTAGCGGTATGTGTAGAAAGTGTTGCAAGAAAGGGGGGGCAATTGTAGAAAACAAAGGTCCATGATATGATATTAGCATGACTGACTGCCAATACGCAGGACAGTAGGAGAGCGAGTGATTCATCATCAAAAAGCCATTGATTTTTTCGTTTCTGTTGGTTGTAAGAAATGAAGAAAAATATATAGAACGCTTGTTGGAATCCATGCTTTCCCAGGACTTTCCCCAAGATCAGTACGAAGTGATTGTGGTGGATGGGGAATCAGATGATCGGACCCTGGAGATTATTGAACGTGTTCAAGAACGTTATCCGGGACGAATCCGATTTTTGTCCAATCCGGGGAAAACCCTTCCTACGGGCTGGAACCTGGGAATTCAGCATTCCAAAGGGGAATATGTGATCCGTGTGGACGGACACAGCCATATTCCGAAGGATTTTCTTTCCAGTACGTATCGGGTGGCCCAACGTGTTCCGGAAGCTTCCTGTGTGGGTGGCGTCGTGGAAACGAAGGGGACCGGTTTTTGGGGAAAAGTGAATGCTTATGTTTATTCCCATCCCTTTGGGGTTGGAAATTCCAAATTTCGCACCACAAAAACCGACTGGGAAGGCTATGTGGATACCGTTCCCTACGGAGCTTACAAACGGGAACTGTTTAGTCAAGTGGGATATTTTAATGAAAATTTAAAGCGGAATGAAGATTTGGAAATGCATGCCCGTATCCGGAGAAGCGGGGGAACCTTCTTTCTTTCCACGGCAATTCAATCTACCTATTTTGTCCGGAATACACTGTCAACATTTTTAAAGAAATCCTTAAACGATGGAAAATGGTCCATGATCGCCGGCAAACGGGGAGGGGGCGTTTTGCGTTGGCGCCACTGCATCCCTTTGGTTGTGGCCATGATGTCCATCATTCTGGGGGTTGCATCATTTTTCAGTCAGATGGCTGTTCTGATCTTCTCCATCTTGGCTGCGGTGTACTTATTTCTCTTGGTTGGATCATCCTGGAAGATGGGCAGGGAACATGGCTGGAAGTACTTTGTACCCTGTATGCTTTCGTTTTTCCTGTTGCATTTCAGTCGTGGTTTTGGCTCGGCCGCCAGCTTTTTGAGCAAACATTATTGGAGAGGGGACCGGGTCTGTGAAGAGCAACGATATGACAAAAACATTACCAACGTTGCCCGTTGACAGCGAAACCATTCTTTCTTACCGGTCTCTCTGCCAGAAGCCTCGTCACTTTGAAGAGATATGGTCTTGGTACGTTCTGCGCAGAATATCCATCTATCTAACGGTGGTGCTGAGCCGAACCCCTGTAACCCCTAACGGGATCAGTTGGGCCAGCCTCGTCTTTTTCGCTGTGACGGGATGGTTTTTATTGCCGGGTGAAGTCTGGGGATATGGTCTGGCAATCCTGTTTTACAATCTCGGTTATCTCTGTGACTGTTTGGATGGTGAACTGGCCCGAATGAACCGTGTGACCAGCCGGCTGGGTGTATTTCTGGATACGTTGATACGCGCGATGAGTATCCCCATTTTAACTGCAGTTTCCTTAGGGTTGCTCAAGAACACCGGCTGGATGGGATTGGATCTCGTTTCCGCTACGTTGGTATATATCGCCGCTTTGATTGGAACACTGGCCCTTTTGATTCCACTCGCTTACAATTATGTAGGGTTAAAAGCAGATGAAAACGATCCGGTCAGCGATATGCGGACAACATCTTCCCTGATGGAGTGGGTGGCATTTTTTACAGGGATGCCGGGCTTTTTTGCGATACTGGGCCCTTTGGCAGCCATTGAATGGTTATTAGGAATGACATGGACCCCTTACCTGTTTTTCGGTTTTTTGATTGTAACGGCATTGAAAACTGTCGTTCGACTGTATCTTACCACATCAAAATTAGATTAGGTTACATTCCATTTAAATTTGTGTAAAAGAGACATTACAAGTCAAAACAAGGAGTTGTTTTTCGTGAAAGTTGTAATCTTGGCAGCTGGAGTGGGCAGCCGACTGCGCCCGGAAACAGAGGATAAACCAAAAGCGATGATTTGTGTGGACGGCAAACCTCTGGTTCAATACCAAGTGGAAAGTGTTCGACAAGCTGGTTTTCAGGATCAGGACATTTTTATTCTTGGCGGATACAAAATGGAACGGATTCAAGAGCACTTTCAGGGGACAGAGATCCGTTTTATCTACAACCCTCATTATGAATCCATGAACAATATTTATTCGTTTCTTTTGACAAAGGAAATCGGGGATGACATTCTTTTGATCAATTCCGATGACTTTTATGATGAGCGCATGATTCCGTTGATTTTGGAATCCCAGCATCAGACAGCGATTCTGGTGGATACCCGGAAGGTCCTGACGGAGGAGTCCATGCGCGTTAAAATGGAAAATGGTCGTTTAAAACTGGTAAACAAAAAAATTGCGTTGGATGTGGCTGATGGGGAATATATCGGGATTTCCAAACTGGCCAAGGCTGATCTGGAGATTCTGTATCGCAAAGCCCAATCCATGATTGACAGTGGAGACACCGATGCCTGGTATGAAAACGTATATGAAGCCTGTGCTTCTGATGTGGAGATTAAAGGGGTCGATACAGAAGGATATCCCTGGGTTGAAATTGATGATTTCAATGATCTGGAAACGGCCAAAACGTTGGCTGTCAATCTTCAAACCTGATGGGGAGGTATGGACATGGCTAAAAAAGTGCATATTCCGCTTCAACTGATCATTGAACACCGTGCCATCCCCCATCTCTTCAAAACACAAGTGTATGAATGGATTAAGGGAAAAAAAGTAGCCTTGGTGAGCGGAAGCGGTAAAACCCGAAAGGTGACAGATCAGATCATTGATGTCATTTCCGGACAGGCTCTGGATATGCAAGTGCTAACATGTAAAGACAACACGTTGGACACCATCAATGACTTGGAGCGGGAAGTGCTGGAAGATCACCCTGATATGATTTTCGGGATTGGTGGAGGCAAAGCCCTGGATGTATCCAAAGTGGTGGGTACCCGCAGCAATGTGCCGGTTGTACTGTTCCCCACAGCGATTTCCAGTGATGCCATCTGTTCCCCTGTTGCCGTGATTAAAATGTTGAATAAAAGCACCAGTATGGGAGTGAAAATGCCCCAAGGTGTTGTAATCGACTTGGATATTTTGAGTTCTTGTCCATCACGTCTGATGTCTGCAGGAATCGGTGATCTTCTGTCCAACAAGACAGCGCTTTTTGACTGGGAGTTGGCACATCGAGCAGGAAAAGAAGAAAGAAACACATTTGCAAGCTTGATGGCCAATAATGCCGTTGACTCCTTTTTAAACCTCCTGAATCGGGAGGAGGTTGATTCTTCACAGCTGATGAAACTGGCGGCGGAGTCCTTGATCATGAGTGGGATTGCCATGTCGATTGCCGGTTCCAGCCGCCCCTGCAGCGGCTCCGAACATCTGATCAGCCATGCGATGGATTACCATTGTGGTAGCAAGGCATTGCATGGTGAGCAGGTGGCGATCGGAGTGCTCTTTGCCCAATATCTTCAGGGGCAACACGAACAGACGGAAGCATTGCACCTGTATTATGAAAAGCTGGGATTGCCCACTCACTATGAGGACTTGGGATATACCCGTGAAGAAATGCATCATGCCATCCGAAAGGCCCCTTCTATGCGAAATCGCTATACTATTTTCAATGAGTATCATTTGTCAGATGAGACTATTGATAAAATCCTGGATCTTGTATACCCCGACCATGCTAAAAACCGCTATCAATTGACGGGGTCATCCATCGGATAAGGAGTCACTCTTTATGATCGCAAATATAAAGAAATATAAGGAATTAATGTACTTCTTGGTTCACAAGGAGTTGCGGATCCGATACCGCAACTCCCTGTTCGGGTTTTTTTGGACCTTGTTGGAGCCATTAGGATTGATGCTGATCTACACATTGGTGTTTGGGTATATCATTCAGTTGGATAAAGGCGTAAGCCCCTACCCCTTATATGTGTTGGCCGGTCTCATCCCGTGGACATTTTTTAACAATTCCGTTCGCAAAGGGACACGGGCACTTTCCGGAAATGCTTCGCTGATTAAAAAGGTCTATTTTCCACGGGAGATCTTTCCCTTAACGATGCTGATCTCCAATATGGTCAATTTTATTCCCGCCTTTGCATTGATCCTGGTTCTTGCAGTAGTGTTGGGTCATCCGATGCAGTGGAGTGAGCTGATTCTTTTGCCGCTGGTCATTCTGTTGCAGGCTCTGTTTACCTTGGGAGTGGCGCTTCTCGTCTCAATCCTGAATGTATACTATCGGGATGTGGAGTTTATCATCAACCTGGTGATGCGGGCCTGGATGTATATGTGTCCCATCATTTATCCGATTCATATGTTGACGGGTGCAGAGGTTTCTTCAACGGTTAAGGACTTTGCCGGACTCTATTTCCTCAACCCCATGGCTGTGATTATTTCTCTGTACCATCAGCCCTTTTTCCCTGATCAGGGGCCGGAAATAAAATATGTCATCTATACCGTTATTCTGACGGTGGTTCTGTTTTTGGGAGCTTGGTATCTCTTCAGGCGGATGAACCGCCGTGTAGGGGAAGTGATCTGACGATGGAAGCGATTGTCGTCAACAATTTGACCAAACATTTTCGTAAAGCCTATGACAAGACGCTGAAAGGCTTCTTCATTTCACTGGTGAAGGGTGAAAAACGTCACCAGGAATTTACGGCCTTGAATAATGTCTCCTTTCAAGTGAAGAAAGGGGAGTCCTACGCCATCATTGGAAAGAATGGAGCGGGGAAAAGCACATTGTTCAAGGTGCTGTCTGGCATCATTTATCCTGATTCCGGTACGGTCAATGTCCATGGGAAGGTGGCTCCCTTGATTGAATTGGGAGCTGGTCTTTCCAGAGATCTGACCGGAGCGGAAAACATCCGGCTCAATTGCGCTATCTTTGGTCTGGACAAAAAAACAATTGAAGAAGTCTATCCCAAGATTGTAGAGTTCTCCGAGTTGGAAGAGTTTATTCATACCCCTGTCAAGTTTTATTCGTCGGGGATGAAGGCTCGGTTGGGTTTCTCCATCGCGATCCATATCGATGCAGATATCATTTTGATCGATGAAGTTTTGGCGGTTGGAGACAAGGATTTTAAAAAGAAATGCTATGCCAAAATGAATGAGCTCCGGGACTCAGGGAAAACCATTGTGATTGTATCCCACAGTATGAAACCTCTCAGGGATATTTGTGATCGTGCCCTGATTTTGGATAAAGGAAAAGTAGTGGAAGTTGGAGAGATCAATGAAATGATCGACAAGTATCAAAGCGATAAAAAGACAAAGAAAAAAAAGAAACAGAAAGGAGCGTGATGGGTGATGAGTGAGGAACGAAGAAAATTTACGTTGCAAGAAGTAAAGGAAACCTTTAAGAAAAAAGATGCTTGGTGGACCGTTTTATTGGTAGACCCAGTGGCTGCCCGCCTCATATTGCCTACAGCAAATTACACCAACATTACACCCAATCAGCTCTCCCTCTTTTCTTTTGCCCTTGGGTTGACAGCCGTATACTGCTTTTTCATTGGCAGCTATACCGCTTTGGTAATCGGTGCGCTGTTGTACCATATCAGCTTTATTATTGACTGTATGGACGGCAAAATTGCCCGTTTAAAAGGAACGGGTTCCACCTTTGGAATGCTGTTGGATATCAGTCTGGATCATATCCGTGTGGTACTGTGCGGTGCAGCGTTGACATACAGTCAATATCGCATAACAGGTGATGTGACCTATCTATACCTCGCCTTTCTTTTCCTGGCCGCTTATTGTGCGCGTCATATCAACGCGCTTCAATTGTACAAACTTCGCAGGGAAATGCGGGGAAAACTGCGTAAAGCTCGGCGAAAGCTGAAACGTACCGCCGAGGCTGCCGGCATTGTCATTGATGAACCAGAGGTTCAAAATTCGGATAAGCCGGAGGAAGATGACGAGGAAGCCATGGAAAAAGAGTCCCTGGATCGTTCGGAACAGGAAGTTGATCCAGAAAAGGAATTGTTGCAAAAGAAAAAAGTGGATCTGCAACAGGAGTTTAAATCCAAATTTAGTACCTACATGAAAATTCGTGACTTCTTCCTGGAAAAACGAATTCGCATGCATTTATTTAGTGGGATCGAATTCCAGATGTTCATCTTTATCGTTGCTCCGATTTTTGGGATCATCAAAGAGACGATCATTGTCAGTACCATTCTGTTGATGGCATTTGAAGCAGCCATTTTGTATAAAATCTGGTTATCCACCAAGGACTTCCAGCGCGAATTTAACCGAATTCAGGAAGCGACAGAAAAAATTGAAGCCATTCTTCCTCCAGAGGAAGAAGACATGAACCAATCAGTAATGGTGAAATAAAAAACATGGGAAGCTGAAACGCTTCCCATGTTTTTTTATCCCAGACCTCCCAGCGTCAAAGACTCTTTTTCCCCTTGAATCGTGAGAGAGCCACGAGGAACTTCAAACCACCATGCTCCCTTTTCCTTCTTAACCGGAACAAATCCAGCCCGCTTCAAGCTTCTGGCCATATCCCAACTGGCTGTATAAACAAATGCGGTCTGCCCCGCTTCATCAAATTGGATGACAGTCTCTTTTTCTTCTTCAGTCAGGGCCATGCTCTCACTCTCCTTGGCAATAGTAGTAAATATCGATCGTATGTTCCCTTTTGCTTTTCTTATTTTACCATGTTTTAGGCGGATTACCACCGGGTCTCTTTGCATCCGGAGAAAAAGGTCCTCTCTTTTAAAATAAAGGGGAAGGCCGTGTTTATTCAAGGAAAATTTTCTGAATGTAGATTTGTATGTAGCTTTTTTGGCGAAAAAAATCCCCGCTGATCGGGGAGTTCATCCATTGTATGATAAGTTTTCATAGTGATTTGAATGGTATTTTTAATCTGTTTTGCGTCTTCGGCGGATCAAATCTGTCATTAATGCCAGTACAATAAGGGAACCGACGACACTGGCGATTACAAACCCATAGTCGTTTAACAGGTCTCCAAGGACATATAGGTTCACTCGACTCCCCCCTGGTCATTCTGCGGCCGATTCATCTTATGAGGTTCCATGGTCTTTGTGGAAATTCCCATCACGTAAAGCATTGGACAAAACCGGGTAATCCCTTCCGCTACTTTCATTCCTGACAGCATGGCAATCATCAATGACATCATGCGATTCGGTTTACGCACCATTTGCGAAATTCCTACGGCTAAACCCGTTAAGCCAAAGGTGATTCGCATGATTGCATCCCATGTGCCCACATTTTTTTGCATGTTTTCACCTCCTGAATTTTGCCCTTTCCATGTAACCGTAAAGAATGGAATCATGAAGATGACAAATGAAATGGAATCATCCTAAGTGATTGAATCGATCCTTTTCGTCTCAGACAGTCACGAAAAGGGATTGCCACTGAAAGGTTCTCCATTCACCTTTATTATCTTCGGGAAATCGTTCCCTATTCGGCTTTCGGGGTCTGGTGAGTTATGGTAGCATGAGGGTGGTTGGAAATTCAGGGTACAGCAGAAGCGATTCTGTGGATGGTTTTCCAAATATTTTGTGAAATGGTGCTCTCCTTGGGTAATGATGGAAACAGCAAAGGAAGCCTGCTTCATTGTGTCGAAGAGATACAGAGGGTTTTGGAGAAGGAGCGTGGTTGAATGATGAGGTGCAGGTTCCTGTTGTGCTGTTTACTTATTTTTTCCCTCACCGTTGGGTGTACGGGTTTTATGAAAAAGGGGGCATCAGAGAAAGAAACAAGTGGAAAATCGGCGGTAGCTAATCATCCGTTGACAGGTGAACCACTAGAGCAGACAGATCCTGGACCCGTGTTTATGGTCATGGTGAACAATCATCCCGACGCCCGTCCTCAGACGGGGCTGGATCAAGCCGACATGGTTGTAGAAGCATTGACAGAAGGAGAGATTACCCGTTTTGCTGCTTTTTACTATGGGCATCAGCAGGGGATCGTGGGACCTGTTCGCAGTATCCGTCCCTATTACCTTGATCTGAGAGAAGGTCCTCAGGCAGTGGTGGGTCATGCCGGTGGATCACCTCAAGCCCTCAAACGGATGGATGAACAGAACATTCCCAGCTTGGACGGGATTCATGAAGCCGGAGCCTATTTTCAGCGAAAGGATTTTCGTAAACCCCCTCACAATTTATACACCGATCTGAGTCAGTTACGACAAGGGGTGATTCAAGAAGGAATAGATGCCAAGAAGCGAGTGAACAGTCCCTATGTTTTTGACTCAGAGACTCCAAAATCAGGAGAAAAACTGGCATTTCACATCCGAATCGCGTATCATCGATTATATGAGGTCGGATATCAATATAACCAGGCGAATGGAAGCTATATTCGCTATACGCAAGGGGAAAAACAGCTGGATGGGAAGACAAAACACCCCCTGTCGATGAAGAATGTTTTGGTAATCCGCACTTCCCACCGTGTCATAGACTCCTCTGGCAGAAGAGAGATCGATCTGACAGGAAGCGGAAAGGGGATGTTGTTCCGTGATGGGAAAGCGATTTCAATCCAATGGGAAAACCGGAATGGCTGGATTGTTCCTGTAAGGGATGGAGAAATTGCTCCCTTCCACCCAGGGAAAACATGGATTCATGTGATCCCGGAAAATGGAAACCTCGCTTATGGGAAGGGATAGAAGGAACTTGTCTGTTTTTGTCGAATTCATCCATTAAAATGGTATGAGAGTGCAGGGAAAAGAGGTGGCAGGAATAATGCAATTGGATAAACTGCGACAAAAAGAAGTGGATAATTTGTTTGCTGCGATTTTGACGCTGAAAAGCATTGAAGAATGCTATAACTTTTTTGATGATCTGTGCACGGTTGGAGAGATTAAATCCCTGGCCCAACGATTGGAAGTGGCTCGGATGTTGAAAGAAGAATACACGTACAACCAGATTGAAGCGGATACTGGTGCCAGTACCGCCACAATCTCCAGGGTGAAACGGTGCCTCCATTATGGAACAGACGGATATACCATGGTATTGGAACGTTTGGAGGAGCAGAAAACAGAAGAACCGAAACAAAAATAAGCCGTTGGGTTCAATCCCGACGGTTTTTTTACTCCAATGGACTTTAAACATTCTCGGATGTTGTGTGGGAGTGTTAATCTATTTCATGAATCCTCCCATCAGTTCATAAGTATGGTGATGAACCGATGGGGGGAGAGGATGTTATGTTATATGCCTATGGGTCGCAAATGCCCTTGCGGATTTTGGACGAGATCCAGTTCTGGAAGGAGCAGGAGAAGGAACATACGGTGGTCATTCGAGAATTGAGTGATGAATTGGAGCCGGAGTATGTGGCATCACTGAAAAAATGGGAACAGGACTTTGCACAGTTTGAGACACGGGTTGTTCGCTATATTGAGACGGCCATCCGTTATGGTGGCAACTTTTCTCCGGTCTTTTACCAACAGGTTTTACAATTGACTCAGGCAGCTGTGAATCAGAGTCAGGCATTTCTTCGGTTGTTGGCTGAAATGGAGAAAAAAAGTCGGGTGATCGCGGGAAATCCCACATTGATTGTTGTGATTCGTCATATTGAGAGAGAATCGGAATATTTTATCGGGGTGGTTCAAGGAATTTTGTACCCATCCCATTCCCGTTCATGAACGATCCCCTCTGTTACAGAGGGGGCCATTTTAGAAAAATAGAGGGATTTCCGGTGGAGCATCCATTTTTGCAGCCCAGCGGAACCCCCGTAGATCCCAACCGTTTAGCGGACAACCCGCTTTTTCTTTTGTCCGCTGGTTGGGGACTGGAGGGGGTGGAGCGGACTCATTTTGCTTCTTTGCTGGAAGAAAGAGATGCGGAGACGGATATCACCTCTTCCCCACTTGTCATGAACCTCGCTCCCAGAGGGGATTTTTGTCTTTTACATGGATTATCCCTGGAAAACGGCGATGAACACGAGGAAGGTAAATAACACAGCACAGATGGCGGGAAACGTCAGTAAAAGACCGATCAGGATACTGAGTCCTCTTCGGGGATGATCAGTGTGACAGCGATAGGTTAAAACACCTGCCGCAACCGTCAATACTCCAACCGGAACAGAAAAAAGAAGACCAAATCCCATTATCCAACACCAGAACCATTCCAAGCCTACAGGATCAACAGGCCCTGAAAAGATATGATACCTGTCAATGATCCACAGGTATCCCGCGACAAAGATCATGATACAAAGCATGTAGGAACCGCCTATTCGTATCCACCACTTTTTCATGGGGTCTCCTCCGGCAATGTTTCAGTATGGAAGGTGTAAACCGAGTGGAGATCATTTTTCATCTCCATCTTTTCTTCTATAAAAAATCCAGAATCATCCATTCCCTTTTTCAAATTTTGGTCATATAAAAGACCGCCAATGGATGGAACTGCCAGGATTCGCTGGTGATCGTATTTTATCCTATGCTCCATCGGGGGCTTTTTTGTCTGGATTGTGTTCTTGTTTGGATTCCTTTTTCCGCCTTTCCCCGTCGTGTATAATGGTTCTGAAGCGTGTGGGGGGGACGGATGTGTTAAAAGAAAAAATGAAAACTTGGCGTCATGTGTTTAAATTGGACCCCAACCGGCCATTGTCTGACCGAGTGTTGGAAAACGTGTGTACGAGTGGGACGGATGCGGTGATTGTCGGCGGAACGGATGGAATTACATATGAGAACTCACGGAACTTAATTGAGCGGGTCATGGATTATCCGGTGATGTGTGTTCAGGAGATATCCCGTGAAGAAACGGTGGTTATCGGAGTGGATGGCTATCTGGTCCCTGTGGTTTTAAATGCGGGTTCCCTTCGTTGGGTGCTGGGCTCCCAGCATCGGGCGGTCAAGAAGTACGGTGACTGGATTCCTTGGGAAGCCGTTATCGCGTTGGGATATATCGTGATGAATCCAGAATCCAAGGTTGCAAAGCTCACCGAAAGTCAAACCCAATTGAGTGATGCAGATGTAAAAGCGTATGCTCGGTTGGCAGAAAGGATATTTGGAATGCCGACCGTCTATGTGGAGTATAGTGGGGCGTTTGGAGATGAGGAAACGCTTCGGGCGGCAAGCTCAGGTGTGAACCAATCCCGTCTGATTTATGGAGGAGGGATTACCCGGAAAGAAGAAGCGCAGGCTATGGCCCGCTGGGCGGATACGGTGGTGGTTGGCAATCTGGTATATCAGAATCCGGATATGGCGGTAAAGACCGTTAATTGGGTCAAAGAAGTTTTAAAGGAAAAGCACCCTTAAAAGATTTGTTATGACTCCTTGTTCTATGGGATAACTGATGTTAACTGGGAAAAGAAAGGTGCGGATGAGATTGACACAACAGACTTGGACCAACGGTTCTCTTCTCAGTGGCTTAAATCAAGATCAGAAACGGGCAGTGGAATCGACGCAAGGTCCCTTATTGATTGTGGCTGGTGCAGGCAGTGGAAAAACGAGAGTACTAACGCATCGGGTGGCCTGGCTGTTATCGGAAAAAAAGGTGCATCCCTGGAATATTTTGGCGATTACGTTTACCAACAAAGCAGCGAGGGAAATGAAAGAGCGGATTCACCGTCTGGTGGGTTCGGAGGCGGAAGACATCTGGATTTCCACGTTTCATTCCATGTGTGTCCGCATCCTTCGCCGAGATATTGATCGGATTGGATTCAACCGAAATTTCACCATTCTGGACAGTTCGGACCAATTGACAGTGATGAAGCAGATTTTAAAAGAGAAAAATTTGGACCCCAAGCAGTTTCCGCCCAGGGGAATGTTAAACCGGATCAGCAATGCCAAAAACCAGTTGTGGAGTGCCCAGGACTTAAAGGAGCAATCTCGCAATTACACCGATGATATTGCGGCCCAGGTTTATGAAGCTTATCAGGACAAGCTTCGGACCAACCAATCGCTGGATTTTGACGATTTGCTCCTGGAAACGGTGCGTTTGTTTCAACAGGTTCCACAGGTGCTGGATTACTATAAAAAGAAATTTCAATATATCCATGTGGATGAATATCAGGATACAAACCATGTTCAATATGTATTGGTTCAGATGCTGGCGGATCACCACCGGAATCTGTGTGTGGTGGGAGATTCCGATCAGTCCATCTATCGCTTCCGGGGAGCGGATATCACCAATATCCTCCATTTTGAACGGGACTACCCGGATGCTCAAGTGATTAAACTGGAGAAGAACTACCGTTCTACAAAAACCATCCTGAATGCTGCCAATGAAGTGATCTCCCATAACAGCGAACGAAAGCCCAAAAAATTGTGGACGGAAAATGAACAAGGGGAACAGGTGCAGCTGTTTGAAGCAGAAAATGAACACGACGAAGCTTATTATGTAGCCGATACCATTCGCAAAGAGAAGCAGGATGGTGGAAAATACAGCGATTTCTCCATTCTTTACCGTACCAATGCACAATCCAGGGTGATGGAAGAAGTATTGGTGAAGTCCAATATTCCCTATCGGATGATCGGCGGTTTAAAGTTCTATGATCGCAAGGAGATCAAGGATCTTTTGGCCTATCTCCGTTTGGTGGTGAATCCCGATGACGACCTTAGCTTGCGTCGTGTGATCAATGTGCCGAAACGAGGTATCGGGGCGGCTACTCTGGACAAGATCGCCCGTTTTGCTGATTCTCAGGAGATTTCCATGTTTCGAGCGTTGCTGGAAGTGGAAGAGATTGGTTTAAGCCAACGTTTTATTCAATCGCTTGTCGGTTTTGCACAAATGATCAAAGAGCTTAATGCCATGATGGACTATCTTTCTGCCGGTGAGATTACCGAAACGGTGTTGGATCGGTCCGGGTATCGGGAAGAACTGAAAAAAGAAGATACGGTTGAGGCTGCCAGCCGATTGGAAAACATTGATGAGTTTCTGTCTGTCACGCAGGAATTCGAGTCCAAGAATGAGGATAAATCCCTAGTTGCGTTCTTGACGGAACTGGCTTTGATTTCCGATGTGGATTCACTGGAAGAGGAAAGCGATGGCGAAGAGGACTCCGTCACGCTGATGACCCTGCACTCTGCCAAGGGATTGGAGTTTCCGCAAGTGTTTCTGATCGGGATGGAAGATGGGCTCTTTCCGCACAGCCGAACCCTGGATGATCCGGAGGAGCTAGAAGAGGAAAGACGGTTGGCATATGTGGGAATCACCCGTGCGCAAAAGAAATTGTACCTGACACGGGCGAAAAACCGAATGCTTTACGGAAGAACAAATGCTCATCCTCCATCGGTTTTTTTGAAAGAGATTCCCGCTGAGTTGGTAGAGCCAGTGGGCAAACCATCAGGCGTTTTGAAGAAGCCCCTTCTGCGTCAGGGTCCGGTTCGACCTGTTCCCGATACGGAAACGGATTGGAATGTCGGGGACAAAGTCAATCATAAAAAATGGGGTATGGGAACGGTTGTCAAAGTACAGGGAGAAGGGAAGGATATGGAACTGAACATCGCTTTTCCGTCCCCTGTAGGAGTGAAACGGCTTCTTGCCCAGTTTGCTCCAATTACAAAAGTGTAAGTAAGGCTGTCTGTGAGAGGGAGGAAATGGCGTGGACCGGAAAGAAGCGAACAAACGGATTCAGGAATTGCGTGAGCAAATCAATGAACATAACCATCGCTACTATGTGTTGGATCGCCCCACCATCAGCGATCAAGAATATGACCGCAGGCTTCAGGAGTTGATTCGGCTGGAGGAGCAGTTCCCAGACTTGGTCACTCCCGATTCACCCACTCAGCGGGTTGGGGGAGAGCCACTTTCCCACTTTGAAAAGGTTCAGCATACCATTCCGATGCTTAGTCTGGGCAATGCCTTTACGTTTGAGGATTTGCAGGAATTTGACCAGAGAATTGGGCGGCTAACGGGAAGAGAGGGCATTAACTATGTCTGTGAGCTGAAGATTGATGGGTTAGCGGTCTCCATTCGCTATGAAGATGGAGTGATGGTGAGGGGAGCCACCCGTGGTGATGGGACGACCGGAGAAAATATCACACAGAACCTAAAAACCATTCGTTCGCTTCCTCTGCGCCTTCAGGAACCTGTTACCCTGGAGGTTCGAGGCGAAGCATTTATGCCGAAAAAGGAATTTCAACGGATCAACCAGCAGAAGGAACAGCTTGGTGAGTCGCTGTTTGCCAATCCACGAAATGCGGCGGCCGGTTCTTTGCGTCAACTGGATCCCAAATTGGCTGCGGAGAGAGCATTGGATATCTTCCTTTACGGGATCGGGGAAATTCATGGGCAGTCTTTCCCCGATACCCATACGGAATCGCTGGATCTTCTGGAGCGATTGGGGCTCAAAGTGAATCCGGAACGGGTGACCGTCAAGGGAATCGACGATGTCATGGACTTTGTCAACTATTGGCGTGAAAATCGGATGGAACTGGGGTATGAGATTGATGGGGTTGTCATCAAAGTGGATGATCTGGCATTGCGTGACGAATTGGGAAGCACTGCAAAAAGTCCCCGTTGGGCCATTGCTTATAAGTTTCCTGCGGAGGAATCCGTAACGGTCTTGCGTGATATTGAAATTAATGTGGGTCGGACCGGAGCGGTTACCCCAACAGCGGTTCTGGACCCGGTCACCTTGGCGGGAACCACCGTCAAACGGGCCTCCCTTCACAATGAAGACATCATCCGGGAAAAAGAGGTGATGTTAGGCGACCACGTTGTCGTAAAAAAAGCGGGAGACATTATTCCCGAAGTGGTGGAAGTGATCAAGGAGCATCGAACGGGGAACGAGAAACCGTATGCCATGCCGACGGAATGTCCTGAATGCGGCAGTCGCTTGGTTCGGCTGGAGGAAGAAGTGGCGCTTCGGTGTATCAACCCTCAATGTCCGGCGCAAACCAGGGAAGGGATTATTCATTTTGTCTCCAGAGGGGCCATGAATATTGAGGGGCTGGGAGAAAAAGTGGTGACCCAGCTGTTTAACGCCGGTCTGGTTCGAGGACCTGCTGATTTATATGACTTGCAAGAGGATGATCTGCTTCCGCTGGAACGAATGGGAAAAAAGTCGGTGGAAAATCTTCTTTCCGCGATTGAGGAAAGCAAACAGAATTCCGTGGAAAAGCTGATATTTGGTCTGGGTATCCGTTTTGTCGGCTCCAAGGGAGCCAAGATTCTGGCTCGGCATTTTGACGATATCCACCAGGTGATGGAGGCGGACCGGGAAGAGCTGGAGGCGATCGATGAGATCGGTCCCAAGATGGCGGAGAGTATTGTTACCTACTTTGACAAACCGGAGGTCAAAGAAACAATTCGACGGCTGGAACAATCCGGGGTCAATATGACCTATACAGGACCGGCACGGGATCAGTCCGAGCGGGTGGACAGTCCCTTTTACGGAAAAACGGTGGTTTTGACGGGGACCCTGGAGAGCCTGTCCCGAAAAGAAGCAGGAGCCCGGATTGAAGAGCTGGGAGGAAAAGTAACCGGGAGCGTCAGTAAAAACACCGATTTCCTGATTGCCGGGGAAAAGGCAGGTTCCAAACTGAAAAAAGCACAGGATTTAGGTGTTCCAGTGGTGGATGAACAAACGCTGCTTCAAATGTTGGACGGGAATGGTTAAACGTATATAAAAAAGATCGGTGGAAGGAACCACCGATCTTTTTTATTTGCGGTAAGAATGCCATTCGTTGAGCAGTTGTTGTTCCTTTTCCGCTGTTAATCCTGCATTGAATATCTCTTTATTTTCTGATTTCAACCATTGCCAAGTATCATAAATGGTTTCGGAAAGAGGACGGAATGAGAGCCCTTGTTGCAAGGCTCGGCTGATATTGATACGAAATAAACCGATCGGAGGGGGATCGTCATTGCCCAGTCCCGATTTTTCCGGAAGCCAAAGCGGTAACTCGGTCCAAGGTTGAATGTTTTTTTCCAGTAAAAATGTCTCATTCACCCAAGAAATGACCGCTTCACTGTTGGTAATCCGGCGACATTCTTCCAATATAGACCCCATCGTCAGCGGAGATTGCGGTCCTGTAACATTATATACACCCGTTTGACGAGATTCAATCATATGGATCATCCAGCTGGCAAGATCCCGGACATCAATGATTTGAATGGGTTGTTCCGGATGTCCCGGAGCCAATATGTCTCCTCCCTGTGATACCCGGTTGACCCAATACGAAAAGCGATCCGCATAATCATGGGGTCCCACAATCAGACCGGGTCGAACATGCAGTACCTTTTGCGGCATTTCTTGTTCCAACAACTGTTCACAGAGGAATTTCATCGCTCCGTAATGTTTTCCATAAGTCGGACCGTAACCTTCTCGTTCAAGTTCAGCCACTTTTTCTGCAGGCAGTGTGGCAACAGGGGAATGCTCATCAATATTGATCTTGGTAAAATCGGAATAGACGGACTGGCTGGAGATAAATATATAGTGTCGGGTACGATTTTTCAGATAGCGAATCGATGGAGCGATCGCCCATGGGACAAATCCAAACGTATCTATGACGCAATCCCATTCTCTGTCTCCCAAACATTGAATGTCCGTATACCGATCTCCCACGATCGTCTCAACTTCAGGGAAAAGATCCGGATTTTCCTGTCCTCTGTTAAACAATGTAACCTTATGGTTACGTTTTTGCGCTTCTTGGGTGATATATCTGCCCAAAAAACGGGTACCACCTATGATAAGAATGTTCATATACTATTCTTCTCCATTGTTGTATATGTATTACTTAAAACCACTATAGCAATGATTCACGTATATGACAACGACTGTAAACGTCAAAAAATCTTGTTTTTTTAAATTCTTCCCCCCTTGCTTTCAATGCTTATACAAGAGTAACATAAAAGAGAACAATCGGTTTCTTTTTTGGAAAAGGAGAACGACTGATGCGTAAAGGCGAACGTACCCGATCCAGGATTATTCAAAAATCTTCTGGTCTGTTTAATCGACACGGTTATCTTTCCTCCTCGATTTCAGATGTGATGAAAGAAACGGGATTGGAAAAAGGGGGGATATACCGGCATTTTGCAAACAAAGAGGAGCTTGTGCTGCAAGCGTTTGAGTACTCAACGCAAGTTATGAACAAGCACTTTCAGGAAGTGTTGGCACGGGAGTGCACCTCCATTGAAAAGTTAGAAGCTGTGATTCAGATCCTGAAGGGGTTGGTGGAGGATCATCCCATTCCGGGTGGATGTCCGCTGATGAATGCAGCACTGGAAGCAGATGATGCATATCCCATCCTGGCGGAAAAAACACGTGATAGTATGGCCCGGCTGTTGGAGATGATGAAGCAGATCCTTGTGACGGGTGTGGAAAAAGGTGAATTTCAAAAAAACATGAATCCGGAGCAGATGGCGGTCACTTGGATTGCTTCGCTGGAGGGGGGGTTGGCTTTAAGCCGACTCTACCGGGATTCCACGTATATGGATATAGTGGCGGCGCATTTGCTGAATGACATAGCAAGCTATCAATAATGCGGCTTATTTAAAAAATAAGTCGCATGATTTCAAGCAAAAAAGAGACCGATTGGTATCAAAGTAGAGGGTCGGGGTTCGCAAGCAAAAATCAATTTGGGGAGCGATGGCATGCGTCAACTGTCCGATCGGGTTCGAGAAGGGAAAAATTTCAGCGCAGCGCAGGTCGGTGAATGGAAGGGGTTGCTTCAGTATCAGATTACGAAGCCGGTTAAGGCTCAGGGGAAATTGTTTATAAAAGAGGAGTTAAACTGCACGGGGATGGAAGTCTCCTTCAATGTTCTCCCACCTCGGAAAGAAGTCCCATTTCACCATAAACATCAAGAGAATGAGGAGCTTTATATTTTCTTTAAAGGAACGGGGCAGTTCCAGATCGATGGAGAAGTCATTGAGATTCGGGAAGGGACCGTCATCCGTGTTGCACCAGACGGAGTCCGGACGTGGAGAAACCATTCAAAGGAAGATTTATTTTTTATCGTGATTCAGGCCAAAGAGCATAGTCTTCCAACGAGCGGTATAGAAGATGCAATCGGTGTGGATCAACCGGTAAACTGGCCAAGTGAAGAAAACGGCACGCTTAATCAATTTTGAGGATTGGATAAAACAAAATTCCTTATAAACGGAACATATGTTTGATCCATTTATAAAAGATTTACTTTGGTAGGCGAAATAAATAGCGGTAATATACGTGAAAAAGTTGATTTTATTTCGGAATGTATCAATAATGATATAGAATTTACTTAAAAATTTAAACAACATAAGGTACTGTTAGGGGTATATACACTGATTTATAAAATATTTCAAACCACAAATATTAAAATATGTTGTATGATAAATAGGAGGTCAAATTCTTGAAGAGTTTCTTGAATAGGATCTGAGCATTGTGTTTGTCTTGGTCTTTCTAATGGGTGCCTAAACAGGCACCTTTTTTTTGGTTCGTAGTATTTTGCAGATTCCCTGACCTTCGTCAAATATTAAAAGGGCTTGTGATCGGCAACAGCAGAAATTCTAAGGGTGATGGATGAGGAGTGCATGATATATAATGGGAGAAAAATTAAAGGATATGATTGGGAGGAGTCCATGAATACGTTTAGACGTGCTGGGGGACTGTTGTTTGTTACCCTGGTTTTGGTATGTATAGGCGGTTGTAATCCTCTGTCCTTTTTTCAAACCGAAGCAGAACAGGAACTAAATCGATGGGATCGGCTTGCGATGGAAAAGAACGAAAGCCTTTCATTGGAAGAGATGAAGCTTGAACCATACGCCAAACAGGTAGGAGCCCGTTTAAGCTCGCCTGAGTATCAACAATTTGCTGTCAATTCCCGTTTTAAGGTGGCCGGTTCTATAGAAGATGATGGAGATTTTCTGACGGACTGGGTCTGGATAGAAATCAAAAAAACAGATGGTCCCAAGGGCACTGGTGAAAAAACATTCTCCTATTACACCCGGATTAAAAAGGGAAAATTTAGCCGTTCGATTCAGTTGTTTAATGGAAAAGGAGAGTATGAAGTCGTTGTCAGACTTCCCGGCACTGAGAAGAAGGATCGTTTTTATGATTTGGCCCGATTTCATGTGATTAATGTAAACCCAAAAATTACGCGGGAAGTAGGCTATACGCGCACTGGACTGGAGTCAGGGCTAAAGCTGGATGATGAACAACAGGGACTCCAAAAAGCAGATGGTGAAGTCCAACTGAAAGGGTCGCTTAAGAAACCAGGTTCCCATCGGGTGATGGTTCGTTTGGAAAAAGGAGGGGAAGAATGGAAACATCTCCTCCGTGTAGATAAAAAGGGGCATTTTGATCAACGCATTCCTCTTTTATACGGAAAAGGAATTCATCAGGTTACAGTGATGACGTCTGATCCGGAGCGGAAGAATTATTACAATGAAGCAGCCACTCTGTTGGTGAAAAACCGCTCAGATCAGAAAAGAACCCCGATACAGTTTTTTAAGCACTATGACAGCCGGGGAGTCAATCTGGATGTTCCCCTTGCAGGGGGCGGAAGCGGCAAGATGAAATACCGGATCAAAGGCTCCATCGATCCCAAAGCCCCATTTGCTTCACAAACCAAACATCTGATTGTCCAGACGAAGAAGGATGGGATGGAAGCCACTTACTTTATCCCAGTGAAAAACTATCAATTTGATGGGCAGTTTTGGTTGCGTTTTGGCAAAGGAGCGTATGAGGTGACGCTAAATGTTCCGGAAATCACCAGCCAAAAGCGGGATTACTTTCGTTTCTTCGGTGTTGCCCGGTTTACAGTGAACAATACGGAAGAGCAGGATCTTCGCAATCTTCTTCCCTCTCGTGGAATTCAGTCCGAGGATGCTTCCATCCAACGTCTGGCCCGTCAATTGACGCAAGGAAAGACCACGAAGAGAGAAAAAGCGAAGGCAATCTATCAGTATGTCGCGCAGAACATCTCTTATGATGTGCAAAAGTTTAAACAGGATGATTTTGAGTATGATGATTCAGCATTAAAAACCTTGCGGGAAAAAAGCGGGGTATGCCAGGATTATACCTTCCTCGCCATTGCGCTGTTGCGCTCCATCGATCTGGAAGCCCGTTTTGTAGAAGGAATGGCGGATGGAAACCGTCACTCTTGGGTCGAAGTCAAAGTGGACGGTAGATGGTTAACGATGGACCCAACGTGGGGGTCTGGGTATATCAATCAAAATGATCAGTTTGTGAAACGGTATACGACCGAATACTTTGATCCCAACCCTTCAGAGTTTCAGAAGACACACAGGCGCATTGGTGTGATGTATTGATAAGGTCTGAAGTACGGGGCGTAAAATGCGCCCCGGTTTTTGATTTGTGAACAGGAGGGATTGGATGAAGGAGATCTCGGCGATGCACCATTGCGTTCGAGAAGAGGAAGAGGGGAAAATGGTCCGTCAGGTGCTTCGCAACCGTTTTCGATTTTCCCGTCGAATGTTTCGCCGTTTAAAGGAAGCAAAGGCGGTGGAAGTAAATGGTGAAAAGGTGTTTCTCACTTCCCGTGTCCATAAAGGGGATTGGATTCAGATTCGTCTGCCTCACGATACAGGAGAGGGAATGGTTCCCCAGCCCATACCGGTTGATGTTTTGTATGAAGATGAGGACTTGATTGTTCTCGACAAGCAACCGGGTGTTGTGGTGCACCCGACCAAAAACCACCCGGATCAAACGCTGGCCAACGGATTGGCACACTATTGGAGGGAACGGGGGGAATTTCATCTGATCCGTCCCGTTACCCGATTGGACAAAGATACATCCGGTTTGATTGTATTTGCCAAGCATGCTCATGCCCATGCTGTTTTGTCAGGTCAGATGAAAAAGAAACGATATCATAGAGAGTACCTGGCTGTGGTATATGGAATGTTGGAACAGAACGAAGGGGTGATTCGTGCACCGATTGCCCGTTCTTCAGAGAACTCTAACCTTCGTGTAGTTTCTACACAAGGAGTGGAGGCAATCACCCGTTATCGCGTGGTAGAACGACTGAAAGGAGCGACTTTGGTCCGCGTGGGACTGGAAACAGGACGGACACACCAAATCCGTGTCCATATGGCCGATCTGGGCCATCCATTGATCGGGGATACGATGTATGGAGGCGTTCCTCTCCTGGAACGTCAGGCCTTGCATGCACTGTACCTGCAACTGATTCATCCCAGGGATGGCTCCATACGATCCTGGGAGTCCCCTCTTCCTTCAGATATCCATCAATTGCTTACAAAACTCCGGCTTTATGGAATAAAGGAACTTCATTAACCTGATCAAATGTTGGAGGGGTTAAAGAGATCCAGTCTTTCAAATGTTAGCTGTCCGAACAGCGGGTATGGCATTCCCCTGGGTGGATGTCGTTTACAAGGAGAAAGTGATGTTGAACGTCCTGCAGACTGTTTTAATTGTATAATTGAAAGAGGAAGGCGAATCGAGAGAAACAAGGAGGGGATGCGAGTGGAGAGAAAAAAAGAGTCTGATGATTTGTTTCCTTCAGTTCCCGGTCTGCATGTGGAGACGATGGCTGAGGCGCAAAAGCATGTGGACAACCTCACCAAGCCTTTGGGAGCTTTGGGACGTCTGGAAGAAACCTTTGTCCGATTGGCGGGGATCACCGGTGAAACGGTTCCGTCGCTCGACAGAAAGGTTGTTGTCGTTTTTTGCGGGGATCATGGGGTGACGGAGGAAGGGGTGAGTGCCTATCCTTCTGAGGTGACGGGATTGATGATCCGCAATTTCTGTGATGGCAAAGCTGCTGTCAATGTTTTTGCCCGATGCTATGGTGCCAAGGTGAGGGTGGTAGATGTAGGCAGCCAGCTTACTGAACTGCCGGCTGGCGTTCTGAATCGCAAGGTGCGGGCTGGGACGGCCAATATGGTCAAAGGGCCAGCGATGAGCGGAGCGGAAGCGATTCAGGCGATCCGGGTAGGGTTGGAGATGGCCCAGGAAATGAAGGAACAGGGATTCCAACTGGCAGCTGTTGGGGAGATGGGAATTGGCAACACAACAGCTGCTGCAGCGGTATCGGCTTCCTTGACAGGAAGGCCAGTTGAGGAGTTGGTTGGAAGAGGGACAGGGATCGACGATGTTGCTTTAAAGAAGAAAGGAGAGGCCATCCGACGCAGTCTGGAAGTCAATCAGCCTGATCCCTCTGATCCGTTGGATGTGCTGGCAAAAGTGGGTGGACTGGAGTTGGCGGCGATGACGGGCTTTATCCTGGGAGCTTGCGCTCAGCGGCTTTCAACGGTCATCGACGGAGTGATTTCAACGGCCTCCGCCCTGGCTGCGTTCCGCCTTGTTCCGGGAGTGCGGGATTATCTTTTTGCCTCCCACCTCTCGGAGGAGCCCGCTCACCAGGTGCTGTTGAAACAGCTTGAACTTGATCCGTTGATCGATGCCAGCATGCGCCTGGGAGAAGGAAGCGGTGCTGTCCTTTCCTTTCCTCTCTTTGACGGGGCAGTCGCAGCGGCACGGGAGATGGCCACTTTCGCTGACCTAGGTATGTAACAGATGAACGAATATTCAGAAGTAAAAAGATGGAAGAGCACGCCGATGAGCAATGGATACAGGATAGGACCAGCCCTCCATGGCAGCGCATCGCCATGTGATGGTGTAGTACGGTTTCTTTTGACACTGTCACGCAATAGGGGCGGATAGTGTTTTTATATAGTGTGAAAAAAGGTGGGGATGCCTTTGTCAGGGGTGGAACGGTATGGTCATGGCGGTGACCGATGGACGGCGGGTGAGATGTTTGCCCGGAGTGCAGATACTTTTATCGATTTCAGCGCCAATATCAACCCGCTGGGACCACCGGATGCCGTGATGCGGGTATTGCGGGAAGCGTTGGAGGATAAAGGCGCGCCGGTTCTCACCCGTTATCCGGACCCCCGTGCCCGCAATCTGAAGCGGGCGCTTGCAAAACGATATGGGCTTTCCGAAGAATGCCTGATGATCGGAAACGGGGGAGCGGAGTTAATCGATCTGGTCAATGCTGCTGTCCGCCCATCGCGGGTAGGAGTGATGACCCCCTCTTTTGCAGAATATGAGGCTTCAGCCCGTAAACGGGGACAGGAAACGGTCTATCTGCCAACAGAGGAAAGGGAAGGGTTTCAACCGGAACCGGAAGCTCTTTTTAAGTGGGTTCGAACAGTGGATCTCGCTTATCTTGGACATCCCAACAACCCGACCGGGTTAACCATCCCCTACAGGCAGTTGCTGGCGGTGGCGGAGGAGGCCGCCATAGCGGGAACTGTGTTGGTGATCGATGAAGCTTTTCTTGATTTTGTCCCGGATGGACAGGCTCATTCCCTACTGTCCCGGCTGATGGATTTCCCGACGACCGTTCTGTTGCGTTCCATGACCAAATTTTATGCACTTCCCGGTCTGCGTTTGGGTTGGGGAGTGGCGTCCCCTGACTGGATCCGCCGGATTGAGGCGCACCAGGTCTCCTGGAGTATCAATGGACTGGCCCAGCTGGCGGGAGAAGCAGCTCTTACCGACCAGTTCTTTGAAAAAGCAACGCACCGTTGGTTGTCGGTGGAGCGAGATTTTCTGATGGATGGATTGCAGAAGTTGTCGGGTGTCCGGCCGATTCCGGGGGAAGTGAACTACTTTTTACTGAAGCTGGATTCTTCCGTGCTGGAGGGAAGTGCCGGTGTTTCCCGCCGTTTACAAAAAGCATTGGGGGAGCGGGGAATTCTCATTCGGGATTGCTCCACCTATCCGGGATTGGACGACACCTATGTCCGGGTGGCCGTTCGAAGCCGGAAGGAGAATGCACTTCTCCTTCAAAAACTGGAAGAAGTACTGGAAAAGGGGGAAGTCTTTTGATCCGATTGGTGACTGGAGGGGTCCGTTCCGGAAAGAGTCAATTTGCCGAGGAGATTGCGCAGCGTGCGGGTGAGAAGGTGTTATATGTGGCCACTGGGGTTCCCGGTGATGAAAAGATGCAAGAACGGATTGCCCGCCACCGCGATCGTCGTCCCAAGAGTTGGGGTTTGGTGGAGGAGGAGTGGGATCTGGAAGTCGCCATTACCCGTTCTGGGGAATGGGACGCCTGCCTGATCGATGATCTGGGGGTTTGGACAGCAAACCATGTGATGCGCCTTTCCGAAGAAGCCATTCAAGAGGATCAAGGCGGTTTTGAAGCGCAGATGGCGGAGAAAACGGATCGTCTGCTGGATGTTCTTCAGGATCGGGAGGCGATCTTGGTTACGGCGGAGACCGGGCTGGGCGGTGTCGTCATGAGTCGGATGGGTCGCCTGTTTCAGGATACCCTTGGAACCGTCAACCAGCAGGTCGCCAAGAAAGCGGACGAGGTTTGGCTGGTGGTTTGTGGTATCCCCTACCGGATCAAGGGGGGAGATGCATGAATGCATTCTTTACGGCTCTCGCTTTTTTGACCCGGCTTCCCGTCCCGGTTCGGATGGACTCTCAGGACTGGAACAAGAGCGCCAGTTACTATCCCCTTGTCGGTCTGGTGATCGGTGTCCTGCTCGCCCTGTCGAACGAGGCACTCTCCTTGCTCTTTCCACCTCTGGTTCGTGGGGTGCTGGTGACAGCAGGATGGGTTTTTCTGACAGGTGGGCTTCACATGGATGGACTGATGGATACTACTGACGGGATGGGTTCCAACCGGGATCGTGAGCAGACGCTATCCATTATGAAGGACAGTCGCGTAGGGGCGATGGGTGTCTTGGCAGGAATCCTGCTGCTGGGGATCAAGGCATCCACCCTTGCTTACCTGGACCCGGCCTTCGCTCCATTGCTCATCGCCCCTGTTGCAGCCCGGACAGGCATGACGGCGGCGATTGTCTTTTTCCCTTATGTACGTGAAGACGGGATTGGACTCGGTTTGCGAGAAGGGTTGTCCCCCTTTCGATTGGGGTTTGCCCTCGTCTCAGGTTTGGCGGTTATTGTTTTCATGGCTGGCTGGTGGACATTGCTGGTCCTCGCAGGAACGGTTCTGGTGATCGCCCTGATCGCCTGGATGGTGTTAAGGCGGTTAGGCGGTCTGACGGGTGATGTCTACGGATGCATGGCAGAATCAGTGGAAGCGGCGATTCTTCTTCTGTGGTTGGCCGCGGTTGGGGGTCCGGTATGAAACATTGCTTGAGGTTGCTATGGATTCGACATGGAGAAACGGAGGCCAACCGGCTGAAACAATACTGTGGACACTGGGATCTTCCCCTCAATGATCGAGGACGGTCTCAATTGCGGGAAACGGCTCAGCGTGTGCGAGGACTGGATGTGGATCGGATTTATGCCAGTGATTTGCAACGGTGCCGCGAGACCGCAGAATTGTTGCGGAAGGCATGGCCGAAAGCGGATGTTCATTGCACGGCTGACCTGCGGGAGTTGTCTTTTGGAGAATGGGAGGGGCTTACCTATGATGTGATCCGAAACATTAACCCGGAAAGGCTTTGCCGATGGCTGGATCATCCCCGTCAAGTGGCACCTCCCGGCGGGGAGACACTGGATGAACTAGAGACACGTCTCAGCCAGTGGCTGGAGAAAGTTATCGATTACCATCCAGGGGAAACCATTGCAGTGGTCACTCATGGGGGACCGATTCGCTGTTTCCTCTCCCAATATGTGGACAAGGATCTCGGCAGCTTCTGGAAACGACCGCTCCCTCCTGGAGGATGGATTGCGGTGGAAGGAACCGCTAAAGGATGGAGCGTACAGAAACTGGGAGAGAAACGGGGTGTAGGGGTATGGGAGAGAACAAAATACTGACGTGGGAAAGAGTGTGTGGAAGGTGACTTGGTTGGATGGGTGCATAAGTATCTGGATATGGAACGGATCGATGGGTTATTGGGGTGGAAGCAGTGAATAAAGTTAAATTGTTTTCACGAACACTTCGTTTATTAAGGAATAAAGATTTCATCCTGCATATCGGATCGGAGTATCTTTGCCTTAAATTTCCCCGCCCCCTTCAGGTGCTGTCCAGCTCTTTTTTTGGGGGTGGCGAGTGGATGGCAGATACCATCATCAATCGACATGTTTCCAAAAATTACCATAAATCCGATCCGGCTCTTGAGACGGAGGAATGGTTAACGAGGTGTGGTTACAATCCTGAAACGACAGTTGCAATGATGACAGCTGCCAAGGTGGAAAAGGCGGTCATTGCCGAGGAGCGTTCGGAAGAAGGAGGAGTAGCGGCAATTGTGACAGCGGGGGTGAGCAATGCCGCCCGTGCAGGGATAGACGGTCCCGTTTATCGGATGGATTCCGATCCTGGCACGATCAACATGATCCTTCTGATTGATGGTCAGGTCACATCTGGGTCCATGGTGAATGCGGTTATCACCGCTGTTGAAGCAAAGGTGGCCGCTCTGCAGGATCTGGGGGTGACGGACGCTATGGGGAACCAAGCGACAGGGACGACCACAGATGCTGTCGTGATTGCTGCCACCCAGGAGGCCAAAGGTGGTTTCCTTCATACATATGCCGGAACGGCTAGCCCGCTCGGACGTCTGGTGGGTTTGACCGTTTATCGCGCCTTGACTGGGGCTCTCCGTCAGAGTGGGAGCCTTAAAGGAGAGACATGGCCGTGATCGCTGCTTCGATGCTGTTGCTGGCAGTGCTCCTGGATCGGTGGATCGGTGACCCTCGGTGGCTGCCCCATCCGGTAATCGGGATGGGATGGCTTATTTCCCGGATGGAAAGCGTTATCAGGCGGATAGTGGCGGCTTTCCGTCTAAAAGGGAAATGGTCTCTTCGATTGGCAGGTTGTCTTTTCCCCCTATCTGTGGTCGGGAGTGTATATGGTCTCGCTGTTGGTCTGGTCAGCTTGGTGAACGGATTTTCCGTCTGGGCGAGCTGGATACTGGAGACGATCCTTATCGCAACCACTATAGCATCCAAAGGGTTGGCAGAAGCGGGGCTGGAAATTTTTCACGCCCTTGTTAAAGGAGATCTTCCGAAGGCTCGATCCTCTTTGGCAATGGTGGTTGGTCGGGATACGGAACACCTGGATGAACCGGAGGTGGTTCGAGGCACAGTGGAGACCGTTGCCGAAAATATCGTAGATGCGGTTACATCTCCACTCTTTTTTGCCGCCCTTGGTGGGGCACCATTGGCCCTCGCTTATCGAGCCGTCAACACGCTTGATTCAATGGTGGGGTATAAGAACGAGCGTTATCTTCACCTCGGTTGGGCCTCCGCCCGTCTGGACGACCTGGCCAACTGGCTTCCTGCCCGCCTCACACTGCCTGCGATGCTGGCAGCTCTGTATTTCGCTGAAGCCTCCCCGGCGAACGCCTGGCGGATTGTTTGCCGGGACGCCGCCGGTCACCCCAGCCCCAACAGCGGAATCGTTGAAGCTGCCATGGCCGGCGGTTTGGGTATCCAGCTCGGTGGTATCAACCGCTATCAGGGCCGCGTTTCCCACCGGGCACTCCTTGGAGATGCATGTCGTTCCAGAGAACGGCAAGATATCGATACAGCCGTCCGGGTCCTATATGGAACGACCTTCGTCTATGTCGCAGGTTTGTCAATAGGGCTCTGTTGTTTCTCCTTGGGATAAGTGGGATTGCTAACGATGCTTTTGGTTTTTATAGCGAAAGTGCTTTTCGGTGACCGTGAACGGAATGATATATCGCTCCAATGCTTTATAAGCAAAAAGTAAGGACGGGCCAGCACCCGTCTTTTTCTTATTCAGACTGCGGATATACTCTTCAGTGAACTCAGAGGCTCGCCTGCCAGTGGATAGTTATTGAACGGATGATGTTTCTTTGACAGGGTCAGGTTTCCCTTTGTGATCTGTTTCCCATACTGGAACAAAGAATGAAAGGAGAATGATCCTTATGGGTTATTGGTACGTGGAGCTGTCTGATGGGAAAATAGCCCTGATCACGGATGATCCTTTTTTCCACCCAGAAACTCTCTCAGAGCCGGTCTACGGTGAAGGGAGCACGAAGGTGGAGGAAACGTTGGCAAAGATCTCTGAAGCTATCTACGGAGAGTGGAAGGATTTGTTGGAGCAGACAGATGAATGACCTGTGGGGGGTGCAACTATTTTGGAAATAGGTAACGGGATCAAAGTATAATTCCAGGAAAACAACGGTCACCGTACCAGTAAAGCACCCGCTCTCCATGTTTGGGGAACTGTTTGGTAGAGAATTTTTAAACGGTAAGGGATGGGTGGGGGCTTTTTCTTGGTACCGCTTCTTTGTTTTGGCTTCAACGTTCTCAAGAGGAAAAATATTCTGCGTGGGGAATACCATTAGAGAATGATGTGGTCAAAAGAAAAGCAGGGTGAGGAAAGGGGAGGGTCCAAAAAAATGGGACGATCAGGAAAGAGAGTGAACGCGGTGATCAAAAGGGGGGCGTTTCCTCTGGAAGAGAACAGGACGCTTTCCGGAAGAAGGTTAACCGTCTCCGAACCTGGAACGTGGTATGTAGGTGCTACTCCCCCCGATGTGGACATGAACAAGCCTCCTGTTGTATTTGTCCCAGGGTTACGTGGATCGGCGGATGATTGGTGGGGAGATACAACCTATCATGGGAAAAATGACATGTTTGAACGAATGTACAACAACCAATATCGCACCGCCTTTGTGGAGCTTTATGATGTATCCGGTGAAGCAGCTGACATGTGGGACAATGGGGCGTTACTCGCTCAGATGCTGGAAGAAATCAGGCGATACTTCGGTGAGAAAGTGAACATTGTTGCGCACAGTAAAGGAGGAGTTGACACTCAAACGGCTTTGGTTCACGATGATGCACACCATCACGTGGGGCGTGTGATCACCTTGGGCTCTTCACACTGGGGCTCTCCCCTAGCGGATTTGGCTCACAGTTGGTGGGCGGGTTGGCTGGCGGAACTCTTGGACATGAGAGACGCAGGAACAGAATCTTTGCAAACGGGGTATATGGAGCATTTTCGTTCATTGACCGATTCCCATGCCAATGTCAAAAACAATCCATACTTTACTGCTGCGGGAACGGATTGGGGCACATTTCCCTCTGCTCTGTGGATGGGTGGATCGTACTTGTCCGCTTATGGGAGCAATGATGGATTGGTCAATGTATGGAGCACCCGCCTCCCGTATGATAAACACCTGTTTACAAAGGATGTGGATCATGATCGGATTCGGATGGGCAGTGCTTCCTTTCACCACATCGATCCTATTCTTCATTCCACTGGCGGAGTTACGGTGGAATCCGTGTTTGACGAAACGGCTGCAAGTTTTGAAAGGACAGGAAATCAAGGGATGCATCAAGTGATCCGTGGTCAATATCTGCCAGTCGATCGACGAGTAGAAGAAGAGATCCCTGTGGAATCAGGGGTGCGGGAAGTGGTATTTCATCTGATGACCGATCATACGCAGGTGAAAGCGATACTGGTGTCTCCATCCAACAAGGTCTATGATGGAAAAAGTACGGAATATTATCAAACTCTTGAAGAATCGGAAATATTCCGTGGAGCAAAGTCCCAGGGGTTTCGGGTGAGTCAGCCTGAGCCTGGGGAGTGGAAAGTGATCCTCGATTCTCAGCGGGTTGGAGCTTACCTGTTAACAACGACGTTTTCGCTGACCAGTGTTCCAGAAGTGGATGTAATCGTTCCAAATTCGAACCACTGGGAAACCCCGGTCCGTGTTCGGCTGCCCAAAGGATGGAAATCGGATGATGGTGGTGTAAAGGTTCGTCTGGTTCCAACTGGGATGAAAGGGTTAGGAATGATGGAGACAGAATATAGCGAAGAGAATCTAAAGCCTGAGAATCACACCCAAACCTCCTTTGCCGGACCTTTGCCCAAACTGACAAAGGCTGGCATGTACAATCTGACGGCAGAGGTTCAGGGAATCAATGAGAAAGGAGAGCGCTTTGCACGTACCTTGATTCGCTCTTTTTATGTACCACAGGGAGAAGATGAGTGAGACTAAAGGGGCAGAGCCTTCCGTTTCATCGACAAACGTAACTTCCCCGTAATTCCTACGGCACAGGTGTATGGTCTTTCCCATATGACAGCAATCGTTTTACGTGGTGACTGTTTCTTCTGCCACATCCCGCGATTTTATTCTTCAGGGACAAATCATTTTTTCACGAGTTTTCGCTCACAGTTTGAATCGGCTTGCGAGGGACTTCTCCCCCTCATCCGACGACTGAAGGAAGTGCACCACAGGCATTTCCTTCGGTCACCTGTGGTGTGACCGTAGCATTTCCTAGACTTGCATGTGTGTATTCCTCGTCGATCCTTGGTCATACTGTTAAATAGATGGAGGGATTCACATATGGATTGGTCAGTACTTACTATGTGGGAATGGCAAGCGGTTACAGGACTTACGGTTCTCTCAGCCGGATTGGCGTGGTGGACCAAACGGCGTATGTTTCGGGCGGTTGCTTGGGGAAGTATTGCTGTATTGGTGCTTTCTGCATCCTTTCTTGAATCCTCTGGTCCGGGGATTACGTTTGGTGGAGGGATGATTGGAGCGGTTTTCCTTCTCCTGATGGCCAAGCAGATTTTGGAGCCATCAGAAGATTGAATGAGAAATAAACCAAAGGATAGAAGAAAAACGTTATGTTTTTTAAAACCCGTAAGGGTTTTTTTTGCTTCTAGGAAGGAGTCAGGGTACAATATACGGGATTTCCATTGAAGGAGGACGTTCTATGGAGCATCGTGCAGCCTGGGTAACTGGAGGAATTGCCGGATTGGGAGTGATGGTGGCAAAACAGCTGGCGGAGAACGGTTACCATATTGCTGTGAATTACCGGACCAGTCAGGATCAGGCGGAACAGCTAGGCAGGGAGATTCGCAAAACGGGGCGGCAATACCTTGCCTTGCAAGGAGATGTGGCAGATCCTCAAGCGGTCAAAGGGATGGTACAGGAAATGGAACAAACCTGGGGCGGAGTGGATATCCTTGTTTGTGCTGCGGGTCCTTTTTTATTTCAGCGAATAAAAACGGTGAACCTGACAGATGAACAGTGGCGTGAAATGGTGGATGGAAACTTGAGCGGGGTTTTTTATTGTGTGAGAGAGGTTGTTCCCATGATGCGAAAGCAGGGATGGGGGCGGATTATTACCTTCGGTTTTCCTGAAGTGGAAAACGCTCCTCATTGGGAAGGTTTTTCTGCCTATGCAGCGGCAAAAGCAGGATTGGTTTCCTTCACCCGGACATTGGCAAAGGAAGAAGCTCCTTTTGGGATTACGGTCAACATGGTTTGTCCGGGTGATATTCGTCATCCATACAAAGAGGCGCCCATTGAAAAAGCTCGCGGAAAACGGGACTCCAAAAACCCGGTCGGCCGACCGGGTACGGGAGAGGACTTGGCACGGGTGATACAATTTCTCGTCAATCCAGATTCCGACTTTATCACTGGAGGGGTCATCCCGGTAACAGGAGGCTTTGACAACAACAGCTTCCGGGTGTAAAAGGAACGATCACGTCCGTAAGTGACAAAAAGAGACATTTTGCAACAAAATTCATCGCACCTGCGTTATAATGAAATAGTTGTTGTTTTGGTATTATTGAGCATCGATGGATCGTTGAAAATACCATGCCAGTCCAAACCAGAGCATGGAACCGATCCACCCGATCACCAATCCCACCGGTCCATATATCTGCCAAAATAACAGAGACAGTAAGATGCCAACCCAACCGGTAAATCGGCAAGCAAAAATGGCTGCTTTTTTATTCATGGGATCACCTCGTTCCTCAAATATACCACATGTTGAAACATGGGTGTATCCAGATGGGGAAGGGTTCCCTGAACGGATAAAGTAACACGGAGGCTTTTTGATTCTATTTCGATGCAAAAACAACTCCACCACAGATGAATGGATGTAGGGGGGAAACAAATGAATCCTAGACGAGCGTCGGGTACGTCACCCCGAAGCACTGGTCGCCGGGCCGGTGGTCGCTCTCTGGCTGGCCGTTCTGGTGGACAGAGAGGGAATAACGGCCGCAATTTTCTTCGGTTTTTCAACAAAAAATGGTTTATCTTGGTATTCATGACGACAGTTCTTTTGGTGGTTGGTGTCTTTGGTTTCATTATTCTTAATGCCAAGAAATATAACATGGAAGAAATTAAAGAATCCTTGGATGAATCGTCCGTTATATTGGACCGAAATGGGAAAAAAGCGCTGCCGCTCGGAGGAGATAACCGGGAAGTAGTCGACCTGGATGATGTGAAATCCCCAGAGCTGATGCAAGCCTTTCTCGCCGTGGAGGATGAACGGTTTTATGAACATAATGGGGTGGACTATAAGGGTCTGGCCCGTGCGGTTGTAAAAAACATCATCGCTTTGGGAAAGGCTGAAGGAGCCAGTACAATCACCATGCAGGTGTCCCGAAATGCTGTGATGAAGGGACGAAGAGAAAAAACCTACTCCCGCAAGCTGGATGAGATTACGGTTGCGCTAAATCTGGAGAAGGATTATTCGAAAAAAGATATTTTGGAAGTGTATTTAAACTACATTGATTTGGGAAATAACGTGAAGGGCATCAAGATGGCAGCGAAGATCTACTTTGACAAAGATATTACCAAAGAGAAGCTGGAGCCCCATGAAATTGCCCTGTTGGCCGGTCTGCCCAAAGCACCGTACGGATATGATCCCTTTCGACATAAAGAAAAGGCGTTGCAACGGCGCAATGTGGTCCTAAACAAAATGGCTGAAGATACGGCCCTTCCAAATGACCCGATTATCACCGAGGAAGAAGCGGAAAAGTACAAAAAAATGCCGCTGGGTGTGAAGAAGGAAGCGGTTCAAAAGCATTTGAAGAATGACAAGTTTTACGCATATAAGAATATCGTTTTGGATGAACTGAAAGAACGCTATAACATTACCGATCTGAAACAATTTGCAAATGATGGATTTAAGATTCAAACCTCCTTGGACCCGAAAATTCAACAAGCGGCGGAAGATGCGTTGGCCAATGAAGCATTTTTTGTCAATAAACAGACTGGAGCCAAAATGCCGGCGGATCAACTGAATGCCGCGATGACGTTTTTGGACCCCAAAACGGGGGAGATTGTAGCTGTCGGCGGTGGAAGAGGTTACCGACCGACCTATCTCAACTGGGCACAGCAAGGGATTCAGCCCGGTTCCACGATGAAGCCGATTACGGTTTTTGGTCCAGCAGTGGAAGAGCATGGGTTTAATGAATATACTCCGGTAAAAGATGCACCGATTGATATTAATGGATACACGCCCAAAAATTCCAGTGGTCGATTTTACGGAGATATTACGCTTCAAGAAGTGGTGAATAAATCTCTGAATGCCTCCACCATTCGGATTCTCCATGAAGTGGTTAAAAAGGGACCGGCGGCCAAGTATGCGGAGAAAGCCGGAATTAAACTGACTGACAAAGACAAACAAAGTCTGGCAGCGTTGGGGCTTGGTGGAATGACCAAAGGGACGACTACGACGCAGATGGCGCAGGCATATGCTTCTTTTGCCAATGTCTCCACCGGCGAAAATAGGGATGCTCATACCATCCGGAAAATTACCAATTCCGCTGGAGAGGTTGTCAAGCCAAAAACCAAGATCAAAAAGCACAAAGTTTTCAGCAAGAAGACGGCATGGTATATGACACGGATGCTCAAAAACAATGTGGAGCAGGGAACCGGAACCAATGCACAGATTGCAGGTTATGATGTCGCCGGGAAAACCGGAACTACCCAAAACAGCAAAGAAGCCTGGTTTGTGGGGTATACGCCCCGATATGTAGGGGCTGTCACGGTATTTAATATGAAGGGGAATGCAGTAAACCTTTCGGGTGGGGGATATGCGGCACCCATTTTTAAGTCGGTGTTGAGCGTCGCCTTGGAAGGAAAAGCGCCGCAAAAATTCCAGAACCCAGGTGTGGAAGAGCCGAGACCGCCGTTTAGACTGAAGCCTGTCCAGGATTTACGAGGCGGATATGATCCTGCTTCGCAATCCGTTCAACTGCAATGGTCGGATGCGTCGGATCGGCTGGAGTACAAGGTGCAACGGTCAGAGAATGGTCAGGATTGGAAAGAGATCGGCAAAACCTCCGAAGGCACCTTTACCGATGACAACATCAAAAAACCGGAAGGTGGTGGATGGTTCGGCGGTGGAGAATCCCGTTCCTATTCCTATCGTGTCATTGCTGTGGATACGGAGGCCCAAGGCGGGGAACCGAAAGAGTCCGAACCGTCCAATGTCGTAACTGTTCAAGTCACTTCACGGGAAGAGCCACCGGGAGATGAAGGTGATGAAAAACCGGATCACCCCAACGATAAACGTGGCAATGGTCGGCATGGTAAGAACAAAGAAGACGAGGAGAATGATATTTTCGGTTGGTGGTAATGGAAAGAATAAGGCCGATTCGCCCTTGGATCGGCCTTATGTTTCTTTCTATTTCTTTCGTTGTAAAAAGGAAGAAGTATACGAAATGATGAGAAAACCGTGTAGAATAGGAAAGAAGAAAAAATAGAATCATCCTAAATTTATTCCATCATGATGTGATTATTCAGGGGGTTGTATGATGGCCCATAACAGCAGAAATTCGGGAGGACTTCCACCGCGATCAGGAGGCGGCCGTCGATCGAACGGGCGCTCTACAACCAACCGGTCTGGAAGCGTTGCTCCATATGATCGGTCCGGCAATGGTTCTCCGGTCAGTCGGTCCAGCAGAGGATCAGGTCGGAGAGGGAAACGGGGAGGTCGCAATAATAAGAAGAACTTTTTCCGTTTTTTCAATTGGAAATGGATTCTAGGGATCTTCATGACCCTGATTTTAGTGGCCGTTGGCTATTACTGGTACCTGGCCATGAACACACCACAGTACAGCAAAAAAGATGTCTTGAAGAAAATGGAATCCTCCTCCACGGTGTATGACCGAAATGGAAAGAAAGTGATGGATCTCGGTGGAGCAAACCGGGAATACGTCAAACTGGAGGATATTAAATCCAAGGATTTGGCAACAGCGTTTGTCAAGGTGGAGGATGAACGGTTTTATAAACATAATGGGGTGGACTATCAGGGTCTGGCCCGTGCCGTGGTCAAGAATATAATCGCTTTGGGTAAGGCGGAAGGTGCCAGCACCATCACCATGCAAGTGGCCCGAAATGTGGGGTTGGGAACGAGAGAGAAAACCTATACCCGGAAGTTGAGAGAGATTATCGTCGCTCGCGATTTTGAAAAACGTTTTGACAAGGATTTTATTCTGGAAGTCTATCTGAATTACATTGACTTCGGAAATGGTGTCAAGGGAATCAAAATGGCGGCCAAGATTTACTTTGACAAGGATATTACCAAAGAGAAATTGGAGCCCCATGAAATTGCCCTGTTGGCCGGCCTTCCCAAGGCTCCATACGGGTATAACCCCTATGCTGCTCCGGAAAAGGCAGAACACCGGCGCAACGTGGTTTTAAACAAAATGGCCGAACAAAATACCATTGATCCGCTGATCACTCAGGCGGAAGCGGACAAGTACAAGAAGAAGGATCTGGGAACCAATCCAGAATATATTGATAAATACGTGAAAAAGAATGCCTATGATGCCTTCCGGGATGTTGTGCTGGATGAGATCGGCAGACGTTACCCCGGTGTCAAGAAAACGGATTTGGTCAATGGGGGCTATAAAGTCTATACCACGTTGGACCCCAACGCCCAGAAAGCGGCGGAAGCGGCTTTGGAAAAGAAGGAGTTCTTTTTGAATCAAGAGACCGGACAACCTGCAAAGGATTTGAATGCAGCATTGACCCTGATGAACAAAAAAGGGGAAATCTTGGCTGTCGGAGGCGGACGCAACTATAAAACGGGTTTCTATAACTGGTCCAGGATGCCGATTCAGCCGGGTTCCAGTATTAAACCCATCACCGTTTACGGTCCGGCCGTGAAAGATCATGGCTACAATGAATATACGATGGTCAAGGATGAACCGATTAAGTTTAAAGGGGGCTATGAGCCCAAAAACGAAACGGGTAAATTTTATGGAGAAATCCCGCTTCAGGAAGTTGTAAACAAATCACTCAACGTCTCTACACTCCGAATCCTCCGGGATGTGGTGAAGCTCGCCGGTGCGGAGAAATATGCGGAAAAAGCCGGCATCAAATTGCATAAAAAGGACCGGGGAAGCTGGGCCGCCTTGGCGCTGGGGGGGATGACCAAAGGAGCCAGTACCATTCAGATGGCCCAGGCCTACTCTGCTTTTGCCAATGTGAAAACGGGTGGCATCTATCCGGCTCATACGGTGAAAGAGATCAAGGGTCAGGATGGTGAAACACTGGAGCCGGCGAAACCGATTCCGGAAACACCTAATCCGGTTTATGACAAGAAAACGGCATGGTATATGACCCGGATGCTGAAAGACAATGTGGAGCGAGGAACGGGGACCAATGCCCAGATCCCCGGCCATGAGGTAGCCGGTAAAACCGGGACGACCCAGAAAAGTAAAGAGTCCTGGTTTGTAGGGTATACAGCGGATTACATTGGAGCGGTTACGGTATTTAATGAGAAAGAGGCAAAAGTGGAGCTTTCCGGTGGAGGTTACGCCGCTCCCATCTTTAAAGAGGTAATGTCGAAACTCTTGGAAGGAAAGCCTCCGCAAAGATTTAAGAATCCGGGTGTGCCCGCACCGAAGCCACCATTTGAATTAAAGCCGATTCAGGATCTCAAAGGGGAATTTAACTCTGGAACCGTAAACCTGAAGTGGTCCGACTACTCCGACCGATTGGAGTATCGGGTGGAACGCTCTGCCGATGGTCAGAGCTGGACGGGAATTGGTAAAACATCAGAAGGAACATTTAGTGACAATAATATTCAGGTTAGCGGTGAGACTTCCGAAGACCCGTCCAAAACATTCTATTATCGTGTGATTGCCATTGATACCAAGGCAGAAGACGCGGAGTCGAAGGAGTCTGATCCATCCAATGTGGTAACGGTACTCGTTCTGCCAGAAGAACCGGAGGAGGACCAGAACCCCGAAGATCAGAATCCGGAAGATGAAAATCCGGAAGACCAGACTCCAGGTGACCAGGACCCCAATGGCCAGAACCCAAATGAACAGGATCCCAATGAGCAGGACCCGACCGATCTGAATCCGGATGATGAGAACCCAGACGATCAGAATCCGGATGAGCAAGATCCCAATGAGCAGAATCCCAATGGTCAAGGTCCAATCTTTAGATAGGCGTTTCACTTCAAAGCCGATTCGTTCTAAACGAATCGGCTTTTTTTCATTGGATTTGAACTGGAAATTGATTAATATAGATATTGAGACCTGATTTTACATAAAATGAGAGAGATAGATAGTAGTGTTTAAAAAGGTCAGATCGTACAAGGGGTTGAGAAACATGGAAGAGAACAACGGGAAGGGACTGGACGAAAGAAAGAGAGTCTATTCCCGAAAAAGTAGATATAGTACCCAAAAAGGATGGAGGCGGTTTTTTAACCGTAAATGGATTTTACTTACACTGATCACAACCCTGTTATTGGTGGTTGGGGGATGTTCAGCCATTATGATGTCGGCAAAATCCCTGCCGTTGGATCGGCTGAATGAGATTGATGTGGCCTCCACCGTCTATGATGTCAATGGAAAGCCGGTCACCAAACTGGGTTCCATCAATAAAGAGTATGTCAAAATGGAGGATGTAAAGTCCCGCAAGCTGATTGAGGAAACGTTTATCTCTGTAGAAGACCGGCGTTTTTATGAGCATAATGGCGTGGATTTTCGCAGTATTCTTCGTGCAGTTGTAACCAATGTGATGGAAGGACGGAAGGCACAGGGTGGCGGGACAATTACGATGCAATTGGCCCGCAATGTAATTTTGGAGAATAAGAGCAAAACCTATCTGCGAAAATTGAAAGAGGTTGGAACAGCCTGGAATTTGGAGCGAAAATACAGCAAAGAGGAAATATTGGAAGCTTATCTAAATTTCATTTATTTCGGGAATGATGTTCAGGGAATATCGATGGCTTCCAAGATCTATTTTGACAAGGATTTAACCAAACAGAAGCTGGAACCGCATGAGGCTGCCCTGTTGGCGGCTCTTCCCAAAGCCCCTTCCTTATATAATCCCTATCGCAATGAAGAAAAAGCAAAAGAACGGCGCAACCTGGTTCTCCGCCTAATGGAGAGACAGGGCGTCCTTTCAACGGAAGAAAAAGAAAAATATCAGGCCATGGATTTGGGTGTGAATCGTAAATACCTGAAGAAACACTTGAAAAAAGAACGATATACAGCGTATAAACACTATATTATGGAAGAAGCCGAGGAACGCTTTCAACTCTCTGAGACGGAACTGGCCACAGGTGGGTACAAAATTTATACACATCTCGTTCCCCACGCTCAGCGGGCGATTGAAAAAGCGTTCGACAACGATGACCTTTTTCAGAATCAAAAGCAATTGGATGGCGGGGCAACCATCGTTAATCCCCGAACCGGAGGGCTTGTAGCGATTGCTGGAGGGCGTGAGTATAAAGGGCAAGGGTATATGCTTCGCTCCAAGGAAGAAAAAAGACAACCCGGTTCAGCGATCAAACCCATTACTGTCTATGCTCCTGCGGTTCAGGAAAAAGGATATAATGAATATTCTCCTGTACCGGATCCTCCGGGTTTCCATATTCAGGACTGGAGACCGAAGAATTTTCAAAGGCGTTACTATGACAGGCTTCCGTTGAAAGATGTGTTGGCAAAATCTTTAAACGTGGCAACGGCCTGGCTTCTGAAAAATGAAGTGGGTTTGGGTACAGCTTCGGACTATGCGCAACGGATGGGGTTGGAACTGGTGGAAAAAGATCGTCACTCCCATGCCGCGTTGGCTCTGGGTGGTTTGACAAAAGGGGTAAACACTGTGCAGATGGCTCAGGCTTATTCTGCCTTTGCCAATAACGGAAAGCTGACAGATGTTCATGGAATCAGAAAGATCAGCACAGCCAATGAAGACCGGGAATGGGTGACAGAGGAAACCATCCAAAAAGATCAACAGGTGTTAACGCCAAAAACGGCTTATTATTTGACCCGGATGTTGCATTACAATGTTCGCCAAGGTACCGGAAAGAACGCCCAGTTGCCTGATGGACGGGATGTGGCCGGAAAGACAGGAACCACCCAGGGAAGCAAGGAAGCGTGGTTTGTCGGTTACACCCAGGAATATGTGATGTCGGCAATGGTATTCAATCAGAATGATGGCAAGGTAGAGCTTTCCGGAGGCAAATATCCCGCAAGGATTTTCCGTTCAGTCATGTCAGAAGCGTTGAAAGGGACTCCAGTCAGCCGGTTTACGAATCCAGGTGTGCCAGAGCCGAAACCGCCATTTAAACTGAGACCTGTCGATCTGTCTGCATCGTTTGATAAGGAAAAAGAAGTGGTTCAATTGAAATGGAATGATTATGCAGATCGACTGAAATATCGGGTGGAACGTTCGGAAGATGGACAGAATTGGAAACCCATTGGCGAGACCCAGGCTGGAGGGTTTACCGATCCCAATATTGTTCTTCCCCGTCCGGAAAGTGCTCCATTGGATGAGATTTTTGGGCGAAGGACATCGGTCTATCATTATCGGGTGATTGCAGTAGATCAGGTGGAAAATCAGGAAGCAGAACCTTCCAACACGGTCACACTGGAAATTCATCCCTCTGAAAATCCACCGCCGGAAAATCCGGAGGAAGGGGACTCTCCTGGTGAGGATGAAGCTCCAAACGGTGATCAACAGGGAGAGCCACCCGGTGATCAAGAAGGAGAGCAACAAGGGGATCAACAGGGAGAGCAGCAGGGAGACCAACAGGGCGATCAACAAAACGATCAACAGGGCGACCAAGGCGAGAGTCAGGGAACAGATCCGTCTGGTGATGCTGTTGGAAACGATTCTATAGGTGAAAGAAGCAGCTGGTTATGGAAAAATGGCTCAGGGTTTAACTTTTTATATCGATGGATCATTGATTAACTGTGATCATAATACAGGGCGTCAATTGCCGTAACCCTTTTATAATAAGGGGTTACGGCTTTTTGGTTTCCCGTGAACAGACAATTTGACCACATTCTTTTTTCTGAGATATTGCTTTTATGAAAAGATCAAAGTTTTGAGCTAGACTTTTTTGCATGTCAGGTAATACGTGACTGTAGGTGTCTAAAGTGATCCCCACATTGGAATGACCCAAACGTTCAGATACAACTTTCGGATGTTCGCCCATTTGGAGAAGTAAGGTGGCATGTGTATGACGCAGATATGGAAAGAAAGTGGTGGAGATATTTCTTTTTAATGATGTAGTTCATATCCTGATTGATACCACAGACCAAGTATGAATCTCTCTCTTTTACGTCCGGGAGATACGGTAAAATCGAACAGTATTGATCAATGGACACAACAGGAAAAAATTTGTCGGTTTGGATTCAGACTTATTCTGTCTGGTGAAAGGGAGAAAACACTTTTGAAGTAATGGGCGACTCTGGCGTTGTTTTCGGTTTTTCCTATGGCTACTTTCAAAACTGGAGGTGGAGAAACTGGAGACCGGGTAAAAATCCACCCTGAGGTGGAAAGAAGAAGACTCCATCCACCACATCCAAAAAAAGAGTGCTACCTCCATCTTAACTGGACAACGCTCCACCATTGTTTACTCTCCAGGAGATGATCCCCTGGAGCTAGCTCTAGAGATCATGAAGATGGAGAATAGACGGCCAGGGCGTCCACGTCTCATGAAAGCGTACAGCCAAGATGACAGCGAAGAAACTAGAACAGATGCTAAAGAAGGCACATAAAAACCGGGAGGGATCACCCTGCCCGGCTTTTACTGTTCAGTTGTGATATTGATAATTTGAGGGGGTTCCGTTTTTTTGCTGAACCATGCAGTGAAAACGATAACAAGTGAATCTCCCCCACTTACACTAAGAAGTGGGGGTTTCTCACCACCAGAAGCGATTTGGCTAAAATATGAGTAGAATCCAGATTCAATGCAGTATTCGTTTTAGCATTTTTATGATGTCTTACCCCTCAAGTGAGTGTTGTTTCTCCTTGCGCAAGACCCCCATAAGCCCGCCAATAACAAGGAGTAAGGCGGGAAGCACATAGAAGAGAGAAATACTGAACAGACCACCGATCCCGGATATAAGCATCAATATCCCGCCTATTTTGGCCTTGAATTTTACAACGACGGCCCCAACGATAGACAGAATGGAGAAGAGAAAGGCAGCCCAACCAAGGCTGGAAACTTCTGATGATCCAGATACCGCTTCATCCACCGCTCCGAAGAAGAGGGCGAAAAACGCTGCACCAAAACCGATAATCCCACCGATCAGTCCCAACACAAATTCCGTTGTGCGTTTCATTGTTTTAATCCTCCTTATTTTACTTCCACTTTGATCTGGACGTTGTCCGTTTTCATAAAGTCATGAGTAGCAATTTCTCCAAGGTCTAGCTTGATTTTCTCGATCTTTTCGGGATCTAGTTTGGAATTGTTCGGGGTGGGGAAGACCAGTACACCATCTTGTTTTACCCCTCCAGCGATCTCACCGCCGATGTCTCCACCCATAAACATGTTTGCGTCCAGTTGTTTGTCTCCAATGATGGCCTTTCCTTCCTGATCCGGATACCAGTTCACTTCATTTGAGTTGGTGTTTTCCAGGTTCATACCGATTTCTATCTTGTCCGGTTTTATAACGACTTCAGCAATATTCACTTTTACTCCGAGAACCTCAGTGGAAGCTCCTGCTTTAAACCTCTTTTCATTTTTGTTAACTGCTTTGTCCGCTTCTACTTTTTTGTCTTCGGCACCAGTATCCACATCTTCCGGGGCGCAACCAACGAATACCAAGGAAGATACAATTAGGATGATTCCTAATACTTTGTTCATAATGTTTCCTCCTCTGTTTTTTTGATGAACCGGTCGATTTCATCCTCTCGAACTCGCCAACCAGATCCAAAGATTTTTGTTCCTCTAAGCTTTCCTTGACGCAGCCATTTCCGAATCGTTACTGGAGATACAGACAAGCGCTCTCCTGCTTTTTCTGGGGTGATTAGTTTAATTTCCTTTCTATCACCACCCATGGCTATCTCTCCCTTCTTGCTGCTAGATTTGAATATACCTTGTTGTTTTGTTAGGTGTCAAATATTTCTATCCATACTTATATTTAACTATATTTCGCTATAATTATCTATCCATACCTATTTTTTGTTGAAAACTATGACCACATTTTGACCACGGACTAATGAAACAGTAGTGAATTTGAATAAATAAACCGTAAAATTATTAATGTAAATACAAAGTGGTTAACTGGGGGTTAAAGCTGGGATTAGAGGTTAACAATAATCAAGCAGAATCCAATGGAAAGGAAGGGAATGGATGGGCAAAGAACTTCAACCGAGTCCTGAGCAGGAAAAGAAAAAAACAAAAAGGAGAGAGGCTCCAGAGACTACTGAAGACTCCCGACCGGGGTACGGAAACAAAAAGCTGGAGGGTCCTGACCGTCCAAGTACGTGAAAGCAACAAGGCTCATCGCTTTGGTGATGGGCCTTGTTGCTTTCTTGAAATCCGGACAGGTTCTAATCGGATTGTTGTCCCAATAGACTGGTTGTACGGGGAGCGTGACAGCCGGGAGGGATGTGTGAAGTGGTGCATGAACGTTGGTTTACTGCACTTCGGGTTGGGTTTACTTATATCGGAACTGTGGTTGGTGCAGGATTTGCTTCAGGTCAGGAAATTATGCAATTTTTCACCGTGAATGGTCTGGAAAGTGTGCCATCCATTCTGATGGTAACCGTATTGTTTTCCTGGCTGGGAATTCGAATGATGGTGATGGGGGCACGTCTCCAGGCCCACTCCTATGAGGAGTTTAACAATTATTTGTTCGGAACCCGCTGGGGACGCTGGATGAATGGTTTTGTCGGTCTCATCCTGTTTGGAGTGACCACCGCAATGATGTCCGGGACAGGGGCATTGTTTAAGGAACAGTTGAACAGTTCCTTTCATTTCGGGGTGATTGTCACCTCGTTGATTGCTTTTCTGATCATTCTCAGAGGGATGGAAGGGATCTTAAATGTCAATGCTCTGGTCGTCCCCTGTATGTTTGCCTTTACTCTGGTTGTGGGAATACAAGGGATGGCTGTACAAGGACTGGATGGTTTTTTGGCCGGACAACCGACGGAAGGAAGCAATCACTGGATGGTCTCAGCCGTGATCTATGTAGCCTTTAATCTGGCTATGTCTCAAGCTGTACTGGTACCGATGGGTGGAGAAATCAATGATGAAAAGACACTTCGTTTGGGTGGAATCTTTGGAGGAGTTGGGCTGGGGATGATGCTTCTGGCAACAAACTTTGCCTTGGCTTTGAAATCTCCGGAAATCTTCCATATGGAAATCCCCATTGCCCTGGTCATTTCTACATTGGGAGAAGGGATGAAATATTTTTTTCTGGCGGTCATGTGGGGAGAGATTTTTACTACCTTGGTCGGAAATGTATACGGTTTGGCAGCTAATTTGGTTGAAGTGATCCCCCTTCAAACCAATATGCTGGTTGCGGCAATCTTTATTCTGGGCTATATTTGTTCCCTGATTGGATTTCCAGTATTTGTGGGTTGGATCTATCCGTTTTTTGGATATTGTGGTATGGTCGCAATTTTGCTCCTTGCTGTTCGGAAATATCCCACATGAGTTTGCAAACGAGTATGGGGTCAGATTCAAAAGCATCCCTTCCATTCAAGCGATGCGAATTGGCTTTTAGAGAAAGAGGGTCTTCCTTTACAATAAGATCATAAGGCGACAGAGGAGGAGATACATTTGCAACTTGGTCAAGCGATCCGAACACGAAGAAGTATTGGAAAGGTGAGCGAAAATCTCCCTGAACGGGAGCTGATCGAAAAGATACTGGAGGCAGCTCGCTGGGCACCCAACCATCATATGACCCAGCCGTGGAAGTATTTCGTCCTGACCGGGGATGCCCGAACCCGTCTCGGAGAAGTGATGAAGGAGATTAAAGCAGAAAGCATGACAGAAGATGAAAAAAGGGATTCCACCGATCGATTGGAACGGGAAGCGAAAAAGCCTCTTCGGGCTCCGGTATTGATTGCCGCAGCGGTGACCCCTTCGGATGATCCAAAGGTGGAAGAGATTGAGGAGGTTTGCGCCGTAGCTGCCGGAATTCAAAATGCTCTTTTGATGGCACATGCTTTGGGACTTGGAGCCATTTGGAGAACGGGAAAGCCGACCTATCACCCTCGAATGAAGCAATTTTTCGGATTGAAAGAGCGGGATACACTGCTCGGATTTCTGTATATCGGTTATCCAGCTATTCAGCCGAAAGAACGTCCACGAAGCTCACTGGAGGAAAAAGTGGAGTGGTGGGATCAATAAATCTCTTTGCTTTGACGGTTATGCCTTTGTTTATGATCTGACCATCAGAGGGGGAATGGCCAGTGACCCTGTTCCTGATTAGCGTGACAGCCTATTTAGTTGGCTCCATCCCCATTCTCGCTTTTTTCAGGGGAAAACCGCTTGTAGGAATCTATCCGGTTCGCAACCTTCGGGAGGCATTGATCATCATTGGAATGCAAATGTCCAAAGGGGCGTTGGTCACTTTGATGGGATTGATGGTTTCCGGTTGGATTGGAGCGGCTTTTGCTGCTGTGGCCGTGGTGTTAGGAGACCTGTTTCCGGTTTTCAGCAGATTTCAAGGCGGAACGGGAGTGGCAGTCACCGCAGGTGCTCTGGCCATTTTGAGTCCTTTGCTGATTCTCTTGGGCGTTGGGATTTATCTGATCACATTACTTTTGACTCGCTACCTATCTCTTTCTTTGGTGTTATCCGCTGTGGGAGTAATGTTGCTCACGCTTGTTCTGTTTCCCAAGCTGTATGTGGTTTTGGTGGTCTTTTTCGTTGGAGTCCTGATTTTGTTTCGTCAGAGGGGACTTTTCAGGCGTTGGAGAAGAGGAAGGGAAGCACCGATTCGTGGGTGGCATGGTCTTCGCCGTTGGAAATAAAAATATGCGTCTTAGTTGAATGTTGTGGAGGAGCACATGATGCAACATATGGGCTGTTTAAGAGCACTGAAACATCAAGTTCAGGATCCCATTTCCTATTTTCTTAGAGTGGATCATCATGTTATACCTATGAACCAAGTGATCGGAGAGAACATACGAATCCGTTTCAAGGGTGAAATTTACTGTATTCATTGTGGTCGAAGGATGAAAAAAGGGTATCGATCCGGTTCCTGCTTCAAATGCTTTCGCGATTTGCCTGAAAACGACCTCTGCATGGTAAAACCGGAATTATGCCATTATGATCAAGGTACCTGTCGTGATCATATATTTGGTGAAACCCATTGTATGCAACCCCATTATGTCTACTTGGCACTTTCCAGTGATGTCAAAGTGGGGATCACGCGAAAGGGAAGTGCCTTCAAACGCTGGGTGGACCAGGGGGCAGTGGCTGCCTTGCCGATTGCGGAAGTGCCGACAAGGAAGGATGCAGGTTTTTTGGAAGTACATCTGTCCCAGTTCCTTTCAGATAAGACCAATTGGCGCCGGATGTTGAAAAATGAGATTGTCGACCGTGATTTGTGGGAAGTAAGGGAAGAACTGAAGGAAAAAATTCCCGTTTCCTTTCAACCCTGGTTGTTGAAGGAACCGAAGTTATATCGATTTACATATCCGCAAACAATGGTACCGAGCAAGATTACATCGCTCAATTTGGACAAGCAATCGGAAGTGACAGGCCAACTGATGGGAATCAAGGGTCAGTATCTCATTTTGGATACGGGAGTCTTGAATGTGCGCAAGTTTTCGGGATACAATGTTTCATTGGAATTAAATGGAGGATGAATACTTTCACCCAAAGATGAAACATGGGTCCCAAAAAATCCGTTTAAACAGATAGGAATAGCATCCATTGGTGGAGAAATATTTTTTAATTAAGTTTTTAATGATTGACATATATTTTTATTTAATATATATTGTGTAATGAAGAAAGGCAATTCTCTATATATTTGTTTTTATGTGTTTGACCCCCTTGAGACGAAAGGGCCGGCCCAGAAGGCCGGTCCTTTCGTTTAGAAGTTCGTCCTGAAAATTTGCTTAAAGAAATGAATCGTTTTTTGCAAAGCTTCATCCAATTGAGGGGTACTTTCCTGAAAAGGATGCGTGGCGTTAAACGTGTGTCCTGCCTCTTGGATGATATGAAGTTGGGAACGGGGAGCTCTTTGGTCGATGGATTTTGCAGTTTGCACGGAAACAGCGGGATCTTGTGCTGCTTGAAGAATGAGAATCGGTTGCCTGTACTCAGATAATCGGCCCAAGAGGTCAAATCGCTTTTTGTTGGTTTCGATATCATCCAGTACTTCCCGGCTGATCGGCATTTCCTGCCCTGTGCGAGCGTTAAGGATCGTTCCCGTTCCTTTTGTCAGGATATCTTGTTTTAAATCATCAGAAAAGAAATCCACACGAGAAACACTGTTCCAAAGGGCGACCCCTCTGATGGCGGGATGATCCATGGCAAAGAGAAGGCTGTTGACCCCTCCCCGGCTGTGACCGAGAAGTGCAGTCTGTTTCATATCCAGTTCCTCTGAAAACGGAACATTCCCATCATTCAATTGCTGGAAAAGAACCTGTAAGTCTTCTTGTTCCCGACTGTATGTGTTACGGGCAAACTTATGGAGTTCGGTGAATGCTTCTCCATCTTCTCCAACACCATTCATGGAAAAATTAAAAGTGATCACAGCCAGACCGGATTCAGCTAGGGTTTCGGCGGCGTAGGGAAAAAATCCCCACTTTCTGAACCCTTTGAAGCCATGGCAAATGGCAACGACCGGATGAGAGCCTTGATGATCCGGAAGATGAATCGCTCCATGAATCAGACGATCTTCTTTTCCCACGTCCAAAACAAAAGATTTTGTCCTCATATGGATGCTCCTTTCCATAACTTCTCATTTCATTATCCTGCTTTCCATCGATTTTTGCATCCTGTTTTATAAAATCGAACCTGCTGGGATGTTATAATGAATGGGACAAGTGAAAAGAATGAAAAGGTTCTTCCATCTGCTGTCGGGTGGAAGTGAAAAGGGAAGCCGGTGAGATTCCGGCACGGTCCCGCCACTGTATTTGAGGAGCCTGACCGCATGTTGCCACTGTCTGAGAAGATGGGAAGGCGCGGGAAGGCGATGATCCATGAGTCAGGAGACCTGCCTTTTCATGCGAAGCTTGCTATCTCCTTCGAGGTAAAGGAGAGCGTCGGTCTGTTGTGGACGGTTTGTGCCCCGTTCCGACTCCGCATCCCCTTGCCTCTTGGCGTGGGGTTTTATTTTGCCTCTAATTTATGGTGGAAGGGAGAAATCGAGGTTGAAGCAAGGGTCAAGGATACTGTTCGTTCTGTTTTCATTGTTGTTGGTGTTTGGGGTGGCTGGTTGCACGACGGCACCGGGTGCTGATCAGAAATCCCAACAGGAACAGGAAACAGGATATCCGGTTGAATTAACGGATGACACAGGAAAACAGGTAAAGATAAAAGAAGAACCCCAGCGGATTGTTTCTTTGATTCCCAGTATGACGGAGACGGTTTATGCTCTGGAACGCGGTGATCGGGTCGTGGGGGTAACCACCAACGATGACTATCCGAAAGAGGTCAAAAAAGTGGAAAAAGTGGGAGATATGAATGTTGATGCAGAGAAAGTAGTCTCCCTTAAGCCAGATCTGGTATTAGCTTCCAGCTCCATGAATAAAGATTCGGTGAAGAAACTGCGCAAGTTGGGGCTGACCGTTCTTGCCTATGATCCCAAAAATCTGAAAAGTGTCTTCCAGCAAACCCGTGATGTGGGCAAGGCTGTGGGAGCGAAAGAAGAGGCTGACCGGCTGATTGACAAAATGAAGAAGGAAAAAGAAATGGCGGAAAAAGTGGCCTCCAAGGTACCGGATCAGGAAAAGGCCCAAGTATGGGTGGAGGTATCCCCGGACCTGTTTACAGCTGGAAACAACACATTTATGAATGAACTGATCACCCTGGCTGGCGGAAAAAATGTCTCTGTAAAAGTGGATGGATGGGGGCAGGTTTCCTCGGAAAAAGTGGTCAAGTGGAATCCGGAAGTGATTCTGTACACACATCCAGAGAAAAAGAAGACGATTGCTTCCCGGAGTGGTTGGGATGAGATTCGAGCAGTCAAGGAAGACCGAATCCAACAGTTGGACGCGAATATCGTCAACCGTCCAGGGCCTCGGATTACCCAGGGACTGCTGCAAATCTGCAAGGCGATCTATCCTGAGGAATATGCCCATGTTGTCAAATGAAGCGTGAAAGCTGGTTGATCCGATTAAACATTTGCTCAGGATTGCTTATCCTGATTTTGTTCTTGGTGATGGGTGTATCCATCTCCTGGGGAAGTGCCGACCTTCGGCTTGCTGATGTATGGCGGGTGGTTCTTGCTCATTTGGTTGGGGGAGCTTCCGTCGATTCAGCGACTGATGCCATTGTCTGGAATATTCGGCTCCCTCGCGTCATTTTATCCGCTTTAATCGGTGCGGCACTGGCAGGAGCGGGAGTGGTTTTTCAGGGGGTGTTGCGCAATCCTCTCGCAGACCCGTATATTCTGGGTGTTTCCTCCGGTGCTGCTTTGGGAGCTGCCCTTGCTCTTCTGACTGGATTGGGCACAACCCTTTGGGGAGAATGGTCAGTCCCCCTCTGGGCCTTTCTGTTTGCCGCCATTGCGCTCTTTCTTGTATTAGGTTTGGCTCGCCGGGGAATGCGAACAGAGACACTCATCCTCTCAGGTGTGGTGGTACAGGCTTTTTTTGGTGCAATGCTCATGTTATTGATTTCTGTCACTTCCGCTGAAGAGATGCAACGGATTCAGTTTTGGATCATGGGAAGCGTTTCTCTGAGAGAATGGCAGCATATTTATGCGGTTCTTCCTTTTTTTCTCGCGGGCGGGGTTGTGGTTTGGCTGATGTCTCGCACACTCAATCTCTTTGCGCTTGGAGAGCGATATGCAGGACATTTGGGGGTTTCCGTCAATCGGACGCGGACATGGCTTCTTCTGCTGGCCACACTCATGACGGCTGCTGCTGTGGCTGTCTCCGGGACGATCGGATTTGTCGGTTTGGTCATTCCCCATATGATGCGGAGGATGATCGGTCCGGATCACCGGGTACTGTTTCCCGTTTCCGTTCTGAGCGGAGCCGTGTTTCTGGTTGCGGCGGATACATTGGCCCGTACGGTTTTAGAACCGAGAGAACTTCCGATCGGAGTGGTAACTGCGTTGGTGGGGGTTCCCTTTTTTGCCTGGCAGCTAAGACGCGGGATTCGGTTGGGTCAATAGGCCTGTACTCCATGAAGGAGGGAGAGGCATGCTGGAAGTAGAAAATCTAAAAAAATCCTATCACGGCCAAACCATCCTTCAAGGATTGGAGTTTACGGTTGCCGCCGGTGAGATGATGGGGGTGATCGGTCCAAATGGAAGTGGAAAAACCACCTTGGTCCGTCTGCTGTCCAATGAAACAGAGCCGGATGAAGGGGAGGTATACTTGGATGGAAGGCTGATATCCCAATGGTCTGGGCGACAGAGAGCCCTTCGGCTGGCCGTTCTTCCCCAGGAAGGACTTCCCGCTGTTCCCTTTACTGTGGAGGAAGTCATCGCTACAGGTCGTCATCCTCATCAGGGGTGGTGGCCGTGGAGCGGGCGCATGGATCAGAAAGTGGTTGAGCGTGTCATGAAACAAACCGGCCTTCTTTCCAAGCGAGACAGACGGATCGATCGGTTAAGTGGCGGGGAGCGACAGCTTGTTGCATTGGCCAAGGCGATGGTACAGGAGCCAAATGTGTTGATTCTGGATGAACCCACCACCTATCTGGATATCGCCCATCAGGTGGCTGTTTTGGATCAGATTCAACAGTGGCGGAACCAAGAAGAGCTGGCGGTTTTGGTGGTGCTGCATGATCTGAACCTGGCGTCTCAGTACTGTGATCGTCTCCTGTTGATCAAGGAAGGGGTGCAAGTGGCAGAGGGAACGCCGACCGAGGTGTTGACGGCGGAACGGATTCATGATGTCTACGGAATCATCCCGCAAATCATCCGCCATCCGGTGACCCAGCTCCCCCAGGTATTGCTCTGTCCAAGTGAACACGGGACATCTCTTGAATCTGTTTCGTTGTCATACGGTATACTCAGATGAGGAGGAATGAAAATGAAATTGTACACTCGAACGGGTGACGCCGGAAAAACGAGTGTGGTTGGGGGACGGGTGGATAAGGATGCCATCCGAGTGGAAGCCTATGGAACCACCGATGAGGTAAATGCTTTTGTCAGCGAGGTTCTGGTACGGATGGAATCTTCCAAGTATGCCGATATGATCCAGGATTTGACCGTGATACAACATGAACTGTTTGATGCAGGAGGGGACCTGGCTCAAGCGGGGAAAAAGCGAGACTACCAAGTATCAGCGGAGATGGTGGATCGTTTGGAAGAATGGATTGACCGCTATGATCAGGAGGCGCCAGACATCAGACGTTTTATTCTTCCAGGCGGAAGTGCGGTTTCTTCTGCTCTTCATACCTGTCGCGTTTTAACCCGGCGAGCGGAGCGGCGGGTGGTGACATTATCCCGTGAAGAGGAGACGAATCAGGAAGTGCAACGCTATTTAAACCGACTCTCCGATCTCTTTTTTGCCATGGCACGGGCTGCCAATGTTCGGGAAGGAGTTCAGGATGTGGAGTATAATCGTGGGAAGGATGTCTTCCGTTAAATCAATAACGTTGAAAAATGGAGGTTCAGGCCGATGTCGTTAAAAGTGTATCAGTATCCACGGTGTGGAACCTGTCGCAAGGCGGTTCAATATCTGAAAGAAAAAGAGATTGCCTTTGAAGATCAACATATTGTTGAAAACCCGCCAAGCCGGGTGGAATTGGAAAAGCTGGTCAAAAAAAGTGGTCTGCCGGTGCGGAAGTTTTTTAACACCAGTGGGAAAAAGTATCGGGAGCTCGGTCTCAAAGATCGTCTGAAAGAGATGGATGAAAGTGAAATGCTGGATCTGCTCGCATCTGACGGAATGCTGATTAAACGGCCGATTATCACCGATGGGGAAAATGTGACCGTGGGCTTTAAGGAAGAAACATTTGACGAAGTTTGGAGGAAATAATCCATTTTCATCTTGTCCATCCATCCCGATGTGAAATTGCTGACAAGAACCCTCAAATATACTGAGTGGATCAACCTCGTGTTGAAGGAACGAAATGAATAACTGTTTCCGCTATGTTCATGAGAATTGCCGACAGGAGACTCGTCAATTCATTGGCGTGGAGGGATGTTCGCGTAGCTCGGTATCGCCCTTGTGGGGATGCTTAGAGCAACCATCTTTTCTCCTGTCGTCCTCCTTTCTGAGTAGGATTCCTGTCATATTTGTAGAATAAATGAAACATAACCGAAAACCGAATGGGACTTATCCAGGGTAAAGGTTGGGCGCACATTGTGCCATAAGGCACTCTTACCACATCAGCATGACTGGTGTGGTACGGGTAGCTGTCAGCCTGCCCTGATGTAACATCAGTTCAAGGTCAGAGATTCCGAGAATCGCTCGCATGACTGGATCGTTACAAGCTCACCATTTCAATGGTGAGTCGTTGACTCTCTCACACCCTGTCAGGGTGTCTTTTTTGTATTTCTCCCCTATGAAATAAGAAGAATAGTGGGAAAGGGAGGGATTATAAATGGCTGTAAACCAACAGACGGCGGTTACGCCAAAAGCTGTTGCACAGTATGTTGTGGAGCAATTGGCTGCATGGGGTTGTCGCACCATCTATGGAGTGGCAGGGGATGCTACTCTGTATTTGATGGATGCAATTGCTCAGCAGGGAGAGATCCAGTATGTCAATTGCCGGTTGGAGACAACGGCAGCATTGATGGCATCCGCAGAAGCGAAACGAACCGGTCGTCTAGCCGTCTGCACGGCTACAAGCGGTCCCGGAGTGGCCAGTTTAATCAATGGATTGGGAGATGCCGCCCAGGATCAGGCACCTGTTCTGGCGATCACAGGTCAAGTGGAACGAAAAGATGTGGGAACCGGAGCCAAACAGGAAGTGGACCAACAGCAGTTGATTCAGCCTTTGGCTGTCTACTCTGCTCTGGCAACAGATGCTAGGGCAATACCCATTCAATTGAATCTGGCGATGAAAAAAGCGCTTTCAAGAGGAGGAGTCGCTCATTTGTCCGTTCCCAAGGAGGTTTGGCTGGAAGGAGTGGATGCTGATCTGTTTCCCCTCATGTCTGCTCGAACAGTTCCATCGCCGGATTCAGGTGAAATGGAATGGGCATGTCAGATACTGAATGCCTGTTCCCGACCGGTGATTCTGGCTGGACGGGGAGTGAAAAACGTACAGGAAGCAATACCGGAGTTGGCGGAAAAGCTGGGTGCAGCCATCATCACGACCCTCCCGGCCCGGCCATTTGTCTCCAACAGCCACCGTCTGTTTGTCGGAGGGTTGGGGCAGGCGGGCAGTGATATCGCTTCCGATCTCCTGAAGGATGCAGATGCTTGTCTGATTCTTGGCTCCACATGGTGGCCAGAGGATTTTGTTCCTCAGAAGATTCCAGTGGTGCAGGTGGATGCGACACCGGAAAATATCGGGAATACAATGTCAGTGTCAGCGCCGGTAGTCGGGGATCTGTCATCTGTCCTGCCATTTTTTATTCGAAATATCCGGGATCATCAACGGTTTGCTTGGTTGCAGCGGATACAGGAGTTAAAAGCAAGGTGGAAAGCACAAATAGAAATGGAAGCCCGTTTAGATACGCAACCCATCGCTCCCCAACGGGTTATTTCAGCCCTGAATCGCTGTGTGGCCCCGGATGCGATCATCACTCTGGATGTCGGGGATCATGTGCTTTGGTTTAACCGAATCTTTCAGACAGACCGGCAGGAAATCCTGGTTTCAGGTCGTTGGCGTACACTGGGATTTGCTCTGCCAGCAGCGATGTCCGCCAAACGGTCTGAGCCGGATCGGCAAGTGGTCGCTTTGGTTGGAGATGGGGGATTTGGTACCACCATGGTAGATTTGGTCACAGCCGTTGTTTATCAGTGGCCGATCACAATTGTGGTGATGAACAACGGTTCTTTTGCCATGGAACAGAATCGGATGATCCAGGCGGGGCTTCATCCCTTAGGCAGTGATGTGAACAATCCGGACTTTTCGCTCTTGGCTCAAGCCTTTGGAGCCGAAGGATTTCGTGTGGAGACCGGGGATCAGTTGGAGGTAACGCTGTCCCAAGCGCTCACATCGGACAAGGTCTCCGTGGTGGATGTGGTTTGTGATGATCCAATCGTTCCGCATACAAAAATATAAAGGGGATGGGAGATAGGGCAACGAAATAATGCTATATGCGCGAAAGGCGGGGAAAAACGATGTGCGGACGTTTTACGTTGACGGTTCGTCCGGATGATATCAAGAGACGCTTTCGGATCGATGATGCAGACCATGCGCGGATGGAAGAGCTTCCGCGATATAATATCGCCCCGACGCAACGGGTGCCGATTGTGATCCAACAGGAGAAGAAACGGAAGCTAGTCCCTATGCGTTGGGGACTGATTCCACACTGGGCGAAGGATTCATCCTTTGGGAGCCGTCTGATTAATGCCCGCAGTGAGACGGTCAGTCAAAAGCCGGCATTTCGCCGAGCCTTTCAACGAGCCCGCTGTTTGGTTCCGGCGGACGGTTTCTTTGAGTGGAAAAAGAGCGAGTCCGGTAACAAAGAACCGATGCGGATCACCATGAAGCATGGTACGTTGTTTGCGTTTGCCGGCTTATGGGAAAAATGGATGGATGCAACGGGAAATGCGGTATACTCCTTTACCATTCTTACAACCCATCCCAACGAAAAAATGCGCAGGTTACATCACCGGATGCCTGTCATCCTGAAGGAAAGTGATGAATGGATATGGTTGGACCCCACTATACATGATCCCGGTGTACTCCATTCCCTTTTGTCTCCTTGTGAATCAGAAGATATTGAGATGTATCCCGTTTCCACTGTCGTCAACTCACCAAAAAATGATGGTCCGGAATGTATCCGACCGCTTGCTTTATAAAAAACACTTGAGACTGCTGACAAAGATAAATAAGAGGGGGAGATCCGGTGGAGCATCCTTTTCCGACGACCCAGCGGAACCCCTGGAGGTCCCAACCGTTTAGCGGATATTTTGGTCGCTGGTTGGTGGAGCGGACTCCTTCCACTTCCTTGCTGGAGGAAAGAGATGCGGAAACGAATATCTCCCCTTCACCACTTTGTCATGAACCTCACGCTTCCGTTTATACGGAAGCGCGAGCATGATGTTTTTCTACGGATTTATTTTTTGAATTCTTCCTTCAATTTTGGCAGAAAAAGGTTGGGAGAGTTGCTGAATGTATTCCACCAAGGCATCCAAATCCACGGAATGAATCGTTTGATCTGTCGCTTCGGTGAAAACGGTGAAGTGATCGCCGCCGGAGGCAATAAAGCTGTTGGCCGTCACCGTATAGGAAGCATCAGGATGAATGGGAGTGCCGTCCGCCTTTTGCAATTGGACGATTCGGTCATTTGCCGGACGGGTTGCATCCCATGTATAGGTAAGGCCGGAGATTTGCAGGATGCGGGTTCGGCCATCCTGCCACTGTTGATTTAACAGTCGTTTAATCTGTTTGCCGGTCAGGGTCATGGTAACCAAGTCATTATTGAAGGGCTGAACGGTATACAGATCTCCCCAGGTGACCGTGCCCTCTTCGATATTGGCGCGAATTCCACCGGGATTCATAAAAGCGAAGTCCGTTTTTGTCTTCCAACGTTGAGCATCAGCGATCAAGTTCCCCAGAGCTGATTCACCAGCTGGGGATGGGTTACGTATCAAGGTTTGATCAGCTTCACCTATTTTTCGGTTGATAATGGGAGCTACTTGTTTTTCATATTTCTGCACCATGGAACGGATTTTTGGATCAGGCTGAATCCCTTCATGCCAAGTGGTGACAATTTTAGCCTTTTTTTGAATGATATCGCCGGTACGTCGGTCTAGAGTGAGATCAATGTCAGAGAACGCTGTTCCATAGCTGTATGATTGCACGAGCAGCTTTCCGTCGATGGTTCCGTTCAGACGGGAGTGACTGTGACCGGATATGACGACATCCACCTCATCATCCATTTTCCGGGTAATATCTGCGATCGGCCCGCTAATTTCTTCTGTATGTCTGTCCTGAAAGGCCCCTTCATGGGCGAGGACGACAATGGCCTGAACACCTTTCTTTTCCAGTTTTTTCACTTCACGGTTGACCGCTTGGGCTGCATCTGTAAAAGATACGTCTTTAACGGCCTTAGGGGTGACAATATTTGGAGTGTCTGTGGTGGCAATGCCGATGAATCCAACCGGAATGCCCCGAACTTTCTTGATCTTGTGTGGCGGGAGCACGGGTTTTCCTGAATCCTTCCAAACGACGTTTGCCACTGTGTAAGGGAAGTCAGCACCTTCAAAATAACCGGTACTCTCGTGCTTTCCTCCATGGATTAACCGCAACATTTCCTGAACGCCCTCATCAAACTCATGATTGCCGACTGTTCCGACATCAAAATGTAAGCGATTTAATAGTTCAATGGTGGGTTCATCCTGCAACAGGGCTGATACGGGTGCACTGGCTCCTACCATGTCTCCGGCATGAACCATCCATGTGTTTTTATTCTGGGCTTTGCGCTTTTTCAGATGTGCAGCGAGATAATCCGCCCGTCCCGCTTTCCCGTCTCCAATCGTTTGCGCAACATTTAGTTGTCCATGAAAATCATTCACGCCGAGAAGCTGAAGTTGAACGAAATGTCCTTTTCGTTTTCCCTTGGCATGAATATCAGGTGTGATCCCCAAAGATACAATCAGAGCCGTGCATATAAGAACAGCCAATCCGGTTTGTTTCCAGCTTTTCATCATTTCACTCCTTCTCCCCTTTTTACAGTGATATTTTACCATGTAACCCTTAACAAACGATGGAATATGTATTGATTTTTTGAAAAGATGAGAGATTGCAGTCACAGTGTTGGTTATTTTCTCCTTTTTTCATTGATAATGATTCCCAGATAATATTTAATTCAATTTAGTATTGACTTTTATTTCTCAGATGGTATTTTATTAATGGGACCGGGTAATGGAAGATGTTTATCTTTCATTAAACTTGGGTATAACAAAGTGGAAGCTAGCTTCTACATATAAGGAGGAAGGAATCCATGGCAATGCGTTTGGTAGGACTGCCTGCACCGGATTTTGACATGGAGAGCACCAAGAATCTGGAAACTTTGGATGAAAATGTGAAGCTGTCTGACTATAAGGGGAAATGGCTGGTATTGTTCTTCTACCCGCTCGATTTCACCTTTGTCTGCCCGACAGAGATTACCGCTCTGTCTGACCGTTATGAAGAGTTTAAGGATCTGGATTGCGAAATTATCGGTGTCTCCACGGACAGCAAGTTTTCTCACCGGGCTTGGATCAAAACCCCCCGTGATGAAAACGGATTGGGTGACATCAAATACCCACTGGGTGCCGATACGACCCACAAAGTCAGCCGTGATTACGGAGTTTTGTTGGAAGATCAGGGTGTTGCTCTGCGCGGTCTGTTTATCATTGATCCTGAAGGCATTGTCCGCTATCAGGTGGTTACCGACAACAATATTGGTCGCAGCGTAGATGAAACACTCCGTGTTCTACAGGCTCTGCAAACTGGTGGCCTGTGTCCTTCCGACTGGAAACCGGGTCAAAAAACCCTGTAATCAAGGATTATCACATACCCAAGGGCCTAACGATGCCGTTAGGCTCTTTTTCTCAAGGATAGGATCTGACTTCGCTTAAAGGAGGTTGAAACATATGGCTTTGCGTTTACGTACGGAAATGCCGGAACTGAAAGGGGCATCCGAGTGGGTGAATGGGGAAGTGACGAAGGAAGAGCTTAAAGGAAAGCCCGTTCTCGTGCACTTCTGGTCCATCAGTTGTGGATTGTGCAAGGAAAGCATGCCGGATGTGCTCAAAATCCGGGATCAGTACAAAGATCAGGGCCTTCAAGTGGTGGGTATTCACATGCCCCGTTCCGAAAAGGATACGGAAGTGGGTCCGGTAAAAGAGACCATTGAAAAATATGAAATGACCCATCCGCAGGCGATTGATAATATGCACAGCATTGTGGATGCATTTGAGAACGAATATGTTCCTGCTTATTACCTCTTTGACGAGCAAGGACAACTTCGCCATCGTTCCGCTGGTGAAAAAGCCCTGAAAATGATGGAACGGCCTCTGGAACGCGTTTTGGGAAATAACGAATAGTGGAGGGATCGCAATGAATCTGCCTAATGAGCTGAAGTACAGTGAAGAACACGAATGGGTGAAACAAGAGGGAGACAATCGGGTGAAAATCGGAATTACGGATTTTGCTCAGGATGAGCTGGGGGATATTGTATTTGTGGAGTTGCCGGAGGTGGGAGACGAGCTGGAATACAATTCCCCTTTTGGAAGTGTTGAGTCGGTCAAAACGGTGTCTGAACTGTACGCACCTGTAAGTGGTAAAGTGGTGGAGATCAACAGTGAACTGGATGAATCCCCTGAAAAAGTGAATGAGTCTCCTTATGATGAGGGATGGATGATCACTGTGGAAATGAAGGATTCCTCCGAGTTGGATCGCTTAATGGATGCAGACAAGTATAAATCCCTGGTTTCAGAATAACCGAAAAAAGCGATAGAAAAGGTAATAATCCCCCGTTATACCGGGGGATCATTTTGTAGAAAGAATCGTTTGAATCTGGTTGATCAGTAGATTGACAGCCACTTGATTATATCCACCTTCGGGGATAATCAGGTCCGCGTAACGTTTACTGGGTTCAATAAATTGAAGGTGCATCGGTCGGACAACGGTCAAATACTGTTGAATTACAGAATCCAGCGTGCGCCCGCGGGTTTTCATATCCCGTTCCAAACGTCGTAGAATTCGTACATCCGCATCCGTATCCACAAATACTTTAATATCCATCCGATCCCGTAGGGATTCATCCTCAAGAATAAGGATTCCTTCCAGAATGATAACCTCTTTCGGTTCTACGGTCACATTTTTCAATGCCCGTGTATGTTGCGTATAGTCATAAACAGGCTTTTGGATCGCTTCCCATTTTAAAAGCTGATCCAGGTGGTTGATTAACAATTCGGTGTCGAAGGCCAATGGATGGTCATAATTGGTCTTGACGCGTTCATCGAATGGCAATTGGGATTGATCTTTGTAATAGGCATCCTGCTCGATTAGTGCGACGGAATCGGAAAAATGTTCGCAGATATTTCGTGCGACCGTTGTTTTTCCGGACCCACTGCCACCGGCCACGCCAATAATGATGGGTCTTTTCATTCTATAGAGTTCCTTTCCGGGTATCTTCAGTCTAAATCCTTCGTGATCATAGCAAATTTTGAGTGATTGTTTCAAGTGGAAGATGGATCTGCTTGAATATTCCAATGCTGTAGTCTTTGGAGAGTCTTCCAGGAATCGGCTCCACATAATGGTCCAAATGCACTCTCATAGAAAACAACGTCTTCTCAGGCATAAGAAGACGTTGTTCTGAATAACTGCGTAAAGAGACACTAATCGACTTGGGGTCCCGCTTTTTTTATGGCCTCGTTGATATTTGTAAAACGTTGAAAATTCTCCTGGAACCGCTGGGCGAGCTCCTTGGCTTTCGCATCATAAGCCTTCGGGTCCTTCCATGTATTTCGGGGAACTAAAACCTCACTGGGAACCTCTGGGCACCGATCCGGAACATGGATACCAAAAATCGGATCCGGTGTAAAGTTGGCTTGTTCCAGTGAGCCATTGAGAGCGGCCTTTACCATTGACCGGGTATAGGCCAGTTTCATTCGGTTCCCTTCACCATAAGGTCCACCCGACCAGCCGGTATTGACGAGATAGACACGGACATGATGCTGAGCGATTTTCTCTCCAAGCATTTCAGCATAGACCCCAGCGGGTCGCGGTAGAAAGGGAGATCCAAAACAGGTGGAAAATGTTGCTTCCGGTTCCGTGATTCCACGCTCTGTTCCAGCCAGTTTACTGGTGTATCCCGATAGGAAGTGGTACATGGCCTGCTCCGGTGTCAGCTTGGCAATCGGAGGGAGCACTCCAAAAGCGTCAGCAGTAAGGAACAGGATCACTTTGGGATGTCCTCCAACTCCAGGGATTCTCGCTGAGGGGATGTGCTGGATTGGATAAGCGGCACGGGTGTTTTCCGTCAATGATCCATCCGCGTAGTCCGGTTGCTGTTCCTCGTCCAGCACGACGTTTTCCAGTACGGATCCAAAGCGAATCGCATTCCAGATCTGGGGCTCTTTTTCCTGGGAAAGACCGATACATTTGGCATAACAGCCACCTTCAATATTGAAGATGCCCTGATCGGACCAGCCGTGTTCATCGTCACCAATCAGACTTCGTTCCGGATCGGCAGATAGTGTCGTTTTTCCCGTTCCGGAAAGACCAAAGAAGAGTGCGGTGTCTCCTTCCGGTCCCATGTTGGCGGAACAGTGCATGGGGAGTACGCTTTTTTCCGGGAGAAGATAGTTCATAATGCTGAAAATGGATTTTTTGATCTCACCTGCATACCGGGTTCCACCGATCAGGATGATCCGGTGTTTCAGACTGATGGCGATAAAGGTTTCCGAACGGGTTCTATCCCGCTCAGGATCTGCTTGAAAATCAGGAGCGCTGACCACGGTAAACTGGGGCTTGTGAAGTTTTAATTCCTCTTTGTTTGGTCGAACAAAAAGCTGTCGGGCAAACAGGTTGTGCCAGGCATATTCGTTGATAACTTGAATGGGAAGACGATATGCGGGATCGGCTCCGGCAAAGCCGTCAAAAACAAAGACGTCCCGTTTTCGTAAGTACTGACTCACTTTTTGAAACAGGTGGTCAAATGTTTCCGGTTCCATCGGTTGGTTTACATGTCCCCAATCAATCTTATCCTCGATTTCCGGATCTCTGACAATATATTTATCTTTTGGGGAACGACCGGTAAATTTTCCCGTCGTGGCCCGAAACGCACCATTGGAAGCAAGCTGTCCCTCTTTCCGTTCCAGGGCTTTTTCCACCAGTTGCGCGGCGGATAAATTGCGACAGACTTCCCCTTCCAGGATGAGGTCTACAGAACTGTGAACATCGATATGTGTTTTCATCGATCCATCCCTTTCTTTCTGCCGTTCTCTATTGTATGAATGAAAACCCGTTTCGCGATTGCTAACGGAAAAAGTATAACACATTTGCGTTTAAGTTTGAATCGGTATGGGATAATAAGAAAAATGGTGGAATGATTTGTGGGTCTTATTGCCCATTGACTTAAGCCAAAATAAGTGGTATCTTCATACAGAATGAATAAGATTGCGGGAGTGTTTGAATGAGTCAGCTAGCGGAAGGATCTGTTGTAACCGGAGAAGTTGTCGCCATTAAACCTTTTGGTGCTTTTGTTAAATTGGAATCCGGTGAAACGGGTCTGGTTCATATCTCTCAGATCTCCGGTAAATTTGTCGAAAAAGTGGAAGACGAATTGTCTGTTGGAGATTCAGTCAAGGCAAAAGTACTTTCTATTGATTCATCCGGTAAGATTTCCCTGTCGATCAAAGCATTGACCGACGACCGCCCGCGGGGTGGACGACGTGGGCGTAACAAGGGAGGAGCTCCGGATTTTGAAGACATGATGAAAAAATGGATGAAAAGCAGCGAAGAACGCCTGAGCGCGTTGGCGGCCAAGCAAAAGAAGGGCCGTTGAGATATAGATTCTTCCACATCGTCCGTCGCATCTTCCGAAGGAACCACGGAAGGTGTTTTTTTATCATGAAAAGGCACGCCTTTGTGGCGTGCCTTTTCAATCATCATCGCGTACGTCTAGAATTTTAATGGCTTCTTCCTTTTTATCCTTATCGTACAACCGGATTTTGACCAGTCCTTGTTCAGGTGGGGAAACCTCTACGGAGAAGGTTTTCTTATGGAATTCACCGGAAAGGTCTTCCTCCCCATCATAGGCGCGGATCACAGGCTGGTGTGGACCGTCTCGGTCATAGATCAGAACATCGTAATATACGCGCCCAAAATCGGTTTTTAAAGAGATTTGATACTTTCCGTCACCCATGTCCTCTGTGGATATCTCACGGAAGTGGTCATTTTCCGTTTCGCCTCGGTAAGCCTTCCAGTTGAAACCGGGCTCCTCTTTCACTTCCTCCGCATCTTCTGTATCGTCGTCCGAATCCGGGGAAGAGGTTGTTGGAGATTGGGAATCCCCTGATTTTGTCTTTTTGGGAGGATTGGATTCCGCTTGATCGCTGGTTTCATCATTTTTTCGATCCGCGGGCTGTTTTTCCTGGGCTTCAACGTCCTGCATATCCCCATTGGAAGATGTATCGTTACCGTAGATATTATAAGCAATCAATAAGGCCATAGCGACAGCCAAAGCGGATACTAAATTAATGATCCACTTCTTTGATCGGCGCTTGTTGCTGTGAATGTCTCTTCTGGAGCCGGTTAATGGGGGTTCTTGTGGTGCTGTCTGTTCCCCGGTGTGGCTTTGTACAGAGTCTGGATCTGCCGTTTCCGTCTGCTGGAGGGGTTGTGGGTCCGGCTGCTTAAAATGTTCCTGTTTGTTCATTTCCGTGAAATGAACAGGATCGGAATGAATGGACTGGAGAATATTGGACACTTCCAGGGCAGAAGTGAAACGATGCTCAGGATTTTTTTCCATTAGCTGAAAGATCACCCGGCACAGCTCTTCCGGAATGTCAGGCACAATCGTCCGGGGATCGGGGACTTGCTCCTGAAGGTGCTTCAGAGCAATAGCAACGGCTTCTTCCCCGTCAAAAGGGAGTTGACCGGTTACCATTTCATAAAGCACAACCCCCAGAGAATACAGATCTGATGTATAACGGACTTCTCTGCCTCCGGCCTGTTCAGGAGAGAAATAATGAACCGATCCCATAATAAAACCGGTTTGGGTGATTGTAGAAGAACGAGTGGACCGAGAGATGCCGAAATCAGCTAACTTAAAAACCCCTTCTGCTGTAGCCATAATATTGTGGGGTTTAATATCCCGGTGAACAATGCCGTTTTCATGGGCATGTGCGAGACCCTCACAAATTTGGGAGGCAATGGTGACAGCCTCCGTATAGGGAATACGACCGCGTTGTTGTACCAGCTCCATCAGAGTGGGACCTTCAATATATTCCATTACAATATAATAGGTGTGGCCTTCATTGCCTGCATCATATACATTGACCACATGGGGATGAGACAGACTGCCAGCTGCCCGCGCTTCGCGATGAAAGCGCCGGATAAATGTTTCATCGTGGCTGAGGGACTCATTCATGACTTTTATGGCAACATGGCGACCCAGAGCAGTGTCCTCTGCTTTATAGACGACAGCCATACCGCCGCCACCTATGCGTTCAACAATCTGATACCGGCCGCCTAACCGCTTTCCTACCACCATCATCCACCTTTCTGGGTCAAAGCAATCTGTGGCGGAATACAATGGTTGCCACAGGTTTCATTATGATTCTATCATGATAAGAGCGCTATAAAAATATATTTGACGAAAAAGTGGTTTATTTTACAAAAAAGTTTCTAGCTTCATCCGGTGGATGCTTTTTGGATTTTTGAACGGCGATGAGTGAGGGAGCATGATGGCGATTCAGGGTTTGATACTGAATCACATGAAAAACATTGGGTTTTAATGTTTTGATATAGTTTAGGACCTGTTTCGCTTCTTCCAAACCGCCGGTGTGACCGGTATAGAGAACCGCTGTGAGAATTCCGCCGGGAGCCAGCCATTTCAGTGCTTGAGAGAAGGCATGAATGGTGGTTTCCGGCTTTGTAATAATTGCAGGGTCTCCTTTAGGCAAATAACCAAGGTTAAACATGACAGCGGAAATGTTCCCCTTCCATTTCGGGGGAAGGATCTGTTCCATTTGGTGATGACTGTTTTGATGAAGTGTCACCCTGTTTACCATACCGTGTTGGTGGAGGCGATTTTCCGTGCGGTCAAGGGCTTCCTTCTGAATATCAAATCCATGAACCTGACCTTCAGGTCCCACGCCTTGGGCAAGGAAAAGCGTATCTTGGCCGTTGCCGAGGGTGGCATCCACTGCATAGGCTCCAGGAAACAAGACGCCTTTTACCAGGTCATGGGCAAAGGCGAGAGTGGACGGAAAGCTCATCGGTTTGCTTCCTTTCTTCGTTCAGGGATTGCGGTTGTGATGGTGGGTGACCATCTTTTCCCCTGCCAGGAACCGCGTTGTTTCAGCTCAGCATCGATTGCATTCAGGGTTTCCCACTTTTTTGTACTCCACATTGGGCCGATCATCAAATCCGGAGGGCCGTCCCCCGTTACCCGATGAACCACCATATCGGGTGGAAGAAGCTCCAGCGAATCGACTACCAGCCGGATATAGGTTTCCTTTTCCAGAAATTGAAGTTGTCCTTTTTTATACTGTCTCACCATGGGGGTTTTCTTTAAAAGATGCAAGGAGTGAATCTTGATCCCTTGCGTATCCATGGCTGCACAAGCCTTTGCTGTTTCCAGCATCATCTCTTCCGTTTCCCCCGGAAGGCCAAAAATAATGTGCGTACAGGTGCGAATCCCATGTTTGCGAAGTTTGGCGACCCCATCCAAAAAGCAGGCATAATCGTGTCCCCGGTTAATCAGATCGGAGGTGGAATCGTGAATTGTCTGCAATCCCAATTCCACCCACAGATACGTCCGTTGATTTAACTCCGCCAAAAGCTCCACAACATCATCGGGAAGACAATCCGGTCGGGTGGCGATGGAGAGACCGACCACATCCGGTTGCTCCAAGATCACTTCGTACATGGGACGAAGGACATCGACAGGAGCATAGGTATTGCTGAAAGCCTGAAAATAACCGATATATTTGGCTTTCGGCCATTTTTGATGCATACGGTCCCGAACGGTATGAAACTGGTGAACCAAATCCTGTCGTCGATCACCGGCAAAATCTCCTGAACCTCTTGGACTGCAAAAGGTACACCCGCCAGTAGCAACCGCTCCATCCCGGTTGGGGCAGGTGAATCCTCCATCCAGCGGAACTTTAAACACTTTTTGTCCAAACTGACTGCGAAGATGATGATTCCATGTATGATATCGTTTATCCCCCCAGAAAAGGGGGATTAGTTCCAAGGGTTGAACATTCATGGGGACATCCGTCCTTTTTTGTTTCTAGCTTCCTCCTTATTATACATGGAACAAACGATCCATCCAAACGTTCCGATGGTCATTTTGTGCAAACCATTGTTTGATTCTTGATCAAGTGGGAAACCCTAACCCTGAACCGCACCTAATGTTTACGAAGAAAGGAGAATGGCTTTGAATTCGGATATACAAGCTCTAATTGAGGGTTTGAATGAAGATTTGGCCAATGAATATGCAGCGATTATCACCTATACCTATAATGCAGCAATGGTTTCCGGGCTATCGCGACCCATTTTGAAGGAATTCTTTGAGAATGAAGCCCAAGATGAGATTAAACATGCCAGCTACCTTTCAGAAAAAATTGCTGCACTGGGTGGCCTCCCTGTAGTAAAGCCGAGTGAAGTAAAGCAGGCGACAGAAGTTCGGGAGATGCTTGAAAATGCGATTCAGGATGAAGAGGCGACCATCAAGCGTTACATGCAACGAATCAAAGAGGCGGAAAAAGCACAGCAATATGGTTTGAAAATTGATTTGGAAGATATGGTTGCAGATGAGTCCAACCACAAGGAAGAACTGCAGCGCCTTTTAAACGATCCCCGCCTATAGGAAAAGGGGTTACCCGCAGCCGGTCGGTTGCGGTTTTTTTCATCCGTACCGAATGGCTTGTTCTGCCGATGCGGATAAACTGTATCATTATCTGTTTCGTACTGTTATAGTAGCTAAAACCCTTACTGTATCAATAATTGTTATGGTTTGGTTGTTTGTGTTGACTGTCTTGTTCATGAAGTGTATCATTCAATTGTATCGAGTAGGCCAGACGTATTATATGGTAATAAAAACCATTTTTGATCGTGTGCTGGCTTTTGGCGGTTTTAGGGTCGGGAGCTGGTTGGTGTAGGATATGTGATCCATCATTTAGCTCTCTTAACATGATTTGTGGAATGTGTCAGGTGGTTTGAGGAAGTCTAAGAAAGACGGCCTGATACCCAATATCCCCATAGCGGATAGAATTTTAAAAAGTGAGGTGTATCCATCGTGCCGAAAGTGATGGAGTTAAAACAGGATCCGGAAATGTTTCAGATTCTGGATGAAAACGGCAACATTGTGGACGGTCAACAGGCTCCGGATCTGTCTGACGATGAATTGAAAGATCTTTATCGCTGGATGCTTCGAATCCGGACCTTTGACGGGCGTGCCATCAAATTGAATCGTCAGGGCCGCTTGGGCTTTTATGCTCCCATGGCGGGTCAGGAAGCATGTCAAATCGCTTCTATGGCAGCATTGGAAAAATCCGATTGGCTGTTCCCCAGTTATCGGGATATCGGTACAGCCTTGTACCACGGAATTTCAATGGAAATGGCATTTCTGTACTCACGGGGTATGAAAGATGGCATGAAGGTTCCGGAAGATGTCAATATGTTTCCGCCCCAGATTATTATTGCCGGTCATGTTCCTCATGCTGCCGGTGCTGGTTGGGCTTTCCGCCTGAGAGAGGAAGAGCATGTGGCCATTGCTTTCTTTGGAGACGGTGCCACATCCGAAGGGGACTTCCACGAAGGTCTGAACTTTGCGGGTGTTTATGATGCCAACTCCATCTTTTTCTGTCAAAACAACCAATATGCGATCAGTGTTCCGCTGTCCAAGCAGACACGTTCTGAGACCATTGCTCAGAAAGCGGTTGCTTATGGTATCCATGGAATTCAGGTGGATGGAAATGATGCCCTGGCTGTATACCAAGCAACAAAAGAAGCAGCGGACCGTGCCCGGAAAGGAGAAGGTCCAACACTGATCGAGGGGGTTACCTATCGTTTCGGCCCGCATACGATGGCGGGGGATGATCCGGGACGCTATCGCACCAAAGAAGAGGAAGAAGACTGGGCATCCAGAAAAGATCCTCTCAAACGTTTCCGTAAATACTTAGAATCCAAGAATCTCTGGTCGGACCAAGAAGAAGAAAAAGTACAGGAAGAGTTGCTGGAAGAAATGAACAATGCGATCAAGAAAGTGGAGAAGATGCCGAAAGGATCTGTCGAAGATCTGATCGATGATCTCTACACAGAAACACCGGAGATTTTGAAAAAGCAGAAAGAAGAATACCTCTCCTGGAAGGAGGGCAAATAATTATGGCCACAATGACGTTGATCAAGGCGATTAATGATGCCATGCGGGTAGAGATGGAACGGGATGAAAATGTGATTGTGTTGGGTGAGGATGTAGGAGTCAACGGTGGTGTGTTCCGTGCGACTGCCGATCTATACCAGACCTTTGGTGAAAAACGTTCCTTCGATACACCCCTGGCTGAATCCGGCATTATCGGAGCGTCCATCGGGCTGGCTTCCCAAGGGTTCCGTCCGGTGCCGGAAATTCAATTTGCGGGATTTGTCTATGAGTGTATGGATCAAATCTCCACCCAGGCCGCCCGCCTTCGCATGCGTTCCGGTGGTCGCTTCAATGTTCCGATTACCATCCGTATACCATATGGCGGTGGAGTCAAAACACCGGAAATGCACTCTGACAGCCTGGAAGCACTCTTTTTGCACAGCCCAGGGGTGAAAGTGGTTGTACCGAGTAATCCCCATGACGCCAAAGGGCTTCTGATTTCAGCGATCCGTGATGACGATCCGGTTATTTTCTATGAACCGATGAAACTGTATCGGTCGGTGAAAGCAGATGTGTCGGAGGAAGCATTTACCGTACCATTGGGTAAAGCCAATGTGGTGAAAGAAGGGTCTGACGTCACATTGATCGCCTATGGTGCAATGGTTCCCTTAGCTGAAAAGGCGGCTCAACAGGCAGAAAAAGAGCGTGGAGTAAAAGCGGAGGTTATTGACCTACGGACCATTTCCCCATTGGATTTGGAGACCATCATTCGTTCTGTTGAAAAAACAAACCGTGCAGTAGTCATTCATGAAGCCGCTCAAACAGGTGGTGTAGGGGCTGAATTGGTGGCACGAATCAATGAAGAAGCCATTCTTTCTCTGGAAGCACCGGTCGTTCGTGTTACCGGCTTTGATACACCCTATCCACTGACTGCGATTGAAGATGAATGGTTGCCTACTGTAGATCGGGTATGCGCCGGAATTTACAAAACATTGGACTTCTGATCTGAAACAAGGAAGGAGGTTTTCGGATTGGCTTTTGAATTTAAGTTGCCTGATGTGGGTGAAGGAATCCATGAAGGCGAAATTGTTAAGTTTCACGTAAAAGAAGGCGACTCCATCAATGAAGATGATGTACTTGCAGAAGTGCAGACAGATAAAGCCGTGGTGGAAATTCCTTCTCCTGTAACGGGTACCGTATCCAAGTTAAATGCAAATGAAGGAGAAGTAGTGGAAGTCGGGTCCGTTCTGGCGGTCTTTGACACCGGTGATGGAGAAGATGCCGCTGATCCCGAAGCTGAAGAAAACTCGCAGGAATTGAAAGAAGATACGGCGAAGAAAGAAAAACGCCCCGTTACCCAGGTTGGGGGTGCCACATCCGGAAGAAATGTGTTGGCGATGCCATCCGTTCGGAAAAAAGCCAGGGAGCTTGGGGTGGATATTACCCAGGTAAAAGGTACAGGGAAAAATGGGCGAGTGACACTGGAAGATGTGAAACAGTGGAAAGACAGCGGAGCTATTGATGAGCCGGCAACGGTTGAAGTGCCTGAGGCGAAACCGTCCAGGGAGGAAGAACCGGCAGCGGTTACGGCACCCAGTGTTCCGCAAGGCAATGAAGAGCGCATGCCGTTGCGCGGGATGAGACGGACCATTGCCAAACGCATGGCTCAAAGCAAATATACGGCTCCTCATGTGACCATCATGGATGAAGTGGATGCTTCCGAATTGATCGAGTTGCGCAAATGGGCCAAACCCATGGCGGAGCAGCGGGGGATTAAACTTACCTATCTTCCCTTTATCATCAAGGCTCTTACGGCTGTATTGCATGAGTTCCCCACCCTGAATGCATCCATTGATGACGAACGGGAAGAGATTGTCATCAAGAAGTATTATCATATGGGAATTGCTACAGCAACCGAAGATGGCTTGGTTGTGCCTGTGGTCAAGGATGTCAACCAGAAGTCCATTTTCCAGCTGGCTGATGAAATCCGTGATGTGGTGGATCGTACCCGCTCCAAGAAAGCGGGTGTGGAGGATTTGAAGGGAAGCACCTTTACCATTACAAACATCGGTTCCTTTGGCGGTCAGTTCTTTACTCCGATTATCAATTATCCGGAAGTCGCCATTTTCGGTATGGGCAAAATGGCAGAGCGTCCGGTCGCAGTGGATGGTGAAGTGGTTGTCCGTCCGATTATGAATGTCTCTTTGTCCATTGACCACCGGTTGATTGACGGAGATGTGGCAGCACGCTTCTTGAACCGTGTGAAAGAGTTGTTGGAAAACCCCAAACTCTTGATGATGGAGATGAATTAATATGGTAGTTGGAGATTTTGCAACAGAAGTGGATGTATTGGTTGTTGGAGGTGGACCTGGAGGCTATGTGGCTGCAATCCGGGCTGCCCAAATGGGGAAAAGTGTAACGCTTGTCGATAAAGCGGAAATTGGCGGAGTTTGCCTCAACCGGGGTTGCATTCCTTCCAAAGCCCTGATTCATGGCGGGGATGAAGTGCATAAGATGAAAAATGCTTCCCATATGGGAATTGAAGTGGACAATGTCAAAATTAATTTTGCCGACATGATCAAATGGAAAGATGATGTCGTCAAAAAGCTGACCGGTGGCGTCTCTTCGCTTCTGAAAGCAAACAAAGTGGATGTGGTACAAGGGGAAGTTTATTTCTCCGGTGAAGATACGGTGAAAGTGGCCACTGACAATGACAGCACCACCTATCAGTTTAAGCACTGCATCGTTGCTACCGGTTCCCGACCGTTTGAAATTCCCTCTCTCAAATTTGATGGAGACAAAATCATTTCTTCCACTGAGGCCTTGTCCTTGTCGGAAATACCGGAAAAAATGATTGTTGTCGGCGGTGGCTATATCGGCTTGGAGTTGGGAACTGCCTACAGCAAGCTGGGAACGGAAGTGACGGTTCTGGAGGGGATGGATACCATTCTTCCAGGTGTAGACCCCTCCATGGTACGCATGGTAAAACGCAACCTGAAAAAGCTGGGTGTAGATGTAGTGACGAATGCCATGGTTCAATCCGCCGATACATCCGGCGACGGAGTCACCGTGACCGCGGAAGTAAAAGGGGAAGTAAAATCCTTCTCTGCTGATAAAGTACTGGTGTCTGTGGGACGTAAACCGAATACGGATGAACTGGGACTGGACCTGGCGGGGATTGAAGTGGACGATAAAGGCTTCATCCCGACAGATAAGCAAATGCGGACGAAAAATGATAAGATCTTTGCTATCGGCGATGTGGCCGGTCAGCCAATGTTGGCCCACAAAGCCAGCTACGAAGGAAAGATTGCTGCGGAAGTGATCGCTGGTGAGCCAAGCGAGGTTGACTATCGGGCGATGCCATATGTCATCTTCTCCGATCCGGAATTGGCCTATACCGGTTTAACCGAGAAAGAGGCAAAAGAAGAAGGCTACGATGTGTCAGTAAGTCGCTTCTCCTTTGCTGCCAATGGTCGGGCGTTGTCCCTGGATGCGGCAGACGGCTTCTTCCAAGTGGTTGCCGACAAGGAAACCCAACAGATTCTGGGTGCACAAATTGTTGGGCCGGAAGCATCCAGTCTGATTTCTGAAGTGGTGTTGGCGATTGAGATGGGGGCAAATGCGGAAGATATTGCCCTAACCATCCATGCTCATCCAACCCTTCCGGAAACCTTTATGGAAGCAGCGGAAGGCATCGTAGGAAACCCTGTTCATATGGTTAAAAAATAATCTAGGGTTACGGAAACTCCTTGGGCAATTTGCCCAAGGAGTTTTGTTTTTGTGCAGTCAAGTTGACGTGAACTGCTCTCCACGAAAGTGGTAGAGCTTCTCGGTTCATCGAGCCCAGGCGAGTACTCTCCGCGAGCTTCACTTCCCGTAGTTCCTACGGTACATGTTGAAAATGGTTTTGTGGGTCCTTCCACATGACAGGAATCGTTTTACGTGGTGACTGTTCCTTCCTCACCACAACCCCATACGATTCGGTTTTCAAGATACAAATCGTTTAACGAGTTTTCGTTCGTACTTCAAGTATACCAAAAATTGTCGGACGAGGGGGGGTACCCCCCCTCGTCCGACGACCGGAGGAAGTGCCCGTGGTGCGACCGAAGGAAGTGCACCACAGGCATTTCCTTCGGTCACCCGTGGTGCGCTCGCTTTTATCTACCCATTGAAATGGGGAGGATTTCCGCTCGCATTTCCTAAAGAGGGTTCATTTTCTATTCATCAATCAATAATCATCGATAAAGAGGGAAGAAAGGAAGGTATGTTTTCTGGGGTATATAAACCTGAGAAAGGGTGTTTACTTAAAGGTCGTTGTTACAGGGCTTGATTGTGGAAGAACAGGTTCGCCGTTTTTTCAGACCCATCACAGTACAGTGATGTGATCTTTCTATCAAGCAATAAGGCCCTGGAACCCCAGGGCCTATTTTGGCAAAGTAAGCATTTCATGTTACAGTATAAGTGAGTCTTTATCTTTCGTGATCAGTGAATGTTTTTTTCTTGGGCGGGCCCATTAAACAGGCTGGCCTCTTTTTTCTTTCTTTTTTTCAACAGGAAATGAGGGATGATCCCTGCAGGTACAGGCAGTTCCTCCTTTCCTCGACCTTTGGATAGAGAAAACAGCTGTTTTTTCATTTTCGGGCCTCCTTTTTGGTAATTAGTAAAGCGAAGGATTGAGGAGTAATTTCCTCCTATATCAAAGATAACGCGTTTTATTTTGTTGTCAATAGGTAATATCAAAGTATAAGCGGAAATATAGCTGTTTTTCGCTTAATTTTTTTCTCAGACGTCTTTTTTGGAGTCTATACCAATTTTTTCGCAGTGTAAGTTCGCGAGTTGTTTTTTCCTTTGTATACTGGCAGTCTTCACCAAACCATGGTAAAATATGCGAAAATCATTGCTTGAAGGAGAGGCCCGATGGAAACATTCATTGAGATTGAAGTTCGTCCAACAGAAATTGATGTGATGGGTCATGTGAACAATGCCAAATATCTGGAATACATGGAGTGGGGCAGAGAAGATTGGTATAACAAAGCGGAATTGCCTTTTGATCGATTGACGGAGATGAACATCGGTACCGTTACCGTCAATATTAATATCAATTATCGAAAAGAAGCTCGCCTAGGCGAGCATTTAACGATTTATACCCAACCGGTAAAAAAAGGACGTACCAGTTATACACTGAAGCACGTCATTGTAAATGAAGCGGGAGAACGTGTGGCTGATGCGGAAGTCATCAGTGTGACCATTGATCTAGAGACGCGGAAAAGCGTGCCGATTCCTGCGGAATTGGGTGTTCTCTTTTCAACATAAAAACCGCCTGTATCGGCGGTTTTTGTACTTCCGGCGAAGTTAGCGTTTGCGCAATTCACCCAGCTCTTCCAAAATGCCTTCTAACTCCATCATCGTCAGTTTACCTTGCTTTTTTTTCATCATTTCATACAGATCCCGGACTTCGTCGTAATCTTCCAGGCTGTAATCCTCTGGCTGGATGGCGGAGGCATTCACCAAATTTAAACGGTTTTTGATTTCCTGAAGTAGGAAGTTCAGATTTTCGCGGGTGGGTTCATTCAGGTTCATGTGTTGGCTCCTTTCGAATGGTCTCTCTACTATTTTAAAGGAATGGAACAGAAATACCCAACCCTGTCAAAATGGACTGGGAAAACAGGAGGGATGGGGAGATGTCCATGTATGATTGTCGCTATTCTCCGTTATTCATTCAATTTCTTCGCTATTTTAATGTTGACCGTGATTATTATGAATGCCATGAGGTGTTGGAGGAATTATGGATGGAGGAAGGCAGGGAGCCATTGATCCAGGGGATTTTACAAGTGGCGGTGGGTTTATACCATTATCACCAGGAAAATATGAATGGAGCACGCAAGCTGTTTCGGGCAGCGTTGGACAAGCTTCGTTCTTACCCTGGTGATTCTATGGGAATTGATCTAACGGCATTGATGAGTGATGTGGAAATTCGTCTGCAAAGGTTGGAGCGAATGGAGGGTCAGGCTGTTGCCTTTGATGATCCAAAAATCAGGATTCTGGATCATGAACTGAAACGACGGGTGGTGAGGGGAGTATGAAAGGGAAGAAGGGTATGATTCGGTTGGTGGATACCCATGTTCATTGGGACCAGTTTCCAGAGGGCGAATGGGATGCCATCGTTGCTCGGTCTAAAAAAGCTGGAGTGATGAAAGTTGTGGGGGTGGGAACGGGTATCGCTTCATGCAATGCATTGATTCGGGCGAAACAACGATTTCCAGATTTCCTGGATATCGCTTTTGGTTTTCATCCGGAGCAAACAGTGAACTGGGAAGAAGTGAACGGGATCCTTGGGCTGATTCGGGAACATCGAGCGTTGTTGTCGGGAGTGGGAGAAGTGGGATTGCCCTGGTATTCGTTGGCTGTCGAGAAACGAAAAGAACCTGCCGATTCGGAATTTCGCGGGGTGTTGGAACAATTTCTACAACTTGCAGTGGAGATGGATTTGCCCGTTTTGCTTCATGCGGTGCACCACCGGGCAGAGGAGGCTTTTCAAATGCTTTGTGCCCATCGGGTGCAAAGGGCTGTGTTTCACTGGATCAAAGCGCCGGAGAGAATATTGTATAAAATTGCGGACGCGGGTTATATGGTTTCTGTTACACCGGAAGTCTGTTATCGAGATCGGGATCGGAGATGGGTCAGGGGAATTCCGATTTCGTCCCTTCTGTTAGAGACGGATGCGCCTTGGAGGTATGGAGGACCTTTTCGTGGGGCTCCGTCTGATCCAGCAGCGGTTCGCCGTGTGGCGGAAGCGGTTTCCCAAGTCAGACAGGCATCCCTGTTGGAAGTAGCCACACAGACCACAGCAAATGCAACGCGTCTGTTTAACCCATATTGATGCAGGGGAACCGAGAGGCTGAAGGGGTGGACGGTTTTTTCGCTCACTGATCATCGGTTCGTTGGCAATCGTTCAGAAAAGGAGGGTTTGGGTGATAAACAGAAAATTTATCAGACTCCTGATCCCAGTCAATCACCATCCCGTCCATCCACTCCGCTTCCTGTCGAGGACAGGCAAAACAGACACCCTTGCTTTCCTGGGTAATAAATCCCTGCCGAATCTTTGTGAGCTCCAGGGCAAAAGAGGGAGTGCTACACCCGGAAGTGAGCGGAACCACTCTGACAGCGAGTTGAGCGGAGTTTTCATGACTAAGTAATGTTTGCAGACGTGCAGCCGCCTTGTGACTGATGTGAATCTTCATTGTTCCATCCCTCGTTTAGTTCATTTTAAACAGAACGGTTGATGATCCAGTAACTGAGGAGAGAAAAATTTTCCTGAAGGATTTGGAGCGGACCGTCCATCTTTTCCTGGATGGATGGTATCTGAAGTGTGGCTAAACACGGTTCCCACTATGACTGGTCAATATCCGTCAATTTCCATATCATCTTACCACAGATTAACATAGGACGGATGGAGATGTTTTTGATAAGAAAAATCTCTTTATTGACGCTTTTGTGACGAATGGGGTGAAATCATGATAAGATCGAGGTAAATGGATGCAAAGGAGAGGAAAAAACGTGAGTGAATCCTTCCGTGCACTGGTTGTGGATCAGTCCGATGCTACATTTTCTCTTGAACTGAAAGAGTTGACTCTGGATGATCTTCCTCCTGGGGATGTCATGGTTCGTGTGGCTTGGTCCGCTGTAAACTATAAGGATGGTCTGGCCGGAACGCCTGACGGGAGGATTGTGGAATCGTATCCCATGATCCCAGGGATTGATTTGGCAGGAACGATTATTCATTCTGAGGATTCCCGTTTCAAGGAAGGGGACGAAGTCATTGTAGCCAGCGCTCAACTGGGGGTGTCCCACTGTGGCGGATTCAGTGAAATGGCTCGTGTTCCAGGGGATTGGGTGATTCCCTTGCCCAAAGGATTAAGCTTAAAAGAATCGATGATCCTGGGGACGGCCGGTTTTACCGCTGCCATGTCCATTCAGCGAATGGAGGAAAACGGTTTAACACCGGAGAAGGGACCTGTGATTGTAACAGGAGCGACCGGGGGAGTGGGCAGCACAGCTGTAACCATGTTGGCCAAACGGGGCTATACGGTGGCTTGCGGAACAGGCAAAGATACTGCCCATGATTATCTTCGCCGGTTGGGAGCGGATGAGATCCTTTCCAGAGAAACATTGTCCAATCCCAAGAAGCGTCCTCTTCTAAAAATGCGTTGGGCCGGTGCCGTGGACCCTGTGGGAGGAGAAACCCTTTCCTATCTTCTCAGCACCATGAAATGGGGAGGCTCTGTAGCTCTCAGCGGCTTGGCCGGGGGGCCTGCATTTTCTTCTACCGTGTTTCCCTTTATCCTCCGCGGGATCAACCTCCTTGGAATCGACTCCGCCCATGTTAGCCATACATACCGACAAAAAGTGTGGAACCGTCTAGCCACCGATTTGAAACCGGAAGGCGTTCTGGATCAAATCGTGATGGAAGAAGTGACCTTGGAGGAGCTTCCAGATGCTTTATCCACAATACTAAAGGGGGGGATTCGTGGCCGGCAGTTGGTTCGTTTGGCCTGAATCGAAAAAACAGCCTCAGAAAGAATTCGAGGCTGTTTTTTCATGCCAGGTGTCGTTGGATATTATATGGTACCCGTTGCAGGAATGGAATCTTTTCTTGAAAAAAGCCTTTCCCGATCCTTCCAAATAATCATCAATGACAAAAGAAACGCCAAACCGTCGGCAATGGGAAATGCTGCCCACACACCGGGTAAATCAAAGATCATCGGCAATAAGAGGACAATGGGAATGAGGAACAATAGCTGACGGGCAATCGATAAGATGAAAGCTTTCCTGGCCTTCCCCAATGCCTGATAGATTCCGCCTGATACCATTTGAAAGCCGATCGTCGGTGCGATCACTAAGATGGTACGCAAGGCAGATGCGCCTTCTTCAATCACTTTTTGATCCGTTGAAAATATATGAATCAAGAACTGCGGGAACAAAAGAACAGTAAGCCAGGCGATGGTAGACATCAAGGTAGCAATCATAAAGCCTAACTTAATGGTATTTCCTACACGTTCATACAATTGAGCACCATAATTGTAACCCACAATGGGTTGAATCCCTTGTACCACTCCAAAGATCGGCATCAGTGCAAACATTAAGATCCGATTAATAATCCCAAAGATGGCAACGTGCATCTCGCTACCATACATGATTAACATCCAGTTAACAACAACAAACATGAGGCTGGATGATACTTGACGAACAAACGTTGACGTTCCAATGCTGATAATCTCTTTGAGAACCTGTATGTTGGGAATCAGACCAATCCACTTCAATGTAAGTGTACTTCTTCCACTTTTAAAGTAAGCATATATCCATAATGCTGAGCAAGCTTGAGCAATAACGGTCGCGATGGCCGCCCCTTGGATTCCCATATTAAGACCGAATATAAAAATCGGGTCCAATACCAAGTTGATCCCCGCGGATACCACCATGGTCCACATGGCCATTTTTGCATTTCCTTCAGCTCGTACAACATTGTTTGTGGACATTGCAAAAGATAGGAACAGTGAGCCGATGAGGATCACCGATAAATAATCACTGGCATAAGGCAAGATGGCTTCCGTTGCTCCAAACAGACGGAGTAATGGTTCCAGAAACAACAGAGAAATGACGATTGTCGCGATACTTAAGACAACCACTAACCATACGAGATGCCCAAAGACTTCATTCGCTTCATCTTTCCGTTTTGCTCCCAGCTTAATGGATACAATGGAAGCTCCACCGATCCCGACAGCCATTGCAAACGCACTGATGATGATCTGAATCGGAAAGGCGATGGACAAACCTGCCACTCCTATGGTGCCGACACCTCGCGCAATAAAGATGGTATCAACCACATTATAAAGTGCCATGACAAACATTCCGATAAATGCGGGAACGGATAGTTTCATGATCAGCCTGGGAATCTTTTCTGCACCGAGCTGTGCACTGGTTTGGTTCGTTTTCATCTGTTACAGTTCTCCTTTTGCTGAATATGTTCCATTGCATTATGAGCCATTTTGTGAAGCAGTTGTAGAATGATTTCCGTTTCCTCTTGGGAAAAATCTTTGGTTAAAATCTCTGTCCAACGTGAGAATTTGTCCATGACTTCTGCTTTGATACCATGTGCTTTCTCTGTAAGAAAAACAACATTTTGGCGTCGGTCTGTTTGTGATTTTTTTCGAATGACATAACCCAACTTCTCAAGGTTTTGGATCGCTCTTGCAGTCGTTCCTTTATCAATCAGCAACTGTTTGGAAATATACTCCTGGGAAACCCCATCTTGATGGTATAAAAATTTGAGAAACATGAATTGTCCACCACAGATGCCCAGCCCTTCGGATTCTTGCGCAAAATACATATGTGCATAACGATGAATTGTGGAAATCCACTTCCCAATTGATTCCAATTTATTCCCTCTTTTCAATTGCGATCCGTTCGGTTGATAGTTGTGTTTGCAACTAAATAGGAGTATATCAATGAAAAGTTGCCTATGCAACTATTTTTTATCGAGGACATCAGACTTCTCCCCGAACTTGAAGTCCTAATGGGTTGGAATAACCATTTTCCCGTCATTGGCTGTAAAAGGAATATTTTTTCCTTGTTCGAACGGGGAGATATGATAAGATAAATCTGCATTCCGTGTGAGAAGGAGGAAAAAACGTGGGAGTCCATAAATGGAGTCGGGTGGGCGTCGGTTTGATGACCGTGCTGACATTGATTGTCACAGGTTGTTCAACGGAAGGCGATTCAGCACAAAAAAAAGAAGAATCACAGGTAAAAGCAAAAAAGGAAGAACATAAAGAAGAACTGAAAATCAAAGATACAACGGTTTCTACATCGTGGGAAACATCAGATGGGAAAGTGATGGTTCACGGGGCAGCGGAAATCAAAAACACAGGTGAAAAACCGCTTCAATTTGATTCCGTTCAACTGAAATTTATGGGGAAAAAGGACCATTTGCTGGCGAAAGAAGAGATCCTGGCTGTGGTCCCCCGAATTATCCAGCCTGGTGAATCGGCCTATGTGGGGGGAACAGTTCAGATTAAAAAGGCAAAATCAACAAAAGATCTGAAGGATGTAGCGGTGGAGGCAGAGGTTCATCCAGCCTATATCTCACAAATGAAACTGGAGACGGAGTCATTAAAGAAAACGAAAGATAAGAAAAAGAAATCTACCATTGTCAAAGGGACGGTAAAAAACCCAAATGATAAACAAGTGGAAAGCGTTCTTGTCACGACAGCAATGAAAGATGAGAAGGGAAAACTGGTCGCTGTACTCAGCGATTACTTGGTCCCTGGGATTCCTCCGGCTGGCGAAGCCAAATTTAAAGCAGACGACCAAAAGCTTCCGTATAAGCTCACCAAGAAAGCGACTCAGTTGGAAGGCTATGCCTATCCAGTCATCAAGGAAGAAGAGAAGGACCAAGAGAAAAAGAAATAGTCACCTATCAATGGAATGGGTTGAGACTGCTTATCACATATGTAAGTCAGCAGTCTAGACCCTTTTTTTGTCAGTAAGTTCCCAGTCGTTTTTTCTATTTTCCTCCACCTGTCCAGCTATTCAATCTCCTTCGTCACGGATGAATTTGCAGGCGTTTTATTTTTTCTCCATTCCATTGTTTGATCCTCCTTCGTATACCTTAAAAAGTTAATTTTATAAGATAGATGGGAGTATGGAAAAGAGGGAAAATATTGTATTTTAATTTCTTATTTTAATATAAAAAGACTGCTGACCTGGATACGTTGTCAACAGTCTCTGCCTATCAAAAGATGGTTTTTTAGTTATTTAGAATCGAAGTTATTCTTTTCATTTTCTTCCATCAGTCTCAAGACTTTTTCCACTTCTTCTTCAATACCCTCTGGTTCGTAGAACATCCCTTCCAACTCGGTAAAGGTATCACATACTTTAGTAATCCGATCTGCTTCGTGATACCAGTAGACAATGGTGGGGTCTTCACTCTTCCTATAATCAAAACAATATAGGTTACCGAAAGGGTCACATCCAAAAGGGATCACTTTTTTAGGTAATACATCTTTTACTGACTTATAAGTAAACCATAAATTAACAGGGCATCCTTCTTCAAAAGATAATAAACTTCCAAAAACTTTTTCTTGAAGCCCTCCAAAGTCGATAACATTTGGAGTGGGTTGTTTTCCATGAGAGTCTTTAACTACTTGCAAGTAATCGGCTGGGAAGCAAATCCCCAGCTTTTGTTCAATATCTCTGATTATGGATGAATTTGCGGGTGTTTCATTTTTTCTCCATTCCATTGTTTGATCCTCCTTTTAACTGGGATCTAACTTTCCGGTTCGTCCCTCTTCTCCTCCTCCCCAAATCTCTCGACCACCAGTATGTCTTACTTGTCCATGTACATCTCTTAAAACTAACTGCATTTTACCAGGTTGTTGATGATGGTGCCAAGTGAACCTATTAATATTCTCGCCGTTCTTTAACTTTTCCAATTCTTCATCTGTAAATTGTTCTTTCAGGTTGGGGTCTGACTGGGCACGTTGATAAACTTTCCTATTTAGTGCCCTAAACTGAACAACGTCTGATTTAAACCATGTCTCTTCCGGCAACTTAAGCTCAATCGCTGACCATTTATCAAAATTGGGGAAGCCATTCTTAAAGGGAACGGAGAACTTCTTTCCATCTTCTGTTTGTATATCCACCTTGTCTTTATCACCGTTAAATATGGATTTCTTTTTACCTTCCCAATTGACAATCTTTCTTCTTTTGAGAACTTCATCTCCTGTTTTATATTTTTTTGTGTCCCTTTTATATGTTTTCGTAACTTCACTTACTTTTCCCATTTCAGGATCGAGTTGCTTTTTAACTTTATTTGGATCATAATCAAAGTTCGTATCATTACTAGAATGCGTTTTAAGATCTGGTTTAGAACAAGAGTTTTTTCCTTTGGCACATGCAAAGTCATGAAGAAAATCGAGTACATCCCGATCTGTAGCTTTTGATGCAACTTTACCTGCCTTTGTGTAGAAAGGTATCGCCGTACCAAGTCGAAACAGACGATTTGGGATTCTAAGCTTTTCCCCCGTTTGGGGGTCAATTCCCGTCCACCAGGCTATAGCGTCATTCCACCCGCTAATTTCAGCTACGAAAGTGCTGGCATGACCCATGGGGTCTTGATTAAATGCCTTCCACTTCTGTTTTAAAAAGTCACCTTTCCGTTTCAGATACCCGCCTGGGTTATTCCATACCTGCTTTAATTGCTCTTTATAATTGACATTTGCAAGCTTGTTCACAGATTCTTTTAGATCATCCAAGCCTAAAACATCATTTATATACCCCTTAGGATCTTCAGTAAAATCCTTGATATCTTTATCAATATCGTCTTGATTTAGACATGTCCAATAACTGACTATATCGCCACGGAATGCTCTGCTACATTTTATATATTCCTCGTATTTCTTATATTTTTGTTTGAGTCTATTTTCCCATGAAGGATTTGATTTTTTTGAATATGCTTTCTTTTTCTTATCTGGCTTTTTTGTTGGTGATGCTTTGTCTTTATGAGGTTCGTTGGTTTCTCCTGAGCTCTTTCCATTAATAGCATTTTCGATCGCCGTTAGGATTTTTCCTTTGACTTCATCACCTGAGACCATGTTATATAAGAGGGTAGCCAAGATCATTGCAGCAACGAGTATAATCACATACTCAAGAGTAGAAGCGCCTCGCCGGTTTAAAAAATGTCGATAAGATTGTTTCATATTTGAACCTCACGCATATAGTAGCCCACTAAGAATCAATAAAACGAGAAAGAATGAGACAGGGACAGTGACTACGGACGCAAAGCCTTTCCAAGCTGAAATTTGATGAACCTCTCCTATAGCATGGGATAAGATAATTACGTGCCAAATGAGAATCACCAATTCAAGCAAACTAAATAAAAAGAATAGTAGAATCAGAATCAAACTACTGTCCATAACGGGAGTATCTGATGTAAACATTTCACGTCCAAAGATGAATAGTTGTGGAATCCATAACGTTCCTTTTAATACATAGGGAATGGTTGCCCAAGCAACGGCTAATCTTGTTTCAAGGAAAGTAGCAGTTCCGCCAAACAATCGAGCGAGACCAAAAAAAACTCCACTGGCTACAAACCAACCTACAAAACCGATTATTGGACCCAAAATGAAGGTGCTAAAGAAAATAAAAAATAACGGGACAGAGTCTCCCCAATCTCTATTGGACATATGGTCCAAAATCATGATGATACCGAAAAGAAGGGCTAATATTATGGGCAATTTCGATTGTTTGTGAAGAAGTTCACGAATTGTCTCCTTGGGTTGAATCCATATGGAGAGCCAAGGATTTGTGGAATCGTCTGTCGTATTGTAATAAGGATTCATCTAAACAACCTCCTCATTGTACTTATTCATAACCCACAATCTTTCCACGAATCTGTTGCAAGGAGATGGGACCAAATTGGCGACTATCAGTACTTTTTGATCGATTATCACCTAGAACGAATACATGGTTTTTTGGAACTTGGAACGGCCCAAAGTCTATTTGTTCATCTGTAGCTCGATAGGGTTCATATAGTTTTTCTCCATTAATAAAGACGTTGCCATTCTTAATTTGGATTTGTTCTCCCTGTAGAGCAATCACCCTTTTGACATAAGCGATTTGTGCTTCTTTATCATTAAAAATAATAATATCTCCACGGTTTGGTTGAAGCGGACCTCTTTCCATCAAATAAGTTCTTTCATTATGTAAAGATGGACTCATACTCTCTCCCTTGATGGTATAAAATTGAAAAAAACGGAAGAAGAAAATAAGGGAAAAAAGTGTGAATCCCAGAGTGCAAAGGGTGATTAGCAGGGCTTGTTTTTTATAGATTGTCAATTACCTCCTTCCATTCTTTAGTAACAATGCATATCTACTTTTATAACAATATTTTCTTAGCGTCAATAAGTCTTATTATATATTTTGAATTGAAAATAATGTTTTATTAGAATTTCCCTTCTCAAGAGAAACTCATATATATCGTATTGCCACGCTTTTGTTGATTTCTGTTTTGGGTGTAGAAACAGGGCATGCTATACTGATGACAGGAATGAGAACATGAGTGTCAGGGTGATTTTTTATGGAAAAGAATAATCGATCATCAGAATATGGACCGGAGAGAAATATCCATTACACTCCCTGGGTGACGGGGCTTTCCATTCTGATTGTCGCCATTGTAGCCGTTTTGTATGTGATGCCGAAGGATCAGACCGTTGATCATGAAACATTGGTTTTTCTCCCTCGACTGAATGCCATCTTTAACTCGTTTACCACATTGTTTCTTTTGGGAGCGCTCTTCTTTATCCGTCGAAAGAACATTACGCTTCATCGAAGGTTTATTTATGCAGCGTTTGCATCCACGTTTCTGTTTTTGATCTCATATCTGTACTATCATTCCATGGCCCCCTCCACCAGCTATGGCGGGGATGGTGTGCTGGCGATCATTTACTATTTCATTTTAATCACCCATATAGTACTGGCAGCGATGATTGTTCCCCTGGCATTGGTTTCCTTCTTCCGGGGATTGAGTATGAAAGTGGAGAAACATCGTAAAATTGCTCGTTGGACGATGCCTCTCTGGCTTTATGTCAGCATTACAGGGGTATTGGTGTATATTCTGATCTCTCCGTATTACTGAAAGATCCCGTTGTCTTTTGCCGCCCCGGCTTTTGAGCCGGGGTTTTTTCGTTTTACATCAAAGAATAATTTCCTGAAGAAGTCTCAGCTTGTATAATGGATTTTGAAACGTTGCACGGCTGAGATTCCTTATGGGTTTTTAAGTCGGAATTGTATATATACGTAATTTCTATCACTTGGGAGTTGGAGGTTGTCACATGGGAAAAAAAGAACGGATCGCTTCACTGGTCGATGAAGCCCAAAAACTGTGTAAGTCTCCTCAGGATGATGAGCGACCGGAAGATAAATTGATCGAAATATTGGTGGAACTGGCCAAGGGGACAAGGTATTGGGAAGATGTTCAAGGGGCGATTGAATCCTATGAAAGGTATCAAAAGCGTACAGAGGGTTCTGAGGAGTCGGAGGAGGACGGACAACCAAGGACATTACCTTGGAGGTTGTAAGAAAAACGGGATACTTTATCCCGTGAGGTTCATGACAAAGTCTGGGAGAGGGGATTGCCGTCTCCGCATCTCTTTCCTCCAGCAACGAAGAGGAAGGAGTCCGCTTCACCCCCTCCGGTCCCAACCAGCGGACAAAAGGAAAAGCAGCTTGTCCGCTAAACGGTTGGGACCTCCAGGGGTTCCGCTGAGTTGTCGGAAAAGGATGCTCCACCGGATATCCCCTTCTTATTATTTTTGTCAGCAGTCTCACGGGATCTTTATCCCGTATTTTGATATCATTCTGATTATTGCTGTTATTTTAGGATAGGAAAGGGGATGAATATGTATCCAGATCCCTGTAGAGTCAATATGGGGTTTTATTTTTTCGGATAGTGTAGCACTCTGTGGAGGTTTCTGGGAGCAAAGGAACGCATAAATTCCGGAGGAGTTGGATGGCTGTTTGCTCTCTGAAGCAAATGATCGCATAAAATATTGGTAATAAATTTTATAGGATTGATCTTGATTCATGTTTGAAGGAAGGGGAGACCGGTTTGCACGAAGTAAAACATCGGGTGTTTGTATATGGTTCCCTGCGGCGGGGAGAGAAGTATCACTCCTTGCTCGCTCAGTCGAAACCGGAGGCGATGCAGGCTTGGATCAAAGGGGAATTATTTGATACCCTACAGGGATATCCGGGACTCTCTGTTCCGGGAGAGAGACGGGTTTATGGGGAGTTGTACCGGGTAAACCGGGAGACCTTGTCCCGGTTGGATGAGTTGGAGGGATTCCGACCGGAAGATCCGGATTTCCCGGATCAATATCGACGGGTCCGTTTATCTGTACAAACGGATCATGGCAGTGTAGAGTCGGATGTTTATCTCTATGCTCGCCCCCGACAACGATCGATGAAAACCGTCCCGTACGGTGACTGGAAAGCACGGGATCTCAAACGGCAAAATCGTTGGCTGTATTTTGCATATGGTTCCTGTATGGATCATCAGCGCTTTCTTTCCCATGGTGTGGGAGACGTTTTCCAACAGGTGCTGGGTCGGGGAATCCTTCATGGATATGCCTTGCGGTTTACTCTGCCTCGTCCCGATGGTGGACGTGCAGATATTGTGGAACAACCAGGAGATAGGGTAGAGGGGAAAGTATATGAAGTTGAACAACAAGGGTTGGAGTATCTTTTTTGGAGAGAAGGAGTGGATCACAACGTTTATCGTCCGGCTTGGGTTCCTGTTATCATCGATGGAAAAACGGTAGAAAATGTGTTGACCTTTGTTGTGATAGATAAGAAAAAAGAGATTGCTCCACCAGAGCATTATGTACGTGAAATTCTGAGGGGAAGCAAAGGGATTGTAAGCGACAGTTACCATCGCGGATTACGCCGACGGTTCAAAGACACATTTGGGATGACGATGAATGGTAGTGAATAACAATCCTCAAGTTTTCAAGGATGGGGAAACAGGGTTTCCCTCCACTAGTTGGTTGGAAAAGAATGTTTCTGCAAAAGTTGTTACTCTTACAGGTGCTCACCCAATGGGAGTCCGTGTTTTGTTATCCATCTTCTTGCAATGGCGAAAGGCAGTCAGTCGATCGTTTCATTGAAAGGAGATCTATACAGCGAACACGACTCCCTTTTCAATTTGGAGCAATTGGAGAAGAAAAAAGTGATTGACACCACCCTTATTTATAATTATTATAAAAAGAGATTAATTATCAATGCAAAATAATTATCAATAAAGGTGGAGTATCATGGATCATAAACGTTTAACGACTAACCAGGGTGTTCCCGTTGGTGATAATCAGAATTCCCGTACCGCCGGATCAAGAGGTCCCACACTGTTGGAGGATTACCATCTCATTGAAAAAATCGCTCACTTTGATCGGGAACGGGTTCCGGAACGGGTTGTCCATGCCCGTGGAGCAGGAGCACATGGGATTTTTAAAGTGACTAACAGTATGAAGGATTACACAAAAGCTCTGTTCCTTGCGAAAGAAGGAAAAGAAACCCCCGTTTTTGTCCGCTTTTCTACAGTGATTCACCCGGCGGGTTCCCCGGAAACAGCCCGCGATCCGAGGGGGTTTGCTGTCAAGTTTTATACAGAGGAAGGGAATTATGACTTGGTTGGCAATCATCTGCCTGTCTTCTTTATTCGGGATGCCATTAAATTTCCTGATATGGTCCATTCTCTGAAGCCTGCCCCAGATACCAATATTCAGGACCCGGATCGTTATTGGGACTTTATGACGCTTTCCCCGGAGTCTACCCATATGATGACGTGGGTGTTTTCCGATTACGGAACCCCCGCCAACTATCGGCAAATGGAAGGGTTCGGCGTTCATGCTTTCAAATGGGTCAATGCAGATGGAAAGGTTATCTATGTAAAATATCATTGGAAGCCACTTCAAGGTGTAAAAAACCTGACTGCTGAAGAAGTGGAGCGGGTACAAGGGAAGGATTTCCAACATGCGACCAGGGATCTTTACGAACATATTGATAAAGGAGAGTTCCCGGAGTGGGATCTCTATGTGCAATTGATGCCTCCGGAAGATATGGATCGCTTTGAATGGGACCCTCTCGATCCGACCAAAAGGTGGCCGGAAGATGAGTATCCGTTGCAACGGGTGGGTCGGATGACATTAAACCGCAATCCGAAAAACTATTTTGCGGAAGTGGAGCAGTCTGCGTTCTCTCCCAGTGCCGTTGTTCCGGGGATTGAACCTTCCGAGGATAAACTCTTGCAAGGCCGGCTGTTTTCTTATCCGGACACCCAACGCCATCGAATTGGACCCAACTATTTGAATCTGCCGATCAATTGTCCTTATGCACCAGTAAGAAATTATCAAAGGGATGGAAATATGCAAGCCCGAACCGACTTTTCTCCTGTCAATTATGAACCCAACCGCTTTGAGGATTCTCCCAAAGAAGATCCTGCATATCGGGAAAGTGAGACCCCCATTTCAGGTGTCACCGGTCGTCGCAAGTTCCATAAAACGGACGATTTTACCCAAGCGGGCGAACTCTGGCGTTCTTTCAGTGAATCGGAACAGAATCACTTGATTAGGAATCTTGCCAATGACCTGAAGAAAACAAATGAAAAGACACAAATGCTGGCGATTTGCAACTTTTACCGGGCGGATCGGGAGTACGGTCAACGACTCGCTGATGCTCTGGGAATCGATATCAGCGAGTACTTAACAAAAGAAAATTAAGCATCAATTTAATGACACATGGAATGATTCAATTCACCACTCTTCGTTGGCTGCAAAATGTTAGTGTCAATGGTTCTGAATCCAGGGATGAAGACATCCGTGCTTCATTCCCTGGATTTGCGTTTATATATTCCCAGTTCCACTCCGTCAATAACTGTGAAGGAGATATAAACAATAGCACAGAGGATCAAAAAAAATCCTGATCTTTGCTATATGATGAAAAAAGGGGGGTGAGTATGGAGTTTGAATGTTTATATACGCATCCAAGCTGCGGTAGATTTGATCGAAAATAAGTTGAAAGAACCACTGACAATTCAAGAAATAGCGAAGGAGGCCGGATTTTCCCCTTTTTACTTCCAACGATTATTTCAAGCAATCAGTGGTTTTTCGGTCCAAAGTTATATTCGAAAGAGACGACTGAGTGAAGCCGCAAAAAAATTGACACAATCAGAAGAACGAATCCTTGATATCGCTGTAGCTTATCAATATCATTCACAAGAGGCATTTACCCGGTCTTTTGCAAGATTTTTAGAATGACTCCGGCGAAATATAGAAAAAACCAAGCAGGCATTCCCCTTTACAAACGTCTTAATTTTTTGGATTTCCAAAGCGATGGGAGTTCTTTATTGACTATGTCGAAACCCGTACTGAAGCATATCAGTCGAAGATATATCTGTGGTCATGAGTATCAAACAAGTCTTAACGGCAACAAGCATTACCAAGATATTGCAGGTTTTTATAAAAAGGTGATTCCATTGGTTTCCTTGGGAGCATTTGCAAAGGAAACATAATGAGCAAAAACCGGGCCATACTGTGGATGATAATGTCCATTTCAACGACAGAATATGTTAAACTGGAAACAACATTTGAATGTGAAGAGTGTCGAAAACCCACCACTCTTAAAACAACACTAGGGGACTGTATGGCATATACCAACATAACGGTGAACAATGACGGACGTCTTGTCTCCGGGAGTTGTTTTTATGTCCCCTTGATGGAAAGGGGTTTTTTTAATGGAATTTAAAATACCAGATCAGGTGGAGCGGCTTGGGGTGGATATCCATCGGGACGAGCTTCGCTATCATCGAAAGCGGGTGGCGGTGACCAAAGAATTTACTTTTGATGCCGCCCACCATTTGCACTTGTATGATGGAAAATGCAAAAATTTGCATGGTCACACCTATCGGTTATTGATCACGATTAGTGGTTTTGTCAATGAGATTGGAATTGTCGTTGATTTTGGTGAAGTGAAGCGAATGTTTAAAGAAGAGATTGAATCCCGGCTGGATCATCGATATCTGAATGAAGTTCTCCCCAATATGAATACGTCCGCGGAAAACATGGTGGTTTGGATCTGGGAGCAGTTGGAGGCTTGGATGGATCGGGAAGGTTGGTCCAGTCAGGGTCACCGCTTGGAGGAATTAACCCTGTTTGAAACCCCGACCAGTCGGGTTACCATCAAGCGGACCTGGATGGAAGCGGGTGATTCCGATGCATGATTGGGGAGTGTTGGAAGCGGATCATTATCGAAAATGGACGATCCCCATGGTGGAAATTTTTGAAACCGTGGAAGGGGAAGGGACAGCGGCAGGGTATCCCACCGTATTTGTTCGGGTGTTTCATTGTAATCTGCGGTGCAGTTGGTGTGATACTCCATACAGCTATGCCCCTGCCCGTCCAGAATTTGAAGCAACGATCGAAGAAATTGTCGACCGGGTAAATCAATACTCCAGTCAAAGGATTTGCCTGACAGGTGGGGAGCCTTTGATGCATCAGGAGAAATCAGCGGCACTGTTATTGGCATTGGCCGATCGGGATGAAGTGACAGACGTCCATGTTGAAACCAACGGGGCCATTGACCTGGGTCCTTTTCATCGTTTGCGGCAGAAGCAGGACCATTTACGGGAAAAGATCCGGTTTATCATGGATTACAAACTGCCGGCGTCTGGGGAAGAACACCGGATGATCCATGAGAACTTCAGGTTTTTGACAGATCGGGATGAAGTGAAATTTGTGATCGGAGACCAAGAGGATTTTCAGTGTGCTGTTCGCACGCTGGAGACCTTTTATCAAAAGGGACAGATTTTATTTAGTCCGGTGTTTGAAACGCTTTCTCCAAGCCTCTTGGTAAAGTGGATGTTGGAAACGCCCCTTCCCCAGGTGAGACTGAACCTGCAACTACATAAATGGATTTGGGACCCAGAGAAAAGGGGAGTGTAAAAAGATGAAGCAACGAGCAGTGATCGTTTTAAGCGGAGGATTGGATAGTACCACCTGTATGGGAATCGCGCAGGAAGCGGGATATGAGCTGTATCCCCTAACCTTTCACTATGGACAGCGTCACAGTCGGGAGGTGGAACAGGCCCGAAGGGTGGCGGATTACTACAAGGTGAGCGAGCATCGGATCGTGGATGTCGCTTTTCTTCAACAGATCGGTGGCAGCGCTCTGACGGATCAAACGAAGGATGTACCGACCACTCCTGAGGCAGAGGGGAGCATCCCGGTAACCTATGTGCCGGCCCGAAACTTGATCTTTCTGTCTCTGGCTGTTGCATATGCGGAGGTGATTGAAGCGGAAGCTGTCTATATTGGAGTTTCTGCGGTGGATTACAGCGGTTATCCGGATTGTCGGCCGGAGTTTATTCGGAGTATGGAGGAGACGATGAATCGGGCGACAAAAGCCGGAGTGTCGGGAAAGCCCCTCCGGTTGGAAGCGCCCTTAATCTATCTTTCCAAAGCGGAGACCATTCGGGAAGGCCTTCGTCTGAAAGTCCCTTATCATCTGACGACCTCTTGCTATCAGGGAGGTAAGACCGCTTGTGGAATCTGTGACAGTTGCCGTTTGCGTCTCAAGGGCTTTGCTGAAGCGGGTGCAAAAGACCCCATTCCATATCGGGAGATTTTTTGAGCTCATACCCTTCATACCTCGTGCAAAAATAAAGGAATGATAAACTGAGGTGACATCGATGAAAACGGCGTGGATGCGTCTGAATCAACAAGTGGATTTGGTGGAGGAAGAGCCGCGACTAACCGCTGGAGGAGAGACGATTCTTCTGGATAGTTGCGGTCGGGGACGATATACCATTCTCGCTTGGAACCCGGTGTGGAAAGAGACATTTTATCATGGGGATCGTGTAGATGTATTTCAGGTGTTGGATTCTGTACTTGAGAAACTTCCCAAACCGGATCTGCCCACTGACGCACCACCTTTTCTCACAGGGATACTCGGTGCTCTGGGATATGAGTTGGCTTGGGATCTGGAAACGATTGCCCCGCCAAAGCCAAGAAGGTTTGCGCTTCCGGATGGCGTTCTGATGGTTCCAGGGAATGTTGTGGTAACAGATGCCGAGACAGGGATGACTTGGGTCGCGGTTACACTTCGTGAAGAGGGAGAGCCTGAGCGAGAGCTGGAAACGGTGGTTGATCAAATCACAGCCAAAAAAGAGACGAAAAACATATTAAAAATGGATGGGGAACTGATCCAACCCATGGTTTCCGAAATTGGACGGGAGGAGTACATGCGTCGCGTATTCCGTGTACAAGAGTATATTCGTCGGGGAGACATTTATCAGGCGAATCTGTCCTATCGAATGGAAGGAAAGGTCAAAGGGCATCCTGGTGCGCTGTACCGGATGCTTCGGGAGGCCAATCCCGGAGCTTATGGGGCTTTTTTGCGTTTTCCGGGTTTTGCAGTTCTGTCATCTTCGCCGGAACAGTTTTTACGCTGGGAAGGTGGATACATTGAAACCCGTCCGATCAAGGGGACCCGTCCTCGTGGGGAGACACCGGAACAAGATGAACAGTATCGGAACGAGTTGGCTGCAAGTGAAAAGGATCAGGCGGAGTTGGTCATGATTGTGGATTTGGAGCGGAATGACTTTGGGAAGTTTTGTAAATCGGGGTCGGTAAGCGTTTCAGAGCTGTTTACCATTCATCCTCACCCGACGGTTTGGCATCAGATGGCGACAGTGACGGGGGAACTTCCAAAAGGGACAACAGCAGGTATCGTGCTGCGTTCTGTTTTTCCCGGAGGGTCAATCACCGGTGCTCCCAAGCTTCGATCGATGCAGGTGATTCATGAAGTGGAAAATGAACGACGAGGGTTTTATACCGGTTCCATCGGATATGTGGATACAAGAGGTACGGCGGAGTGGAATATTGCAATTCGCACAATGACTTGGATCGGGGAAGAGACAGGGGTTTTGTCTTATCATGTAGGGGGAGGAATTGTGGCGGATTCCGACGCCTGGATGGAATATGAGGAAACGGTAGCCAAAGGGCGCGGAATGGAAAGAGCGATTCGACGTTGGATTTCAGGGGGCAAACAAATATGAAATGGATTGTGAATGGAGAAGTGTATGAGGAACAAGAGGCCCGGATTTCCAGTCGTAATCGGGGGGCACTCTTTGGTGACGGCTTATTTGAGACCTTTCGGGTGGAAAAAGGGATTCCCCTTTTTTTGAATGAACATCTGGTCCGATTGGTTCAAAGCGCTGAAAAGCTCCGGTTTACCCACATCCCTGATGAACAGGAATTTAAACGAGCCATCCGGGAGGCGATCCGGTGGAATCAAGTAAAGAGCGGCTATCTTCGGTTGACTCTGACTCGCGGAAACGGAGGATTTGCAGTCCCCCTGAAACAACTGGATCAGCCATGTTACTGGGTGGAAGCCAGAGAACTTCCGTTAAAAACCAACCTCTATGATCAAGGAATTCGGGCAATCGTATCTTATCCCATTTGCAACCCCTTGTCACCGACTTCAGGAACAAAGTCTCTCCAATTTCTGGACAACATCATGGCAAGAGATGATGCGGAAAAAAAAGGAGTACAGGAAGCGATTCTGCGGACGGTGGAGGGTGATCTGTGTGAGGGGGCATCTTCCAATCTTTTTCTTGTGAGAGATGGGGTGATCCGAACCCCAGCACTCAACCGGGGTCCCTTACCCGGTATTGTTCGGGCGTGGGTGATTCAAACGGCCCACCAATTGGGGCTGACGGTGGAAGAAAGTCGGCTGGAACCGGAAGAACTGCATCAGGCGGATGAGGTTTTCTTGACGAATTCCTCCCTGGGTGTCTTTCCATGTGTACAGGTAAATGGACAATCTGTAGGGCATGGAGTGCCCGGTCCGGTAACCTGTCGTTTGATCCGGGCCTGGAAAGAGGCCGTAATGGAGCAAACAAAAGCATCTTTTTAAGTTTTTTTGCAAAGATAAACAAAGGCGCAGGGAATGTTTAACGGTACAAAAGTGATTTTCTGCACATGAAACCATTGTTTCAGTTCCTTTTTCAACTGCAAGGAATATTGGTAGGTAAGAAACATACCCTCTTTTTTCAGCGTTTGGTGGACTTGCTTCAAAATATGGTTGCGTTTTCTGGCAGAGAAAACAGCGAAAGGGAGGCTGGACAGAATGCAATCCACCGAATGCACCCCTTGCGATTGAAGAACCGTGCGGAGTGATTCCGCTTGGGCATAATGGTGATATTGAGGGAATTCACGTTGTAAGGCTTTGCGCAGTTCATCATCCTGTTCAAACACCGACACGAGACAATCGGGATGGATTCGCTGGCTGAAGTGACGGGTCAATACGCCGGTACCCGCTCCCAATTCCACTAGGGAGCGAACATGTTCCCAAGCGACAGGTTTTAACATGGCACGAACCAAAAACCGTGAACTGGGGATCACCGAGCCGATATTCTGAGGGGATTGCAGAAATTTGCTTAAGAATAATTTCTGTTCAGATAGTTGCTTTTTCACGAAAATAAGACTCCTTTGATGATCCTAATCAACCGCCCCCCGCGGGGCGGTTGACTCATTCTTACCGTTCAGTTGGCGGGTGTTGTCCCGGAGCTGTTTCGGGGAAAGGAACCTCTTCTTCATCTCCCTTCACATGGCGGGACGGATTGTTTTCCTGTTCCTCTTGTACCTCAGGCTCCACCATTGGGCTACGACGACGTTCATCTCTAGTGGGCATCCATTTTTCCTCCTTTACGTTTGATCTCTTCCTTAAGTTTCCTTTCTGGTGGTCTGGATTATACATAAAGAAAAAAGATTGTCATATATTGGACGCGCCTACATATATCAGAGGAAGAGGAAGGTTGGGTTGCTGAAAGGAGGAGATCCCGTGATAGGCTTTTCCAGGGGAAAAATCCTTACCATTGTAGCAGCCACAGCGCTGCTGATGGTTTATGGTGGGTTGGATTGGGGGAACAAACCCTTACATCCTCATCCAGACTCCATTGGAGTGAATAGTGCGCCAATCCCTGAATTCACTTATATCGACCAGAACGGAGTGTCTTTTGGAACAGAGGATTTGAAGGGGTCCATCTGGTTGGCAGACATTATCTATACCCGTTGTCCGGATGTGGCTTCTCCCATGACAGCTAACAAGGTACGGCTTCAGAAACGTCTGCAAAAGGAAAACTTAGATGTAAAACTCGTTTCATTTAGTGCAGATCCTCTGTTTGATTCCCCGTCCCGTCTCAGACAGTATGGAAACCATCTTCATGTTGATTTTTCCAATTGGCACTTCCTGACCCATAATAGCGAACCCCAACTTCATCGCTTTCTGAAAGCAGCGTTTGGAGACCCCGTGCAAAGAGAGGGATTCCCCTCAGAAGAAAGCCCTCCTCAGATCAGCCACTCTACTCGTTTTTATCTCATCGATCAAGATGGTAAGGTCATGTCCCACTATAACGGGTTGCAACCGGATTACGATCAAATCATCCGGGATATTCGAACACTGCAAAGATAATGAGAAAGATGCTTCCCAATCACTCCCCCGGCTTGCTACAACATCATCTGATTTCTTTTTTTTTTTGAGATTTATTTTAGAATAGATTAGCATATTGTGTAGTATTCATATAAATTCCTTCACAGTATTGAGAGGATGTAGACATATGAAGATATTGGATGTTGATATCAGCGAAGCAGGATATACCAAGGGGAACCGTGTTGTAAATGATATCAAGTTTACTCTTCATAGTGGAGAGATGATGGGTCTCATTGGTCCGAATGGTTCAGGGAAAAGTACCACGGTGAAAGCTGTATTGGGATTTCTCAACCACATGGAGGGACAGATCAATCAGTTAGGACCGAAAAAGCGATACAGTTATGTCCCGGAGCATCCTGTTCTTTACGATGAGTTGACGGTATGGGAACACCTGGAATTGGCAGCATCCGTCTATGAGATACCGCAGGATATATTTCGTGATAAAGCTTATACATTATTGGAACGTTTTCAACTATCACAAGTAGTGCATCATCTCCCACGACTGTTTTCCAAAGGGATGCAACAAAAAGTGATGTTAATTGCTGGGTTTTTGTTGGAACCGGATTTATATATCGTTGATGAACCGTTTATCGGATTAGATCCTCTGGCTACAAAGGAGCTTTTGTTGCTGCTCGAAGAAGAGAGAGAGCGTGGTGCCGCGGTATTGCTCTCAACCCATGTCCTGGATACTGCCGAGAAGATCTGTGACTCCTTTTTTCTTCTTTATCAAGGTTATTGTGTGGCCAAAGGTGATCTAAACGAACTTCGGAGGCACACAGGGCAAAATGAGGCATCGTTAATGGACTGTTTTTATTCCTTGACAACATCCAGGGAGGTTTGACGGGTGTCTCCTCATCGTTTGTATCAACACAGATGGAAAGAAAATCTCCGATTTCAATATCAAGTATGGAAAAGTGTGGTTGATTGGACCATTGCCCTTTATATTTTGATTCCGGCATTGCTCATCTTTTTTAAAACCTATATTGGATGGTGGAACAGTGAACCAGATTGGTTTGCCAATGTTTCATTGCCAATTTTCATTGGATTCACTTATATTTTTGTAGGGGGTGCGATCCCCTTATATATCAAACCGGCTGATCAGCTGTTTTTATTTCAAAAAAAAGAGTGGATGCAATCATATATTCAAATCGGGTTGCATTATGCATGGTGGAAGCAGGGTGTTCAAAGTTTACTATTCACCTTATTGCTGTGGCCTCTGTTCAACTATATTGTTGATATGGATCTATTCCTGTTTATCGGCTTCTGGATCTATTTATGGCAAGCAAAAATGTTCGGTTCATTGATACAAAGACGAATCACCATTTTAAATCGCTGGATTTATAAAATATTGTGGGGAGTCAGTTTAAGGGTTTTAGGTGGATGTGCCTTTATACTGATTGGAGTTCAAGGGATAAAATCACCGTCTGTATTTGTTTTGGCATCGTTGATTGTTGGAGGATGCAGTGTTGCTCTAGCGGGTCGGATCAAACAGACAAATACATTTTTAAAAGATATTGAGTATGATGAGATCCAGCGATTAAAATGGGTATCCTTAATCTTAGGACAAACAGGGTATGCGAGTCCTAAATACTGGGTAAAGAAAAGCCCATGGATCTTTCCTCAGTCCAACACCCTGTTTCGTGAACGATCTTCTTCGCATGTAATGGCTGAGTCCATCATGAAGTCCTTTTTGAGAAATGGTCGTCAACTGTGGTCATACAGTCAATTTATCATATTGTGTACAATCGCTATTATGATTTCCCCGATCTTGTTAAAGTGGATATTGTGGTTTTTTCTTTCGATACTGTTTACACTCTGGGGGCGAATGTTCTGCCGGGAATATATGAAGAATCCAGCGTCTCGTGTGTGGATTCATTCGATTTCAGCGGTCAAACCTATTTTTGAAAAATCTGTTTTATTTATCCATTTGATTGGTTTTATACCGTTAACGATCGGGATGGGGCTATCCATGTTTGGTTTGGTTGGCATGGTGATGTTTCCTTTGGCATTGCCCGTTTCATTCTTAACAGTAAAGTTAATGTCTACTTGAATATAAAGAGGAATGATCCGGAAAAACACAGAACCTTAGATATAGAGATTCTGTGTTTTTGCATCTCAGTTAATCGTAATTATTACGATTTACAAACGTACAATATCTGTTTATAATAGAGAAAGTCGAAATCATAACGATTTTGGAGGTATGAGTGTGAATCGGTGGATGAAGCGGATCAGTGTGGTGTTTCTGACCTTCTCATTGTTGATTGCCGGTTGTGGGGGAAGAGATGTAGAGTCTTCATCAGAAGGGAGACTTCACGTGACTGTCAGTGTGTATCCCTTACAGTTTTTTGCTGAAAGCATTGGCGGTAAACATGTGAAAGTGACGAATATTGTTCCGGTCGGGGTGGATCCCCACAATTATGAACCGACTGCGCGAGAAGTAGCAGAGATTAACCAGTCAGATATGTTGCTTTATAATGGAGTTGGTTTTGAACGTTGGACGGATCAGATGAAAGATACATTGGATACGAAGAAGACATTGTTGGTGAATACGACGAAAGGCGTTCCCTTGATTAACGGGGAAGATCATCACCATCATGAAGAGGATCATCATAAAGAACACGAGGGTCATGACCATGAAAAAGAGCATGCACATGAAGAACATGAGGGTCATGACCATGAAAAAGAACATGGGGATCATCAGGACCCCCATGTGTGGTTGGACCCGGTTCGTGCCAAACAAGTGGCTGCCAATATCAAAAAGGCATTGATTCAGAAGGATCCTGAGCACAAAAAGGCATATGAAAAGAACTATCAAGAGTTGAGCCAACAACTGGATCAGCTGGACAAAACCTTTAAGCAAGAGGTTAAAGGCACGGAAACCAAAACATTTCTCGTTTCCCACGCTGCTTTTGGATATATTGCCGATCGATACGGATTGAACCAGGTCGCTGTCTCCGGGCTCTCTCCCTCGGATGAGCCAAGTGCCAAAGAAATGAAAAGCATCGTTGAAACAGCTAGAAAACATAAGGTAAAATATATCCTTTTTGAAACCTTGGTCAAAGGGAAAGTGGCAAAAGCCGTTCAAAATGAAGTGGGAGCCCAAGCATTAACATTACATCCTTTGGAAGGATTGACGGAAAAGGAACAGCAACAAGGGGAAGATTACATGTCTCTCATGAAGAGGAATGCAGAAAATCTGGGCAAAGCATTGGGAAAAAAGTAATTTTGCCAACCACTCATCACAAACGATGAGTGGTTTTTTACAGAAAATGGAGGGGTCGATTTCATTTTGACGGTTTCCATTTTGTCTGTTTTGTAGTACATTTTGAGGACAAGAGAGAGAAAAAAACGGGGTGTAAGGGATGGTTTGGGAAACGTTAAACCTAATTGGGATCATTGCCTTTGCTGTCAGTGGGACCTTGGTGGCAATGGAGGAGCGATATGATCTCTTTGGTACATTGGTCCTAGGGTTTGTGACAGCGTTCGGAGGAGGGGTCATACGAAATATTCTCATTGGGGTTCCGGTTCCTTCATTGTGGGAGGAAGATATTTCAATCTATATTGCACTCTTTACCATTCTTCTGCTTGTAGCCATCCCTTCGCAGTGGATTAGACGGTGGAAGAAGTGGTATTCATTCTTTGATGCCGTGGGTCTTTCCGCATTTACCATCCAAGGTGCTTTGTCCGCTATTCGTATGGAGTTACCAACCATTGCTGTGGTAGTGGCAGCCGTTTTAACGGGAATTGGTGGTGGGGTGATTCGGGATGTTTTGGCGGGAAGAAAACCCTTGGTTTTGCAAAAGGAGATTTATGCTCTCTGGGCTGTCATCGGTGGATGGATGATCGGGATGGAAGTGGTTCAGAAAGATTGGCAACTCTATCTCCTGTTTGGTCTGATCCTTTGCCTTCGATTGATCTCTCTGCTCTTTCATTGGCAACTTCCGCGACGAATCGCCAAGAATTGATGCGATAAAAGTTCTCTGGTATGACTGACATTCCTGCATTGATGATCAGATACCCGCGAAAAGCGTCCCCATGGGGGCGCTTTTCTTTTGTCATAAAATCCTTCCAATTGAAGGATGATAAGGGTATCCATGCCAATCTTGTTTGGGGGAAACGTACGATGCCTCAATGGAAGAGATGGAGTCGGAACAAAGGGCGACAAAAGCCGATGAGCCAGGAAAAGCCGGATACAGTATGGTTAAAAAGTGATCTAACCGAAAACTTGCTTCATATTAAACAATCATTTGGCAACAGCTCTGATTTAAATATCCGTGAAATTTTTCTTGACAGAGATGAAAAGATCTGTATGGCGGTTTTATATATGGAAGGCTTGGCGGATGAAAATCAGGTTCAACACTTTGTGATCAAGCCATTGATCCATGATGAAAACAATTATATGGACGGTTATGATTCATTTTTGGAATATATAAAAATGCGGGTAATTGCTGGTGGTTCCGTTCAGGATTTGCATGATTATCACAGTGTGTATACCTCGCTTTTATCGGGAAGAACAGTGATTTTGTCTGAGGGAATCCCCAGAGGAATCGCAGTCAGTTCGCAAGGGCTGGAGTCCAGAAATGTCTCTGAACCGATTACTGAGACGGTGATTCGTGGTCCCCATGAAGCGTTTTGTGAATCACTTCGCAAAAACATCGCATTGCTTCGTTGGCGGATCAAAAGTCCTAACCTCTGGTTGGAAACCCGAAAAATCGGTCGGGTCACAGGCACCAATGTAGCCATTATGTACATAAACGGCATTGTGAATGAAAAAGTGCTGAAAGAGCTTCATTCCCGTTTGGACCGAATTGATTTGGATGGAGTCCTTGAAAGTGGATACATTGAACAGTTGATTCAGGATGAAAAGTATTCACCTTTTCCAACCATTGATAATACCGAACGACCGGATATCGCGACAGCGGCTCTGTTGGAAGGGCGCGTGATATTGTTGGTGGATGGAACCCCCTTTGTTTTGATTCTTCCTGTCGTCTTTCCCCAATTACTGCAATCCCCGGAGGATTACTATAACAAAACGGATTATGGGTTTGTACGGATTCTGCGGTATATTTCATTATTTGTGTCTCTTTTGGCTCCCTCTCTGTATGTTGCTGTAACCACCTTTCACCAGGAGATGTTGCATACCACGCTGTTAATCAGTTTGGCGGCCCAGCGGGAAGGGATTCCTTTTCCCGCTTTTGTTGAAGCCGTATTGATGGAATTTATTTTTGAGACGTTGCGTGAAGCCGGGCTCCGGATGCTCCGACCGGTGGGCACGGCGATTACAATTGTGGGTGCCTTGGTATTGGGAGAGGCTGCGGTGCAGGCGGGATTGGTTTCTCCCGCCATGGTGATCGTCGTTTCCATCACTGCCATTTCATCGTTTGCGATTCCCTCCTATGAGTTACGGCTTCCCATTAGGGCTCTCCGATTTTTATTTATGGCCTTGGCCGCCTCTTTTGGCTTATACGGAATTGTCCTGGGTGGAATTACACTTCTGTTACATCTCACTAGTTTGCGTTCCTTTGGAATTCCCTATATGTCTCCGCTGGCACCCTTCAATATTGAAGGGCAGAAGGATACCCTATTCCGTTTTCCTTTATGGCTGATGAAGACCCGTCCCAGGTTAATCAGTCAATATAATCGCGTTCGGCAGCAAAGCACCGGACCGAGAAAACCCGATTCCCGACCATGATAGGAGCGAAAAGTATGAGGCGAAAATGGATGGCCATTTTTATCTGTTTTTTATTGGTTGTAACCCCAACGGGGTGTTGGAGCCGGAGGGAATTGGATACGTTGGGGCTGGCCACGGGTGCCGGGATTGATCAAACAGAAAACGGGTATCGTGTGTCTGTACAAGTGGTCAACCCGGAACAGATTGCTGAAACAGGCGGTCAAGGTCCACCCGTTACCACTTTGCAGACGGAGGCAGACACCCTTTTTGAGTGTCTCCGAAAATTAACCATAAAATCTCCAAGAAAAGCTTACTTTTCCCATTTTCGAATGATTGTTATCAGCGAAGAAGTGTCGAGGAAAGGGGTCCGGGATATATTAGATTTTTTTTCCAGAGACCATGAAACACGGACCGATTTTTTTATCGTCATCGCCAAAAAGACTCCGGCTTTAGATGTATTATCCCATTTTACTCATATACAAAAAATCCCTTCGCAAAAACTTTTTGACTCGCTGACAACATCACAGGAAGCATGGGCCCCGACAGTAGGAGTTCAGTTGGACCAATTGATCACAGATATTGTTTCAGAGGGGAAAGAGCCAGTTTTAACCGGTGTTTATGTCCAGGGGAAGAATGAAATAGGCAATAAAGAGGAAAATATTCGAAGAATTCATCCGCCGGCATTATTAGCCTATACACCTTTAGGGGTGTTGAAAAAGGATCGGCTGGTGGGGTGGTTAAATGAAAGGGAAAGCATCGGATACAATTATGCTCTTAATAATGTTAAAAACACCGTGGGAGATGTCCCCTGTCCCAAGGGAGGAAAGCTAGTGATCGAAGTGGTTCGGTCTAAAGGTGACATACGAGGGAGTGTTGAAAATGGCGTTCCTCACGGAAAAATAAACATTCAAGTGGAAGGAAACATAGGAGAAGTCTCGTGTCAAATTGATCTGAACGATGCCCAAACCTATTATGAGTTGGAAAAACGGGCAGAACAGCGTATCAAAAAGTATGTACTGTCAAGCATTAAAAAATCTAAACAGCTTCAATCCGATATTTTTGGGTTTGGTGATGCGATATACCGTGATAATCCACGGTACTGGAAAAAGATAAAGAAAGACTGGGATCAGCGATATCCACAACTGAAAGTGGATGTTCAGGTGGATGTCAAGTTGCAAGGTTCCGGTACAGTGGGGAATTCGTTTATTCAAAAGATGGAAAAATGATAACGAGTTACGCTAACTTGCCTAAAGGGGGAATCACATGTTGGTTGTGGGTATTTTACTGATTGTGGCAGTGATTGCATGGATTGATCTCCCCCGTTTATGGAGAAAAAAGCAAAAAAAAGATTTATCCGTATATTTAATACTCCTTTTGATCGGAACCGGTCTCAGTATAGCGGAGGGTTTGAACTGGGATATTCCCAATCCGATGGATTGGCTCATCTATGTATACAGGCCGGTGGGAGAATGGATTTTCCATCAGCTGTAGTGAAGGTGTGATCAGGATGATTGAGCGGGGCAAAATATCCATACGTCAATTTATGGTTTTGACTTTGTTGTTTGTCATCGGAGATGCTATCATACTGGCTCCATCCCATGTCATCATATCCGCTAAACAGGATGGATGGATTTCCGCATGGATTGGTGTGGGGGAAGCGTTGTTATTGGCCGTGATGTATAGTCTGCTGGGGAAACGTTTTCCCCAGCAGACCCTTGTCGAATATAGTGAACAGGTTTGGGGGAGATGGTTGGGGAAAGGCATCTCCTTTCTCTTTATTACTTATATATTTATTGATTGCGCACTGATGACCTATGAAGCGGGTGACTTTTTGACCATTCACTTTTTGATGGGAACGCCGATAGAGATGACCATCAGTCTGTTTCTGCTCGTTGTGGTTTTGGCAACAAGGCTTGGGATTGAAACCATTGCACGGACTTCGGAGTTATTGTATCCATGGGTATGGATTCTCTTTTTAATATTGATTGTCTCTTTATTTCCTCAAGTGGAAATGGAAAACTTCCAACCCATCTTAGCGGAAGGGTTTTCGCCCATTTTAAAAGGAAATGTGTATTTTCTTGCAAATGTGTTGGAATTGGTGATCCTGTTAATGATTTTCCCTTATGTCAACCAACCGGGGAAGGCTAGAAAGCCTTATGTGGCAGGTATGGTAATAGGGACGTCAGTTTTGGCTGTGATTAGTATGATGACTATTGCTGTATTGGGGGCAACCGTTGCAAGTATTCAACAGTATCCAACGTATATCCTGGCCAAAAAAATCAGTATCGGCGACTTTTTGGAGAGAGTGGAAGCGATCGTGGCCATCATGTGGTTGTTTACTCTGTTTATGAAAATTTCGATTTGCTTCTATGCTTCTACATTAGGTTTGGCACAACTTTTTCGATTAAATGACTACCGTCCCCTGACGTTCCCCCTGGGTATAATCGCTGTTGCCCTTTCTCTTGTGTTAATTCCCAATCCTGCTTTTTTCAATTATACGCATACAATCTGGTTTCCCTATTCCGCAACCTTTGCGTTGTTGTTGCCCGTATTAACATTGGTTCTCTCTGCCGTTCGGAAGAGGTGGTTTCCCATCAAAAAGGGAATGTGATGTTAGGATGTAATGAAAGGCGCGCACCGATTACGGGTGCGCGTCTTCATCTAATGAATCATGGAAGCAACGATCAGATAAACCAGGAACAATCCGCCGATGAGATAGACGGGGGAAGGCACTTGTTTTCCCTTTCCAATGGCGACCTTACACAGCGGATAGGTTATAAACCCAAAAGCCAGACCATCCGCAATGCTGGAAGTCAAGGGAATTCCCGCGAGAATGAAAAATGCCGGGAACCCCTCTGAGAAATCAGAAAAGGAGATATGTTCCACGCTCTGTACCATCAAGGCTCCGATGATAATCAAGACCGGAGCGACTGCATGATCGGGGATTTTACCCACCAAAGGCATCACCGGCAGCGTGCATAAAAACAGCATTCCAGTCACCAGTGGTACCATTCCGGTTCGTCCCCCTTCAGCAATCCCTGAAGTGCTTTCAGCTGATGCGATGGTGGGACTGGTACCCAAAAGACCGGAGACGAAGCTGGAGACAGCGGTTGCCCGGTAAGCTTTGGGGAACTTTTCCTGCTGGGGTAAGATCCCTTGCAATAAACCCAGGTTTTCAAATACAACAATCATGGTTAAAGAGAAGACCGCCACCCAGAATGGTAGAGTGATCACCACACCCCAGTCCAAGGAAAAGAAGACCTGACTGTATTCCTTCAGTTGAGGGGTGGCAACATGGGTATCCGGTATAGCTCCAACTCCGTAAGTGGACAGGGCAGTGAAGAGAAGACCCAAGAAAAAACTCCCTGTAATGCCCCGTGAATACAGAAACAGGGTTACCATCAGTCCGATCAGTGTAATCAAAGGAATGGGTTCTGCAAAGTTCCCCAGTCTGATAAACGTTACTGGATCGGGGTGGATCCACTGTGCTTTTTGCAAACCGATAAAGGTAAGAAACAGGCCAATTCCGGCAGTAATTCCATGCTTCAGGGAAGATGGAACGGCCTCAGCCAGTTTGTTTCCGTAGGTGGTAGTAGCAATGATCCAGAAGAGAATCCCGGAGAGCGTAACAGCCGTCAGCCCTTCCTGCCAGCTCAATCCCAAAGATTGAACGACAGTATAACTGAAGAAAGCATTCACACCCATACCGGGAATTAGGATAATCGGGGCATTGGCCCGAAATGCCATCCATAGGCAGCCAAACACCGATGAAGCAATGGTGGCTACCAATCCCGCTCCAAGGGGGATTCCGGCATCTTTTAGAATCATCGGGTTAACGATGAGAATATAAGCAACTGTAATAAAGGAGGTTAACCCGGCCATCCATTCCCTCCGGATGTCGATGGAGTTCGACTCCCCGCGTTGGAATCGTCTCAATCCCTTGTTCAATCCATCCAATCCTTTGTTATTGAACCCTCTCCCGCCCGTTACGCGTTATGACGCAACACTACTATTATACAGCGGAGAGCAAGGGAGAGAAACCAATCTCTGATGTATGGGAAAAATTTCACTAGTCAAAGGGACAAGTCCTCTTTCATACATTGATAAGGGCAGGTTGGAGGGACGAGGAGTGTGATGACATGAAAGTCGTAATGGATCTTTCCACGGAAGAATGGCAAGCGGCGTTATCCTGTATCGAACGTCGATTCAAGGAGTTGCGAATGAAGGTTCTGGAAGGAGATCGGAAAGGTCGCAGTATACAGCGATATCGGGAGGAAGTTTTTCTCTTGGGAAGAGTGCTTGATGAATGGAAATACCAAATCAAGCCAAACGCTAAAGACAGGAATGATTTGTGACAGGAAAAGAACAGACCGCAATCCGACAATGGAAAGCGGTCTGTTCTTTGTAAAGCGGATGACAGGAGTCGAACCCGTTCCGCCGGCTGGGTTTTGCCGGTGTTCTTCCGTTAAACTACATCCACTCAATCATCAGCAGGGGTTGACCCAACCTTGTCTACGTTCTTCAAGCAACTGTTCTAGAAAAGATGGCGCAATGTGTAAACAATTCCAAACCAGCAGGGAAGACTGAAGAGCATGGCATTAAAAAGACCGATGATTTGATTCATAATGATGACCTCCGATTGTTTTGTTAAGTTTATTATAATTGCTTTTCCACTATAATTGTTAAAACGGGGCGATTTGTAATCTACATTTAATCTTTTGTAACAGAGAGAGCCATATAAATGCACCGTTTTGTATTTGACAGGAATGTTTGTAACAGATCTGTAATGTTCAAAACAGAAGGGTGTTATTGATCTAAGTCGCTGATTCCATGGGATTGGGGTATAATGGCGGAGGGTACATGGTGCGGGAGGTTTAAAATATGGAAGATTTAATAAAAGAAGTAACATGGAAATTTAATGAGATAAAGTCGTGGAGGCTTCTGTATGAACCCAATGAAGCTGGACCCCTTTCCTATGGGATGGAAGAGGCAGTGGGGGAGATGGTGGCCCAGGGGGAGGCTCCGGCGACGATTCGTGTGTGGCAAGGACCCCGCAGTCTTGTGGTGGCGAAAAAAGATTTGCGCGCGCCAAATGGTTTAAAGGCGGCGCAGATGATGAAACAGGTGGATTGGCCGGTTTATGTGCGACAAAGCGGGGGAACCGCTGTCCCACATGGTCCTGGAACATTAAATCTTTCCCTTTTCCTTCCTCGTCCCAAGGAGATGAAATGGAATATTGACGATATCTATCGGATGTTGGGCGTTCCCATTATTGAGATGCTGAAGAACACATTCGGTTTGCACTCTTATTTTGGGGAAGTGCCAGGCTCCTTTTGTGATGGACGTTATAATGTTGTCGTTCAAGGAAAGAAGATCGTTGGCACCTCTCAAATCTGGAAAGGAGGTCCAGCCGGTCTCACTTCCAGGCGTCCGGGATACATCTTGGCCCATGCAACGCTGCTTACATGGATGGATCGGCAAGAAGCTGTATCTGCGTTAAATGCGTTTTATGAGCTTGCCGAGGGAAGTCGACCTGTCTATATTGATACCGTAGCAACCCTGTCCTCATTTGTCCCCGGTACACCGGACGAAGTGGAAAAAAAAGCGACGGAAGGGATTTTCAATGCTGTTCGATCTTTAACAGGTGTGGATGAGATCCAATCTCCCACGGAAAAAGAATGGGTGGAGGCGGAAACGTACCGGGACCGATGCTTTCCTGAGTTTTATGAAATGCGAACAGAAAAAGCATAGAGGAGACTGCTGAAAAAGTATCCGGTGGAGCATCCTTTTCCGACTACCCAGCAAAACCTCTGGAGGTCCCAACCGTTTAGCGGACAACCTGCTTTTCCCTTTTGTCCGCTGGTTGGGACCGGAGGGGGTGAAGCGGACTCTTTCCACATCGTTGCTGGAGGAAAGAGGTGCGGAAACGGATATCTCCCCTTTACCACTTTGTCATGAACCTCCATAGAGGATCTTTATTAAAAGCGAAGCCCTGTCGCCTTTTGGCGCAGGGCTTTGTATAGGGCTTATCAACTCAACCCTTTTTTGAGTGTCAGATAGTAGGCCGTCATTTGAATGAACGGAAACAGAAGGAAAACAACAACAGGATAAGCTGCGAAATAATCGGAGACTAGGGGCTGAGCTGCCATACCGATCGTGAGAAACGGAAAAGCAATCATGGTTGAAACATAAGCATTCCGACATGCCTTTGCAGTGATCATTTTTTCCCGTTCATCGCTTTCCTTTAATTCAGCGGGGAGAAACAGCGCTTCCTTCCACCCTTTTCCTTGCTTTCTTTGCTTTCGGGTTACTACAGCCACAGCGATTCCAGCGACCAGCAACACCAGGATCGTTGGCAGGATATTCAAAGAAAAGCCCTGTACACTGGAATCATTGATCCACGTTTTTATTTCCTCTGCTGCATCGTAGTACGTCACCATTGCCCAGCCAAACAACCCCACAATGATTACATTGAGTAAGTAAATCTTTGATGAACGCATGGTTACTCCTCTCCTTTTTCAATTTGAAAGACTTCTTCCACAGGCAATTGAAATTCAAGACAGATCTTCATGGCTAAAAGAAGAGAAGGAACATAATCCCCTTTTTCTATAGCAGCGATTGTTTGTCTGGTTACTCCCACCTTGGAAGCAAGGTGTTGCTGTGTCCACTGAAACCGTGCACGCAATTCGCGGATTCGATTGGATAATTGCACGTTTTCCTCCTTTGGTTTTGTGTTTATATGTATTGTATTGTACACCTTACAAAATGTTAAGTCAACATAACATTTTGTAAGGTATATTTAACTGAAATGGACTGGTTAAATCATTTGCCTTTATTTAGTTTAGGATGTATACTAAATGACATGATGAATAAACATGATATGAACCATGGTAGCCACAGTATTGGACGGTTAATCTTTCAACTTCAGCGCTTGGAACGCAATCCTCGAACGTTTGGTGAAGCGGGAACCTTGACTCCAAGTGAGATTCATGCAGTGGATGCAATTGGAGAAGACGGAAATGTACTGATGAGTCAATTAGCGGAGCGACTTGGGGTAACCAAGGGAGCCATTACACAGGTGATTCGTCGTTTGGAAAAGAAGGGGATTGTTTTTCGAGGTGAACACCCTGAGGATTCAAGGGCCGTGTTGATTTCATTGACCGATCGGGGAAAAACCGCTTATCAAGCACATTTGAAGCTTCATCAACAGTTTTATCAACAGCTTCAAGAGCAGTTAAGTCCGCACGAAATCACCATTTTTGAAAAATGTATCAAGATTTTCACAGGATTATTAGCTGAAAAAAATGAATGACACGGCATTGAACTGTGTTGTCGTCAAATTTTTTTGGACAAAAAGTATAGTATCTAAACTATATAGGGAGAGGTAACATGGGTGTTGTTTTTGCAATTTTATCAGCCGTGATGTTTGCCATGAATAATGTCATTGTAAAAAAAGGCATCAAACGGAGCCCTGACAGTGATAATGGCTTCTTTATCACCGTTTTGATGAATGTGATTCTTTTAGGTGTCCTTTGTTTCATTGTAATCAGTATAAAGGGGTGGGATCTTCAGTTTTCATGGAAAGCCATCCTGCTCTTTGCACTTGCGGGGTTGTGTACGACAGGTGTAGGAAGGTTAACATTGTTTTTTAGTATTTCATATATTGGTCCGTCCAAAGCCTCAGCGATCCGTAATTCGACTCCCATTTTTACCACTCTGTTTGCCCTTTTCTTTTTGGGTGAATCGATTACGTTATTGCCAGGGATCGGAATGCTCCTTTTGCTTGGTGGGATATTCAATGAAGGTGTTCGGTTACATCTGTCTCGCACAACGAACCATCAATCGATCGATGTACACCATGCAACGAAGGCTCAAAGAAATTCGTATGTGGGGCTTGGACTTGCTTTGTTTTCGGCCATCATCTTCGGAGTGGGTCAAGGGATTCGGAAACAAGGTTTGATCGAAATGGATCACGCTTTTTTGGGTGTATGGATTGGAGCCTTGACCTCCCTTGTTTTTGTCATCATCTATCAATGTGTTCGTCGGGAATTTATAGAGAATCTAAAGCAAAACGTGACGAGTTTGAATCCTTACTATTTTATTGCGGGTGGTTTAACCAGTCTGGGTCCATTATTTTTTTTCCTTGCTGCACAAACGATTCAAGTCTCTTATGTCAGTATGATTGCAGCAGCCGAACCATTAATCACCGTATTGATCAGTGCTGCCATCTTCAGAGGGGTTGAATCCATTACCCGGACAACTTGGGTAACCATTCTAATGATGCTCTTTGGAACCATTCTGATCGCAATGGGTCTATAAACATACAAGGGGAAGAAGGGTGACAGATATGAAGGATCAGATTCTAGTTGTCGGTGGGTATGGACATGTAGGAAGGCTGATTTGTGAGCAGCTGGGGAAACGGTATCCGGGTAAGGTGATTGCAGCAGGAAGAAGATTGAGCCAAGCAGAAGAATTTTGCAAAACAACGAATGGGAGAGTGATTCCTCGTGAATTGGATACCACCAAGCCTCTGCCGTCAGATTTATTGGATAAAGTGAAATTGGTTGTGATGTGTCTTGACCAGAGAAACCTGGATTTTGTACAGGCCTGTTTTGCCAACCGGGTGGATTATATCGATATCTCTGCGAATGCTTCCTTTTTATCGCGTGTTGAAACGTTGGAGGCAGAAGCGATAAAGAACGAAACAACGGCTGTTTTAAGCGTTGGCTTAGCACCGGGACTTACCAATTTATTAGCCAAATATACCACACGTTACATGGATCAAACAGAAGCAATCGATATTTATGTCCTGTTGGGGTTGGGAGATCAGCATGGTAAAGCGGCTATTGAATGGACGATCGATCATTTGGATACAAGCTTTTACGTGTATTCAAATCGGGAGAAAGTCAAGGCAGAGACCTTTGACGATGGGAAAACAACTGATTTTGGCAGAGATCTGGGGGATCGAACGGGATATCGATTTAATTTTTCCGATCAGCATTCCTTGCCCCATACCTTAAAGGTGCCGACGGTGAGTACCCGACTGTGCTTGGATTCCCGAACCGTTACCAAGATATTTGCGTTATGTAAACGGGCAGGGATATTCCATTTGTTAAAATATCAATCGCTACGGACATTGGCAGTATGGCTTTTAAGCAAAATAAGATGGGGAAGGGAAATCTATGCTTTAAAAATCGATGCATGGGGAGAAGTTGGCGGTAAAAGAGTTCTTGCCGAGTGTGCTCTTCATGGTCAGAAAGAAGCATCGATCACAGCTGCCATCGCAACAAGGGTAAGCGAAGAACTATATACGAACAAATGGTTAAAAGGGATCTATCACATTGAAGAGCTGTTTGATATTGATTCGCTCTGCTCGGATATCATTCCAGAGGTTCATATCACAGAGATTGGAAAGGAAACATTCTAGTTTCATGAGTAAGGGCCATTTTATTTACGGAGAAAGGTGAATGTCAAAATGAAAAAAAGCGGAACACTGACCATTGATGGCTTTCCATTATCTTATAGCATTGAGGGAGAAGGTATACCTGTACTTGTAGTAGGTAGTACAGTCTATTATTCTCAACTCTTTACTCAGGAGATCAAAAAAAAACTGCAATTCTTCTTTGTTGATCATAGAGGCTTCGTAAAGCCACCGCGATCATTAAGCCCAGAAGATTATCAATTGAATCTTATGCTTGATGATATCGAAAGCATAAGACAGATGCTTAATCTGGAGGAGTTTGTTATATTGGGTCATTCAGGCCATGCTTTTATGGCTTTAGAGTATGCTAGGAAGTATCCTGAATGTGTTAAGAAAGTTGTCTTATTAAACTCCGCACCTACAAACAGTAAAGAAAGGCAACAGCAGAGTTTTTCCTTTTTTAGGGATACTGCAAGTGATGAAAGAAAACGACAGTTTGAAAAAGATATCGCATTACTGGAAAGAGACATTGAAAAAGATCCGGAAAGACGATTTGTTCATATGTGCATTCGTATGGGTGCTCAAAGCTTTTACGACTATACATTTGATGCAACAGATCTGTGGGAAGGTGTATATACAAATATGCAGATCATTGATCACTTGTGGGGAGAGGTATTTGGAAGTCTGAATCTTTTACAATCATTGAAACACTTCAATAAGCCGGTTTTTATTGGTTTGGGAAGGTATGATTATCTAGTTGCTCCAGTCTCACTGTGGGACCCTGTTGAAGACTTAAGTTTGAAGGTGGAAAAAGTAATTTTTGAGCATAGCGGGCATAATCCCATGTTGGAAGAACCTCATGAGTTTAATAAACGATTGGTAAATTGGATTTATGAGGTTGATGATTTTATAAGGTGAATGAGAAACTTTGAATCAGTTTATTAATTTCTGGATAAGATTAAGCTTTCAGGGTTTTCATTGTTCTAATTTCAGGATATAATCGGTAAGAGTATTTCGAAAAATGGGGGCGTCCTGATGAAATGGTTAAAAATGAAGGAGCCGGTAAATACCTGGACGCACTTTGTCACCTTTTTGGCTGGGATTATCGGTTTGGTTTTTCTCATTCTTCTCAGTCGTGAAAATGTATCCACCTTAGTGGTGATGACCATTTATGGTGTCAGTGTCATTCTTCTCTATGGAGCCAGTTCTCTTTATCACTGGGTGAGAACCACCCCGGAGAAGGAATTGCTCTTGAAGAAACTGGACCATGTGGCAATTTACTTGTTGATTGCAGGGTCCTATACACCTATTTTTTACTATGGGTTAGAGGGAGCTTGGAAATGGGTGATGCTGATCGCCGTCTGGACCTTGGCGTTGATTGGGATTACGCTTAAATTCCTGTTTATTCAAACCCCTCGCTACATATCCACGTCTTTTTACGTTACATTGGGATGGATTGCATTAATTCCCATTGTTCAACTGGTTCAAAGTCTTCCGGTTGGTGCCATCATTCTTATGGTGGCAGGCGGTGTCGCCTATACGTTGGGGGCGGTGATCTATGCCACGAAATGGTGTGATTTTTTTCCCAACCGTTTTGGCTTTCATGAGGTGTTTCACCTGTTTGTCATGACCGGAACCGGTTTTCACTTTGCGATGATGGTGGTGTATATCATTCCAATGGGAGTATAAAGAAATCAAGGATTGGTAAGACAAAGAGCCGATACAAAATATGAATCGGCTCTTTGTTGTTAACAAAACCTCTTTCAACCCTGGTCAGACCGGGAACGGGACTTGATGAAACGGGAAGTGAGCTGTACATCATATATCAATTTTTTTTGATTTGCGGATTTACAGATCAAATTTATTTGATGTATGATTATATCAAAGAAAATTGATGTGAGGTGATTATTCTTTCATGGCAATTTGACGGATTGTGTCGTTCGATACTTGGAGAATGATAAACGAATGAGAAGGAGCGGATGAAAAATGGTATTAAAACCCCATGTAGCGATCAATGTGAAGGATTTGGACACCTCCATCCAGTTTTATCGTCATTTATTCGGAGAAGAACCTGCCAAGGTGCATCCTGGTTACGCTAAATTTGATCTGGATCAACCGGCCCTGAACTTCACGTTAAACGAAGGAGGTGACATTGCTGGTGGGCTGAATCATCTGGGAATTCAAGTGGAGTCAACAGAGGCGGTAATCGCTGCGAAGGAACGTTTGCAACATGCAGGGTTGGCTTCATTCGACGAAATGGATACCACTTGTTGCTATGCCCGTCAGGATAAAATTTGGGTAACCAGTCCCGACGATCACCGATGGGAAGTCTTCTTTGTCAAGGAAGATGTGGACGATTTCGGACAATCATCGAAAATTGCAACATCTGAGGGTGATTGCTGTGCCCCTGATTGCTGCACTTCCGAATAAGGAATAAATGATATCCTTTAGTGAAACCTGGGCGTTGCCTGGGTTTCGCTTATGCTAATCCAGGAGGGATTGTGATGTCTTGTTGCACCAATGAACCGCTGTCTCAGATTGCCAGGGCATTGGCCGACCCGATTCGCTGTCAAATTCTTGATCTGATTGCCGGAGGGGATGGAAAAAAATCTGTTCAATGCTGTACCACCGGAATGTGCGTTTGCGATATTCAAGAAGCGTTAAATTTAAAGCAATCCAAGGTGTCGTATCACGTGAAAGAATTGAAAAATGCGGGTCTTTTGCATGAACGCAAACGAGGAAAGTGGAATTATTACTCTATCAACCGAAACAAGCTGAACGATTTTTGCAACGAATTGTCCCAGCGATTTTCCTTGTCCGAGGAGAAGGCTGGTTCATGAGTGATCCAGATTCAACTGCAAGGATTGCCATGGTTCAGCCTTCCGTTAAGTGAAACACCCTTGGAGCTCAAATTCCAAGGCTGTTTAAACGGATTGATCCGTTGGATAAAATCAAAACAGAGAGGGGGGAATGTAATGCATCCACTTTATGCGATGTTCATGATATTATTGGCGGCCAGTGCTTTACTCCTCGGTGGATTGGATGCATCAGGGGTGATCCGGTTAAAAACGGTATATCTTTTCATCTACGCTCTCGCCGTACTGATTCCCATTTTGTTTCGGTTCGGAGGAAAAACGGGGAAAGGAAGTCAAGTGATGACTCTGTTCCTTCTGTTTCTGATTTTTGCCTTTATTCCTTATGGGTGGGAGCAGTGGAACCTTATACATAAGCTTGTGGATCGTTATGTTTCCGCTATTGTAATGACAGTTTTGGGGATGGTTCTCTTTGTGTGGGTCCGTGATGGGGAAAATAAACATTCCGGTTAACTGGGCGGGTATGCAGTATGTGTTTTCATCTATGTGACGGATATGGAAAAGAAAGACGCAACATCCAATGTTCACGATGTTGCGTCTTTCTCTTCATTGCGGGAGATGAAGGGATCGGAGTGTATCTTTCATCGCCTTTGGCAATGGGGTACTACGTTGTTTTTGATAGTCGTAATGAACGAGAACCGCTCGTCCGATGGCGATCAGTTCATCCGATTTCAGATCGCTGATCCGATGCATTACAGTGAAACTGCTGTTGCCAATCCGTTCCACTTCGGTGGTCACCTTTAGCCACTGGGCAAAGGAGGCCTGGGACTTGTATTCACAACTGGTGGAGGCGACGATCAGCTTCCAGTTATCCAGGTTCATGTTGGGATCTAACATCTGAAACAGTTCAATTCGAGCAGTTTCCATATAATTGTAGTAGACAGCATTGTTGACATGACCCAGTCCGTCACATTCATGAAAACGTACTTGTATGCTAGTTGACAACGGCAAGGGTTGGTGCCTCCTTCTTGTTAGCGATGAATGGCTTTTATATGATTTCTTGATGGATGGATCAATTTCCTTTGTAATCGGTGGATGAAGTATTTCCAGAAATAAAAAACCACCTTCCACCAGAGTGGAAGATGGATGCAGCTATCATCTGGATTTTATCGATATATTTTTGTACCGCCTTTTCGAAACTCATCCGCTTTCTCTTTCATGCCTTGTTCAACGGCATCGTTCGGATTTAGTCCTTTTTCTGCAGCATACTTTCGAATATCCTGGGTGATCCGCATACTGCAAAACTTGGGGCCACACATGGAACAGAAATGAGCGGTTTTAGCCGGTTCTGCGGGAAGGGTTTCATCGTGGAACGCTCTTGCACGCTCCGGGTCCAACGAGAGGTTAAACTGATCTTCCCACCGAAACTCAAACCGTGCCTTGGAAAGCGTATCGTCCCAATTTCGTGCCCTGGGATGACCTTTGGCCAGGTCAGCAGCGTGAGCAGCGATTTTGTAAGCGATCATTCCTTCTTTTACATCTTCCTTGTTGGGAAGTCCCAAGTGCTCTTTAGGTGTCACATAACAGAGCATGGCTGTCCCGTGCCAGGCAATCATGGCCGCTCCAATGGCGGAGGTGATATGGTCATAGCCGGGTGCAATATCCGTAGTTAAGGGACCCAACGTGTAAAATGGGGCTTCTTTGCACCACTCCTGCTGGATATCCACATTTTCTTTGATTTGATGCATGGGGACATGCCCTGGTCCCTCGATCATCACCTGCACATCATATTCCCAGGCGATCTGTGTCAATTCTGCCAGGGTCCTTAGTTCGGCAAACTGAGATTCATCGTTGGCGTCCGCGATGGAACCTGGGCGAAGGCCATCCCCCAAGGAGAGTGAGATATCATAGGTTCGAAGAATCTCACAAATTTCCCGGAAATGCGTGTACAGGAAACTTTCTTCATGATGGGCCAGACACCAAGCGGCCATAATCGAGCCACCGCGCGAGACAATTCCGGTTACCCGGTCGGCGGTCAAGGGAACATAGCGGAGAAGCACTCCCGCATGGATGGTAAAATAATCGACACCCTGTTCGGCTTGTTCAATCAATGTATCTCGGTAAATTTCCCAAGTCAGATCTTCAGGGTTGCCATTCACTTTTTCCAGTGCCTGATAGATTGGAACCGTACCGACTGGAACAGGAGAGTTGCGCAGAATCCATTCCCTGGTGGTATGGATATCCTTGCCGGTGGAAAGGTCCATGATGGTGTCGGCTCCCCAACGGGTCGCCCAGACCATTTTTTCCACCTCTTCTTCAATGGAGGAAGTTACTGCGGAGTTTCCGATATTGGCGTTGACTTTGACATGGAAGTGTTTTCCGATAATCATGGGTTCACTTTCAGGATGATTGATATTGGCAGGAATGATGGCACGACCCTTGGCCACCTCATCCCGGACAAATTCCGGACTGACTCCTTCCCGGATCGCGATAAATTCCATTTCCGGGGTAATGATCCCCTGGCGGGCATAATGCATCTGGGTAACCGTTTTTCCCGCTTTAGCCCGGAGAGGGGAACGAGACGGATTGGAGTACTCATCTGGTTTGTTTTTCCTGTATCCATTGTCCTCCGGCTGAATGTCGCGACCCTCATATTCCTCTACATCTTCCCTTTCCAGTATCCATTTCCTGCGAAGAGGGAAGAGCCCCTTTTGAGGGTCCGTGGAAACATCGGGGTCCGTGTAAGGACCACTGGTATCATAAACGCAAAGTGATTCGGGTTTTCCGGAACGATCCTCAGACGAGAGACAAATTTTTCGCATTGGAACCCGAATGTCTTCTCGTGACCCATTGACATAGATTTTGTAACTGTTATGCATTAAAAATAGCCTCCTCGTTATCATTCGGCACTGCCGACGGGAGGAAGGCAAGGGAAAAATATACGGAAAGAAAAGTCGTCTTACTGATACGACTTCTTCTTAAATGACCATAAATGGTGCATCCATCCGTGTTTCCTACGCTGGTATTATCCAGATCAGGTTAAACGGTCGGCGTAGAGTTCCCGCCCTCTCAGCCTGGCTTCTCCAAGCTCCCGTGAGGTATGCAGTTGCCTGTTCTTCATTTAATCACAGTAATGGAAAAGGGTCAAGGACCTTGCTGAAAATTACTTTCATTCTTAGCAACATATATTTTCTGAAACTTTTTCCGCATTTTCACGTCTAAAAGTATAAAGGTATTCCATTTGGAAAAAAGATTATCACTTCGGGAAGGATGAAATCATTGTATATTGAGTGTTCCCATGTAAGTAAACGTTTTACGGACAGTGAAAAAAGAGGATGGGGCTTATTTCAGGGGCAAGCGGGTTTACTCGATTTCACTGCTACCCTGAAGGGTGGAGTAACAGCTGTTTTGGGTCCGCCATCTTCGGGAAAGAGTACACTTCTTCAAATTATCGCCGCTTTTTCCGTTCCTGATGATGGAAGGGTGACCTATCAGTTTGCGGATCATTGCAGTTATGTTTGGTCCAGAAGAATTGCGGATATGGGGGATATGTCAACGGTTGAATTGCTTCAACAGCGTATTGGCTACGTTCCCTCAAATAAACTGTTGCATCCAGATGATATGGTATTGGAGGATGCATTGTTAAATCTTTCTTATTATCACCGATTGGCACAACCGAAACGACGCGTGGTGGAAATGATTACTCGCTGGGGTCTGGCAGCGTATCGAAAGGGAATGCTGGTAGAACTTCCGGAATACATACTTTCCCGTTATGCCATTGCCGCCAGTCTCCTGGGTGATCCGGAGTTTTGGCTTTTGGATGATCCAACCCGTGGACTGGATGAATTGGGATACAATTTGTTTCTTCATGAACTTCAGCAACGAAGAGAAAAAGGAATCACAATTTTTGTCACCCATGATTTGGAGTTGGCAGAGTTGGCGGATCACTTGCTGTTAATGGAATCAGGATTTTGTCGTCGAATCGGAGAGAGAAGGTGGATGACATCAGGAGTTCCGGACGGTTCAGTCGCCTCCTGGTATCAGTTGATGCAGCGTTTTTTTCTTTCGAGCAACAGTTGATCGATTCATGAAAAAAGCCCATATATTCCGGGCTTTTTCATACATTGGCTTCAATTCGTTACCTGTTTGGATGATATCTCCTGATGACGCAGAAGTTTTTTGTCCAGAATGATAAAACCAAACGGGGTGACAGACGCGATCAGTGCTCCCAGTATCTGTTTATATGACCATTGATGCTGGTTTGTTACCGGATAGAGCAGTATGAGATAGAGGACGAAAAGAAGACCGTGAATCGCACCGGTAATGGTAACAGCGATCGGCAGATCGGCAAAATATTTTAGAGGCATTGCGATGCCGAGAAGCAGAAGGTAGGAGAGCCCTTCCAAAAAACTGACGATGCGGAAACGTCCAAGCGACGTGTGAAACATCGTGAATACCTCCTTGCTTGGGATCATGTATAATCCTTATTCTATCTTATATTTGCATATTGTAGGGGACAAATATGAACAGAGGATGAATGATTGGTGACAAGTCAGTTTTGACTACAAAAGCACAGCCCCGCATCACAGTATGCGGGGCGTGCTTTATTTCCGTTCGATCAGTTCCATCCGGTTGCCAAAGGGGTCGCGTAACTCAAAGCGCTGATATCCGGGAATGGGAATAGAGTCCTGAATTTCAACTCCCTGTCGCATCAGATGATGGCGCCAAGCGGTCAGATCTTCTACCAGGTAAGCCGAGTGGGCTTTGGTACGAGTGCGATCTACTCCATCTTCGGTACCGATGTGAATTTCCATGTCTCCAAGACGAAGCCAAAAGCCACCCCGACCGGCCAGGGAGCTCGGTTTAGGAATCTCCTCCAATCCCATGATATCGCAATAAAAATGTTGAGCTTTTGCTTCAGATCCTTTGGGAATTGTAATTTGTACATGATGGATACTGAGGGGTTGCATCAGGCTTTTGCTTCTTCATTTAAAAGTTGACGCAGTACCGTTTGCAGGATTCCACCATTTTTGTAGTATTCGATGTCCACCTGACTGTCGAGGCGGATGATCGCCTGAAACTCAACCGTGGATTGATCCGGCTTGGTAGCCGTGACATTTACTTTTTGGAAGGGTTGAATATCATCGTTCAGCCCTGTGATATCAAAGGTTTCCTCACCAGTGAGTCCTAGCGATTCCCAGCTGGTGCCCTCTTCAAACTGCAAGGGAAGTACACCCATACCAACCAGATTGGAACGGTGAATCCGCTCAAATGATTCAGCAATAACAGCTTTGACGCCAAGCAGATTGGTTCCTTTGGCGGCCCAGTCACGGGAGCTTCCGGTTCCGTATTCTTTACCGGCAAGAACGACCAATGGGGTTTGGTCTTCTTTGTATTTCATGGCTGCATCATAGATCGGCATGGTTTCTCCAGTGGGTATATATTTGGTGAAACCGCCTTCCGTACCCGGCACCATTTGATTTCGAATGCGGATATTGGCAAAGGTACCACGGGTCATGACGCGATCATTCCCGCGACGGGAGCCATACGAGTTGAAGTCGCGAGGTTTGACCCCATTCTCCTTCAAATACTCCCCAGCTGGGCTGTTTGGAGCGATGGCACCGGCGGGGGAAATATGGTCCGTGGTGACAGAGTCTTTCAGCAATGCCAAAGCACGGGCTCCCTTGACTTCTTCAATGGGTTCCACTTCAGGAGACAATCCTACAAAGAAGGGTGGTTCCTGAATGTATGTGGATTTTTCATCCCATTCGTACAGTTCCCCTTTGGGGGTATCCATCTGATTCCAGCGTTCGTTCGCATCAAATACGCTGCTGTACTGAGCACGGAATTGGTCGGCATTCATGGATGCCTCTACCGTTTTCCGAACCTCTTCATTGGAAGGCCAGATATCCTTGAAGTAAACAGGATTTCCATCTTGGTCATGTCCGATCGGGTCTTTGGCGAAGTCGATGTCTACCGTTCCGGCGAGGGCATAGGCAACGACCAGCGGGGGAGAAGCCAGATAGTTGGCTTTGACATCCGGGTGAATCCGGCCTTCAAAGTTTCGGTTTCCGGACAGGACTGAAGCTACTGTCAGATCCCCTTCGTGAATGGCTTTACTGATTTCTTCCGGTAGCGGACCACTGTTTCCGATACATGTGGCGCATCCATATCCAGCCAGAGTGAAGCCCAGTTGGTTCAGTGAATCCATCATTCCGGATTTTTTCAGGTATTCGGTCACAACTTTGGAACCCGGTGTCAAGCTGGTTTTCACATAAGGTTTTACTTTCAACCCTTTTTGAACCGCTTTGTGAGCTACAAGAGCGGCACCCAACATGACGGACGGGTTGGAGGTGTTGGTGCAACTGGTAATTGCGGCAATCGTTACATCTCCGTTGCCCAATTCGAAGGTTTCGCCGTTGTATTCCACTTTTACCTTTTTATCTGTCTCTTCAACACCGAAGCCGCCTTCTTCAACCGGTTTTTTCAAGGTTTCGTTCCAAGTTTCCTTCATAGCGGACAGTTCAATCCGGTCCTGAGGACGGCGCGGTCCTGCCAGACTGGGTTTTACATCGCCCAAATCCAGTTCGACGGTATCGGTGAAGACCGGGTCCGGCGTGTCGTCGGAGCGGAACATTCCCTGTGCAGTGAAATATTCCTTGACGAGCTGGACCAATGCTTCATCACGGCCAGTATTCCGCAAATAGTTGAGGGATTCTTCATCCACTGGGAAAAAGCCCATGGTAGCACCATATTCCGGAGCCATATTGGCGACGGTTGCGCGGTCAGCCAGGCTGATCTTGGACAATCCTGGGCCATAAAATTCGACGAATTTACCCACTACGCCTTTTTTGCGCAATGTCTGTGTAACGGTCAGAGCCAGATCAGTGGCAGTGGCACCTTCTGCCAGCTCACCAGTCAGCTTGAATCCGACGACATCCGGTGTCAGGAAGTAAAGGGGTTGCCCCAGCATTCCAGCTTCGGCCTCAATTCCGCCAACACCCCAGCCGAGGACACCCAGACCGTTGATCATCGTGGTATGGGAATCGGTACCCACCAATGAATCAGGATATACTTGCAATTCCCCGTCTACTTCGCGTGTTTGCGCCACTTTTGCCAAGTATTCCAGGTTGACCTGGTGTACAATTCCGGTAGCCGGAGGGACGGCACGGAAATTATCAAAGGCATCCGTTGCCCAGCGAAGCAAACGGTAGCGTTCTTCGTTCCGTTCGAATTCACGGTTCATATTGTACTCCAGCGAATCTTCCGTTCCAAATTTATCCACCATGACCGAGTGGTCAATCACGAGGTCTACAGGGATCAGTGGGTTGATTTGGTTGGGATCGCCACCCACCCGATCCATGGCGGAACGCAGTGCGGCCAGATCCACCACGGCTGGAACCCCGGTAAAGTCTTGCAACACGATCCGTGCCGGTTTAAAGGCGACTTCCTTATTCTCTTTTCGAGATGTCCAGTTGGCCAGTTGTTCAACGTGTTCTTTGGTGACGGAATGGCCGTCATATTGACGCACAGCGGCTTCCAACAAAACTTTGATGGAGAAGGGAAGGCGTGAGATGTCGCCGATACCTTTCGCATCCAGCTCTTTCAGACTATAGTATACATAGTCCTTGCCGCCGACAGAGAGCGTCTTGCGTACGCCGAAGAGGTCTTTTGTGGACATGAAAAAACAACCTCCTTTTAAAAAATAAAATCACGTCCAGTTTCATCAGTTAAAACAGAGTTTCTTTTTCTGTTTCATTATACACTGAGACTTCCTCATTTGTATACCCTTGATCGCTTTAAAACTTGCTCTTTTATACGGAAAAAAAAGGGGGTATAATGTTAATTAAAAACATATTTCGCCAAGTGAAACCAAAGGGGAAACCGTTATGGAAGGAAAAAAGACGGTACGCGCGGCCGAACGTGCATTGGATATTCTGCTTTGTTTTATCCAAAAACCGGAGTTGTCATTAACGGAAATTGCTCGGATGACAGAATTAAATAAGAGCACCGTCTATCGTTTATTGGCGACATTGGAAGATAAAGGATTTTTGGTTCGGGATGGAGAGACGGAAAAATACCGTTTGGGATTTAGAATTTGGGAATTGTCTGCTCATCTGTCCCGCTCCGATGATCCCGCACTTCTGTTTCTTCCGGAAATGGAACGATTGCGGGATCAGATTGAGGAAACGGTGAGTCTTTATGTTCGTGATGGGTTGGAACGCGTTCGTGTTCAGGCAGTGGAAAGCCTGCAGGCCATTCGCCGGGTGGCCCCGGTAGGCGCGAGAATGCCCCTGGCAGTTGGAGCTGCGGGAAAAGTCTTGACTGCTTTTTCCCCGCTGTCTGATCAGGCATTGATTCTGGGAGACCCCAACTGGCCTGACTCGGTGGATAAAAAAATGTATCGTTTGCAACTGGAGAACATTCGTGATACAGGAATCGCAACCAGTGTGGAAGAGCGGGAGGCAGGGACCTCTGCTGTTTCTGTACCTATTTTTGGACGTGATGGAAACATACTCGCAGCTTTGGCGGTATCCGGACCTGTCAGTCGGCTGACAAAGGAGAAAATGGAAGAAGTGATTCCACCCGTCAAGGAAGCGGCTGAACGTATGCAAAAAATGTTGAAATGATTCCATCTTTTAGCAGATAAAACAAAAGGAGGAGTTTCAGTGGACTCCAACAGAAAGCCGTCCCGTGAGGAGCTGAGAAAGCGTCTGACGCCTTTGCAATATGAGGTAACCCAGAACAATGGAACGGAACCGCCCTTTAAGAATGAATATTGGAATAACCAAGAGGAAGGAATCTATGTGGATATTGTTTCTGGCACACCGCTCTTCAGCTCCAAAGATCAGTATGATGCTGGCTGTGGTTGGCCCAGCTTTACCCGACCAATCGATCAAGAGGCCGTAACAGAGAAGGAGGACCGCAGTTTTGGAATGATCCGGACAGAAGTGCGCAGCCAAGAAGCGGATTCTCACCTGGGTCATGTTTTTCCGGACGGCCCCGGTCCAAAAGGGCTTCGTTATTGTATCAACTCGGCCGCCCTTCGTTTTATCCCGAAGAGGGAGCTTAAGAAAGAAGGATATGGTAAATATCTGAAGTTGTTTGAACAGAGGGAAGATGAGTAGTTATGCTTGTTTCACCTATGGTCGGCCCGTAACCGTTGTTAAACAGATGAAAGGGCGAAATCAAAAGCCTTATGGATCATCTGTGTTTTTCTGTATATCCTATATTCCCTGTAAATTAAATTCGATATATTTTGGAAATGCGAAAGGGAATCTTTTCCATCCTAATAGATTAGATGAAAGTGAGCGTACCACGGGCACTTCCTCCGGTCGTCGGATGAGGGGGGTGTTAACCCCTCACAAGTCCGACAATTTAACATATACCGTAGGAACTACGGGAAGTAAAGCTCGCGGAGAGTACCCGCCTGCGGCTTGATGAACCGAGAAGCTCTACCACTTTAGTGGAGAGCCGTTCACAACCTTTGTGGAATAAACCGCCTGTGATTGACGGTTCTATGCACCATTCCCCATCATTGTTGATCTTGCCAATGGTATTCCCCCTTTCTTAGAAAAACCCCCTTTTGAGTGGACGCCGCAGAGGTTTCACTCAAAAGGGGATGATTCGTGTATTATTTCAAACGCATTTGACGCACAGGTCCCACAAACTGATTTAATGCAAAACCGTTTTGGATGGCTAGGGTGATAAAGCGTTTGGCTGTTTGGACGGCTTCCGGCACACTCTTACCATGAGCCAATCCCGCAGTGATCGCGGCGGAATAGGTGCATCCGGCACCATGCGTCCAGGCGGTGTCTATTTTCTCCGCTTCATATGTCGTAAATTCTTTTCCATCATAAAGAAGATCTATCGCTTGATGGTGGTGAAGGCCGGAACCTCCTTTAATGAGGACGTATTTCGGTCCAAGTTGGTAAATCGCCTGGGCGGCTTGCTTCATTTCCTCTACTGTGGTGATGGTGCTCATCTCCGCCAACTGAGCGGCTTCAAAAAGATTGGGTGTAACGACAGTTGCCTTGGGGACCAGCCGATTACGCAAGGCCTCTTTGTTTTCCGGATGAAGAACTTCTGTTTCCCCTTTACATACCATCACTGGATCAATGACGGCGCGGTTTACCCCATATCGTTCGATTACATCAGCCGCACATTCAATCACTTCCACTGTGCTCAACATACCGGTTTTCATGGCGTCCACATTTGTGGAAAGAATTGTGTCCAATTGGGCTTGGACGGTTTCTAGAGGAATGGGATGAACTTGATGGGACCAATGATCCGGGTCCATGGTTACCAAGGTATTTAATGCCGACATCCCGTAAACATCCATTGCATGAAACGTTTTTAAATCAGCCTGAATTCCGGCACCCCCGCTGGTGTCGGAGCCGGCGATGGTTAATGCTTTTTTCATCATCATTCCTCCTTTAGACTCTTCTTTTATTTTAACAAACCTGCGCCAGAAGTCTCCCGCTTCTACAAGAGGGAATTGGAATTCTTGATGTATACCATCTAGTCTCGTGAAAAATATCGAAAGAAAGTACTGGATGATCCGATTTCCCGTCGTGCAAGGGGGAATCTTTGAGTACATTGCATCCAAGTACAATATGGCTCTGCCAGAATGGAATCACGAGAAAGACCATGTCCATATCTTGTTCAAGGGACATCCAAATTCGGAATGATCCCGATTTATCAATGCTTACAAAAGTGCTTCTTCCTGTTTGTGGAAAAAGGAGTTTCCAGACATCCGAAAAAGCTTTAGAAAGAATATTTCCTGGTCTGAAGAAGACAGCTGACCCAGACGGTCAGCTGTTTTTGTAATGGGAACACTATATCTGACCTCTACAATGTATCAGGATCTTGCTGCGGCGGAAGGGATCGGTTTCTGTTGCGTTTTATGGGTGGGGTGCTTGGGAATGGTCAAGAGATACGGATGAAAGGGTGTTCGCCGAATCAGCAGAATCATGATCATGGAAGCGGACAATATGGCTGTCCATATGAATGGAAGCATTCCTATGTGCCAATATTTAGCGGGTATCCACTCCATAAAGAGACTAATCCATAAAGGATGAACCAGATAAATTCCAAATCCAAAGGTTCCAATCCGTTGCAAGCCCTCCTCCAGGTAAGGGACGGTTCGGGTAAACCACGGATGAACAGTCACCAGTGCAAGAAACAGTATGGGTATATTCACCAGGTTCATCAATCGCTGGGAGCTGTAGGGTCCCCACCATTGATATTCCACGATCCCTCCGATGAACACTGCTATGGTCAAACCGGCTACCTGTAGAGGATACCGGCACAATTCCTCCTTGATCCGGTTCCAGTGACGAGCTAGAAATCCCCCGAACAGGAAATAAAAGATCCATTTTCCCAGCATGGCGGGATGCCCCAACGCCTTACTGATTTCAAAATTTAAGGGGAACAGCAACCATCCTGCTGTCACCGCAAGTGAAACAAGCATAGCGACTCGCCAAGCCCGTTCCGATCGCAAATTCTTTTGTAACAGCGGAAAGAGAAGATAAAATTGCAAGACCACAACCATAAAATACAAATGATAATAGGATTGTCCGGTTATAATACGCAGAACAAGTGCCAAACCGTCTGAAAAGACCGGTACTTCATAAAATCGCCATAGGATCAGCAAGTAGATCCCACTCCAGATCAAAAACGGCAACAGAATTTTCATTGTCCGTGACCGGATGAACATCATCAGGGAAAATCTCCGGTGCATGGCCTGATGAAACAGTAAAAAGCCACCAATTACGGCGAATAAGGGAGTGCCAAAACGGCCCAGTTGATTCAACATGAAGGATATTTCGGACCAGGATGCTCCCTGCTGATAATAAAAAGCCCCCGCCACATGCACCGTTACCACAGCCAAACACGCCCAGCCGCGCACAAAATTGATTTCCGGAAAGTACACCCTATTCCGCCTCCATTACCAAACCTCAGCTATGGATACGAGTATAGCAAAGATTTTTGTGAAAACGGTTTATCTTTAAGAATACTTAACATTCCATTAAAAAGAAAAAAAACCTCTACCTTTTCATGCAAAAATGGTGAGAGGGGAGTGAGACCTTATTAAACAATCCGGCTTCCCGGTGGGTGGTCTTTGTTCACTCTGCTCGGTTGACTTTGGGTTAAGGTTTCGTTCCATATAAATCTGAACAGGGAGGTATCCAGAGAAAATCAATGTTCACACATTCTTCGGAATCTTCCTGACATGTTATTATCGGTTATATATTGGATTCATAGGAAAAAATGGTTTGACGGAAGGATCAAAAGGGCTCTCTTTTTTACATTGAGAGAGATAGAAATTTAGAATGAAAGTCCTCTTTTTCCTTTTATAACCACTAGGATGGGAGTTGACGATTTAAATGAAAGCGCTTATAATTTGTGAAAACTACATATGACATGATATTGCACATTTGTGCGAATGAAGGTGATAAATTGAAAAACAGAGAAGAGGAACGGCTTCTGATTAAGATCGCACGGATGTACTACGAAGAGGGAATGACTCAGGGAGCGATCGCCAAGGAACTGGGCATTTATCGGACGACCATTGGACGAATGCTGAAAAAAGCCCGTGAGAAAGGAATCGTTACCATTACGATAAGGGGGGACTCTGCAGACCGGATTTTTGATTTGGAATACCAACTGGAAAAAACATTTCAACTGAAGGAAGCGATTATTGTTCCATCGGAACGCGATCATTCGCCCGAAGAAAAGAAAAAGGCGATTGGTCGAGCGGGAGCTGATTTACTGAAGAGGATCGTCAGGGATCACGATGTAGTTGGGTTTGCTTGGGGCAGTACGCTTGCCGGTATGGTGGGTCAGTTTTCCGATATAAAACAGCGACGGGCGGATTTTGTTCCGCTTGTCGGGGGACCGGGGACGATGGATAGTAAATACCATGTCAACACGATTGTTTACAATGTAGCCAACGCGTTTGGCGGGACGACCCATTTTATTGACGCAGCAGCAATTGTAGAGAAAAAAGAGACCCGTGATGATATTATGCGTTCCCATTATTTTCGCAAGATTTTGGATCTGTGGCGAAATTTGACGATTGCAGTTGTCGGGATCGGTGCACCCATCAGTTCATCAAATATGATTTGGACAGGCTTTTTTGGAGATATGGAAATCCAGGAATTAAACCGTTTGGGTGCCATTGGAGAAATTTGTTCCCGTTATTTTGATCGAGAAGGGAATTTACTGCATCCTGAGGTGAACGAGCGGACAGTGGCGATTGAACTGGATCGACTCAAGAATCTTAAATACTCCATTGGAATGGCAGAATCAGTGGAAAAGGTTCCTTCCATTATCGGGGCGATGAAAGGGAGATATATCAATGTCTTGATTTCCAATGAAGAGACAGCAGAAGCCATTTTAAACAGTTAGAGAGAAGGGATTTCATGATTTTTTCCATCATTCTGATGATCGGTCTCGCTTGGTTGGTTCAAATCATTCTAGGCTATTTTCAGGTGAGGCATTTTAATCAACGGTTCAGGGAGATGCGGCGATTGGGCAGAGTGGCGATTGGGCGATTGACAGGAAAATTTCGGGCCGGGACGGTGGTCTTAATCGCGATCGACGCTCGAAATACAATCATAAGGGTGGAGAAAATGCAGGGGGTAACGATTTTTTCCCGCTTGCGACCCCTTAAGGGTCTGGAAGGAAAAAATCTGTTGGATCTTCAACCGGAAGATATTGCAGGATACAACCGACTTACTGCAAAGGCGATTCAAGATGCGGTCAACAACGTTAAAACGATCGCTAAAGGAGGTGATGTTCCCGTTAAAAAGACATGGCTTGATAAGATGCTGATGGCAAAATAAGAAGAGGTGATGCAAATGGAAATGGTATCCGATTATGCCGGTGCGTTTATCCAATTGTTTCAACGGGGTGGGGAAGTCTTTGTCGATTTGGTAACCGGCATTGTTCCGCTTCTCGTCATGCTTTTGGTCGCCATGAATGCCTTGGTTCAACTGATCGGAGAAGACCGGGTGGAACGGTTGGCGAAAAAATCGGGAAAAAATGTTTTTACCCGTTATCTGGTACTTCCGGTGATCGGTACATTTGTCCTGACCAATCCCATGACATTATCGCTGGGAAGATTCCTGCCGGAAAAGTACAAGCCTGGTTATTACGCTTCCGCTTCGTTTTCCTGCCATACGATGAACGGGTTATTTCCTCACGTCAATCCGGGTGAACTCTTTGTCTTTCTTGGGATTGCGACAGGGATTACCCAATTGGATCTTCCCGTTACGGATTTGGCGCTAAGGTATCTTTTAGTCGGGATGGTAACGAACTTCCTAAGGGGTTGGGTTACCGACTTTACCACTGCCTATGTAGCCAAACAACAGAATGTAAAACTGAAAGATACCGTACAACTGTGAGGGGGGAAAGCACCGATGGCAAAGGATCAATCCTATCAATCGATCATCGTTCACGCAGGACCAGGTGGTTTCGGCGGTCCTCTCGTGATTTCACCGGACGAAAAGCGGAACAAAGTCGCCTATATTACAGGGGGGAGCAAACCGTATATTGCAGACAGGATTGCAGAACTGACAGGTTGTGAGTTGGTAGACGGGTTTAAGACTAAAGTACCGGACGATGAATTGGCCTGTGTCATTATTGATTGTGGCGGTACGCTGCGTTGCGGTATGTACCCACAGAAAAACATTAAAACGATCAATGTGATGGCAACCGGTAAAAGTGGGCCACTCGCCAGGTTTATCACCGAGGATATCTATGTCTCCGGTGTCAAACCCGATAATATACAGATTGCTGAAAATTCTGAATCGGAAACAGAAAAAGAAAAGAGCGCAAGCTCTCAACCCAATGCAAAGCAAGTAATTTCCAACCCTAAGTATACCACGGATAAAAAAATAAATGAACAATCCAACCCAAAGGGATTGATGGTCAAAATCGGAATGGGAATGGGTTCCATCGTCGGCGTATTTTATCAGGCAGGTAGGGATGCCATCCAAACGGTTATTCAAACCATTCTGCCCTTCATGGCTTTTGTAGCCATGTTGATTGGGATCATCCTGGAATCTGGAATCGGGGATCTTTTCGCATCGGTACTCTCTCCATTTGCTGGGTCCCTCCCAGGATTGCTGCTTATCTCCTTGGTCTGTTCTTTTCCACTTTTATCACCGTTTTTGGGGCCTGGAGCGGTTATTGCCCAAGTGATTGGGACCCTGATCGGTGTGGAGATCGGGAAAGGGAACATCCCGCCGCAACTGGCTCTGCCAGCCTTATTCGCCATTAACTCCCAGGCTGCAGCTGACTTTGTTCCCGTAGGTCTGGGACTTGCTGAAGCAGAGGTGGAGACGGTGGAAGTAGGAGTCCCTTCGGTTCTCTATGGCCGATTTTTGACAGGAGCTCCCACGGTCTTTATTGCCTGGCTTGCCAGCTTTGGACTCTATGATTCCTAACAATCGGGAGGTTGCCGTCCATGAAGACGATTTACAACACAACAATTACACAAATTGGCCCTATGGCAGCCCAACTTTTAGACGAACAGATGCTGATTCTCTTTAAAGAGGGTGCACCGGAAGATTTGGCAGAGTTCTGTTTCCTGCATCAGATAAATGACCTGAAAGAACCGATTCAACCGGAAGATATCTTAATGATTGATGGTCAGACATTTAAAGTGACAGCTGTAGGAAGTGCTGTGAACCAAAATTTGGATAACTTGGGTCACATCACGCTCAAATTTACGGGAGAGAACAGCGCTGATTTGCCGGGAACCTTGGTTCTTGAGATAGGAAAAATAAACGAGATCCAAGTTGGAAGCTCGCTCGAAATCGTCCGGAAATCATAGAGATAAAGGAGAAGAGGTTATGAGTGGAGAACAAAAAGTCGCAATTGTTGCCGGTGGAGGGCAAAATCTTGGAGAAGCATTAAGCTATCGATTGGCACTGGAAGGCTATCAAGTGGCCGTTGCGGACCTCATCCGTGAACATGCGATAAAAGTGGCCACAGAAATCCGCAACCACTACCAGGTGGCTAGTTTGCCTGTCACTGTGGATCTAACAAAGGAAGATCAGGTTCGAAAAATGGTTCGGGATACCGTCGATATCTTTGGTCGCATCGATCTTCTTGTATACAATGCAGGAGTGGCAAAGAGCGCCAATATTACCGAGTACGAATTGCAGGATTGGCAGAAAACCTTGGATACAAATCTGACGGGTTATTTTCTGACTGCGCGGGAAGTGGCCAAAGTGATGGTCAACCAGCGATATGGAAATATTATACAAATTAATTCCAAGTCAGGGAAAGTGGGGAGTAAGCACAATTCCGCGTATTCCGCTTCCAAATTTGGCGGTGTTGGACTGACCCAAAGCCTAGCATTGGATTTGGCGGAATACAATATCCGAGTCAACTCCATTATGCCGGGCAACCTTCTGGACTCGCCGATGTTTCAGAGTTTAACGCCCCAATATGCGAAAAAGTTGGGAATCAAACCGGAAGAGGTGCGCCAGGTCTATATCGACAAGGTACCGTTGAAACGGGGCTGTACCTATGAAGACATTGCCAACGCCGTTGTTTTCTATGCATCTGATCAAGCATCCTATATGACTGGGCAATCGATTAATGTAACGGGCGGACAAGTGATGCATTGAGGATGGAAACTTGAATAATATGAATCTTGGTTCTAACAGCGAAAGGGCAAAACACCGTTTCCTTATGAGAAATGGTGTTTTGTCGTTAATTCGGCACAGGTTTTTTCCACTTTAGTTTTTTGAAAAATGAATTTTTAATTGCGGTCGTATTGCTGTATGCTAGCACCTAGGTGCTTACGATGGGCAATCTCTTTTCTTGGATCAATTATTATCCAGAACATTTTTTACATGGAACGGATTTGTTAGTTGCCAGCGTTTCTGTGTTCATTGCAGAAGTAGGCTTCTACTTCTAGGGCAATGGGCATTATTTCGCTTTCGTCGGTTTTAAGGTTTCATATGGTCCTTGATCAATACTAAAAAATCATATAATATAAAACTTATCTCTGGAACAGGGGAGGGTACCATCATGAAAAAGAAATCCATCAAATTTCTTTCCAAAGGCGGGTACTCGACTGCTGTTTTTTTCCTTGATCATCATCATGGGATCCGTCTGTCTAATTTCAGATGATCGACGACTTGTATCCTTGATGTGATCCATTTTTCAATAGGACACTGCAGGTCGTTGCCTGTGGTGTAACAATTGTAGAAAATCCTACACCACAGGGGCTTCCTGTGGTGTTTTTATTTGGGAGGAGAAAGCCCATTGAGTGACATTGTGATTAGACCGCTGGAGATTCGCGATGCTGAGCAATTGTTACGTTTGGAAATGAAAAATAAGAATTTTTTTCAACGGTATACACCGTTGAGGACAGAAATGTTTTATACCCTTGAAGGTCAAAGGGAGCTTGTAAAAGAACATGTGCAACAGGCCAAGAAAGGAATCGGGTATTATTTTGGAATTTTTTTGGTGAATGACCAATTAATCGGAAAAATATCTCTGGCAGAAATTGTCCGAGGGGATTTACAGAGTTGCTGGCTGGGATATTGCTTGGATCAGGAGCAAAATGGAAAGGGATATATGACCGAAGCGGTGAAATTTGTCGTGGATTTTGCCTTTAAGGAATTGAAGTTGCACCGAATCGAAGCGGGTGTGATGCCCCATAACAAAGGTTCCATTCGCGTGTTGGAAAAAGCCGGATTTCATAAAGAAGGGTTATCCAAGAAAAATGTAAGGATTAATGGGAAATGGGAGGATCACCAATTGCTGGCGATCCTGAATCCTGATGATTGAAAACGGTTAGTGCACATGTCGCAAAAAAGGAGTCGGCATTTTATCAAGCGAAAAGAGACAGCAACCCATGGTTGCTGTCTTTTATGAATTAGTATTCCACTACTTTTATTTTGTAATAATAGTAAGAACCATCGGTGGCTTTCGTCTGCACACATCCTGTCCCCTCCCGTTTACCTATCACCGTTGCTGAGTCGTAGGTACCATGGCTGTTTATTCGTAGATCGTAAAGATCCGGCCATCCATACAACGGTACAATAGTACCCGGTTTGCCGAAAATTCCTGTTGCAGAATAGCCTACACCCACTCTGATTGCTTGGTCGTAATTCTGGCAGGAACTTTGTATTTCAATCTCTTTGGCAAAAACATCAGCCCCTGTGAAAGAAAACACAACCAGCACAGCCATTAGAGAGAACACAATTTTTTTCACTCTCGTTTTACCTCCTGATATTTTATATTTGGATCATACAATAAAGTTTATTTTTTGTAAATATTGGAATATATTTCGGTTTACCCACTGGTACGATAAATGTTTATATTTAAACTGAACGGATGAGCCGATAGTTTCAAACTACCCACCATAAACGTTGAAAATGTAAAAGGTCCGGTTACCATGGATCGGGGCCGGACCTTTTTGGTCTTATTCATAGAACTTACAACAGCAGATAGAGAATGGGAGTGGCCAGTAAAAGTGTCAGGATCGTCCGTTCCACCCAGATAATCACCAACTCTCCAATGGAAACGGGGATTTCGGTGGACAAAATACACGGGATGGAGGCGGAGAAAAAGAGAATGGATGAAACGGAGACAATTCCAATGACAAACTTGGTTACCAATGGAGCTTTGGTCGCCAATAGTGCCGGAAGAAACATTTCTGCGATTCCCACGGCGGACGCTTTTGCTGCCAGCATGGGTTCCGGCAGTTGAAGCAACCAAGTGACCGGGAGAAACAGATAGCCGAGCCAATCGAAGACGGGAGTAAATTTGGCCAAAAGCAACCCGGTCAGACCTACGGAGAGAATGGACGGAAGAATGGAGATGGTCATCACCAGTCCATCCTTCAGGTTGTTCCATATATTTCGGAAAAGAGGCGGGGCATGTTCTGCTGCATGAAGAGCTTCTTTCCAGGCTGTGGATAGGAGCTGGTGTTTGATGTTCGGTTCAGGAATTCCCTTTCCCTGTGCGTAGGCTTCACTTTTGTTTCGGATGGGTGGAATACGTACAGTCAGGGCTGTGACCAAAAATGTGATGAACAGGGTTAGCCAGAAATACAGGTTCCAATGACTCATCAAGCCCAGTGTTTTGGCGACGACAATCATAAAGGTGGCGGAAACGGTGGAAAATCCGGTAGCAATAATAGTGGCTTCCTTGGCGTTGTAATACCCTTCTTTAAACATACGATTGGTAATCAATAGACCGATGGAGTAGCTGCCAACAAAGGAAGCGACGGCATCAATGGCTGAACGTCCAGGCGTTTTCCAGATCTGACGCGTCATGGGTCGGACAAGCACTCCGATAAATTCTAAAAGGCCGTAGCTTACTAAAAGAGCGAGGAACATGGACCCCACGGGTACCAAAAGACCTACTGGAATCACAAGTTTATGAAAGAGAAAGGGTCCGAGATCCGGGGAGAACAGCCAGCGAGGCCCCGTTTGGGTAATGAGAAGGAGTGCAGTCAGAAACCCCAGGATCTTCAAGATCGAGAAAATACGATCGACTGGACGAAGGTTCCAGGTTCCCTTGATAAAGGGATAGAGAGCGCCCATAAAAATCATGATCAAAGCATACCAAGGAACGAGTGCAGGAAAGCTTTCCCGAATCCAAGTTACAATATGATCCAAAGGGATGGTAGACGTTTCACCGATAGCGACGGGTATAAAGAACATCCATATTCCAATCCCGCTGAATAGAATTAATTTTGAGATATTTTTGACAGATAAGGATGATCCCCTATTTGGAGGAAGATGATTTGCTGGTTGGCTCATGATGAACCCTCCTAGAATGGGATATAGGGAAGAGGAGTTTTTCTCCTCAACCCTTTCTTTGAATCCGTCCGGTAAGAAAAGATAACATCACATGGACACCTGTTTTAACGGTTGCTTCTCGTACATCCCGCAGGGGATCGAGACAGACAAGGTCCATCGCCTTTACTGATGGGTGTTGTCCTGCAATCCGGACGGCTTCAAACAGTTCGTCCGATTGCATTCCACCGGGGGTGGAGGCTGGAGCGCCGGGTGCTGCTCCAATGTCCAGTACATCCATATCCACGGTGAGATAGATGGTGTCTACCCGCTGTTTCAGTTGGGAAAGTGCTTCCTGGACCGTTTTGTCCACCCCTTTTTTTCGGGCTTGTTTCAGGGTGACATAATGAACACCGGCCTGATCGGCGTATTCTTTCAGGGAACGGGCGTTAAAAAAGCCGTGCAAGCCGATATTGTAGACGTCTTCTCCATGAATGGTTCCACTTTCGATCAAATTGCGGATCGGGGTTCCATTGGTAGGGCCGTGGTCTTCCAGGCTGCGAAGATCAAAATGCGTGTCCAATTGAAGAATTCCGATCCGTTCTTCCGGATGGGCTTTTTTCCACCCTTTAACCAGCATAGCAGTAATGGAATGGTCGCCACCCATCGCCACAGGGGTGGTATAAGGATGATGATTTCGCATCGCTTCCATTGCTTGGATGATATTTTGATGACAGATGGAGATATCGGTCACATGTTGCCTCACATCTCCAAGGTCAACCACCCGCAATGATGAGAGATCGATTTCCTCATCCAGGTTGTAGGTGCTGAATCCTTTCCATGCCTGTCGCAGGGCATGGGGATTTTCGCTGGCCCCGGAAGCGCTGATGGAAGAGCGGGAGAGAGGGACGCCAAATAACGTAACATCCACGTTTGCCCAGTCCAATGTTTTGGCTGACTCTTCATCCAGCGATTCAATCCATTCATGTACCTTGGGGTCCGTCGGCAATGGCTGGGGCCGGTTCCAGCGGAAAGCAGGTGGGTTCAGCATGGGATAGGGGTAATGGGATGTCAATGTGATCCTCCTTTCTGAGAAAATCATTATACTTCGTCTCGACGATATACGACTCGACCGTTTTTGATCACGGTTTGTGTATGGTTGGAGCCATAGGAATACTGAAGTCCCATATAGTTGGGCACGTCAAAGATGACCAAATCCGCTTTTTTGCCTTTCTCCAGACTGCCGATTTCATGTCCACGGCGAATGGCATGAGCGGCATTGATGGTAGTGGCTGTCAATACTTCAGCAGGAGTCATTCCCATCTTTAGACATCCCAGGTTCATAATGAACGGCAGGGAAACGGTGGGAGAAGAACCGGGGTTGCAATCGGTGGAAAGTGCCACAGGGACACCGGTATCCACCATTTTGCGTCCATTCGCCATCTCTGCCATCAGGAAGAAGGCGGTTCCCGGAAGCAATACGGCAACGACTCCCTGATCGGCCATAGCTTGAATGCCCACATCCGAGGCACGTAACAGATGGTCAGCGGAGACCGCTCCCACTTCTGCCGCCAGTTCTGCCCCTCGGTACGGTTCAATTTCATCAGCGTGGATTTTGGGAAGAAGCCCCCATTTTTTACCGGCTTCCAGAATGCGACGGGATTGATCAGGGGTAAACACGCCGCGCTCACAGAAAACATCGTTAAATTCCGCCAGTTCCCGCCGGGCCACTTCTGGAAGCATTTTTTGTATGACCTCATCCACAAAATCATCCGGTCGCTCTTTGTAATCGGCGGGAACCGCGTGGGCACCCATAAATGTGGAAACGATATCGATGGTATGATCACGGTTTAATTGCTGGGCCACTTCCAGTTGCTTGATCTCATGTTCCATGGAGAGGCCATATCCACTTTTTGCCTCTACGGTTGTAACCCCATGGCGGAGAAATTGATCCAGCCGTTTCCAGCTTTCTTCGTAAAGCTGCTCATGGGATGCGTTTCGGGTGGCGGATGTAGTGGAGTGAATCCCACCACCAGCGTTCATAATTTCCATGTAGGTCGCCCCTTTGAGGCGCAACTCAAATTCACTTTCCCGACTACCGGCAAAAACGATGTGGGTATGGGGATCAACCAAGCCTGGGGTGACCAATTTCCCACGGGCATTTACGATTTCTGCCTCGTTTAACCGGGAGGCATAACGCTTTTGGATTTCTGCATCGGTATCGACGGATTGAATCAAGCCATCTTCAATCCATACGCTTCCATCTTCAATGATTTGCAGCTGTTCCATTTCTTCCTTACGCAAGGGGGCATCGGAGCTTCCTTGCAAGGTGACCAGTTGGGCTGCCTTTTGTATATATAAAGGTTTGTTAGCCATAATGAGCCTCCTTCAGGTAGTTTTCAGCATCGGAATCTTGACTCCTTTTTCCTTGGCGGTCTGAATGGCCTTATCGTATCCTGCATCCACATGGCGGACAACCCCCATTCCCGGATCGGTGGTGAGGACCCGTTCCAACCGCTTTTCCGCTGCTTTGGTGCCATCAGCGACGATCACCATTCCCGCATGCAAGGAATAACCCATGCCCACACCGCCACCGTGGTGTACGGAAACCCAGCTGGCTCCGCCCACCGCGTTAATCATTGCGTTAAGGATGGGCCAATCTGCTACGGCATCACTTCCGTCTTTCATCCCTTCTGTTTCACGGTTAGGAGAGGCGACGGAGCCGGAGTCCAGATGATCCCGCCCAATCACGATGGGGGCTTTCAGTTCCCCTTTGGCTACCATATCATTGATCAATTTGCCAAATCGGGCCCGCTCACCATAACCCAGCCAGCAAATCCGGGAAGGTAGCCCCTGGAAGGAGATCTTCTGCTGTGCCATTCGAATCCAGTGACAGAGATTTTCATTATCCTGAAACTCCCGTAAAATGACCTCATCCGTTCGGTATATATCCTCAGGATCTCCTGACAGAGCCACCCAACGGAAGGGGCCTTTTCCTTCACAAAATTGCGGTCGAATGTAAGCGGGAACAAAACCGGGGAAATCAAAGGCGTGTTTTACACCTTCATCTTTTGCCACCTGTCGAATGTTGTTTCCATAATCAAAGACAATGGCTCCCTTTTGTTGCATATCCAACATGGCCTGTACATGAACGGCCATACTTTTCTTTGCCTGAGCGATCAGTGCCTCCGGTTCCTTTTTCCGCAATTCAGCAGCTTTATCAAGGGTCATTCTCTGGGGGAGATATCCGTTTAAGGGATCATGGGCGGAGGTTTGATCAGTAACGATGTCGGGAATGGCCCCCTGTCTGACCATTTCGGGGAGATATTCGGCTGCATTGCCCAGCAGTCCAATGGACAATGCTTCCCCTTTTTCTTTGGCGGCGTTTGCCATGGAGAGGGCCTCATCCAAGCTTTCCGTCATCCGATCCAGATAACCTGTATCCAAACGCCGCTGGATTCGGGTCTGATCCACTTCCATGGCGATTACCACTCCGCCGTTCATCGTTACTGCCAACGGTTGAGCACCACCCATGCCGCCCAGTCCTGCCGTTACTGTGAGTGTCCCTTTCAATGAGCCTCCAAAGTGTTGACGGGCGCATTCAGCAAAGGTTTCATAGGTTCCCTGAACAATCCCTTGGCTACCAATATAGATCCAGCTTCCCGCTGTCATTTGGCCGTACATCATCAGCCCTTTTTGATCCAATTCATGAAAATGGTCCCAGTTAGCCCAGGCCGGAACCAGATTGGAGTTGGCGATCAGCACCCGTGGAGCATCCGTATGGGTTTTAAAAACGGCTACCGGCTTTCCCGATTGAACCAACATCGTCTCATCCTCTTCCAGCTCTTTCAATGTGTGTACAATGGCATCAAATGCTTCCCAGTTTCGGGCCGCTTTGCCGATGCCACCGTATACAACCAAATCTTCAGGATTTTCCGCCACTTGCGGATCAAGATTGTTCATCAGCATCCGCAGGGCTGCTTCCTGAATCCATCCCTTGGCCTGAAGTTTCGTTCCGTTGGAAGCGCGGATGGTTCGCGGTTTCGTCATTCCATTGTTCATCACTGAGCACCTTCCTTTTTTTCATCACTAACTTTTTCTCTATAAGAATGGGCTGTGAAAAAAGCTTATTTTATGGATTCTCTATCAGTATAAAGAAGAATAAAACGTGTTTTGAGAGTCTCCACATTCGAAAAAGAGGGAATTTTTTGGGTTGGATCAAAGAAAAGGAAGCGCTTTCATGTCAAATCTTCCTTTTCTTTGGATGATTGATTTTTTATTTGATCTCGGTAATTCCTGGGGGAATGTCCGGTCATCTTTTTGAAAATACGGCTAAACGTATTGGCATGAGAGAATCCGGATTGTCGGGCAACTTCTTGAATGGAAAGCGTTGTGGTTTCCAATAGACGACGGGCGTGACGAACCCGGATTGACCGGAGCAGATGGCGGAATGAAACCTGTTTTTGCTGAGAAAGCAGATGGCTGAAATAAGAGGGGTTTCGTTTTACATGGTTGGCTACCTGTTCCAAACTTAAATCTGGACGGTGAAACTCTTTTTCCATCCACCGGATTCCCCGTTCCACCGGGTCTGATTCCCCGCGCTGCCGTTGTTCTTCCGCTCCATCCAAGAGAGCATAGACAAAAAGCAACAGCTCTTGCACGATGCGGTAGAGTAAAGGGTTATATAAAACAGTCGAAAAAATGCGGTGGTAGTGTGCTTCCAAGGAAGGTTGCGTATGAAGCGACCAACTCTTCATAAATCGCCGCAATTGGGCAAGAAGACTGGTCAGCCGAATCCGCAAAAGTCCTGGGTCAGGATAGGGAGAAGCCAGATTGTAAAATTCAGACTGCATCCAAGCTTTGATTCCTTCCTTGTCCGATTGGTCCAGCATATCTACCCAAAGCCGTTGTTCCTCCGGATTGAGAAAAGGATCGATTCGTTTCCATTGGATGGCTTTTTCGACGGTGATCCACTGTTGATTTCCCCGATAAAACCGAAGTTGGAGAGCTTGCCGGGCCAAACGGTATTGTTGTCGAAGCGAGAGAGTATCCTGTTTATGATGGCTCACAGCAAACAGAGACTCTTGTGATCGATCCGACCACTCCCGGATCAAGCGATAGCCTTCCCGTTGGAAAATATTGTTTCGGTCGGATCGTGAACGGGGATAGACCGCCGCCACAGCATCGCTCAAGGGAAAAAGCATCGGTTGATGATGAAAGGGGTAATCTTCAAGAAAACGGTACAGAGACGGAATGGATTCTGGTGTTTCCGGCTGAAGAAGAAGGAGGGTGCCAGCTTGCTTCCCTTCTTCTTCAATAAAAAGGGATCGGTAGGAAAAAGGCGGGGCAGCAGTTGGAGAGGATTGGTTTTCCCTTTCCGTCGGGGTTTCAGTCAATTCCCGAAAAGCACGGTTAAGAGAACGTTTGATTCGGTCTGGAGAAGCAGGTTTTACCCACAAGTCAAAAGCATGCAATTCAATGGCCTGAACGGCGCGGTCAAAAGTGGCTTCCGCAGTCATTCCAATAATTGTCCGGGTATAGATGTTAGCCAGACGCCGAAATTCCTCCCACCGCTTCCGCGGTACCATATCTAACTCTACACAGCAAACGGAAGGGGGACTTTGTGTTAATTGTTCCAGCAATGAATCGAAGTCCGTGGCTGTCTTTATTTCCTGAAAGGGAATGGGATAAGCGCGTACCAGCCATTCCAGACCGATTTGTTCTTTTTTGTCCCGATCTGCAATCAGTAATTTCAAACCCATTTCTCCTTCCTTTTACGGAGTCACATTATAACAAAAATAGGGAACCCGCCCGAAGCGAGTTACCCTTAGGTTGTCATATGTTCTGTTTAAAAATCGTCCGGGTTCGGACCGATCCGCCGATCCTGATTCAAGCTGTCAATCTTCTTCATATCATCCGGGGACAGCTTAAAATCAAACAAATCCGCATTGCTTTTGATCCGTTCTTCTCGAACGGACTTTGGAATGGTGGAGACTCCGTTTTGCAAATCCCAGCGCAGAATAATCTGAGCTGGGGATTTGCCATGTTTTTTTGCAATCTCCTGGATGGTTTCATGATCCAAAATTTCTCCCCGCATTAACGGAGACCAAGCTTGCAGGCGAATCTGATGTTCATTGCAGAATTCCAAGAGCTCTTTCTGCGTGAGGCGGGGATGAAATTCCACTTGGTTGACTGCTGGGCGTGTTTCGCTGTGTTTCATTAACTCTTTCAGATGATGGATTTGGAAGTTGCTGACTCCAATGGCCCGCACTTTGCCGTCATGATATAGTTTTTCCAGAGCTTTCCATGTTTCCAGATATTTATCCCGTACCGGCCAGTGGATTAAATAAAGATCGATCTGATCAAATCCCAACTTTTCCCGGCTCTCTTCGAAGGCCTTTAGGGTGGACTCATATCCCTGATCATCGTTCCACACCTTGGTTGTGACAAAGACCTCTTCTCTGGGAATTCCGGAGTCCCGGATCGCTTTTCCCACGCCTTCTTCATTTCCATAAAATGAAGCGGTGTCGATTAATCGATAGCCTACACGGAGTGCGGTTTGAACCGCTTGTACCACTTCGTCTCCATTTTCCGCTTTGTAGACGCCCAGTCCAAACCATGGCATTTCGATACGGTTATTTAATTGAATGCGTTCCGACAGGTGTTCTGGCACAGCGAAATTCCTCCCAAATATCAAGTAAATGTTCCATTAGACTATACCCAAAAAAATGAACGGATACACCTCTTTCCACGATGAGAATAAGGAATAAGATGTATCAAATTTAAGATAAGTGAAATCATCTCCTTGAGAATTTACAGAGGCAGTAGGGGCACAATAAACCTATCAAATTCGTTTACTGGAGTGGGAAAAATGACAAATATCCTGATTCCTTATTACAGTGCTTACGGTCACATTTACAAAATGTCCCTCTCTGTGGCAGAAGGGGCAAAAAGTGTTGAAGGTACAGAGGTAAAAGTAGCAAAAACTTCGGAATTTGAGGTGGCCAAAAAATATTTATCCACACAGGAACCTTATGTCAAGGCACAGGAAGCTCAAGCCGATATTCCTGAAGCGACCCAAGAGGACCTTACTTGGGCTGACGGTATCATTTGGGGTGTACCTACCCGTTTTGGACTGATGCCTGCCCAAATGAAACAGTTTATGGACGCATCAGGTGGTCTTTGGGCCAAAGGTGCGCTTGAAGGGAAAGTAACTTCTGTTTTTGTCAGTACCGGATCGGTTCATGGTGGTCAGGAAACAACAGCGATTACGACTCTCATACCGTTACTGCACTACGGAATGATTTATGTAGGCCTTCCATATGGCGAAAACCCTGAACAATTGACAGCGGATGGAATTGGTGGTTCTCCTTATGCGGCAACCACAGTGGCGGGTCCGGATGGGTCAAAGACACCGGAAGAACGCGAATTGAAAATGGCTTATCGCCTTGGTGCCAGGGTAGCCAAAGTAGCCAAGGCGTTAAAGGGAAAGTTGAATCAACCCGAAGAAATTCAAGGTTCGTCTGTATGAGCCTTTCGAAATTACTCAAAATACGAGCGAAAACGTGTTAAACGATTTGTACCTTGAAAACCGAATCGTATGGGGTTGTGGTGAGGAAGGAACAGTCACCACGTAAAACGATTCCTGTCATGCGGAAAGACCCACAAAAACATTTTCAATATGTACCGTAGGAACTACGGGAAGTAAAGCTCGCGGAGAGTACCCGCCTGCGGCTTGATGAACCGAGAAGCTCTACCACTTTAGTGGAGAGCCGTTCACATCGCATTGCAACCATTGGCAACAGAGTTACGGTTCTTTTTTAACTCCTGATCCAAAATCCTTTCAAATGTTTCTTTATTGACAACCCCTTGAATCCGTTCATCGCCAATGATAAATGTTGGGACAGCGGTAATTTGTGCTTCTTCATTCGCATGTTTGAGTGATTGTTGTTGTATTTCTTTATATTTTCGTGTCATTAAAGCCTCTCTAAAATCTCCTTGATTCAGTCCAACCTCACCCGCAATGTTTGTCAGAACGTCAATATCTCCAATATCCTGTTCTTCTTGAAAAAATGCTGTAAATACCCGATCGTTGTATTCCTTTCCTTTGCCATGTTCTTTGGAGAAGTGAAATCCTTCAAATGCTAGGTTTGTATAGGGATGCGGTGAAACATATGGCAATTTCATATGGACTCCCCACTTTTTTGCCGTTGGTTTAATAAACTGATCCCATCCCATTCTTTTGGAGGGGTCATTTACTGGATCTAATTTTGGTGAAGGACTGGGGCGCAGTTCAAAAGGCATCCATTCCACTTCAACATCTTTTCCCTGTATGGCTTTCTCAAACGATGCTTTCGCCAAAAAACAAAAAGGGCAAATATAATCTGAATATACTTTTACGTTTACAGACATGATCTATCTTTCTCCTTTCCTTACAATACAAAGCAATTGTAACAGTTACAACAAAATAAAGCGCGCTGTGTTGTAACTATTTTAGTTACAACATGATCGGTTGTCAACCTTGATGTTTCTGTCAAAAGAAAAAAGACCCGTTAATGGGCCTTTTTTCGTATTACTCTTCAGTGATGGAAATAATATCTGTTTCACCTTTTTCCACATGATCTTTTTTGAGAAGTTTAACGCTTTTGCCTTCTAGATTGGTGAAGACAACCGGAGTAATGATCGACGGAGCATGTTGTTGAATATAGTCCAGATCCACTTTGAGAAGAGGCTGTCCTCTTTTTACTTCAGCATCCGCTTCCACCAGAACTTCAAAGCCTTTGCCTTCCAGCTTGACAGTATCAATTCCCACATGAATCAGTACTTCCATCCCATTTGGAGTTTGCAGACCGAGGGCATGCTTGGTGGGGAAAATATTCACCACTTTTCCGTTTACTGGTGCCACAACCGTACCTTCTGAAGGCTCAATGGCGAAACCATCCCCCATCATCTTCCCGGAAAAAACGGCATCCGGAACTTCTGTGATCGGAAGGATCTTACCGGATAGAGGAGCAGCCAATTGCTCCTCACCATCTGTAGGAGGGGGGGGATTTTTACTTTCTTCTTTCTCCTTTTTTTCTTGCCGGGACGGTTTTTTGCCACTCAGAATGTTTTTGATCATATCTTTGAGTCGATCCGATTGCGTGCCAAAAATGGCCTGAATATTGTTTCCATAAACCATGACACCTGACGCTCCCAACGTTTTTAGTTGATCTTTGTCCACTTGACCAGCATCCTTGACCGTGACACGGAGACGGGTGATACAAGCATCCAGCTTCTCCATATTCTCTTTACCGCCGAAAGCCTGAAGAATTTCATAGGCCAGTTCATCATCGGTGGTGTCCACATTCTGATTCTCTTCTGTGTCCTCATCTTCACGTCCTGGGGTCTTCAGATCCCATTTTCGAATGGCGAAACGGAAGCCAAAATAATAAATGATTGCAAAGACCAAGCCTACCGGAAGAATCAAGAGCGGGTTGGTCGCTTTCTTAAATAGAAGGATGTAGTCCAAAACCCCGCCGGAAAATGTTACACCAGCCTTCACATTGATCAGATCCAACACCATAAACGAGATTCCCGCAAAAATAGCATGGATTGCAAAGAGAAGAGGGGCCACAAAAAGGAAGGAAAATTCGATGGGTTCCGTAATGCCGGTTAAAAAAGAGGTTAAAGCTGCTGAAAGCATAATCCCACCAACAACTTTTTTCCGTTCAGGACGGGCCTCATGATAAATAGCCAGGGCAGCTGCCGGCAAACCGAACATCATAAAGGGAAATTTTCCGCCCAGGAAGGTGCCGGCTGTTGGGTCACCAGCCATAAAGCGGGCTTGGTCTCCTTTTATAATTTCACCTGCAGCCGTTTTAAAGGTTCCAAATTCAAACCAAAAGGGTGAGTAGAAGATATGATGAAGTCCAAACGGGATCAGAGAACGTTCAATGACACCGAAAATAAAGGCTGCCAAAGCGGTATTCTGTTGCGTAACCAAGATGGAAAATCTGTCAATCCCGTCTTGGATGGGCGGCCAAATATAGAAAAAGGCGATACCGAGAAAAAAAGCGGTGACGGCAGTAACAATGGGAATAAAACGCCTTCCTCCAAAAAAACCGAGAAATTGGGGTAACTGAATATCATGGAATTTTTGATATAAGTAGGCGGCAACCAACCCGATGATAATTCCGCCAAATACTCCCATATCAATTGTCTCAATCCCTAGAACAGGGCTGGTTTGCACTTTGGCATCTTCTGCCAGAGTACCCATGGTTACTATCATAATTAAAAATCCACTGATTGCGGCAAGTCCGGCGGTTCCTTCATTATCTGTCAGTCCGATGGCCACTCCAACAGCAAAGATCAGTGCAAGGTTACTAAAGATGATTTGCCCGGCCTGTGTCATGAGGGGAATGGAAGCGGCATCACCAATTCCCAGCAATAGGCCAGCTGCCGGTAGCATCGCTACAGGCAACATCAACGAACGGCCGATTCGTTGGAGAACCCCAAATCCTATTTTAAGCATAAAAACCCTCCTTTGATAAGTCATTGGTATGAATATTGCTTATCAAGCTTAATCTTACCAAAATCTTTCCCTATATATAAGGGAAATATATAGTACATTTTTTGTATAAGGTAATACTTCATTCACAATATAATCCATAACAACAAAACCCTCTCCGCATTGAAGAGAAGAGGGCTTTATTCTGTGTCCTTTTGACAACTCTTATTCATGATCACAACGCTTATTCAAGTTCTTCAAAAGTGGTTCCCTCTTCACGTTGCAAATCTTGTTGTACTTTGTACATTTCTCTCAGGCTTTCGTGAAATTTCGCTTCGTCTGTTTTCTCATAACATTGAGATAGTCTGAACAAGGTCTGATATTCCGTTTCCTTGTAGTCATATTTTTTGGATAGATCCAACGCCTTCTGATAATATTCGGTTGCGTTGGTATATTTCTTTTGTTTTCGGTAATAGTCTCCCATGACTTGTAATGCATACGTGAGCCGTGGGGCGATATTTAATTTCTCACTGATGGAAATCGCTTTTTGAATCACCTGATGAGCTTCATCCCACTTGGATTGGTGCATATACAGAATGCCTAGACGAGCATAAGTTGTGGAGAATTTATCCTGATCAGAAAACTGGCCTGTAAGTTTCAATGCCATATCAAAACAGGATTCCGCTTTATTCCATTGCTTCTGTTGCATATAAACGCTTCCCAGAACCGTCCACAGATCAAACATGGAATGGTACTTTTGATTCAACCGGGCCAATTCGAGTCCATCTTTCGCGTATTGAATGGACTCCTGAAGCATGCCGGACCTGCGAAGCAAATCTGCTCGCAACCAATAAAAACTTAGAATGATATCGATTTCTTCAATTTGATGAAGGTGTTCCCATACTTCCTGAACGACCTGCATGGCTTCTCCCAAACGTCCCAGCTTTTCAAGGTACAGGGCTTGATTGCGTTTCAAAAGATACTGGAGGGTTGTATTTTCTCCTTCCAAAAAGGCATCCAAACCATTTTCTGTGTACTTTAATGCTTGTACAATGTTATTTTGTCTGAAACTGGCGATTCCCAGCTGATTAAACGCATCTGCTTCCACATTGTGATCTTGGCAGTGACTGCTTTGGCTTGCGAGGCGAATGGCATTAAACAGTGCACGTTCTGCACGTTTCCAGTTTTTCTTGGAGATTAGCAGCTTGCCTTTTAAGTAATAAGCAATTGCTGCATAGGGATGGCTGTCTTCCAAATTCAATTCTTTCAGTTTTTTGTATGCACTGTCTCTGTCGTTAATGCCTAAGAGGGTTTCAATCTTAAACAGCTCAAATTTGGTCTCTTCTAATTCTTGCTGTTCATTAACCATTAAATTTGGTAGATTATCCAAGTCCAAATCCAATTTTTTCAAAAGATATTTTGTTTTATCCATATTAACATGGGGGACACCGCGCTCAATATTGCTGATTGTAGCCGGCGAAATATTGTCATCTGCCAGATCTTCCAACCGAAATCCGCGTTCTTTTCTTACTTTACGAATTACTTCTCCGATTTCGTGAATTTCCAATGACACAGAGACTCACCTCATTTAAAATTTCATGGAATTATTGGCTTACTTATTTACAGTCTATTATAAAATAAAATATATCGATATATAAAAGAATCTTCCTATGAAATATTATCCAGTTAACTGAATATTGTGTATATTAAGATCAAAGGAAGTGCGGTAATGATAACCATATCAAAACTTATATTCTGAATATTTAGATTAGTATGAACTGAAATCGACTTAATGATCAAAGTAACTCATTATAATATAGTTAACATTTGACAAGTCACTGTTCCTTTCTCTCTGATCCCTTGAAGAAATCAACTCCATTATTTTTTTATTGACTTCCTTCCATTCTTCTTTTGTTAATTTTACTCGTACAATACTGGCCTCTGAAGTAATATCCTTGTTACTTTGCAGGTCAGATTGGATCGTTGAAATGGCTTTATCTGCTAATGCGTAAAGTTGAGGTATAATATAATTTGTGTTCTTCATATAATCTTTTAATATAAATTGATGAGGTAATAAATTTTCATTAGCTGCTATATAGTATTTTTGAGAGATATTATTAATCAATTTTTCATATGCTACCTTCAGCAAACCCAATTTTTCAAGTTGATTAATGTGATAGTAAAGACGGGAAGGTTGCTCGTTGATCGATTCTGCTATTTCTTTGACGGTTTTCTCTTTATCTTTTGTTGCCTGTAAAATTAGAGTTCGCTTGTAATTGAACAGTGACTTTGTAATATTTTTGTCTTTCATTTTAACAACTCCCTTCTTATTCCCTAAAAATAATGAACATATAAATAGAATCATCCTTTCAAAAGTTACACTTTCATTGCAGATACATATAAATTTTGAATGGGAATAAAAACATACTCTTCACTTTTTTCGAAATATAAAATAAATATACTAAAATTATGCATAAAAGTAAAGAAACAGAACCAGAAAACGGCTCTGTTTCTTTATCCTTTCATAGCCCACAGCGCTACAACGATGATAATACTGAAACCGATCCCGCTTGCCATAAATAGGGTGGGAAGCTGGCTGCGCCGATCCAGGTGCATGAAGGTGGTTAGTTGGAGAATGAGTTGGAGAAAGGCAAGAACCAGGATGACGGTAAGAGTGATAGAAGCGGAAAAAAAACCGGTACCGACTGTGGCAAAAGCAATACCCGTCAAAAGAATCATCCACCCAAAAGAGAAAAGGTGTCGGGAAGCGGTTTCACGAGGTCGTCTGTTTTCTTTATGATTTGTTTGTGTCATGGAGATTCCGTCCTTTACATGAAATGCTTTCATTAAAGGAGGATGCGCTGAAATCTCCCGGTTTATTCGATTTCTGACAGGATATGTGGTGCAACGGAATCGAATCAGGATCGATTCCAAAGTGTTTATACATTAGATAACGCTTAACATCGATGTTTTGGACAGGAATTTTCCGTTTTTGTCCATGAATCGTATGGATAAAGGAGTCATCGGACAAGCTGATGCGTCCTTGAAGGGTGGCTCGTGTAAGGATCAGTTGTTGACGAAAGATGGAGGTGGGGGATGTTTGATGGTATGCACACATGACAGCAAAATCCCGAAGACGGCGGGCGGTGGTAGAAAAACGATAGGAGGATACCCAGCGCGATTGTTGCTTTTTCTCCAGCACATAGGCCTCTTTCTCGTTTGGTATCTTCTTGATTCGATAACATCCACTAAGGTCTGACTGTTTTTTCCCGGAAAGGGGAAGAGGCTGTCGGGCTGAATCACCGAAACCCACATCTACCAGCCACGGTTCGTTTAAGTGGACGATTAGAGCCATATGATCATATTCAGGACCGAACCCACCATCTGCGGTACGAACGCGACCGGAGACGATTGATACCTGAAACCCCAACTCCTGAAGCAAAGCACTGAAGGCGCTGTTTAGTTCATAACAAAATCCTCCACGTTTTTGATAAACAATTTTTTTAAAAACAGCCCCGTGTTGAAGGCGAATCCAACGGTTGCATAAAATATCCAGATTCTCAAACGGAATATGAAACAAATGTTGGTTCATTAAATATTGAAGGGTTTCCAAGTTGGGTTTTCCAACAGAATCCACTTGGATTCTCTTTAAATACGCCTTCACGTCCACGGGATCACCTCCTTCTCTCTCATCATACAGGAGGTTACGGGGGCTTCTCCACCCTTGTTTGTGGACTCATAAGGGCGAGATGGGATACAATACATATAATAGGTGTTGAAGGAGGAATTGGAGTGGCGCAGAATTTTTATATCCAACAGATGCAAATGATGGTTCAACCGATGCGCGATGAATTGACTCGTCTCGGTTTTGAGGAATTACTGACGCCCGAAGATGTTGTGCAAGCTTTGGAAGGGAAAGGAAGTAAGGGAACCGCTTTGGTTGTCGTCAATTCGGTTTGTGGATGTGCTGCTGGATTGGCTCGACCTGCTGTGGCTCATTCTTTGCAGAATGAGAAGAAGCCGGATCATTTGTTTACAGTCTTTGCGGGTCAAGAGAAGGAGGCGACTGCCAAGGCACGGGAATATTTTGAAGGATATCCGCCGTCTTCTCCTTCCTTCGCTTTGATGAAAGATGGAAAAATTGTTCACATGGTGCAACGCCATGAGATTGAAGATCGGACTCTGGAAGAGATTTCAGCAAACTTGACCAGTGCTTATGACAAGTATTGTGGATGAGTGTTTGCTGCCACCCTGGCTAGCTGGATAAGGGCTAATTGGGGTGGTCTTTTGTTATTGTGGTTCTTTTGAGATAGAGGTCACTTTAGAATTAAGAAAAACAGCACGCGAGACTGCTGACAAAGAGAATAAGAGGGGGATATCCGGTGGAGCATCCTTTCCCGACGACCCAGCGGAACCCCTGGTTGGGACCGGAGGGGGTGAAGCGGACTCATTCCCCTTCGTTGCTGGAGGAAAGAGATGCGGAGACGGAAATCGCCCCTTCACCACTTTGTCATGAACCTCACGTGTAGTGATTAACTGCACGCGCTTACCTTTTGAAAAACGTTCTGAGTGCTTGGGGCAGATCTTTTTGCCAAAATCCCCAAGTGTGATCCCCTTCCTGCTCCGAGTAATGGACGTTGGCTCCTTTTTCTTGAAGGGCTCGGTGTACTTCCCGGTTTCTTGCCAAGAGATCAAGATTTCCCATATGGGTGGGAACAGCAGTTTCTGATTTCCCAACCGTTTGATAAATCTCCAGATGGGACAGAGAGTCTGTCCGACTGATCGCTTCCAGTGTGGGTTTCAAAAAAGCTCCAGATTGGGAGAGCACACGACGAAAGCGGTCAGGATGCTCCAGTGACAAATGGAGGGATACCGTTCCACCAAGCGAAGAACCACCCAATACCTGTTCATGGATGGTATTGGTAATAGGAAAATTTTTTTCCACAGCTGGGACCAGTTCATTGACAAAAAAGCGAAGATAGGCGGGGTGACGCTCTCCATTGGGACCGTATTCGGAACTTCGCTTCTCCTTGGATACCGGGATTGCAACTGCTGCAAAGGGAATCGTCTCTTCGTCAAGGATCATTTGGTTTGCCTGGGTGGCCAATCGGCCTAAGTTAAAATAGTCGTTTCCATCTTGCAGATAGATCACGGGATAACGCTCATTTTCATCATGGTTGGGTGGAAGGTATACCTGAATTGTACGAGTTTCATTTAATTCTTTGCTGGAGATTTCCAATTTGCGGATGGTCCGTTTCAGATATCGTCTGTCCATGATTTATATCACTCTTTTCTATCCTTGTCCGAATACTGTACTCCAACTTTACCGAGTGTTGTCTCCAAAATCAAGTGGATGCTTTGACCAGAACCTTAAGACTGTTTAAAATAAAATGGAATTGTATGAAAATGGGGTGGGAATTTTATGAAGGAAGCAGTTTGGTTTCCTAAAGAAGATCGAATAAAAAGGCTGAAAATGTATCAATTGATGAAAAAAAATGGTATGACGGATTATGACCAGTTTTATCAGCATTCGGTCCAGAAACCATCTTGGTTCTGGGAGACTGTGATCAAGGATTTGGATTTGGAGTGGTTCCAACCTTATCAACAAGTATTGGATACATCAAAAGGGATTCCCTGGTCTCAGTGGTTTGCAGAAGGTAAGATCAATGTTGCCCACAATTGTTTGGACCGATTTGTAAAGGACCCTGTGGCCAAAAATCGGACAGCGATTATTTGGGAAGGAGACAATGGTGATGTCCGAAAACTGACTTATCAGGAATTGTGTGAAGAGGTTCAAGCCTTTGCCAGAGGGCTTCAAATGTTGGGAGTGAATCGAGGGGACCGAATTGCCATTTATCTGCCTATGATTGTGGAAAACGTGATTGCGATGTTGGCAGTGGCCCGAATCGGTGCCATTTTTATCCCTTGTTTTTCTGGCTACGGGGCAGAAGCAGTGGCAACGAGATTGCAGGATTGCGAAGCCAAAGTGTTGGTGACGGCGGACGGTTTTTTTAGACGAGGGAAGGTCATTCGAATGAAAGAGGAGGCGGATCAGGCCGCGGATCAATCTCCAAGTGTGGAAAAAGTAGTCGTGGTTTCCCGTCTCAATCGGGAAGACTGCCCCCGACAGGATGCAAGGGATGTAGATTGGGATGTCTTGACGAAAGACAAGAAAGCGCTTTCTTCAACGAAAACGGATGCGAATGAACCATTTATGATCATTTATACCTCCGGAACGACTGGACGACCGAAAGGAACGATTCATAGCCATTCCGGATTCCCTGTCAAAGCGGCATTTGATGCGGGTTACAGTATGGATCTCGGTGCTGGGGATACGCTATTCTGGATGACGGATATGGGTTGGATGATGGGACCCTGGATGGTTTTTGGATCGCTTTTGAATGGATCAACGATGCTTTTGTTTGAAGGAACACCGGATTATCCGAAACCGGATCGTTTGTGGAAAATCGTGGATAACCACCGAGTCACCCATTTGGGAATTTCCCCGACGGTGATCCGTGCATTGATGAAATTTGGAGATAAGTGGTTGGCTTCATATTCTCTTGATACGCTACGGGTGTTTGGTTCTACCGGAGAACCCTGGAATCCAGAACCTTGGAGTTGGTTGTTTGAAAAGGTGGGTAAAAAAGAGGTACCCATTTGGAACTATTCCGGAGGGACAGAGATTTCGGGCGGCATTTTATCATCCAATCTGATGAAGCCGATTTCCCCTTGTTCCTTTAACGGACCGATGCCAGGCATGGATGCAGAGGTCGTTGATGAAAAAGCAAACCCCGTTCGGGGTGAAGTGGGGGAGTTGGTGATTCGCCAGCCTTGGGTTGGGATGGCCAACGGATTTTGGAAAGACCCTGATCGATACGAACAAACGTATTGGAATCGCTGGCCTGACCTCTGGGTTCATGGGGATTGGGTGCAGGTAGATGCAGATGGATACTGGTATATTACTGGCCGATCCGATGATACCCTGAAAATTGCCGGAAAACGTCTGGGACCTGCCGAGGTGGAGTCGATCCTGGTGGATCATCCTGCTGTTTTGGAATCTGCGACGATCGGGGTACCTGATTCCGATAAGGGGGAAGCGGCTATCTGCTTTGCTGTTTTAAAACCGGATCATGAGGAAAGTGAATCCTTAAAAGAAGAGCTGATGAAGTCGGTTGCTGAAAGACTGGGAAAAGCCTTGAAACCAAAAGCAATTCATTTTGTTAAGGAACTCCCTAAAACACGGAATGGAAAAATTTTGAGAAGGGTTATGAAGTCGGCATACACCGGAAAGGCGCCCGGAGATCTTTCCTCTTTGGAAAATCCAATGGCGGTGAAAGCCATACAACAATGTTCACCTGATTGAAAATTGAAACATTCACAAATAAAAGCTCGTTTTCTGTAAACGAGCTTTTATTTGTAATAATAATCATTTATCTATCGGGAGGCTCTTCTTCCAATTGTATAACCTGAGTATACTCTCCACGGCGAATTTCCTTAGGAGAAGCTTGATCCCGGAGTGGATTTTCCGTTAATCCGGGAGCAACCTGAGGGTTCGTTGTTTGTTTTTGTTCTCGTTGTTTCTTTTCCATACTGGAACCTCCTTATCGATAATAAGTAAAAACACTTTGGATGGATGCTTTGGGGATAATGGATTCGTTCGGACCTGTTATCAATTTTCCTGAATTCAGTATTCCATATCCATTCTTGTGAATGGTGGATAAAGGAAAAGGTGTTAAGAGGGATGGAAACGGACAAAAAACCGAGTGGACCTCCGAATATATAGAGTGAGGAGAGGTGTCGGCATTGCATGGTCCGGGGGATGGTGATCGCAATCTGTTGGAAATGGATATAGAAACTCGTGTCAAAGAAGCTCAGGAAGATCCATCCTCTCCAATCCGGGATGAGCTGATTATTGAAAATCGGCAGTATGTGAGAAAGGTGGCTTCCAAAATATGCAAAAAACATATCAGGATACAGGATGATGAATATTCCATTGCTTTAATGGGATTTAATGAAGCGATTAACAATTATAAGGAAAACCAGTCAACGGCATTCCTCTCTTTTGCCTATACTGTAATCAAGAGAAGATTGACGGATTATTTTCGGAGTGAAAAAAGACATTTATACCAGGTTTCTCTAGTACCTGCGGACGCCAAGAGTCAGGAGTCTAATTATCCGGAAGTCGTGAAAAAATCGTTTGAAGAACACCAGGACATTGAACTGAAAGAGAAGCGCCAGTCAGATGTCGAAGAATTTCGGGATCATTTATTAAAGTTTAATATCTCGATGGATAAGCTGGTCAAAGTTTCTCCCAAACATAAGGACACGCGGGAAAACCTTTTGAAAATAGCCCAACGTATTGTTTCCTCTGAAGAATTGCTTGAACAATTCTGTAAACAACAGCGAATAAAAAAAGAGTTTGCCGAGCAAGTGGGCTGTCACCGCAGAACCTTAAAACGTCACCGGATATATTTAATTGCGTTGGTGGTGGTTTTAGTGGAAAATCTGCCGACAATTCGCAGTTATCTCGGTTTACCAGCCGAAAGGAAAGGGGGTGAGGAGTGTGAATAAAGGGATTTTAATGAAGGTTGGTAAACGGCATTGGATTGTGATGACATCCGACGGAGAATTCCTGAAAATCCCTTCCCAAGGAACAGATGGCCGTTTGGGAGAAGAGATTACCTTTACTGTGGATAGGGGGCAGGAATTTTTTGCGAGGTTTTCACGCCATCCCCGGATGGCTGTAAGCTTTGCTGTGGTCATACTGTTGATTGGTTTGATCGCTCCGTTGCTTAAACCAGTGGATGTGAATGCACAAACCTACCTGTATATCGATATCAACACATATCACTCATTAACTGGATCTTCAGTCAAAGTGAGTGCCAATCACCGAAAGGATCGCAGCTCCAGTCTGGAAGTTGGAGTAAATAAAGAAGGAAGAGTGATTTCAGTCAAAGGCATCAATCAATCCGGTAAAGCATTGGTCCAACGGGTTGACAGAAATCTTGATTTTGAGGGATCTCACATTGATGAGTTTGTGACGGATGTTTTGATTGAAGCCAAAAAAGCGAAGCTGTTGAATCCTCAGGATGGTATTATTGTATCCCAGGTTCCAAAGGTCAGCGATAGGATGATTCTAAATCATGAAGAAGAGTTGGAGGGTACATTGAAATCCATCAAGGAGAAGGTAAAAGAGGAACCAAACCTGAAAGATACTCAACTGGATACCGTAACGCTTCCCATTCCCGATTCTGTGCAGGATCGAGCGAAACAACATAAGGTGTCTCCGACCAAGTATGCTTTGTGGCTCCTTTCCCAATCCAAAGGACATCAAGTAGATATCTCACAAATTCCCGGAAAGTCCACTCATGAAATGATGAATTTGCTGAGTGGCTCTCACACTCCCCAAAATCCACCGGAAGAAAATGAATGGGTACGGTGGATGAATGAGTTTGATTCCGGTTTAAATACAGTTACAGAGGATCAACAGAAGAAAACGGAATCCAAAGAGGGTCAAAAACCATCCGGTCAGGGGTCTGAAGAAGAAATGGACGGAAGTGAGAACGGTGACACATTGGATGAAGGCGATGCCAAGGAGGGGTCAAACCCAGAAGATTCGGAGAGCAAATCTTCTACCGATGAAACAGAAGGGGATCACTCATCAAACACACAGGACTCCCAAACAAATAATCCATCGAGTACAGGAGAGCATACAGACCCGAACGAATCGGAATCCTCTTCTGGAGATCAGACGGGTGGTATTGAATAACATTGGATCGTTAGGATCATAAGAAAAGAGAGAGAATCACGATTGGGCCGGTGAACCTTCATGTAATCCAAGGTTCACCTTTGCTTTAACACTGTAAAGCAGAATGCTGACAATGAATCCAATCGTTTGATAAAATATAAATCGAAATCAAAATTGGATGAGTTTTTTTATAATGCAGAAATGTAAGCGCTTTAATCGATGGGGGGAGTGGCGAATGGAACCTGATTTTCTCAAAGTGTCAATTGAAAAAAGGGTTGGGTGTATTCGGTTGCATCGTCCCAAATCTCTAAATGCATTAAATCGGCAGATGATCGCTGAGTTGGTGGTTGAGCTGGAACGGTTTGACCGGGATGAAAATGTGGGAGCGATTCTGTTGACTGGAGGAGAGAAAGCCTTTGCAGCCGGAGCCGATATTGGAGAGATGGCGAAGGCAACTTCGGCTGAGATGCTGTTGATGGATCAATTTGCGGATTGGGATCGTATTCGACGTGTGTCCAAGCCCATCGTGGCTGCTGTAAGTGGTTATGCTCTGGGAGGAGGATGTGAGCTGGCGATGGCCTGTGACTTAATTCTCGCTTCGGAGTCGGCAAAGTTTGGTCAACCGGAAATTCATCTGGGTGTTATTCCCGGAGCGGGTGGAACGCAGCGATTGACTAGAACAGTCGGAAAGAAACGGGCGATGGAAATGGTCTTAACCGGAAAAACAATCTCTGCCGATGAGGCGTTTCGAGCTGGGTTGGTCAATCGGGTGGTTCCTGTTGAATTATTGGAGCAAGAAGCGTTGAAGCTGGCAAAGGAGCTCGCTTCCAAAGCTCCAATTGCTCTTCGTCTGGCTAAACAGGCGGTTCAAAAAGCAGCCGACAAGGGATTGGAAGAGGATCTGGATTATGAACAGAAGCTCTTTTATTTTCTGTTTTCCACGGAAGATCAGAAGGAAGGAATGAACTCCTTTATGGAGAAGCGTCGTCCCGATTTTAAGGGAAAATAAACGACCGGGAGGATCAATATGCTTGAAACCTTGATCTATCAAAAGGATAACGGTGTCGGCAAAATTACTTTGAATCGACCAAAAGTGTTTAATGCCTTTAATGTGAAAATGAATCAAGAGCTTACATCTATACTAAATGAAGTGTCCAAAGATTCTGAGGTCCGAGCGGTACTGATCTTTGGAGAGGGAAAGGCCTTTTGTTCGGGACAGGATCTGAACGATCGAAGCGATTCCGATATGGAAAACATCTCCTTGGGTGAAAGTGTTCGCAAACGTTATAACCCCATGATCCAAGCGATCACTTCGATGGAAAAACCGGTGATTGCGGCTGTCGGTGGGGTGGCAGCCGGAGCAGGTTGCAGTTTGGCCCTGGCATGTGATATGCGCATCATCTCTGATAAGGCTAAATTTGTTGAAGCTTTTATTCGGATTGGATTGGTTCCCGACAGCGGTTCAAGCTATTTTCTCCCAAGATTAGTAGGGTTTGGGCGAGCGATGGAACTGTTAATGACCGGACGGGACATTCAAGCGGAAGAAGCGGTTCAGATTGGACTGGCCAATCGGTTGGTTCCCCACGATCAGCTGGAGGAAGAAAGCGTCCAGTTTGCAGAGAAACTGGCTCAGGCTCCTACTAAAGCACTCGGTCTGACCAAACGAGCTCTGTACAAATCCATGGATGTGGGATTGGATGAAGCGCTTGAATATGAGGCGTATATGCAGGAAATTGCCGGTAAAACAGAAGACTTCCAGGAGGGGGTTCACGCATTTATAGAGAAGCGCACTCCCCGATTTCAAGGGCGATAACCATTCGCATTCCTTTCCCAACGGGTGCATATCATGAGGTAGCGTTGGAAACAGACTGTTTTTATTGGCTTGTACGCCGAGCGGTCGCTCGTTAGGAAGTAAAATAAAATCCAAAGAGCAGGGATGATGATGGATGAAAGTTCTTGGAGAAAAGAAACATTTATCTCGTTCACATATGGATGACATTTTTGAGTTGATGGAAGAAGATGGACATGAACAAGTGGTCTTCTTCCGACATCCTGGTTCTGGACTGAAGGCCATTGTCGCTATTCATGATACAACGATGGGCCCGGCATTGGGAGGATGTCGTATGGTTCCCTATTCAAGCACGGATGATGCCTTAAAAGATGCCCTTCGCCTCTCCAAAGGGATGACCTATAAGTGTGGCTTGGCTGATGTAGATTTTGGTGGTGGAAAGGCTGTGTTGATTGGAAACCCGGAGACGGATAAAACCCCGGAGTTATTCAGGGCATTTGGGCGATTGATCGGTGGATTGCGCGGACGCTTCTATACAGGGACCGATATGGGAACGATGCCGGAGGATTTTGTCCATGCGGCTCGTGAGTCCGAATCGTTTGTCGGTTTACCGGAAAGTCATGGTGGAAGCGGAGATACTTCTGTCCCTACAGCCTTCGGCGTGATGCAGGGATTCCGTGCAACCGCTCGACATCTTTGGGGAACGGACAGTTTAAAGGGACGTGTGATTGCCATTCAGGGAGTAGGGAAAGTGGGAGCTCGACTGGTGGAGCAGTTAATGGAAGAAGGAGCCCACTGCATCGTGGCTGATATATCGTTGTCCCGGATGGAACGAATACAGTCCCGTTATCCCGATATCCGGCTGATGGATGTAAGTGAGATTCATCGGGTTGATTGTGATATTTTTGCTCCCTGTGCTGTCGGCGGAGTAATTAATGATGAAACACTGGATGAACTCTCCTGTCAGGCAGTGGTCGGATCAGCAAATAACCAATTGGAAAAGGACGAGCACGGAGACGCGCTTCATCAAAAGGGCATTCTCTACGCCCCCGATTATTTGGTGAATGCCGGAGGATTGATTCAGGTGGCAGATGAACTGGAAGGATTTCATCATGAGCGCGTCATGGCAAAGACAAAGGAAATCCATGATATGCTGCTTCGTATTTACGAAGTATCCCAGAAGGAAAATATACCGACATGCCGAGCGGCGGACCAATTGGTTCTGGAACGTCTCCGTCAGGTATCAGATCTGAGACGTATTTTTCTAGGATTAGGCCACCGGGGTAAATAGGAGGGGATTCAGTTGCTTCAACGGATGGATCGAGTAGACCGGCAGTATATTCTGCCTGAAGGAGAATTGACGGACGCAGGGCGGAACATTTGGAATGAATTTTCAAAAGAGAAAAAACAGGCATTCTATCGCTGGATGGTACAGGTCCGTTCCTTTGATCGTCGCTTGGTTACTCTACAGCGCCAGGGAAGAAGCGGTACATATGCGCCGATGGAGGGACAGGAGGCGGCTCAGGTTGGATGTGCGTTAGCTCTTTCAAAGGAGGATTGGATTTTTCCAAGCTATCGCGAACTGGGAATTTTTATGGTTGCGGGAATGCCCTTGAAGCAAATCATCCTGTACTGGATGGGACGGGTGGAGGGAAATGTTGCTCCTGATGGAGTGCGTGTGCTTCCTCCCTATGTTCCCATAGCGACACAGATGCCCCAAGCGATGGGAGCAGCATGGGCAGCCAAGCTGAAAGGGGAGCGTTCGGTTTCGGTCGCCTGTTTTGGCGATGGGGCTACATCGGAAGGTGACTTTCATGAATCCTTAAATTTCGCTGGTGTATTTCAGTTGCCGGTGATCTTTTTCTGCCAAAATAACCATTATGCGATCAGTGTTCCCTTTACACGCCAGTCAGCTGTCCCAACGGTTGCAGAGCGGGCATCCTCCTATCAGATTCGAGGGATTCGCGTCGATGGAAATGATGTGCTTGCGGTCTATTCAGCGATGGAAGAAGCCGTTGTTCAGGCCCGGCAAGGTGGTGGAGCCACACTGATTGAGGCAGTAACCTATCGGTTGGGGAATCATACTACGGCCGATGATGCCACCCGTTATCGGGATCAATTAGAGGAGAAGGAATGGATTTCATACCGTGATCCCGTTGTTCGCCTGGAAATGTTGTTGAAGTCCGAGGGTTTGCTTACAGAAGCCGAGATTCAGGATTGGGAGGAGCATTGCCGGGATGTGGTGGAACAGGCAGTAAAGGAAGCGGAATCGGCTGCTGGGTTGCCTCCAGAACATATGTTTGATCATGTATATGAAGAACTTCCATCAGACCTTCGTCGTCAAAGGGAGGAGCTGTCGGGAAAGGGGAAGAAGCATGCCTGAGAAAACGCTGATCCAAGGAATTAATGATGGGTTGCGAACGGCTTTGACAGAAGATCCTTCCACATTGGTTCTGGGAGAGGATGTAGGGAAGAACGGGGGTGTTTTTCGCGCAACCGAAGGGTTGTGGGAAATGTTTGGAGATCATCGGGTGATCGATACTCCATTGGCAGAAGCAGGCATTGTAGGAGCGGCGATCGGTATGGCGATCAATGGTTTGCGACCGGTCGCTGAAATTCAGTTTATGGGTTTTATATACCCCGCTTTTGAACAGATCGTCACTCATGCGGCCCGTCTGCGGACCCGTACCCAGGGGCAATACCCTGCTTCCCTTGTGATTCGTGCGCCGTATGGAGGAGGAATCCGGGCACCGGAACTTCATTCTGATTCGACTGAATCTCTCTTTGTCCATACTCCGGGATTAAAAGTGGTGGTTCCCTCTACCCCGTATGATGCCAAAGGGTTGTTGTTGGCAGCAATTCAGGACCCCGATCCGGTCATTTACCTGGAACCGATGAAAATCTACCGTTCTTTTCGTCAGGATGTTCCGAAAGGCTGGTTTGAAGTTCCTATTGGAAAAGCAAGAAAAGTGCAGACAGGAGAGGATGTTACATTAATTACTTGGGGTTCCATGGTTTCCATGGCGGAAAAAGCGGCTCAAACCGCTCTAGATCAGGGAATATCCTGTGAAGTGTTGGACCTTAGAAGCCTTTACCCGCTCGATGAGGAAATGATCATTACTTCTGTCAAAAAAACAGGACGTGCTGTCATTATCCATGAAGCCCCAAAAACTGCTGGATTAGGGGCGGAACTGGCTGCCCGAATCCATGAGCTGGCATTTCTGTGGATGGAATCACCTGTGGAACGGGTAACCGGATACGATGTTCCCGTACCCATGTTTGCTTTGGAAGATGATTTTCGGCCGAGTTTGCAACGGATCGACAGAGCTATACACAGAGTGATGACGTTTTAGAGAAGGGAGTGATCCTTGTGAAATTCAGGTTGCCGGATGTTGGTGAAGGTGTAACGGAAGCCGATGTGGTTCGCTGGCTGGTAAAAGAGGGGGATGAAATGGAGGCGGACCAACCCATTGTGACCGTTCAAACGGATAAGGCGGTGGTGGAGCTTCCCACTCCTGTAGCAGGAACAGTGGAGTCCATCTATTGGAGTGAGGGAGATACTGTGCCGGTGGGTGAAGCTTTGCTGGCGATTCAAGAGAAAGGAACAAGCGAACATTTACACAAAACGCAAGAGCCTGCTTCCGGGTCTGAGCCGGAGATGATCAGCAAAGGAAACCGGAGAGAACCACAGGATGGATGGGAAGACTCAGCAACATTATCGGATGGAAAAAGGCGTCGGCGTGCCTTGGCGACACCATCCACTCGACGATTGGCCCGGAATCTCGGTGTAAATATTCATGAGATTCTGGGGACGGGACCGGCGGGTCGGGTGATGAAGGAAGATGTTCGGCGGAAGGCGGCGGAATTGGCTGATTCCTACGGGGTGATGGCTTTGGCGTCCCAGGTGACCCGGTCAGCAACAAAAGATTTAAATGGGAAGAAAACGGGATCTGAACCGTCTGAGTTGCCACAAGCACCGATGATAATTGAAAAAGAGGATGCGGGTGTGGAAGAGCCTCTCTCCCGAACCCGGCGTGTCATTGCTGAGCGGCTTTTATTCTCGGTTACGCAAAAGCCTCATGCCACTCATTTTGATGAGTTGAATGTAGAAGGATTGGTGGCTTGGCGCAACCGGATCAATAAAGAAGCGAAGCAGAAGCAAGACAGAATCGGGTTTCTGCCAATTCTGTTGAAAATCGTGGCGGTTGCGCTGAGACACCATCCATTGTTGAACGCCCACTTCAATGGGGAGGAAAAGAGCATTCGCCGCTTTTCTTCCGTTCATTTGGGGGTGGCTACCGACACCCCTCAAGGTCTTTTGGTGCCGGTGATCCGGGAGGTGGAACGAAAAAGCATCCTTCAGATCCATTCCGAACTACAGGAACGGATTACAGCTGCACGAGAGGGGCTTCTATCGCGGGAACAGATGACTGGAAGCACATTTACTGTCAGCAATGCCGGCTCTCTTGGAGGGGTTTTTGCTACACCCATCATCAATCCCCCGGAAGTGGCCATTCTTGCCCTGCACCCGGTTGAACAGCGACCTGTGGTGGAAGACGGACAATTGGTTCCCGGATGGCGGATGAATGTTTCACTCTCCTTTGACCATCAGGCTTTAGACGGAGCGGATGCCATCCGGTTTACCCAGAGATTGGGTTCTTTTACCTCGGAGCCGGGAAGATTATTGTTGGAATTGACATAAGGATGTCAACGAGAAATTTACCCTTAAATTGACAATGATTTCTACGCCTGATATCATATTTTCTGATGAAAGGTGATGAAAGGACCCGCAGGTACTGCTGTGTTCCCAGAGAGTCGGCCCCAAGGCTGGAAGGTCGATACAAAGCGTATCTGCTTCCCATCCTGGAACCGCTGGTGAGAAGCTATGCCGGTCCCCTGCCGTTACCGGGGTTGAAGCGGTCCGTGGCAGTTGCTACGGTCAAAGCAGGGTGGTACCGCGGGTAATCTCCCGTCCCTCATGGGATGGGGGATTTTTTTAGCTGATTAAGCGACAGTAGAAAAGGAGTGTACGTCTGTTGAAACAAGAGAAAGCGTTTGTCAAGGAGATTACCCCACAGTCAAAAGACTTTTCCCGTTGGTATATCGATGCGATAAAAAAAGCGGATCTGATGGATTATACTTCGGTTCGTGGTTGTATTGTTTTTAAACCGGACGGATATGAACTCTGGGAACGGATTCAGGCTGCAATGGATCAACGGTTTAAAGATACAGGACATCGAAACGCCTATTTTCCGATGCTGATTCCAGAATCCTTTTTTCAAAAAGAAAAGGAGCATGTGGAAGGCTTTAACCCGGAATTGCCCTGGGTGACGGAAGCGGGTGGTGAAAAACTGGAAGAGCGATTGGCCTTACGCCCAACGTCTGAAACAACGATTGGTCAGATGTATAGCCAGTGGATTCAGAGTTATCGCGACCTTCCGGTTCTCATCAATCAATGGGCCAATGTTTTCCGCTGGGAGAAACGGACGATGCCTTTTCTGCGCACTTCCGAATTTCTCTGGCAGGAAGGACATACCGCTCATGCCACAGAAGAAGAGGCTCGCCAGGAAACCATGCAGATGCTGGAGATTTACAGGGAAGTTGTGGAACAGGAACTGGCAATCCCTGTTTGGAAAGGGAAAAAGACGCCGAGGGAACGGTTTGCCGGTGCGGTTGATACGTATTCGATTGAAGCGATGATGAAGGATGGGAAAGCGGTTCAGGCCGGAACATCTCATTACTTGGGTGAGAATTTTGCCAAGGGTTTTGATATCAAGTTTTTAGACAGAGACAACCAGCTGAAATATGTACATACCACTTCATGGGGAACTTCCACCCGACTGATCGGCTCTATGATCATGGTTCATGGTGATGACCGTGGATTGGTACTTCCCCCACGTGTTGCTCCGACTCAGGTTGTGATGATTCCGGTGGGTCCAGCGAAGTTGCGGGAAAAAGTCATGGAACAGTTTGATCCGCTTTTTGACGCGCTCAAAGCCGCAGGGATTCGGGTGCGGGCAGACTTGAGAGAGGAGACACCGGGCTGGAAGTTTAATGAATGGGAAATGCGTGGTGTCCCCATTCGATTGGAGATCGGTCCGCGCGATGTGGATAAAAATCAAGCCATTCTGGCTCGCCGGGATACGGGAGAAAAAGTTGCAGTCGTTTTGGACGGTGCGGTTCAGTCAGTTAAGGATCTGTTGGATGAAATTCAACAAAATATGTTCCAAAAAGCGTTGGCGTTCCGAGAGCAACATTCCCATCTCGGTATTGAGACTTTGGAAGACTTAAAGGAGCATATCGCCAATAAGGAAAATGAACAAGGAATTCCGGGATGGGTGTTGGCCGGTTGGTGTGGGGAGGACTCCTGTGAGCTAAAAGTGAAGGAGGAGACCAAGTTCACCACCCGAAACATTCCCTTTGCGCCTCCAGCTACCAAATCCACTTGCTTGGCATGTGGCGGAGAAGCACAAGATACGGTGTGGTTTGCTCGGTCCTATTAAAAGAGAATAGCATGAAATAACGGGACGGCTTTTATCAGGAGCCGTCCCGTTTATTGATACCCTGCTGAAATTTTTTTTCTCACCATTCTGATCCAAGAGACGAGAGATAACAGGATGCAATCCAGAAGAGAAGATTCATCGTCCATTCAAACAGAACGTATATCCAGCCCTCTTCATAAAGCAGTCGAAGCAGATTCCAAAATCCGATACGGGTTGTGGATGATATGTTCCTTTTCGGATTAACAATATAAAATATAGGAAATTAACCCATTGCATCCCCTGTAGGTTAACAAACTCAACTGAAAGAAACGCCAACCCATGTGAAAGTGTCTGTTCTGAAAATAAGATCGTTAAAGACAAGGCGTACATTCCAAGCAGATAAATGGAATGACAGAAAGCCAGGTCCAATGGTTTGTCGGTTCATGATTTTTTACCTATGTGAATATCATATCGTCGCTCAACATCCCTTATTTTGGGATGCTGAGCGATGTTTCTGTCTTGCTCACTTACACTGAAAAGTGAAAATAAGTTCAGTCATCAAGAACCTCAACTACAAATTCCTCTCCGCTTTCTGAGGTGGATTGACCATCTTCCTGGTGATCCAGCGCTTCATCGGCCAGCTCGGCAAGGACGATGCTGCCAAGGGCTCCGGCTGCGAAACCACCAATCATATTTCCCCAGCTGAGCGATTCCTGTTTCAGTTCCTGATTTGGCAAATACCAGCCAGGGGGGCTTTCCGCCATATCCAATAACACTTGTTTTAGCGTTTGAGTCAGTCGTTCTTCATTTTCCAGCACATCATGTTCCAGGAAAAGTTCAGTCCGAATCTTATATGCACCGCCCTCTGACCGGATTTCCACTTCCATTGGAAGACGTACTCCGGCATCATTGATGGCAGCGGCGAATTCAATCCTTTTTAATTTCCCCTGAAGAAGGTTCGTGGGAAACAGATCAAACTTCTGTGCATGACCATTAAATGATCGGGAATCGTACTTTTCGCGGAATCCTAGGTTGGAGAAAGCTTTGAGTACCTGTTGCATATCCCTGGGAGGCAAGACCCGAATGAAATCGTGATCCAGATGGTCATTTGCTTCCGAGATCTCCAAGCGAGTGGAAAAGCTATAGGAAACGAGGTTTCCAGATACGGGCAGATCTTTTGGTAAAGTACAGCTGAATGGAAATGATCGTTGTTCTCCGGGGCGGATTGAAAAGATTTCGGGAAAGGGAAAGGTCTGAATGGTATGACGGAACGTCTTTTCCTTCACCCGCACCGTTAACTGAAGATCCACTTCAATTCCGTTAATTTTTTGGTCGATTGTACCACCCAATATCATCAGTTCGCCATTTACGGAATCCCCTGGTCGGTATTCCTCACGCTCAAGGAGCAAATCCACCTTTGCTCCGCCTTTACCTAGTTTTGCAAGCAACTTTCTAAACACGGTTTATCCTCCCTGAAAAAAATATCTTTGTAGTCTAAATATACCGGATTTTGGTTGAGAAAACGATGGGTAAAATACATTTTTATAGTTTTAGTAGTGTGGCACCATGGATGATGATAGAATAGTGAGTTGAAATTTAACCGATGAATGGGCGATGTTTCATGATAAAAATAAAGCTCAATCAATTGCAAGAGAAAGAAGTAACGGCATTAAGATGTCAGATTGATTTCCTGGGAAATCGGTTTCGTGTCTTCGTATATTATATTGACGAGTTTCTGATCGAAACCGGTCCTGCACGAATTCGAAAGCAAGTAGAAACATTTGTGAAGGAATGGGAGCTCAAGGGTGCGGCAGTGACACATTTCCATGAGGATCATGCTGGTAATGCAGCGTACCTTGCCAAGAGATATCATCTCCCTGTATATATGGGTGAGAAGACAGCGAAGGTTATGACCTCCCCTCCCCAAATTCCTTTCTATCGAAGAGTTGTTCTGGGTTCGTTGGAACCGGTTCTTGGAGAGCCGCGAAAGAAGATTGAGACAAAACATTTTTGTTTTCAGGCGGTACCTACTCCAGGCCATACCGAGGATCATATCACTTGGGTGGAAGAAGAGCAAGGATGGGCTTTTACGGGGGATCTGTATTTGGGAACGCGTTTAACGTACGGATTTCGTGATGAATCGATTTCCAAGCTGATCGATTCCATTCGTAAGTTGCAGCGATACCCGATTAAAACAGTATTTTGCTCTCATGCCGGTATCATTTCTGAAGGTCCAAAAGCATTGAAGCAGAAGCAGGATTTTTTGGAATGGCTTTGTGAGGAAACTCTTCACCTTCATGATCAAGGGGCTCCTACCCAGGAAATTGTACGACGTCTGTTAAAAAAGAGACCAGGTCTGGTTTTGATTTCGAATGGTGAATTGGCACCAATTCATTTAATCCGGATCATTATCAAAGAAAATCAAAGAGAATGCTGAAATGTTTTCATATATTTACATTATTTTTCCTTTTTCCGGGTTGACAACCAAGGGGATTATTGGTCATAATTATATTACAATTCTGATAGTATTGGCAAAAGCATTCGTTGAGAAAGGGATAGATTTCTGAAATTTCCCGTTTATATGTTGTCATTCACCTCAGTTCTGTGATATCCCCCCGGAAAAGGAGAGTGACGCGCCGTGGTAAAGTTGGAAGAGAGAGCGGGGAAAAGTCAGGCGTCACCGACCGTTCACGGTGAAACAACCGGAAAATACCTGATGTCCTTTTTTTGGATGATTTTGTTGACCGCGATTGCTTTCACTCTGGTGGGGATGAACGCCTTGCCCCCATCCTTGATGATTCCGGCTATTCTGTTTCTGGCGGCTCTGCAAGTCATTTTGCAACTTTTTACATTTATGCATCTTGATTTGAAATGGTATCTGTCTGCTGCTGTATTTATGGGTGGTGCCTGTATTGTGGCTGCGACCGCAATTGTAGCCATGGTGTTTTGGGTATGAGACTGCTGGCATAGCCGGTCAGCGGTCTTTTTGTGTGACTAGAACCGTTGGTTACCAATGTCCTGTCCATTGAAGAGAGAGGACAAGAATCCCCAGCGTCCACACGTAGATTGCAAAGTGTTTCAGGGTTCCTTGTTTTAACAGACGGATCATTCCACGCACAGCGAGATAACCGAACAGAGCCGACATGGTTGTTGCCATCATCAATGAGGAAAGTGAGAGAGCTTGGGGACTGCCTGATCCCAGTTTGACAAGCTGCAATATCAACGCTCCGGCGATGGCGGGAATCGAGAGAAAAAATGAAAAGTAAGCCGCTGTTGATTTATCCACCCTGCGAAAAAGAGCGGCAGCAATGGTCATCCCTGATCGGGAAACGGCGGGGAGAATGGCTGCACCCTGAAAGGTTCCAATAAAAACGGCATCCGTGTAAGAAATCTGTTCCAGCGCTTTGTTGCCATGATCCTTCCATTTATCAGCGAGCCATAAGACCCATCCTGTCAAAAGGAATTCCCAACCAATGGTGATTCCGGTTTCAGATATTTCTTCAAAAAAATCTTCAAACGCCAACCCAATAATCGCTGTAGGTAGGGTCCCCACCATTAACAATCGGCTTAAACGGCCAAACGGCCATCTTAAAACAGTAGCAACTTCTTTGCGATAAATGATTAAAACGGCGATCAGTGTCCCCATATGAAGCATGGTATCAAGAAACAGGCCTGCATCGTCCAGCCCGAACAGATGCCTTCCAATGTACAGATGACCGGTACTGCTGATGGGGAAGAATTCAGTCAGCCCTTGGATAATTCCTAAAACAGCTGCTTCCAACCAGTCCATAGGAAACTCCTTTCTCCACTGTTTTGGACGGATTGAATCGGTTATCAACAAACGCAGCTGGGAGCGGCGCCATCAGGCAAGCGCTAAAGGAATGGGTTCTCTGCCGTTCAAATAATCCAGATATGCCTAGCTCAGAACCCGACCGATATCCTTTATTACTTCTGCAAAAGGTGTAGTTTCCGGATAGCGGTTAACAATGGTACCTTTTGGATCGATCAGAACTGATGTGGGAACTGAGGTGATTTGATAGGCATCATATGTTGCCCGTCCCTGGTCCAAGAGTACAGGAAATTGATAGCCGTGTTGTTCCATATAAGGTTTTACCTGTTTGGGGTCCATTTCACGCCCCGTGACATTGATGGAATAAAATGCAAAGTGATGGATGTCCAACGAACGTGAAAAAATGTCCTTTTTGGGTAACTCTGATTGACAAGCAGGACACCAAGTCACCCAAAAAGTGAGCAGGATCGCCTTTCCATAGAGGTCTTTCAGACAGATGGTTTCTTCTGAGTCTAACGTGGGCAGGCAGAAATCAGGTGCTTTTTCCCGTTGCATGTTCCCACCTCCTTGGATGCCGTTTCTGATGCAACTGGAACGAATGGAAGAACAAGCTGTTTGAAACAAATTCACCGTAACACAAGCGAATCCTTCAGTCCATACAATCCGGAGGATATATCCCAGCAAGTACACCCTATGATTTATATATAGTTTGGAGAAGGGTAAAACATGCCTTCTGAATAAAGATGATGATCAATCTTCACCCTATAATGAGAACCTGCTTTGACTCCGGAGAAAGGTGGCAATCAAATGAAACGTAAAGATGGGAAAAAAGAGGGATTCCATATGGACCCTTTGGAACAGATGACAGAGTCGTTACCTGAAGGTCCGGAGGTGAAGGATCAGGGAAATAGGCAACCTGTTGATCAGAAAGAGAGTGAACGGGAAGATCCCCGTCGGTCCTACAGTGAACAGTTTAAACGGTTATAATTTCACAAAAAAGCGACATCATCCGCCGGAAACTCTCTTGGCGGATTTTTTCTGATACAATGAACGAACAATAATACAGTTTGATGGTTGATGGAGGGAATCATAGATGACAGATCTGGATCAGTTAAAGGAAGCGGCCTATGAGAGAGTAGCCCATATGTTGCCCAACCATATTTTTAATGAATTTGATCAGTTGAACTCCCGTATGTTGATCGCAGTCACGTTGATGCAACGAGGAGAAAAAAATCTGGCCTATCGCCTGTTTGAAACCATTGCCGAGAACGGTCCAGATGAAAATGAAAACCGTCTTTTTGCCTATGTCCGCAGTTTGACAGAAATGGCTGAAATGGATGCGGAGAGGGAAGCATTTGATCAAGCTGAAAAGAAGATGGAAACAGCCTTGCACTATTTTCCGGAGTCAATGGGTTATATGATGAGTCGGGTTCATTTGGAGGTCTATCTTACCTATTACCGATTTCAATTGGGACATAAAGAAAGGGCAATATGTGAGCTGAAAGAGATTGTTGATCGGGAAGAAGCGAAATTTCGCAGTCAGACAGATGAAGACGGACGGAACTTGGTGGGTCCTGGCCTGTGCTATGCACTTCATCAGTTAGCTCTTTTTTATGCGGAAAAAGAAGGTTGGAAAAAAGCAGTGGAGAACTTTCGCCTTTTAAAGAAATATGCCTCTTCTATTGACGAAAAAGGGTGGGAGAAGGCTCTTCAGTTGGAAAAGGAAGGACTGTATGAAGAAGCATTTCGGCAAATGGAGGAGTCGGTAAGTTACCAGGCTGGATAAAACAATTTTAGCTCGTTTGTTGACCGGTGGCACAGGGAGATCGGAAAGATTGCTGCTTTTTTTTGCTGTATCTGCTGGCCGTTGGCCGGTTTTTTTTACATATCTTCTGGCATCAGCAATGCATGTTTACAACTGGATTGGCAAAGGATACAAATGATTATTTGAATAGAGGAGGTTCCTTTATGGAGGAGTCCATTGTGGAACAAGCATTGCAGGATTATAAAGAGGGTGTGGGGACGTTTGAAAAACACCTGCCTCATGTCGCCCGAAAATACAGGCAATTTACAGAGGCCTGCTTTCAAGAAGGGGAGCTGTCTGTCAAAGAGAAGCATCTGATCGCACTAGCTCTTGGCGTGATGTCTAATGATGAGTATTGTATTATCTACCATACGAAAGGGGCAGTGGACCAAGGAGCCAGTCAACAGGAGGTACTGGAAGCTGCAGCTGTATCCGGGGCTTTTGGTGGAGGATTGGCGATGTCTCAGGCAGTCACATTGCTTCAGGATGCATTGCAGCAATTTCTTCCGGGAGAATCATTGAAACACTGATATCGTTTTGCAGTTACGGACATCGCACGTCCTTGGCAGGAAAAAAGGGGAACGATTTCCGATGGGGCATCCTTTTCTGACAACGGCAAAAACTCCACCGATCGGAAAAAAGCGGTGCAAAGGCGGAAATCAGATCCCCAGCTAAAAATAGACAGAATGTTGGTTTTATTATACTGTTGGGATTGTCCTACAGCTTTTTTGTACTTGGAGGATGAATTGCGGGGAATAAGAAAGCATTTTCCATCGGATTGTAAAGAAAAAGGAACTGATCATTTCTTTGAAGTCTGAGAGACAACAGATGGCCTGAGATCTTCTTACATTCCGTTTTGGGAAATTCAGGATGGATGATATCATAAGGTTTGTAAACAGGAAGGGAGAGGTTTTTTATTCAGGATCATAAAGTATCCGAAACCGTGAAACGGGCCATGTATTTTGCCCATAACATTAGCTACGCTGAATACAGTTCTAATTTGGATTCTATGGTGGAAGTGGAAAAGAAACGGGAAAAAGAATATAAACGGGCCAAAAAATTGATTGTATAAACCGCTGAATAAAATGAATCCAACAGGACCGATGGCAGAAGCCATCGGTCCTGTTGATATCGAAAAATTTCTGAGTAGTGATATAATAATAGAGAATTAAAGAAAAGGGTGGGTTCTATGTCTGAAAAGTACAGTATGACTTGGGATTTAGATGTTATTTTTCCGGGAGGAAGCGATTCTTCGGAGTTTCGCACCTATGTAGAGAAATTGGAACAAGATGTGAACGATTTTGACAAGAGAATACAACAGATGGGTCAACGGGAATCGGAGGACTTAAAGTTTTGGCGTCAAGTATTGAAAGATGTACAGGATTTAAATGCCCGGTTGGGAGAGGCCATATCTTTTGTTCATTGTCTGCTTTCGCAAAATGTTCATGATGAAAAGGCAAAAATCCACCGTGGTCGCCTTTCTCAGATTCACGCCACCTTTAACCGTACGGTAACCCGATTGGATCGTTTGTTTCTTGAAATGAATGATTCCACATGGAAGTCGTTGTTGCAAGACCCTGATATTCAGCCGATTGCCTTTCCCTTGAAAGAACAACGTCAACGAGCGTCTGAAAAATTGCCATCCGAAATGGAAAGTCTGGCTGGGGACCTTGCTGTTGATGGTTATCATGCTTGGGAAGAATTGTACAATACGATTGTCGGTCGAATGACCATTCCTTTTGAAGAAGATGGAGAAGTCAAGGATCTTTCCGTGGGTCAGGCAGCCAATAAACTCTCCAGCAGCGATCGGGAAATTCGTCGGAAGGTGTTTCATCGAATGAATGAAGCATGGTCACGGGAAGAAGAGTTATTGGCTTCTTCACTGAACCATTTATCCGGCTTTCGCCTGAACCTATATCACCAACGCGGTTGGGATTCTGTTCTAAAAGAGCCTTTGGATCTCAACCGGATGTCTGAAGAAACCTTGCAAACGATGTGGAAGGTGATCACAGAACATAAAGGAGAAATCCTCCGCTTTTTCCAGAGAAAAGCTTCTTTGCTGGGACTACATAAGTTAAGTTGGTACGATCTCTATGCCCCGATCTCTCAGGGGGAAACCCATATCCCTTATGACGAGGCTGCAGACTTCATCATGGAGCAATTTCGCAGTTTTCATCCGGAAATGGCTGATTTCGCCAACAAAGCTTTTGTCAATCGGTGGATCGAAGCGGAAGATCGTCCAGGTAAGCGGCCTGGTGGTTTTTGTACCAGTTTTGACCAAAGCAACCAAACCCGTATCTTTATGACCTATTCCGGTTCTGCCAGTAATGTGAATACATTGGCCCATGAGCTGGGGCATGCCTACCATCAGCATGTGATGAATGACTTGCCCCAGATGGTTCAACAATATGCCATGAATGTTGCTGAAACGGCTTCCACATTCGCTGAGTCGATTGTGGCCGATGCGTCCATTCGCTCAGCTTCCACAAAAGAACGCCAGATTGCACTTCTGGAGGATAAAATCCAGCGCGCTGTTGCATTTTTTATGGATATTCACGCCCGGTTTCTGTTTGAGACGCGATTCTATGAAGAGCGAAAAAAAGGACCGGTTCCTACGGCAAGGCTGAAAGAATTGATTTTAACTGCGGAGAAAGAAGCGTTTTGTGAAGCATTGGAGGAATACCATCCCTATTTTTGGGCATCCAAGCTTCATTTTTACATTACCGGCGTTCCCTTCTATAATTTTCCCTACACGTTTGGTTATTTGTTTAGTACAGGCCTTTATAGTCGCGCTCTTCAGGAAGGTCCCTCTTTTGCAAATAAATATGTAAATCTGCTTCGGGACACAGGACGTATGACGGTTGAGGACCTGGCACAGAAACATTTGGATGTTGACTTGACTCAGCCGGATTTTTGGCAAGGAGCTTGTAGTCTCGTAAAGGCAGATATTGAAACGTTTTTGGAATTGACGGAGCAGTAAAAAGCTACCCTCATCCAGGGGTAGCTTTTTAACCAGCAGTCTAATAAATGGGAAATGGAAACATGGGGTAAAAAGAGCCGCCAGGGATTGGTTCAACCGGCCCAATGGGACCGACAGGACCACGTTCACCGGGACCCACGGGTCCACGTTCGCCGGGACCGACGGGTCCACGTTCACCGGGTCCAACGGGACCGCGCTCACCGGGACCGACAGGACCATGTTCAACGGGAGGATTATTGACTGTCCTAAAGGGAGCATAGGGAACAGGAACCCAGTACCAACAAGGATAGCGAGAATAGTTGTAAAAAATGATGGAAACCTCCTTTCTGGGGATGTCTTATAGCTTATGTTTCATGATGGTGAATGGTTGAACAGAGTGAGGAGAGAGAAAAGAATGACGATCCGTATGCAGAGTTCTAAGGTTGTATTGAGAGATTTGGAACCACAGGATTCTGGATCAAATCTGGTATTGGAAATATGAAGCCGAAGATCGGGAACACCATCGTTGGAACGGACCTTATACCCCAGTGAAAGTCCCCGATCGAAAAGCGTTTGACCATCAGTGGGGTGAAGAGCTGAAGTGGGTGGAAACCGATCAGCCCGGTGGCAGATGGTGGTTGAGATTGATGGGGAACTGGGGAACGGTAGGGAGATATTGGGTAGATAAAGAAACCAACTGGATGGAAATCGGCTTGGTGATCTTTGACTCCCGATACTGGTCCGGAGGTTATGGAACGGAAGCCTTTCAGATGTGGATTGATTATTTGTTCCAAAATGTGGATACGGTACGGCTGGGAACTTCCACGTGGTCGGGAAACGAACGAATGATTCGGTTGGCAGCTCGTTGTGGCATGGTGGAGGAGGGACGAATCCGAAAGGCCCAGATTGTTGAAGGAGCTTACTATGATTCTGTGAAGATGGGGATATTAAAAGAAGAATGGAAAAGCGGAAAGAGAGCCCACGTTCTTGTTTTGGGGCTCTCCAGGGATAAATGAAGTGAATCGGTTTTAATATAAAAAACTCCCATATTGGGAGTTTTTTAGTTAACTAATAATCCCATGACCCACAATATGAACATTCACCTTGGGATGAAATTTCACTTTGGGATAAGTTTTGGTCCACCACTTGGCTCCATGCCACTCTTCTGGTGAATGGGCCATAATCTCCCGCCCGATACCAAATCCGTCGAAACGGGATCGTTTCATTTTTTTGATCACTTGTTCTGACTGATGGGTGATACTTTCAGACAACTTTTTATCCAATCGGTGAAGAACGGTTGATTCAGCCAATTTATCATCAGGATATTCCACAACCTCCACATTCATGTCCAGATTGAGATCGACGTGAATTTCCCCCTTTGGGTTAAATCGAATATCAAGTTTACGTTTTAAAGTTCCCATATCAATCGTGATATAAGAGTCAATGTCATCCGACTTGCCTGGGTCCACCTGTATGGTTAGCCGTGACGTTTTATTCAGTTTGTCAGCCATCATCAGAAACAGGCGGGATTCCTCTCGGTTCAGGGTTCCAGTCATATGATGTCCGTGGAACATCGCAATGCCCTCAACGGAGACATCTTTTTCGTTGTCTATTCCTGCTGCCTGAAGGTCCCCTTTTTCGATGGTTATATAGGGAATCGCAAAGTCTTGACCCGGATCAAACAACACTGGACAGATGCTTTGAACATTTTCTATGGGAACAAGGGTCTTTTCTTCTGCACTGTTAATCAGCTCATCCACATACTCTCCGATTAGTGTATCCCCTGCGGTATCCAAGTCCAAAAGATGTTCTGCTCGTCCTTTGGTAACAGCGATATGTGCGTTCAGAGCACTTTTTGGGTCTCGATATAAAATATCCAATACTGGATAGATATCTTCCCGGGCCAGCTTTTCTCCCAACAGTATCACCCGGTTTTTGGAGATATCGTACCGATTGTTTAACCGGCGATCCCCATTATCCTGGGTTTCACGGGGAGTGTGACCAGTTGATTTCAGAATGAGATTTGTCGCTTCTTCCCCACCTTCTGTGATCTTGACTTCCCGAATGACAGAGGTGCTTAACAGCTTTCCTTCCGGGGTACGGTCCAGTCCAACAATGACTGCCATTCGGGCATCTCTGAGCAGATTGAGATCCCAGCAACCCGTCAATGTCAGGAAAAGAAATAGGGAAAGGATGAGTTGAATGATCCGCTTCATCGTGAAGTGCCTCCTGCTTCTTGTTTCTTCAACAGATAGGAAATCATCAGCAGTATTACTGGGAGTCCAGCAACAAAAATATAAGATGGTAATTGCTTCTCTCAGTATATTGTTCAATATCCAACCAATCCTTGGGAAGGAATGAGATCGCATAGCTGATCAAGGCGTTCTACCAGACCCACTTTTGATGGGATTTTTGGCGAGACAGCCGGCTGAAGCCCACACTTCCCAAATAAAGATAACTGCTGACGACAGAGGTGAATACCGAAGGAATCCAGAGGCTGAGAAAATATAAATTTGGTCGTTCCACCAACTGAAATTTGAACGCCTTTAACATGTAAATGACCACAGCAGGAACCGGAGAAAATTCTACCGGGCTAAAGACAAACAGGGTGGTAAGTGTTAAAAACGTATAGATCAATGTAGTGATCAGACTTCCTATGGATGTAGCTTTTAGCTTTCCCATACTCCCTTTCTCTGTGAAGGGATACAGGATCATAGGTACTTCGTTAGTCCGATCTGGGTTTGATAATAAAAAACATGGGTCACGCCGGGTGTGATGCTATTTTTTACGTTTGGCATTTCGTTTCCAGCCCCTTGAATAGCGTTCCTGATTTAAGCGTTGCGGTTGAGCGTCTACTGGGCGTTCATTTAGCTGCCAGACGGCCAGCCGGACGATAGTGTCTTTCATATCCTTCAGCCGAAACGGGATGGCAGGTGAAAAATAAGGGGTTCCAAAGGATTCCAGTCGAGTCAGGTGGATCAGGATTAACAACAAACCTGTCATAATCCCCAAAAATCCGAACAGTCCGGCCAACACCATCATCGGGAAACGAAGGATTCGCACTGATCCGCCCATCTCATTGGAGGGGACGACAAAGGAGGAGATGGCGGTGACGGCGACCACGATAATCATGATGTTGGAGACCAGTGCCGCTTGTACGGCTGATTGTCCAATAACCAGACCGCCCACGATTCCAATGGTTTGCCCAACAGGGGAAGGCAATCGAATCCCTCCCTCCCGAATCAGCTCGATAATGACTTCCAACAGAAATGCTTCCATTAAGGGAGGAAAAGGGACATATTCCACACTGCTTTTCATTGGGAAAAGAAGGGCGGAAGGAACCACTTCATAATGAAATGAGATAACAGCGATATAAAAAGAAGGCAGCAGCAGGGCTGCAAGAAAGCTGGAAAAACGAATCAGTCGAAAAAAAGAGGAGACGAGCGGTCTGGAATTGTAATCATCGGGGGATTGATAAAAGGCTGAAAAGGTAACGGGTACGATCAGAGCTGATGGACTCCCTTCCATGATAATAGCAACCCTTCCCTCCATCAGGTTGCCCATGACCCGATCTGGGCGTTCGGTGTTTAACATTTGTGGAAAGGGAGAATAGGTTCTGCCTTCAAGGTACTCTTCTACAAAACCGGGTGAGAGAATACTGTCGGCATCAATGGACAGAATTCTGCGCTCAACTTCCTGAACCACATCGGGATTGGCCAGGTTTTGCATATAGATAATGGCCATCTTGGTTTTCGTATCTTTTCCCACAGTATGATATTTCACCGACAAGTGGCGACTTTCGATCCGTTTGCGAATCAAGTGGATATTGACGATTAGGTTTTCCACAAATCCTTCGTGGGAGCCCCGAATCACTTTTTCATTGTAGGGCTCACTCACTTCCCGTTTATAAATGGCATAAGCTTTTACGACATAATACGCTTTCATTCCTTCAAAGAATATGATTACCCGGCCGTGAATCATTTCTTTGATCACTTTGTTTAAATCATCGTTTTTCTCAACCGATGGAGAGGTAATGACCTCCTCAAGAGGTTTTTCCCCTGTAGTCCGGGATAAAGGGGTCAGAATGCACTGTTCGATTTTGGTAAAGTCAGCAGTGGTATTAAGGAAGATGAGGACTCCTCTTTTTCCGTTAAAGGAAATCTCCCGCGTTTTTAAGTCGGCTGTATGGAACATGGCGTCTTGAATATAGGCGACATTTTCTTCAATGGAAGGGGAAACTTTTTGTCCTTCATGTATGAAATCCTTTGCTCTCTGACTGGTAAGGGAGCGTCGGTTGTTATTCAGCATTTTTTTGAAAAAACCCATGTCCACCCCTGCCTTCCTGGAATCAATTTGCTTCTTAATCTGTCCGAATGGAAGGAAATTCATTCGGGAGGAAAACAAGGGAAAAAGTATAAAGACGCTTTATTTATAAATACCCACCATTTGGAAATAATAGAGCTAAATCCTACTATGGGAGTGAAGCATCTATGCATACCTTTTCCTTCGCAGGGGATTGGAGCAACACAATGAAACCCTTTGCCATGGGGATCAAACAGGAGATGGAACGACATGGATATCAGTATGATGCGGATATAAAACCAGATGTTCAATTGGTGTTTCATTTTGTCGATTCGGACTCTCCGCGTCATTTTCGACGAAGGGGGAAAGGGACGTTTGTGGTCACTGTGACGGAAAGTAAACAGTCAACCGACAGCATCCTGCATGCTGCTTACCCCATTCTGATTCAATCGCTGGGCAATCTTATGATTTATCAGGATGCATCCAATGGAGAACCCGAAACCTACTTTATTACCTTGGAACAGGGATGTTACCCCATCATTGGAAGCATGGAGGAGGAAGGCTTTTTTCAACGGGTTTTTGAGCGTTTGCGTCCGCTGGCAACATCCCAGTTGGTGATTGACAACACGTTTTATCCTGATTTGCCTGAAGAACTATGGGATGGAGATGAAGTGACAGAGCAGATTAGCTGGGCTGGGAGAAAGCTGGATGAACTCAATCTGTTGCCAGCACCGTTTCCCATTGAGGAAATGTTGCCGGAGAGAGCCTATCGGCATATACAACGTCTTTATGGAATAGGGGGACTCAGCTATGGAAATTTAAGTGCCCGTAAGGAAGGAAACCGTTTTTGGATGAGCGCCAGAGGGGTTAATAAAGGAAGTCTTCATGAAATCGGTCGGGACATCCTATTGATTAAAGGTTTTGATCAACGGACACCTGCAATGGAAATCAGTGTTCCCTCTAATCTTGAACCAAAGCGCGCATCTGTGGATGCAATTGAACATTGGAAAATTTACACAGAGCATCCTGAAGTGGGAGCGATTGTACACATTCATGCCTGGATGGAAGGGATTCCTTCAACTGAAATTAACTATCCATGTGGAACCGTGCAATTGGCGGAAGCAGTGGCTGAACAGATTCGCCGGGCAGAGGACCCCTCCCGTGCGGTGGTGGGTCTAAAGAATCATGGCCTAACGATTACCGGTCGGGACTTGGATGATATTTTTCAGCGGATTGACGGGAAGATCCTCCCACAGGTACCGATGTCGTAATGCGGGAGGCGGTAAGCATTGTCAGATATTGTTTTGGTCACAGGAGCTTCCAGAGGAATTGGTAGAGAGGTTGTTAGGGAGTTGGGGAAAAGGGGGGATTTCCCACTGATGGTGGCTCGAAGCGGGGAAGCACTGGAAGAATTGAAAAACGAATTGGGAACCGGTGAATGGTTTACCTGTGATCTTACCCAGCAGGATGAAGTGGATGAATTGGTAACCAATGTCATACGCCGGTTTGGAAGGGTGGATGTACTGGTAAATAATGCTGGATTCGGGGCTTTTGGTGGAGCTTTGGAATCTTCTGTTCATGAATATCGGGCAATGATGGAGACAAATTATCTGGGAGCGGTTCAAATGATATTGTCCCTTTTGCCGCATTTCTTGAAGCAAGGGCAAGGAAGGATCATTAATATCGCTTCTGTGGCGGGTCTTTCCGGAGCTCCCAATCTGGCTCCATATGTGGGCTCCAAGTTTGCGCTGGTAGGATTTACTGAATCCCTTCACCTGGAATTTGCTCCAATGATTCAGGTAGGGTTATTATGTCCAGGACCGGTCCAGACTTCATTTTTTAACGGAGAAGACCCGTCACGATGCTTTCCGCCGTCATTGCTTAACCAAATGTTGGATGCAAAAACGGTGGCCCGCCATGCCGTTGGACTGATCGAACGTCCCCGATTTAAGGTAATCCCTGCCAATTATCGGTGGGCAATGCGATTCCGTCGTTGGTTTCCCGGATTGTATCTCTGTTTAACCCGATCGCTCTATCGTTCATGGGAGAAAGAAAAAGCCGGAGGTGGATGATGTATATCTTTATTGTCAATCCGGCTTCCGGGAATGGACGGGGAGAACGGGTCTGGTTTCAGGTTCAGCAGTTGCTTTCGCAGTATCGGATTGCCCATCAAGTGTTTTTTACAAAGTTTGCGGGACATGCTGTCGAATTGACCCGGTTGGCTATGCACCTTCCGCATATTCGATCCGTGATCGCAATCGGAGGGGATGGAACGGTGCATGAAGTGGGAAATGCCCTGATTGGTACAGACCGTCCCCTGGGCTATATCCCTTCCGGAACCGGAAATGACTTTGCCCTGGCCCATGCGATTCCTTCCTCGCCTGTACAAGCGCTGAGACGGGTGCTGAAACATCAGGTTTATCGAATCGATACAGCCAAGATGGGAAAACGGTTTTTGATCGGCTTTGCAGGGATTGGTTTTGATGGTCAGGTAGCCAAGGTAATCAATGACTCTGTGTTTAATCGGCGAATGGGACGGTTTGCTTATTTGCTGGGATTTATGCAAGCTTTGCGAAACTATCAGCCGGCCCAGCTTTCATTGACATTGGATGGAGAAACGTATGAGTATCAACGGGTTTGGTTAATTGCAGTAGCCAATATCCCCAATTATGGCGGAGGGATGAATATCTGTCCCGGAGCAGCACCGAATGATGGTCACCTGGATATTTGTTGTGTGACGGATCTTTCCCGCATGCAATTGGTTAAACTGTTTCCTTCTGTGTATCGGGGTAAACATATTCAAGACCCTTCCGTAAGGGTGCACCGGGCAAGGAAAGTAACCTTGCAGACGGACCCTCCCCTCATTGTTCACGCCGACGGTGAGGTGATTGGAAAGACTCCCTTGTCCATTACGGTGTTTCCCGATTCATTGATGTTATTATAAAAATATCCCTGTCTGTGATCCGACAGGGATATTTTTATAAAGAACTGGGGAGATTCGGAAGGTGCCGCTCTTCCCCGATCAAGGGAATGGAGAAAAAATACAGATTCAACATTCCGTGACTGGTTTCCATCCAGTATTTGTTGCCAGCATCATCATAAGTTTCCCATACCGTATAACGCCAGACAATACCAATCTCTTTTCCTTTTACGGTCCAGTTAAAGTCATCAATGACCTCTTCTTGGACCATGGAGGCGTTCGAAATATTTTCCATGACTGATTCCCTTTCCGTTTTCTGGATTTTCTACTGAAATATAACGTAACCGGGAATCCTGTTTCTATACATGAAAAAAGTCATCCCTTTTGGGATGACAAATCCTTTTATCTTTTCTTGTCTGGATTATGGGGTGATTCTGAAGGAGGTGGAGTTGTGTTTTCCAGAGGGCTCACCCGCCTATACCATCCGTCTCCCACATGACGATAGAGGGAACGGTTCTGTTTATGAAGCGGACAGAATTCACATCGTCCGCCAGGACGCTGTTTAAAACACTGGATACACCGGATGGGTTGATCTGTCATTGTTTTGCCAACAGATCGCAGAATGCTTTGGCATACAAAGCGAGATCAGGGGGACGACGACTGGATACCAGATTGTGATCTATAACAACCGGTTCATCGACCCATTTTGCTCCAGCGTTGGTCATATCATCTTTGATTCCCGGTGTGGATGTCACATTTCGTCCTGCAAGGATTCCGGCTGAAATTAAAACCCATCCGGCATGGCAAATCTGTCCAATGGGCTTTTTCGCTTGATCCATCTCCCTGACAAATTGTAACACTTCCGTGGAACGTCGGATCTTATCTGGGGCCCAGCCACCGGGAACCAAGACACCATGGTACGCGTTTGAGTCCAGTTCGGCATAGGATTTGTCGGAGGTGGCGGGAACACCGTATTTCCCTCTGTAACCGGTTTTGGCCTGAGGTCCTGCCAGGTGAACGGTGGCTCCTTCCTCCTGAAGCCGGATGATCGGATACCAGAGTTCCAGGTCTTCAAACTCGTGATCGACGAAGCAGACAACAGATTTGTCTTTTAGGCGCACAGCAGTCCCTCCCTTGTTTTTTCCTCATCATAAACGTATACAGCACAAATCTAGGGGGGTGGAAGCCTTGAATCGCTCCAGTAACTAATATAGAATAAAATGAGAATCAGTTGATAATCAGTCTAAATATCGTCTCTTTTCGCCCTATCGTACCATATCCCTCGACATCTGCAAACGGAGCCATTTCGGTTCGGTTTGATCAGGATAGATGGTGATCAGAGAATTATGGAGGAATGCAGAATGACAGCACCTGAACTCAAAATAAAAGATCTGCACGTTTCCATTGAGGAGAAAGAAATCCTCAAGGGTGTGAATCTCGAACTGAAGGGTGGAGAAATTCACGCCATCATGGGTCCCAACGGAACGGGAAAAAGTACCTTGGCTCAAGCGCTGATGGGGCACCCCCGTTATGAAGTAACCAAGGGCGATGTTCGCTTGGACGGAGAAGATGTCCTGGAAATGGAAGTGGATGAACGCGCCCGCAAGGGATTGTTCCTCGCGATGCAATATCCCAGTGAAATCAGTGGTGTGACCAACTCCGACTTCCTGCGCAGCGCTGTAAATGCCCAGCGTGGTGAAGGAAATGAAGTTTCCATTATGAAGTTTATCAAGCAGCTGGACAAAAAAATGGATCAACTGGGCATGGATGAATCCTTTGCCAACCGCTACTTGAATGAAGGTTTTTCTGGCGGGGAGAAAAAGCGTAACGAGATCTTGCAGATGATGATGTTAGAGCCACGTGTGGCCATCTTGGATGAGATTGACTCCGGATTGGACATTGATGCCCTCAAAGTGGTGGCCGATGGGGTAAACTCCATGCGTAATCCTGAAACCGGGTTTCTGATTATCACCCACTATCAGCGGCTGCTAAATTATATCAAGCCGGACTTTGTTCATGTAGTGATGCAGGGTCGGATTGTGAAATCCGGAGGTCCTGAGTTGGCTGAACGGCTGGAAGCGGAAGGGTATGACTGGGTGAAAGAAGAGCTGGGAATTGAAGACGAAACCGTTGAGAGCAAGGCGTAAAGAGGAGGCGTGTCCTGATGAGCATTGATACGGAACAGTTATTTGACAGCCAGGCCGTCACCCGAATCTCCCAGTCCCAGCAAGAACCCGAATGGATGCTGAAACGCCGCTTAAAAGCACTGGAACAAGTCGACCAGCTTCCACTTCCTCGATTGGAGAAAACTCGAATCGACCGATGGAATTTTACTGCTTTTGACCCTGTCAGTGTTCACGATCCGGTATCCTCATCGGAGGAGTTGCCGGAAGAGGTTCAACAATTGATTTCAAGTGAAGAAGAAGACACCGTGTTTGTGCAAAAAAACTCCAGCCCAATCTACCTTCGGTTGGCTGAGGAGCTGCAAGCCAAAGGGGTGATTTTCTCCGACTTGGCTACGGCTTCCCGCGAACATGCCGACCTTGTTCAGAAATACTTTATGACTGATGGGATTCAACCGGAAGAGCATAAGCTGTCTGCTCTTCATGCAGCTTTGGTCAGTGGTGGATTGTTTCTGTACGTTCCCCAAAATGTAACGATTGATATTCCTGTTCAGGTTGTATTCTGGGCCTCCGGTAAGGGCTTGGGTACGTTCCCTCATCTTTTGGTTGTAGGGGAATCCGGAAGTCATTTCAACGTTGTTGCCAATTTTGTCTCCGATCCGGACAGCGATGCTGTGATTAACGGGGCAGTGGAAGTGTTTGCAGGAGATAATGCCAAAGTGCGGATTGCCTCTCTTCATACGGAGGAAAAGGAGACGACGGAAGTCGTTTATCGCCGCGCCGTGGTGGGTCGGGATGCCGATCTGGAATGGATTGTGGGGGATCTGAATTCGGGTCGGACGATTTCCGACAATACGACGCATATGAAAGGAAACGGTGGGAATGCCCGGATTAAATCGATTACGGTGGGGGCTGGAAACGAGCGCTCCAATCTGACTTCCACTGTACGTCACTGGGGCTCCCATACAGAAAGTGACATTACTGCACGGGGTGTGATGAAGGATCAGGCCCAATCGATTTTGAACGGAATTACCAAAATCGAAAAAGGTGCCGTGAGAGCCAATGGTGTTCAGGCTGAAAAAGTCTTGATGCTGAGCAGAGAGGCCCGTGGCGATGCCAATCCGATTCTATTGATTGATGAAAATGATGTTCAGGCCGGCCATGCCGCCAGTGTGGGCCGGATTGACCCAATTCAGATGTTTTATCTGATGTCCAGAGGTCTTTCCCGAAGAGAAGCGGAACGTCTGATTATTTTCGGCTTTGTGGGTCCGGTATTGGATACGATTCCCTTTGAGTCCCTGAAAAAACGGATGACGGATGTCATCGAAAGGAAATTGGGATAATATGAACCGTTATGCAAAGGACTTTCCGATCCTCAACCAGGAAGTGAACGGGAATCCACTGGTGTATCTTGACAGCTCGGCAACGTCTCAAAAGCCGTTTCAAGTGATTGAGGCAGTGGAAAGGTATTACCAAGAGTATAACTCCAATGTTCACCGAGGCGTTCATACACTGGGAACCAAAGCGACCGATGGGTATGAAGGGGCACGGGAAAAAGTACGTCGCTTTATCAATGCGAAATCGGTGAAGGAAATTATTTATACCAGAGGAACCACCTCTGCTTTGAACCTGATTGCCTCCAGTTATGCCCGGACCAATCTGAAAGAAGGGGATGAGATTGTTCTTTCCCCTTCAGAACATCACAGCAACCTGATTCCATGGCAGCAGGTGGCGCGTGTAACGGGTGCGGTATTGAAATATTTTCCCCTGGAGCCGGACGGTACCCTCGATCTGAAAAAGGCAGAAGAGACGATTACGGACCGAACGAAGTTGGTGGCGATTGCTCATGTTTCCAATGTGTTGGGGACCATTTTTCCCATCAAGGAATTGGCGCAGATGGTGCATCAGCACGGAGGTGTACTGGTGGTGGACGGTGCGCAGAGCGTGCCTCACATGAAGGTAGATGTTCAGGAATTGGATTGTGATTTTCTTACTCTGTCTGGACATAAAATGATGGGACCGACGGGAATCGGAGCGCTGTATGGAAAGGAATCTCTTCTGGAAGCGATGGAACCCATTGAATTTGGTGGGGAGATGATCGATCATGTGGATCTGTTTGAATCCACATGGAAAGAGCTCCCCTGGAAGTTTGAAGGAGGAACGCCCAACATTGCCGGGGCTATTGGTCTTGGAGCAGCCATCGATTATCTGGAATCGGTCGGCATGGATCATGTGGATGCTCATGATCGGCAGTTGGCCCGTTATGCTCTGGAAGAGATGAAAAAAGTGGAAGGTCTGACGGTCTACGGTCCAGTCTCAGACCGGACGGGATTAGTCACATTTAACATTGACGATGTTCATCCCCACGATGTGGCTACGGTTCTCGATGCGGAAGGAATTGCGGTTCGAGCTGGTCATCACTGTTGTCAACCGCTGATGCGCTGGTTAAATGTTTCGGCAACGGCTAGGGCGAGTTTCTATCTATACAATGACGAATCCGACATCGACCGTCTGGTGAAGGGATTACAAAAGACGAAGGAGTATTTCAGCAATGTCTTTGGATGATCTTTATCGTCGCGTGATTATGGATCATTACCAAAAGCCGAGAAACAAAGGAAAAATCGAAGACGGGTCGGTGACGGTTGATTTGAATAATCCGACCTGTGGAGATAAAATCTCTGTTCAGATGCGCATCGAAGATGGCAAGATTGAGGAGGCAAAATTTCTCGGTGAGGGATGCTCCATCAGCCTGGCTTCCGCTTCCATGATGACGGAAGCCGTCAAAGGGCTGTCAGTTGATGAAGCGTTGCTTCTGGTTGAACGTTTTTCCCAAATGATGCAGGGGGAAGACATTGACACAGAAGAATTTCCATTGGAAGATATTGAAGCGCTACAAGGAGTCACCAAGTTCCCAGCTCGCATAAAATGTGCTACGCTGGCTTGGAAAGCTCTCGAAAAAGGCGCAAAGGAGTCAACGAATAACCGTTGACTCCCACCCCTGACAAGGAGGGATTGAACATGGCCAAGAATTTGCCTGATATTTCTTCAGAATATAAATATGGGTTTCATGATAAAGATGTTTCGGTTTTCCGGTCCAAACAGGGGCTGACACGGGAAATTGTGGAGGAAATTTCCCGGATGAAGGATGAACCGCAGTGGATGCTGGACTTTCGGCTGAAGTCATTGGAGCAGTTTTACAAAATGCCGATGCCCAGTTCCGCCAATTCCAAGTGGTTCTCCATTCTACCGGGTAAACTGGACGACTTGAACTTTGACGATATCACCTATTATGTGAAGCCTTCCGAACGTCAAGGGCGTTCATGGGACGAAGTACCGGAGGAAATTAAGCATACCTTTGATCGACTGGGGATTCCCGAAGCCGAGCAGAAGTTTCTGGCCGGGGTATCCGCTCAGTATGAATCTGAAGTGGTTTATCACAACATGCAAAAGGAACTGGAAGATCAAGGGGTTATTTTCTGCGATACCGATACGGCGGTAAAAGAATATCCCGAACTGGTGAAGAAATACTTTGGAACAGTGGTACCCTACACGGACAATAAGTTTGCTGCCCTGAACAGTGCAGTATGGAGCGGAGGAAGCTTTATCTACGTTCCTAAAGGCGTAAAATGCGATGTTCCGTTGCAGGCATACTTCCGGATCAATTCGCAGAATATGGGTCAGTTTGAACGGACCCTGATCATTGCCGATGAAGAGTCCTTTGTTCACTATGTGGAAGGTTGTACCGCACCGATTTACAGCACCGACTCCCTGCACAGTGCCGTGGTGGAAATCGTCGTCAAAGATCATGCCCGTTGCCGTTACACCACCATCCAGAACTGGGCGCCCAATGTCTACAACTTGGTGACCAAACGGGCCGTTGCTGAAAAAGGTGCCCATATGGAATGGGTGGATGGAAACATCGGTTCCAAGCTGACGATGAAATACCCCGCTGTCATTATGAAAGGGGAACATGCGAAAGCGGACGTTCTGTCCATTGCCGTGGCCGGAAAAGGGCAACACCAAGATGCAGGTGCCAAAGTGACCGCTCTGGCTCCCAACTGTACGTCCACGATTGTCTCCAAGTCCATCAGCAAACAGGGTGGAAAAGTGACCTATCGGGGTCTGTCCAGCTTTGGGAAAAATGCACACGGCTCCAAGGCGAAAGTGGAGTGCGATACACTGATCCTGGACGATCAATCCACCTCAGACACCATCCCATACAATGAAATTAAAACGGATGATGTTACCCTGGAACACGAAGCCACCGTCTCCAAAGTGTCCGAAGAACAACTCTTCTACCTGATGAGCCGTGGACTAAGTGAAGAAGAAGCCACCCAAATGATTGTGATGGGCTTCATTGAACCCTTTACCAAAGAACTCCCCATGGAATACGCCGTTGAAATGAACCGTCTGATCAAGTTTGAGATGGAAGGCAGTATTGGATAATCTTTATCCTATTTTAAAAATACGTGTCCGAATTCGGACACGTATTTCATTTTCTTCAGAAGCAACATGTATTTGATTGGTAGATAATTTTACAATCAGCCAATAATTGTTTGTTTATTGATAAATTCCAAGCTCTTGTTCTTTTATGCCATCGTTTATGCTTTAAGAATGTTTTCCAGTCCATTTCTAAAATGCTCTTCAAAGTAAAGTCTTTTTCAAATGGATTGTTAGGGTCATTTAACCCATAAAAAACACCTGTTATACTTCCTGATGTTGCCTTAATACTGTACCGATCCCCATTAATACTTATAGCATCAATGTTTTGTGTACCGATTGGCACTTCCTGCAACTTGGGTAAACCTGGAGTATCTTGATAGTATTTAATTGCTAAATACTCACCCAATTCGCCAACAACGTTATTTGTTCTTATCATTTTTCTTTCTTTCAATTCATTTATCCATTCCCCATAAACGCTTACTAAATCATAATCATCCAGTTCCTTGAATATCCTTTTAATATTTTTCTTCATACTTACCTCCATTCAACATCATTTTCCACATTATTCTTATTATTAATAAATGGATTCTATTTTTGTATTTTAATTAAAACCACATTATATCATTAAGTATGAAAGCACCGAGTTTATTTGTTGGAACACGTAATTAGCTCTGTAGAGATAACTCTTCCATTTACATCATCGGCTCCAACCACATCAATGGTTTTCATATAGCATTATATTGAAACTATCTATCCCTGTACTATATACTAAAAATAACAAATATACAGAATAAATGTGAGGGGAAAGAGTAAAGGAGGAGTTGTCTTGTTTCACTTGGGGTGGATTGTAAGCGCTTTCTCGTTCGTTGCGGTGATTGTTGGGCTGAGAATCTTTGGGCGGCGGAAAATGTTGCGAAGGGTTGTTTGTTTGGGGATGACGGGGGTTCTCGCTGTACTTCCGATGGTTCATGGGGACTTTTCTCCGGTTGCCGCCAAAAGTGAGTCAGATCCAGGAGGGTTTCTCAATATTCTTCCTCCGGGACAGGATGGAGGGGTAAATCTTGGGGAGGCACTCGGTTATTGGATTGCCAAAAAGTATCCCAAACACTTCAATGATCAAACGAATATGTACAAGTCGCTGATCCAACGTGCTCCCACCATTTCGGAAGGGGAATTGAGCCGCTATTTCAAGAAAGCGTCCCTCGGTGTTCAGGAAAAACCGGAGCGAACGTATTCGCCCAAGGAAGGGGTGACCATTCGCCGGGATTCCTTTGGGGTTCCTCATATTGAAGGGGAAACGAGGGAAGCCGCCATGTATGCTGTGGGATATGTAACGGCGGAAGATCGGCTGTTTATGATGGATGTGCTTCGGCATTTGGGTCGGGCGAAACTGAGTCAATTTCTGGGAGAAAGTGAACGGAACCGCAAAATGGATGAAGCGCAGCTAAAAGTGGCGCCGTATAAGGAAGAGGACCTCACCCGGCAAATCCGCAATCTGTGTGCCGATGGGAAGGAAGGGGCTCAGATCTGTGAGGATGTCAAGCATTATACGGCCGGGGTAAATGCGTATATCAAAAAGGCCCGATTGGAGATCGGGAAGCTCCCGGTAGAATATATTGCTTTGTTTAAAAGCCCGAAGGATTGGAAACCGGAAGACAGTGTGGCCATTGCCAGTTTGGTTGGAGGGATTTTTGGCAAGGGAGGTGGACAAGAAGTCGCCAATGGGAAGTTTCTTTCCCAATTGAAAAAGAAGCATGGAGCGAAAGAGGGAAAAAGGATTTGGGAAGATTTTCGCAGTGCAGAGGACGCAGAGTCTCCTGTCACCATTTCAAAGCGTTATCCATACAATCAAGGACATCAGGTCGACCCCCGTTCCACGGCTCTTTTAGATCTGAAAACAGTGGATCAAACATTGAAAGAGCTTCAGCCGCCGGAAATGAAGATTGACGGTCCACTGGGTCCGATTGACCTTCGGGTCGCTGATGGAATGAGCAATGCGCTGTTGGTCGATGGAAAGCACACAAAGGAGGGTCGACCGATTGCGGTATTTGGTCCGCAAACGGCCTATTACAGTCCACAGTTATTGATGGAGGTGGATGTTCAGGCACCGGGAATAGAAGCGCGTGGTGTGGCCTTTGCCGGCTCCAATATGTATGTGCAAATGGGGCGGGGAAAGGATTTTGCCTGGTCAGCTACCTCTTCCGGAGCGGATAATGTGGATCAGTGGGTGGTGAAACTGTGTGAACCGGATGGAGGTTCCCCCACCATCCAATCGCAGGGATATCAGTACAAAGGAACATGTCGTCCCATGGAATCGTGGCAACATACACAAACGGTGACTCCATGGGTTAAGAAAGCGGATCGCAAGCCAAACATGAAAACAAAGAAAATGGACCTGAAGGTCAACCGGACGGTTTATGGTCCGGTGAGTGCAAGGGGGACGGTGAAAGGAAAACCGGTAGCTGTGGTTACTCAGCGTTCCACCTATATGAAAGAATTGGACAGCGCCATTGGTTTTAAACGGGTCAATGATCCCCAATATATGAAAGAGGGAACCACGGCTTTTCTAGAAGCCTTTGACCATGTGAATTACACATTTAACTGGTTTTATGTGGATCAAGAGGATATCGCCTATAAACAGTCCTGTCTGTGTCCCATCCGGGACAAGCGAACCCACCCCGATTTACCCACATGGGGAACAGGAGAGTATGACTGGACCGGCTCGTTTTTGAAGGGGAAGGATCAACCGCAGGCTGTCAATCCCTCGCAAGGATATTTGGTCAATTGGAACAACAAACAGGCTCCGGGTTTCCGGGCCAATGATTCGGTATACAGTTACGGACCGATTCATCGTTCCGATCTTCTGGAAAAGCGTATAAAAAAGGCTGTTGACTCCGGTGAAAGGCTGACACGGGCGGATATGGTCAATATGATGACCGACGCGTCTACGGTGGATCTGAAGGGGCAGGAAGTTTATCCATGGGTATTAAAGGTTTTGGGGGAAAAAGCGCCAAATCGTGATCCGGTTCTGCAAAAAATGAGAGATCGCCTTGCCGCATGGGTCAGGGCTGGCGGCCATCGTCGGGATCTCGCAGGAGACGGAAGGTATGATTATGCCGTGGCCGTTGCGATCGGTGATGCCTACTTTCAACAGCTCGTAAAGACGATATTTGGGTCAGATCTTAAAGGAACCAAACTGCCCTCCAAAGTGGAAGATCACCCGAATCAGCGGTTGGGGTCAGCCTATAATGCCGGCTATTACGCCTATGTTCAAAAAGATCTTCGACAGGTGTTGGGAAACAAAGTGAAGGATCGTTGGCATAAAACCTACTGTGGGGAAGGGGATCTGAAGCGTTGTCGCGATGATCTGTGGAAAGCGTTGCAGAATACAGCAGACCACCTGAGTAAGGCCTATGATTCCTCCAATGTGGATCAATGGATTTATGATGCATCCAAAGATCGCATCAAACAAGAGCCGTTAGGTGCGGTAGAGGCTCCCACGATGCCTTGGATGAATCGGCCCACCTTTCAACAGGTGGTTCAGGTGGGGGTTCCTATTCCACAGCAGTAAACAAAGAAAAGCGGTCCGCACAATTGTGCAGACCGCTTTTTCTGATATTGAAGCTAAACACTCCAAGCCAACAGGATTTGTGCTACAAAATAGGTGCTCATCACCCCATACTCCCCCCATGCCAAGGGATGGATAAACCGATTCCACGCCAGAATCGCATCCGAGATGTAAAAAAGCAGGGAACCACACAAGATCACAAGCGATCCTGTTGACCAAGCAAACCAGACCATCCAGGAGATAATCAGGATATACGACAGAACCGCAATCGGGAGGGTTCGTCCCCCTTCTCTTTTCACGCCTGGCAACAACAGATAAAAAAAGAAGGCCGCCAGTACAATCAGCAAAGGAAGAACCCCGTCCCATTTTGGGTTGTTCATCATATGAACAGAGAATGCTCCCACATAACAGACATGAGCGACAAAAAAGGCGATCAATCCTTGGATAAACCGATCTGAAGGAAGCATCAAAAAGACATCACCCACAACAGAGAAGATCAGACCCACCAAAATCAGCCATCCAAATGGTTGGGGATTTTCTGCCAGACCTGTGACAGCCAAAGCCAGCACCCAAAGCATCGTACCCGGTTTTAAAATGTATTTCCAAGTGAGGCGTTTCTGATCGAGCGCCAGCCAAAGGTAAACCATAGCGGACACCCCTGCGGCAGTCAGGAAAAAAAGCGCCATGGTAGTTCTGCTGTGAATCAACTCTGATTCACAGCGATTTCTCACCTCTCCCTTTTGATGAGCTTTCTTACTATTTCGGCTTTTTCTGCTTTGATCCTCTCTTTTTTCTAATAGCAATCGGGTTATGATATCTGTCTGATCAACTAAATTCTTTTGTAAAAGAGAGACCCGCCAATTATGACGGGGTGAGATTATCAAAAAATATAGTAAAGAGGGAACTCAGACTGGTTCTTTACCTATCTACTTTGTTAAGTCTCAAAAGTGTAGAGGATTTACGCCATCTTACTATTAGTTTACCTTTTCAATTAAGGTTCTAATGGCCATCTCCCGATCAAAATTATCTGCTGGGGCCACAGGGGTGATATCAATGGCGGATATGACTAGAACGATCACAGCAGCAGCAGCAGCTGCTGCTGCATAGTAGTAATAGTAATAGGATTCGACAGATGTTTTAGTACCTAGAGACCCTACATCAGGCGTTCCATTTTTCCCTAATATATTCTCCATTTTTTTCAAGTCCTTTTTGATGATTTTTCCCGCATGTTTTAACAGGTTATCGATTTCAGTAGGTTTTTTTGAATAAGTTGCTTTCTCAAACCTGTCAAAATAAGTGGGGTCTTCTTTTTTGATTTTTTCTACTAGGGAATCGACATAGTTTTTTGCCTCTGGTGTATTCAGTTTTTAACCATTGATTGGTTGAAAAGTTCAGGTAGCATTTTTCCAACCTCACCCTGAGCAAAAACAAAACCCTTGAAAAGTTCTTCTCCGCTGTACTTTTTTTCTGCACTAGCAATGTTTCCTAGAATCACGGTGAAAATAAGAATTAGTGATAGCATCGACAAGAGAACTTTTTTCATCAATCAATTCCTCCTTTTTCCTTTAAAAGGATATATTTACCATTTAGATTATATTTTCTGAAAAGTATATTGTCAAGTTCCAATTTCTTGTCTATTGGCACTAAATATAAAATTAATATTCCGAACATAATCATTGAAAAGCTAATTAACCCCAGCATAAGAGCAAATATTTCATGCATAGTGATTGCTATAACAAAAAGAGGGCTCCAGTATTTTTTGGGGGTAAAGAATGCACCAAATAAAACCAACTGTATGATTAATGTTCCCCATGTTGGCAATATTACTAAAGGGCTGGTAACAATGGGTTCCGATAAATTACCTAGTAAATGATTGAATCCAACAGTCTTTTCGTGACTGTAATAATATACAGCTGTTCCATCTATCCATTCCTTGTTCTTTAATTTTGCGACGGTGGAATGAAAATAGAGCACAGCTACTTGAAGCCGAATGAAAAAATAAGATATATTAGCAATTATCTTGAAGTAAACACTGTGCTTTTCACCCTCATAATTAATATCCCAATGCCATTTTCTTGGATCGGTCAACGTCAGTGGGATTAATAAAAATGTTATTACCGCTGCTGCTTGTTCCCCGCCGTCAATTACAACTAAAGACATCTGCATGCTGTAAGATATATACCAGTGGATGATACCTGTAATTCTGGGTCTCCAACCAATAATTACAAAAAATAAGAAGATAACACAAGTCCAACGAATTAGGTCTAAATAAACATAATTGTTTTGCCCTAAACAAAAAATACTGTATCCAGTTGTGCAACTGGGAAAATCATTAGTAAGGGAAGAAGGTTTGAACAACACTTCAGGGCTATTGAAAAGAAGAGTAAGCATACTAGAAAGGGCAATGATGCTTCTGGCTAAACCATAGACATTGGTCCATGGAAAGTGGTTTTTCCATTTTGTTATAATGAAACTTATTTTTTTATGCATTTGACATCCACCTTAACCATTTCTGTAATTTTTTCTATGGGATCACTATATTTAGAATAACTCCATGGAGATATCTCTTCTTTTGTAAAATAATATTCTCCGCATAGTAGTGGAGTTGGTGCTGGGTTAATAACATGGAATTCTCGTGTTTTGGATGAACAGGAGTGCAAATCAGCGTTATCTTTACACTTAACCCATTCTTTTTTCGGAATTAATTGAAATATAGCTCCCATTTCTACTCCTTGGGATCTTCCCTTTCGATAAAGGCCGAATATGTTCTCTAATCTCATATTGGGCCAAATAACATCTAGACTTGTATCGGACGCTTTATAAAGTCCGATTTGAATATCTCGCGGATTTTTGCTGAAGAAGCCCCAGCCTTGGGGTAAGACAGACGCAAAGACTGTTTTTGTATCTTTGTTTAATGAAAGAGGAGTTGCTCCTATAGATGAAAAGATTGACATCAAGAAAATACTACCCCAAAAAATAGAAAAAAAGACAAATAGGTAGATCGTTTTCTTTTCCAAATTCCATCACCTTTCAAGCTATGTTATTTGTAAATAAACAATAAAAATAGCAACAGAATCTTTATTAGACAATTTTCACCAAAATCCTGCTAATCGGGTGAGAATTTTTCGAAAAATATTTATAATACAATAAAAACCATATTATGGAATTAACGCTTCTGTCAGTCATGGTATATATTATTGACATCTACATATCATTGATATATACTGTAAATATGATGAAATCAAACAATGAAGACAAATGGTTAATACAAATACGAAAAGGGATGTTTGAACTGGCGATCCTCTCTTTGTTGAGTCATAAACCGATGTATGGCTATGAGATCTCGATGGCTTTAAAGCATTCGACAGTCTTTACCATATCCGAAGGAGCCATTTATCCTATATTGAGGAGGATGACTGAAAAAGAATGGATTGAATTTTTTTGGGGGGAATCAAATGAAGGTCCGAGAAGGAAATATTATCAAATTACAGAAGAAGGAAGGGTTATTTTGGAATATCGTATAGAAAAATACAAGGAAATGTATGCATCTCTTCAAACTCTTAGGGAAGGAGGTCTGGATACAGATCATGGACAAAACGGATCCATTCATTAATCAGTATCTTGAAGAGCTTGATAGTCAGTTGAATCACCTTTCTAAAACTCAGCGTGAGAATTTAATTGATGAGATGAGGGAACATTTACATTCCGTTGTTAAAGAGAAGCGATCTCAAGGTTTATCTGATGAAGAAATTAAGTATAGACTGCAGGAAGAAGTTGTTTCCTCGAAAGATCTGGCTAACAGTGTAAAAAATTCAAAGTTAAAGAGGTATTGGTTCTTAGTTGTTCCGGTTTTTTTATTTGCGATATTCTTACCAGTTTATAATGGAATTCCTATTTCCATCCTGTTTTTTATCCTTGCTTATGTCGTAGCAAAAAAGAAAACACTCTGGGGGTTTGCTGTGGTGAGAAAAAATGCTGGATTGATTAAAGATCAGAATAAGGTAGCGAAATTGAGCAGTTTATACCTATCTATCATTGGATTGATCACATTATTTGGTGATTTGATCCCAATACAGAACAAAGGTCTTATTCTCACCAGTATCGTTATAAGCACCGTGTTCTTTTTTGCCTATGTAAATAACAGACAAACCAAAAAACGAATAAAAGGAGGCTTTTGATGGATACTCATTTAGCTTTGCTGGGAGTTCTCCTTCTTGTATTGGCTTACTTGGTCGGCATACGGAAACAAACCTGGCTATTAACGGGCTTTAATCAACATCGGGTCAAAGATAAAAAAAGACTGGCTAAGATTACAGGAAGCTTTTTGTTTTTTCCTTTGGCAATTCTGATGTTGATAAGTAGTGTTATTCATTACCCGTATAAATCAGAAATATTACTGACCTTAATGATTGGCTCCGTGGTAATCGCTATATCTTACGTAAACTCAAGGATGGTGGAGTGATATCTAAAGAAGGGAGAAGTCACATTGGTTAGTTCTTGGTCGGTTTTTTTTATGATATTGACACTCATGCTTTCCTTGACTTTTCCTATCATCGTTTTGAGTTATTTATATAAAAAGAAGCAAGTTTCATTGAAACCGATTTTAATCGGAGCAGCGATTTTTGTTATATTTTCCCAAAGTATAGAGAGAATTTTAAATTTGTATATTTTGCAAACAACAGAATGGTTTAATAATCCGTATTTATATGCAATATATGGGGGATTGGCAGCTGGTTTGTTTGAAGAGAGTGGAAGGTTTTTAGGCTTTAGATACTTGTTAAAAAATCACAGAGGTTGGAAAGATGGTCTTAGTTATGGTATCGGTCATGGAGGAATTGACCTATTTTAATTAGTTGCTTTGCAAATATTCAAAATATATTGGTTTCTCTTCGAATAAATTCTGGCAGCTATGATAAGTTAATTACCTCATCGGGAAATGAAAGTAATTCCGCTTTACTGACCATAAAAGAACAACTCGTAAATACATCTTCTTACATGTTTCTGATAACTGGAGTTGAACGAATATTTGTGTTTTTGTTTCAGATTGCCTTAAGCTTATTAATTTTATACGCTGTTAGGAGTAGAAAAATTTCATTCTTCATTTACGCTATTACTATACACTCAACAGCCAACTTCTTGGTTCTTTTGTCCAAATCTTTAAATGAAAATATTTTATTTCTCAAATCATATTGCTTCTTTTTGCAATTGGATCGTTGTGGTTTATAAAGCAGATGAAGACTAACTTTAGAGGTAAAATGGAATACAAAAACCTTCATTAAAAGCTTTTTACACCGGAGATAAGTGCGTGGTAGTAATCGATGTTACTGCGATATGGGTTATCAATAGGAGAAGAAGTAGACAGATAATTTTACTATTTCAGCGATTGGAAGGGAAATGACGGACAAAAGGAACAGTCGGACAGTTTTTGACCTTGCTTCTCATTCAGAGGAGCAAGGTTTCTTTTTTTGAGGCAGCTGTATGTAAGTAATCTAGGCAAGCGTTGCTTTCTTTGTTCAGTGATCTTGGTGTTGTTTTCGGCGTTTACGACCTTTAACCCATGTTCTGACGGCAAAGAAAATAAAGATCCCCATAGCCAATGTGATCAAAATGCCCGGAATGCCGATCGTATGCAATATGTTCACCCTCCCTTTCCATCCAGTTCATGTAAGGGTAAATGAATGGTTGCGATTATGCAAGACAGAATTCAAAGGTTTAAACGGTTAGACGAAAGGAATCGATGTGCTTCAGTTTCTATAAATATAGATGTAAACTTGATTCTTTAATTCGGATTATCGATATCAACCCTTTCATAAAAGGTAGATATGTGATATCTACTGGATATTTATGATCTAAGAATTGAAATTATGAAAATAGTATATTTCCATATTGTATCCCTTCATGTAGAATAAAGTCAGGGAATGTGGAAAATAAAGAGGTGTTATTGTGGAATCCTTACAAATCAGGGGGATTGGGGAAGCCATTCGAAGTGTGCGCAAGTCCAGGGGGCTTCGGTTGGAAGATGTGGCAGATGATCAGATTTCTACCGCTACCATCAGCAATATTGAACGCGGAGTTGGGCATGTGAACACTTCCAAGGTGTATTATTTACTGGAAAAAATGGGATTAAGTATGGATCAGATCCCCTCGATCCTTATGGAGCAGGAGGAAGCGTTCAAAGAACTGGAATTTAATCTGACGGCGATTGAAGCCGTGATTGCGATGAAAAAGTCCAGAGAAGCGCTTGCAGAATTGGAAAACATCGATTTGGAAGAGAGTCATCCCTATGCCGCACGGGTGGAGTATTTAAAAGGGAAGGCATTTCAGTTTATGAACAACTGGAAACGGGCTGAGCGCTGTTTTACATCTGCCATACGATTATGCAATCAAAATGATGACAAGGAGAATATAGAGGCCGCCTCCTTTTCAGAGTATGGGGTTTGTTGTTACTTTCAGAATGAGTTGGAGAAGGCCTTGGAGTTTACCAACAGTGGCTTGGCCGTGTTTCAGGAGGAGGGAGGTCGCAAGTATGTCAAATTTGTATTGTTGCGAAACAAAGTGGTCTATCTGGAACGTCTGGGCAGGGCTCTGGAAGGGCTGAATGTGCTTCAGGATGTCTGGGGTAAGATGGATCAAATCAAGGATATAGAAACCGTTCTGACATTTTATACAACACGGGCGGATCTCCTGCGAAAAACCGGCATGTATGATGAGGCGATTCAGTATGCAAAAGAAGGGTTGGGACTGGCGAGAATCAACAAACATTACAAATGTATGTTTGACCTGTGGACGATTTTGGGGACATTGTACACATCCAAAAAGCAGTGGAGTAAAGCGGAACGATGTTTTAACACCGCTCTTACCGCTCGTCATTTGTTGGATAGTGAGAAGGCACTGACAGATATCTATGTATGGCTGGGAATTTTAAGCGTTCAGCAAAACAAATGGGAGGAAGCCAAATCATTTCTTGAACAGGGGATTGCCAATGCGGAAAAGCATAATGATGCTCCAAAGTTGATTTATGCGCTTCGCGTGATGGGGGATTTCTGGAAAGAGCAAGATGAGAAACAAGAAGCAATTCCCTATTATGAGCGGGCTCTTCAGGTGGCTAAACAATTTCACTACAAAAAGGCAGAAAACAGACTCTATTATCGACTTTCCCAATGTTATGAAGAAAGGAACCGAAAGGAATTTGAACAGTCCCTGTTGAATATGTATGAAACACAGTTGGAATTGAAAAACGGGGAGAGTGATCTCTTTGAGGAACAGTAAATGGTTACTCGTCGTTGTTGTAGCTGCTGCCCTTTTAAGTAGCTTGACCGCATTTGATCAATCAAGCGAGACAGTGATGGCGGGTGAGAGACAGAACGCAGCCGAACCAGGTGGTAGTTAATTGATGGAGACATTCATTCCTACTTCCCCCAATAGAGGCACCTAGTATGGGGTCTTTATGGGGGCTTTTTCTTTGTGGGATGTTTTATACGAGAGATTGTATACAGCGGGCGTAGCTCAAGGAATAGAAAATCCTACGATTGATGAAAGGAGATTTCTATGGTTGAGCATCCAAAGATCGTGATAAAAAAATCCAAAATGGAATGGCTTCACGACATGTTTGTATTGCACGAGAATGCAAAAGCATTTTATCGTAATGCACTGTTAACCATTAGTTGGTTGAAGTTTGAAACGACCCTATACTTCACATGGTTAAGCAAAAAATTCATTGATTCAGCTGGGACAAATCCAACTTGATACATATAACTGAGTTTCTCATCTTCATTTTCCTTCTTGCCATTAAGATTGGATACTTCCTGAGCTAGAGGCGTTCTATTCAATCATTCCAGTCTCACTAAGGAGCACCCAAACGGTTTGGGGGTTTTTCTTTGTAGGATCCTATGTTTTCATAAAAGGGAAAGCGGTTGATACATATATCATCATGGAGGGGTTTGTATGTCTGCATTTTCCAATCTCCTCGCCCGGATTGGGATTGGGGCGGCAAAGGTGGATACGCGGTTGGAAAAGGACCATTACCATCAAGGGGAAATGGTTCGTGGAGAGGTGGAGGTTGTTGGGGGCAATACTTCTCAGGAAATCGGAGATATTTCCCTGCATCTAGTGGTTGAATACGCTGACAAAGAAGAGACCAAGCGGATCAGATGGGATCAAACACGTTTGGCGCAGGCATTCACTATTGGAGAAGGGGAGCGTCAACAGATCCCGTTTACATGGAAACTTCCCATGGATCTTCCGGTCAGTGGGTCCGGGTTTGCCATCTATCTTCGCACCGGACTGGATATTGAGCACGCGATTGATCCCACTGATTCCGATCGGATCGAGGTGGATTTCCATCCCAAGGCGAAGGCGATGATGGAAGCACTACAGGGCCTGGGATTTCGACGGGTCAAACAGGATTTGGAAGAAGGTTGGAAGTATGGAGAGAGTGCTTCCTATGTGGTGGAATATGAATTCTTACCCAGCGGAAAGTACCGTTCCCATTTTGATGAATTAGAGATTGCTTTCATTGGTAGAGGCGGGGATCTGGAGGTGGCTATGATCATCGATAAAAAAGCGAAAGGGTTGGTTGGCTCCATCAGTGAATCCCTGGGCATGGATGACAAGTTGCTTCATTTTAAAATATCGGAAGAAGAGATCGAGAACGTTTCCATGTTACAATATCGGATTGAAAGCCGAATGGAAGCTTATCTCTAAGCAAAAAAGCGGCAGGGTTGATCCCTGTCGCTTTTAGTATGATGAATTTGCCTTTTTTCTCAACCACCGAGTCATCAGATCAATGGCAATTGGTATCGCTTCTTCCTTGGGTTCAATTTGCGGATGGTGCAAGCCATAGGTCGTCTCAACACCTAGCCAAAACATGAAGCCGGGGATTTCCTGAAGGAAATAGCCAAAATCTTCTCCGGCCATTGCTTCCCGGCACTCCACCACTTGAACGTCACCTTCTGTACGGGCCCAGTCCATAAACGCTTGCGTCAGGTCTGCTTGATTTTCCACCTGACAGTAGTTGGCTCCCCAGTCGATCTCTGCCTTACAGTTAAACCCGGTTTCAATGCCCTGAACAAGGGTGCGGATGCGGTGTTTGATATGCTCCATCGATTCCAGCGACAGTGTGCGGATGGTTCCCTCCAAGCGGGCTTTTCCGGGAATGATGTTTTGCCGGGTGCCGATCGTTACTTTTCCAAGGGTCAGAATGGCAGCATCCAGGGGATCGATATTGCGGGAAATAATGGTCTGCAACTGCATCGCGAGCTGGGAGGCGGCAATCACCATATCGTTGGAGCGGTGCGGAAGGGAGGCATGACCACTCGTCCCGATGAGATCAATATACAGCTCCGATGTGTTGGCAAACAGGATTCCGGGACGGGTTGCAATGGTACCGACAGGCCAATCCGGTCCAATGTGAAGGGCAAACAATACATCGGGTCGCCATTCTTGAAACGCTTCGCTCTGCAACATGGGTAAGGCTCCTCCCGGCCCTTCTTCTGCCGGTTGGAAGAGGAAGAGAAGATCCTCTTTCACTGGATGTTCCACAAAGTGGGTCAAGATTCCCAGCGCAATCGCCATGTGAAAATCGTGCCCACAAGCGTGCATTCGTCCGGGGTGTTCGGAACGGAATGCATAGTTTGTCTCCTCTTCCATAGGCAGACCATCCATATCCGTCCGATAGCCCAGAATGCGGGTGGGAGCCGTTCCTTTCACTTTTGCCAGCACCCCTGTTCGCCACGTTTTGATTTCCAGACGATGTTGTGGCAAACGGGACAGGGTGTCCAGGATTACCTGCTGTGTCTTGAATTCTTCAAATCCCAATTCCGGAATCCGGTGCAATTGACGCCGAAGGTTGATAAACGGGTGAGTCAGTGCAACCATGATCGGTTTTCCCTCCTTTAAACGATGGATTCAAAATACGCTTCCAGGTGATCGATAAACGTATCCGTTTCACGGGGAGTCAGTGTAAGTGGGGGCAAGAGACGAATAACGGTTCCTTGCGTAATATCCACCAGAATCCCCTGTTCCAGAAGGTGTTGTTGCAGTTGATTTGCTTGTTTGGGTTGGAGTGCCGTATGAATGCCAATCATCATGCCTTCTCCCCGACATTCCTTCACCATGGAAGGAAAGCGTTTTTGAAGCTGAATAAGTTGTCTCCATAGATAGTCGGCGTTTTCCCGTCCTTCTTCCAATCCACCGTGCTCCAACAGGACATCCAGAACGGCATTGCCCAAGGCGGCACTTAATGGAGAAGGGGCAAAGGTGGTCCCATGGTCTCCCGGACGGAACAGATGAGCCACTTTGCGTCCGGCAATGATCCCTCCCAATGGAAGCCCGCCACCTACTCCTTTGGCAAACAGAATAAGGTCCGGTTCCAGTTGATGATGTTGATGAGCAAACAGTTTGCCCGTCCGTCCGATCCCGGTCTGAATTTCGTCCATAATTAACAGCATCCCTTGCCGATGACACAGATGAGCCATTTCCGTCATAAAGGCTTCACTCAGTGGTTGCACACCACCGGAGCCCAGAATCGGCTCAGCCAAAATTGCCGCGGGTTGTTTCTCATGACAGATCTGTCGCAATGCTTCCACGTTGTTGGGTTCCACCTCATACACCGGGATGTCCGGCTGAGGAAAATCCTGAAACACACCGGGTTGTCGGGTGAGCGAGATGGCGCCTAGGGTTCGTCCATGAAAGCTTTTTTTCATCACTACAAACCCGCTTTTTCCGTTATCCTGTTCTTTTATCCATTTATGAACCAGCTTTACCGTCGCTTCCGTGGCCTCTGCACCGGAGTTTCCAAAAAAGACCTTTCCGTCGATGCTGTGTTTTACCAGTCTCTCAGCCAAGCGGATCGCAGGGGGATTCAAGAACTTGTTGGAGATATGAAGAAAAGCATCTCCCTGGCGGTGAAGAGCTTCCAATACGGCTGGGTGGGAGTGTCCCAACACATTGACGGCCAAGCCTGTAAACAGGTCAAGATAAGTTTTCCCTTCTGTATCATAAAGAACATTTCCCTTGGCTTTTGCAATGGCGATCGGCAATCGGGTATAGGTGGACATCAGATATTGTTCATCCATTGCGTTCCAATCGGTCATAATGCGCTCCTCCTGAAGCTTTTGTGCACAGATAGAAAAGGTGGGCCGTTGGCACGGCCCATGAGACTGCTGACAAAGATAAATAAGAGGGGGATTTCCGGTGGAGCATCCTTTTCCGACGACTCAGCGGAGCCCCTGGAGGTACCAACCGTTTAGCGGACAACCTGCTTTTCTTTTTGTCCGCTGGTTGGGACCGGAGGGGGTGAAGCGGACTCACTCCACTTCTTTGCTGGAGGAAAGAGATGCGGAAACGGAAATCGCCCCTTCACCAGTTTGCCTTGAACTTCGTGGGCCGTTGGCACGGCCCCTTGAGTCTGAAAGATTTTTGGCTTAAAGCTGACGCAATTCCTGTTTGATTTCGGTTTTGGAGCGAGTCTGTTCATCAATCTTTTTAATTACCCGTGCCGGGATGCCAGCGACGACACTGTTTTCCGGTACATCTTCCACCACGACGGCTCCAGCGGCCACTACAGAACCTTTACCAACGCGTACGCCTTCCAGGATGACAGCGTTGGCTCCAACCACAACCTCATCCTCCACTACAACCGGTTGGGCGGACGGAGGTTCAATCACTCCGGCAATGACCGCTCCGGCTCCGATATGGCAGTTTTTGCCGATGGTTCCACGACCTCCGACAGATACATTCATATCAATCATGGTCCCCTCACCGATCACGGCGCCAATGTTAATCATGGCTCCCATCATAATCACGGCATTTTTTCCGATTTCCACTTGATCCCGGATGATGGCACCTGGTTCAATCCGTGCCTGAATGTTTTTCAGATCGAGAAGTGGGATGGCGGAATTGCGACGGTCATTTTCAACGACGATATCCTCAATCTGTTCTTTGTGCGCTTCCAGTATGGGCTGAAGTGTTTTCCAGTCTCCAAACAGGACTCCAACCTTTCCGGTGATAAATGAATGAATGTCGCTTCCGAAGTCAATATTTTCTATATCCCCTTTAATATGTACTTTGACAGGGGTTTTCTTTTCGCTTTTCTGAATGAATTCAATGATCTGATTGGCATTCATCATTTCCATCTGCCTGCACCCTTTCTATATATCATTGCTGGACGATTGTTCTGAACCGAGTATAGCACAACCGAACCATCTCCTGAAACGGAAATCATCTCTTGGAAATGGTTTGATGGGGATTGCAAAAAGAGGGTAATTTATAAATGCAAAACAAAAAATTATACCATTCTAAAGGTATAACTGTGAATAGGTTTTTGGGTTTAAATTTTTGACAGAAGGGCAGAACTTCGTTAGGGTAATAAAGTGATTATACAATACAGGAGTGATTGCGCTATCATGACAGGGAAAGCTCGGCAAGTCATCATTTTTGTTGCTATTTTACTCGTTGGAGGACTGATTTGGTACAGCAGTGGAATGACGAAGGAAGAGACAAAGGATAAGGGAGAAGTGACAATTGGCTTGAATAACTGGGCTGAAAACATTGCGGTATCCAATATGTGGAAAGTATTACTGGAGGAAAAAGGATATGAAGTAAAACTGATGTCCTTGGAGAAAGCTCCTGTGTGGACCGGAGTAGCGACAGGAGATCTGGATTTTTCACCGGAGATTTGGCTGCCCCATACGGACAAGCCATTCTATGAAAAATATAAGGATGATGTCGTGCTGGGTGATACGTGGTACGAAGGAACCAATCTGGGCTTGGTTGTTCCAGAGTATGTGGATGTGGACAGTATTGAGGACTTGAATGCCAACAAAGAACAATTTGAGCGGGGTGGCAAACCTTCCATTGTCGGGATTGATGCCGGAACGAGTACCATGAAGATGACTGAAGACGTGATTGAAAAGTACGGATTGGATTTTGATTTGATTGTAAGTTCCGGTCCGGCGATGACCAGTGAATTGGACAAGGCGATCAAGGATAAAAAACCGATCGTTGTCACCTTGTGGAATCCTCACTGGGCTTTTGCGGAATATGATCTGAAATACCTGAAAGACCCCAAGAATATCTACGGGGACAAGGAAAATATCCAATATATGCACCGCAAAGGATTTGAAAAAGATTTTCCGGAGATGAAAAAATGGCTGAACAACTGGGAAATGGATGATCAATCCCTGGGTACCCTGATGGATGAGATCAGAAAGGCAGATGATCCGGAAAAAGGAGCCAAGAAATGGGTGAAAGACAACCGGGATCTGGTGGATCAGTGGTTGAAATGATGGGATCAAGGAGGCAGGCTACGTCCTGCCTCCTTTGATGGTAATTTTCTCTAATGAAATCGTTTATAATATCTTTGCGAGCGAGAAAACCCCTAGCTTTAGCTATGGGGATGAGAGCGAGCGTCAGGCGAGGGAGGGGTGTTTTTTACCCCTCTCGCAAGCCTGACCCTCTTTTCTCTCTTTTTTTGCACCTGTTTAATTAGATATATTGAATCTATATAATATTCGTTGTAAAATTAGCAATAGGTGATGAATTTGAGAACGGTTCAAAGTAATCGAAATGTCGTGTACGACTGCAAGTTTTTGTCCCAAGTATCGACGAAAAGTGCTGGTTTCGCCTGTAAATGATCGGCTGAAAGAGCTGTTCGCAGAAAAAGCAAGAGAGCTGGAAGTTACGATTTCCAGTATGGAAATCATGCCCGATCATGTGCATTTACTCATACAATGTGATCCGCAGTTTGGGATACACAGGGCAGTTAAACATCTCAAAG
>NZ_FXTI01000005.1 GCF_900182565.1 Melghirimyces algeriensis | reverse complement strand
ACCACAACTGGAACATGTTTTGCTTGAAGGATACCAACGATCAGCCATAACTACTCAATGTTGTACCACTTACATTTATACTCCAGTTGCCGTCTGATTTCATAGAAGTTACACTGCTGGATGTGTTTAGCCAGGTGTTGATTCTTCATCATCCCTTTTACATTCAAGTCTTCAATGACAATATGAGAAGGTTTGGTTTTCACGATCTCTGTGTCATTTTATGAATGTAGTCTTTTCGGATGTTGTTGATGTGCCTTCTCAACTTAGCTATACTCTGTGCCAATTACGCAATGTCTGTTGCGTAACACCGATTTTCTTTGCAAACTGCCCAATAGAATAAATTTTCAAAACCTCCTTTCTATTTCAGCATAAGCTAAAGTTTATAATTAGCAAAGAGGTTTTTATAAACTTTTATATGTGTAACTTAACTGTTATCCATCCTCTTCAGTTCGGTCCGCAGGTTCCCATATTCATCGACCAGTTGCTTTGCACTTTCGCGGTCGAGCACCACAGTCACCTGCTTATGCAATTGGAGAATACTTGCAGGTACGTCCGTTCTGACATTGCCGAGTACAGATTTTGCAACAATATTCGCCTTTTCAGGACCAAAGGCCATCAGAACAATCTGTTCTGACTGCAGGATCGCCTGCACTCCAAGTGTAATCGCCTTCTTTGGAACCTCTTCGATTTGATTGAAAAAACGTGCGTTGCTTTTCACGGTTTCCAGTTGTAACCTGACGACGTGGGTCTTTGACTGAAGCAGGTCGTCTGGCTCATTGAACCCGATATGACCATTGACGCCAATTCCGAGAAGCTGAAAATGGATTGGATTCTTTTGGATGATCCCGTCGTACCGGTTGCACTCCATTTCCAAGTTGGTCGCTATGCCATTCGGGAGATGAATGTGATCAGGAAGGATATTTGTATGGTCAAACAGATGTTTTTGCATGAAATAGGAATAACTTTGCTCATGAGAGGGACCCAATCCGATATACTCATCCAGGTTGATGGTCGTTACACGGGACAGATCTAGTCCATACTGGTGTAACCTTACCAACGCTTGGTAAAAGTGAATCGGTGTCGCTCCGGTAGCCAGTCCCAACACCGGTTTCGGGCGGTTTTTGATGATGTGTTCCGCCAAGGCGGCTGCGTAGACTCCCGCCTCGTGCGGCGTGTCAAAGATCCGTATATTCATCCCGTATTTCTCCCTGTTATTGATGGAAGCCATCTGATTCAATTGGTGAACAGTCACAGTATCCACAGCAGCAGGTATGATGGGAGCTCGTGAAAGTCCGGGTTATAACGAACCCCTCTCCATGATCTGCTGGTAAAACCCGGTGCCGTTTTCCGGATTTTCTACCCCGAAGAACTGGGCGAGAGTAGCGGCCAGGTCGGACAGGGTAGACCGTTCCCCTAGGGGAACGGCGGACCATTTTTTCCCGTAGGCCAGGAGGAAGGTTTTTTCACGGGTATGTTGGCTGTGTCCGATGGTTGGATCGTTCCCGTGATCAGCGCTGATCAGCAGGAGATCCTCGTCAGCCATGTTGCGAATGAGGGCGGTTAAATACCGGTCGACGCACATGATCTTCCGGGCATAACGGTCCACGTCCTGGGCGTGGCCCGCCAAATCCGTCTCCTGCACGGTGGCCGCGATCAGGCCTCGATCCATTCGGTACAGACTGGATAGGAGGATCTGCATCACCCGGTCCGTCTCCACTGCTGGATATTTGCCGGCCCCGTCACAATCGATGATATCCTGCATCTTCCCGATTAAGTCGACGTTCCAACCGTTTTTGATCAGGATGTTGGGGATTTGCCGTTCCGGATCAACCCCGTAGCCCAGGTGACGAACCTGGTAGCCCTTTTCATATACACCGGATCGGGGAGAATTGAGACCGATCAAACCGTCGGAACGACGTTCGATGCTGGACCGGAGTCGGGCGGGGGGAATTCCTTCCCCTCCCAGTGCAATGACCCGGTTCACCTTTGCCACCCTGCGCACAATCCTTCCGATCTTCAGTACTTCCGTAAAGGGAATGGCATCGAGGGCAGCGCTTACGTTGTAAATCTGCCCGTAGTCGGTTTCGATATTGTCTCCGATGACGACAGCGCCATTCACCCAGAGATAGGGAAGCTCCGGTTCGGGAATCTCGACCTGGTAACCTGCCTTCTCCAGAGCTCCCCTAACCGGCTGGATCACGGCTACAAAAGGTTCCAGCACCGGAGCCCGCGGTCGGGTGCCCATGATTTCCTGGTGTCCAGCGTAACTGTCCGCCCCTTCGTGCTGCAGGTTGAGGGTCCCCCAACTGGCAAGACCCGGTTGGTCATCGTTCAGTCGGGGGTGGTGTAGCAAGCGGTTGATTCCCAGCTGTTTGAAACAGGGGATGTCAATCTTTTTTGCCTGATCCAAGATGTGACGGAACGTGTGGGCATTCTTGTCTTGGGGCCGCACCCGTGGAACGTCCTCCATCGCCCCTACGCCCAAACTGTCCATGATGAGCAGAATAGCCCGCTTTTTCATTCTCTTCCCCTTCCTGTCTCATTTGATTAACGGAGCCGTTTTCCGAGGGAGTCATAAACCCCTACGAGGGTGGGATGACCCTCTTGTAATCCTTCTACCACCACCACTTCAGCGCGGGTGACAAAGATCTGGGTACGGAAGGAATAGAGAGCCGTATCTCCCACATCGACGTTTTGGCCATCCATCTTGAGACCCGTGTAATAATCGATCGATTCGGGAGCCAGCTCTGTCGCATCCAGTCGACGATTTGCCATTTCGGGGAAAGACTTTCCCACCAATGCCCCTTTCATATGGGAACGGCGGTAATGACCTCCGCCAAAGACGTAGGCCGTTTCTCCATCCGTGTGTGAGACCTCACTCACATAAACCATGGCGGGGCGTTCCAATTGTCCCGGACGTTGGTGAAGGGGAGTCGTACCGGTCAGAGCATGACCGGGCTCGCCGTGGGTGGCCCCTAATTGTCGCAGGAGTGGAATGGTGGCACAGGCAGTGGCACTGGGAGCGTTGATTTGTTTCAAGGGTTCTCCCAGTTCTGTTTCCAACATTTCGGCACAACGCAACAAGGTGTGAACGTTTTCGGTCGGTTGAAGGCATTCTCCATTGAAGAGGAAGCAGGGAAATGAAGTGACACCGGCGATATGGACACCGGGTAGCTGGCGGATACGGCTGACAGCTGAACGTACCTCCTCCTCCCGGAATCCGCCCCACTGACCTTCAAACACCACATCTCCCTTTGCCACTACTTTTAGGAGAAGATCCTGGATTTTCCCCTGTTTTTGTGCAGCATCGGAAATCTCCTTCGCCTTCTCCACGGAAAAGACAGTGATCACCTCCGGTTGGCAGGAGACGATTTCGTCAACCATCGAGGAAGGAATCTGGACCAGATGACCCACGTTTCCCAAAGCGATTCCGGCTTGAGCCAAATGGAGGGCTTCCCAGGGGTCGACCGCTACCGCTTTTGTGATCCCGCTGTCAGTGATGGCTTGGGCTACCTCAGGGATCCGGCCCAACTGTTTGGTCATCATGTAGAGGTGAATCCCGTTACGGTAGGCGGTATCCACCAGTTGTTGCGCGTTGTAACGGATGGTGTCCAGGTCCAACACATAGGTGTTGGGACGGATTTGCCCCGTGCGGTGGAGATGGACGGCGTATTCTGCTAGTTCCGGATTTCGTGACAAAGTGACCGATAAGAACATGTTATGTCCGCTCCTTCATCACATCGGTAATCGCCTTTCGCAGAATCTCCACCGTCAGTTCAGCACCAGCGCGCATGGGATTAATGCGGATGCCATGTTTCGCCAGCTCCGGTCGACTCTTCAGGAAGGTTCCCGATACTCGGTAGATCATCGGTAATACCTCATAGCGGGACTCCGCGCCGACTGGGTGGATCGCCGCTCCATGTTTCTCGCTGGCGGCGATTACTTCCGGAGAGATCGGTTCTTTCAATTCAACAATGACGTTTTTCGACTGGGAGTTGGTGATATACGCCTTTTCCACCTGTGGGACCTCGCCTTGGTTAAGCTTTTCGCACAGGATGTCCACCTGTTCCGTCTGGACAGCGATGGCTACCGGGGCCAGCACCATCGATCGCAGGAGTTCCATCGCTTCGAAGCCCTGTACCTGGCCACCGCCGGAGTAGTTGCGCCGCCAAATTTCTTTAATGGCTTTTTCCTCTCCGACAACGACCCCGATTCCGGGCGGACCCAGCAGTTTGAAACCGGAGAAGCAGGAGTGGGAGGCACCCAGTTCCACCCCGATTTGTGGGGTTTTGAAGACCGTGTAGTTGTCATCGACGATGATTGGAAGATCTGGACGCAAGCGACGGACCTGTTCAATCAACCCTTTTAGGTCATAGGAGTCCTCCGGTTGCTGTCGGGAGTGCTGGACGAAGAACAGACGGCACTCTGTGTCTTCCTTGAGGGCTCTTTCCACCGCTTCCCCGTCATTGTAGTCAACCCTACGGGGCATCAAGCCCATCATGTGAAAGGTTTCCTCGGTGGTGGTGTAAACGGGACCAGTGTGGATGAATAGAGGGCTCCCCGGTTTCAGCAGGACGCTTAAGAGGGAACGGATTGCCCCGGTTCCCGCCCCCCGTACCAAGGTGCAAGCCTCGGTTCCGAACATGTGGGCAAGCACCCGCTCCACTCTGGTCGTCTGCACTGGACGACCCCAGTCTGGCACAACGCCCACATCTCCCTGAGATAGGAATTGGTTTCCTGTAAATTCCCGCGCAATGGCGGAGACCAGTCGAAACTGTTTCTCTTTGGCTTCATCGATTGTCATGTGGGTTAAAATTCGTTGGTTCATCTCGTCTCCCCCTTTATGCGAAGGCAAGGAAGCGTCGCGGGTTATCCACCATCATGGCATCGATTGCCTGCTGGTCGACACCGTGTGATCTCAGCTTCGGTAAGAAATGCGTGAACATGTATTCGTAACCGAAGCCACCATTGACCTTCAGATAAGATTGCTTTGTAATGTCGCAAGAGAGCATCAGCCGGTTTGTGTATCCTTTGTCTAGGAGCCACAGCAGATCGTTCAACCGGTCTTCATCGGAGCGGTAGTTGTTTTTGCCGATGGTATCAAACTGAATGTAGAATCCAGCTTTGATCAGCGACTCGTACTCGGTCCGGTCCCCATTTAGATCCTGGTGACCAATGGAGATCTTGGACGAATCGGCATCCATTCGGGAAAAGAGCCTCATTTGGGCGGAGCCCATGGTTCCCAGCTCACAATGGGTGCTCAATGGAGCTCCTGTTACCCGTTGTGCACGAATTGCGGCCCGGAAGACTTTATCCTCGTCCCGGGTGATTTCGTTCAGGCTGCTGCCGATTTCAGCGATGATTCCAGCACGGATACCGCTTCTACCGATCCCTTCCGTCAATTCAGATACGAACAGCTCCGCCAGTTCTTCCTCGCTCTGCTCAAATACTTGATCAGGATAATACGTCTGTTTATAGAAGCCCGTCGATGCCACGACGGGGATCCCATGCCGTTCCGATAAGGTTTTCAGGGAACGGACATCTCGGCCCATCCCCCGGTTGGTCACTTCCACGATCCCATCACAGCCGGAATGCTTCAAGCGTTCCAACTCTCGGTTCAAAGGTTCGGAGTCGGCGAGGATGGCGTCCCGGTTACCGCGGATAGGGGAAAGGTCCAAAATCACGTGTTCATGAATCAGGGTTGCCCCGAATCGCTCCGGAATAAGATCCCCAGTGACGGTCCGTATCTTTTGTCCCATGATATCATCTCCTTTATCGTTAACCCGCTGCCGGGGTGAACAGTTGCAGAAGGTACAGGATGTTGAGGATCAGCCCCGTTAGGATAGCGGCCAAAGGAGACGCGGCAAGGCGGATCACCGGGCGTCCGAGAGCTTCGTTGATCGCGTAGAGAGCGACAAAAATTGAGAATCCGGTGAATTGACCCATTTTGAGCACAGCCAGCACCGAACCGAGGAGCAATGCAATCTCCATGATATTGGTGATCGCTGTGCGAATGCTGTCGGAGGCTTCTCGCAGAGAAGGGAATTTCTCCAACACCTTCCCGACTTTAGACAGCAAAAGGATCTCCAAAGTTATCATCAGAGCACCGCCGATGGCAGCTATAAAGGGATTGGGGGAGAGATAGGCGATTGGGAAAATAAAGGTCAGCCCCACCACCCCGTATACTCCGGTCGTTAAAGCAGTGGTGACGATAAGTGGGATAAACCCGATCCCACGCAGGAAATCGGCGAGGGCCGCCTGCTGGATCAAGGCCTGTTCCTGGGACAGATCCGAAGCGGAATAGGCTTTTTGCAAGGTGAATATGGAAACTTCCGAGCCCGCAAAGTACCCCAAATTGGCGATAACGGCGATCAGAGCTCCAGTGACGGCGAAGAGGGGAAGACCTTTGCGGATCCGCTGCGTCCGTTCCTCGAAGAGTGACCTTTCTTCTCCCATTTCTGAGGAATCGCGTCCCCGGTCTCTGATCAGAGCGAACATGACCAAGAGAAGGGTACCGACAAATAATTCGCCCGCTTCGGGCAGAAGTTTGAAGTCCTTTGGCAGAATCCATCCTTGTTCGATCAGCTGGCGTACAAGCAGGACAACAACTCCAGAGAAGGCGCCTTTTTTCCAGCCGAACTGGTAAGTGATCGCCAAGATCGGAAAGAGGGCAAAACCGGCCAGCACCGGGGAGCTCAATTCACCGAGAGCTCCAATAAAGTCAATAGGAAATACTCCAAAGACGGATTGGACGGCAGTCAAACCGCTCACTACGGCGATGCCCCAGGCACCTCCCAAAAGAGCGGCCAACCAGGCCCGGGAGGCAAAAACGCCCAGGATGTCCGTGGGAAGAAAAAGCAGCCAAGGGTTTAACAGTTTGGTAGACAGGGTGAAAGCGATCCCTACCGAAGCGATAAAACCGACGCTGAGACCAAAGGAGATTGAGGCCAGTTCTGGCCGCTTCATGCGTCCCTCAATGAACTCCGGCATGATCGGTCGGATTCCGTCGTGGAAGACCGCCCGGCCATAGTAGGAAAGGAGGGCAGTTAAGGCCGTTAGCCCAGCGACCAAAATCAGTTTTAGAAGGGAAAATTCCATGCTCCGTTCCTCCTCTTATCGTCCATTATTTGGCTTTCAAAATGCTTTCCACAATCATCGGAACAGCTTCTTCAATCGTTTCCACCGACATGCCGAAAGCCACCTTTCCTTCTTGCACCCGTTTCTCAATCTCCGATTGTTTCGGCCGACCGCCCGCTTTAGCGACAGTGGAGCAATTGGCATAGCCCAGAATGCCGATGGCCACGGAAAGAGCCGCACCACCACCGCTGTTACATGCCCCCAGGTAATAATCAGCTTTTCCCGCTTTCACCATTTTTACGGCTTCAAAGTCGGAAGAGATGATGGTTTCCACTTGTCCCTGTCCCGCTTCATTCGCCGCCTTCTGAATCAGTTCTTTGCGCAGTCCGCCGATGGCGATTCGAATCATAATAATATTCCCCCTTTTTTTACTTTTCGGGCGGGAAAGAGGTAGAATCCCCTTTCCCTATGGATTAATCCTGCAACAGAGCCAGATAAAGGGTGATAAAACCCGTTTCAGCTGGGGTGGCTGCTGGTTCTGACACCTCTAGACAACCACCGAGCAGTTCATCGGCTTTCCGGTACAGATCCGGACGCTCTCTGACTACTTCATCCACTTGGTCATTGCCGTTCGTTAAAGCTTCTCCTTTCCGGATTCTCTCAACGGCGATGGCCAGATGGCTGGAAAAGGGGCCCATGCTTTCCTTTCTGGGATCGATGGTTTTTTCCTCGATCAACCGGACTAGGTTTTTACGGATTCTGTGATCGGTGTCGGATTGAATCTGTCCGCTTTGGAGCAACAGGTCCAACCGTTCCTGCACTTCTTCTGGTAACATCAGTTTTCCCTCCTATTCAATAATGTGGGACCCTCTCGCCATGAAGAACAGCCTCTTGAATCCGGATAACCTCATCAAATGACAGGGTTTCCAATACTTCAGCCACATCTTCTTCCGAGTCTCGGATGAGCAGAGACGCTTCAGATAGCCGGCGGCTCATCTCCTGGGCAGCCTCCGATCGAAAAGTGCCGATTCCCCATGGTGATCCTGGTGGAATTTCATCCAGATTCCAAATCGCCGCATCGATCTGCCCGTTTTCCAATAACCGAAAAAGCTGCATATAGTTCACTTCAATGCACTGAACATTGAGCCCCTGGCATTCCGCACCGGTCAGATCGCTCTGATCAGAGGAGGATGAGTCGATCCCCACCCGCATCCCGGACTGAATCTGATCAGCTTCCTGATCGGCAAACAGAATGCCGTGACGATCGACGAAGGTTTGTTCACCCAAATGTTTATACACCTTGAGGTCGTTGTATCGTCGGCAAGCTTCTTCAGCCGCCCAGCGGGACAATACCACGAAATCGCATCGGTGGGACCGAAGTGCTTCAATGCGGTGGTTACCGCCTCGCATGTGAGCGATGGTAAAGGGAATTCCGGACTTGTTGAATTCCTCCGTCAGTCCGGTGGCCAGACCTTCATAGCGGCGGGAGTAAGGAAGTGGCATCATTGAGACCAATGTACCCCGGCCAGCCAGTTCCCATAACAGAGCCTGATCCTTCTTGATCAGATAGGTTCCCAGGTGCCCTCTGGACTCCAGCTGAACCGCGTTTGTCTGTTGCAGAAGTCTCATGGCCCCCTGAACCGTTCCTCTGGCTGAACCTAAAGCGTTTACAAAGTCATCAATCCTTGGCAACCGTTCCCCGACCCTTTTTCCGATGAACTCTTGGGCGAGCTTCTGGGCAACTTTTCCGTTTTTCGAATAAAATGCTTCTACACTTTCTCTCATCTATCATTCTCCAATATACAATATATTGTACTTTGATACTATCATTAATTATCAGAAATCACAATGAAGAAATAATTACCATTTAGGTGTTGGAAGGTAAGAACACCGATGGAATTGCCCAAGAGGGGTTTTATAAGAGTTTTGGAGGATCTTGTTCAAGTTAGAAAGTTACGTTTTTGATACATCCATTTTGAGAGTACGTCTACACGGGTTCACCTATATATTTTAACAAATAACCAATCCAAACTATGTATATTACACATATATCAAATTAATTTTATATTAATAAATGAAAAAATTAGTTTAAATCTAAAGAGGGATATTCTATTGCCTACTGAGTACATCCAAAAGGTTTCTTGATATTATTATGTATGTTTTATACTTTCAAATCGTTTCAAGAACAGTGAGATATATCATAAGTGGGCTGCCTAGATGGAGCGGATCAGGTCAAGCGAAAGAACATGGTGTTTTTGAATTTGGAAAAGGAATGGAAGAGAGAGACCGTCGAGTGTCATTCTAGAATGGTCTTATAAATCCCTGGAAATGGAAAGCCAATTGTTGCATTTCCGATAAAGGTTCGAAAAGTATAGTAACTGGACACCAATCAACTATGCCTGGTTGTACTTATTACTTACAGCTTTTGCTCTAACAACACAATCATTCTCACTATTCTGTTTTTTATCATTGCCATTCCGGTCTCTCTCCTTATGGCAATAATTTCCATAAACATCCAAAGAATTAACTATAGACCAGTTCTTTTTTGATTAGACCAAGCGTCTGCGCTGTTGAAGTATGAATTTCTTGGAAAATATCTGGGTTTTCCACTAGTGACAGGCCATAAGAAGGAATCATTTCTTTTATTTTCGGTTTCCACTCTTGCATATGTTGCGGGAAGCATTTTTCCAATACCTCAAGCATAACGTGAACGGCAGTGGAAGCACCCGGAGAAGCGCCGAGCAATGCGGCGATTGAACCATCAGCGGCACTAACAACTTCCGTACCAAATTGAAGTGTTCCTTTCCCGCCGGCATCCGTATCTTTGATCACTTGCACACGTTGGCCCGCTACCACTAAATCCCAATCCTTACTTTTGGCGTTCGGAATAAATTCACGCAATTCTTCCATGCGTTTTTCATTTGATAACAGTACTTGTTGGATCAGATATTTTGTCAGTGCCATCTCTTTAATGCCTGCCGCTAACATCGTGAGGACATTATTGGGTTTCACGGAACCTATCAAATCAAGATTTGAACCCGTTTTTAAGAACTTTGGTGAGAAGCCAGCAAATGGTCCAAACAGCAATGTTTTTTTGTTGTTGATATATCTTGTATCAAGATGCGGAACAGACATTGGAGGAGCACCAACCTTAGCTTTACCGTATACTTTTGCATGATGCTGTGCTACAACGTCCGGATTGTTACATACCATAAATAGTCCACTTACCGGGAATCCACCAATATGTTTTGATTCAGGGATACCGGTTTTTTGCAGTAAAGGTAGACTTCCGCCCCCACCGCCGATAAAGACGAACTTTGCAGTATGGTATTCGATTTTGCCGCTGTTGATATCATGCACTTTTACTTCCCACAAGCCGTCGCTGGTACGTTTAATATCCTTGACATTATGATTGTAGTTTATCTCGACGTTTTTACTCTTTAAATGGTCAAACAACATGCGTGTTAAAGCACCAAAATTAACATCTGTTCCAGAGTCGATTCTGGTTGCCGCGATTGGTTCATTCCATGTACGTCCTTCCATGATCAGCGGCATCCATTCCTTCAGTTTTTCGGGGTCATCGGAAAACTGCATCCCTTGAAACAAGGGGTTGTTGGACAGTGCGTCAAAACGTTTTTTCAAAAACGATACATTTTCTTCCCCTTGTACAAAACTCATATGAGGTATCGGCATGATGAAGTCTTGCGGATTACGAATCAGATTGCGGTCTACAAGATAAGACCAAAACTGCCTGGAAAGCTGAAATTGTTCATTAATTTTTATAGCTTTCTTAATATCTATCGATCCGTCAGATTTTTCGGATGTATAGTTAAGCTCACACAGTGCAGAATGGCCCGTACCCGCATTATTCCATTCATTAGAGCTTTCTTCCCCTGCATTTTCCAGTTTCTCAAACACTTTGATTTCCCATTCAGATGCCAGTTCTTTCAGTAATGACCCCAAAGTCGCGCTCATGATTCCAGCACCAATTAAGATAGCGTCTGTTTTTTTTGGTAGGTTGCTCATGATAATCTTCCCCTTAAACCCTTATATTTACAAAAAAGTAGACACGCTTGCTCAGGTGTCACAAGAAACAAGGGCATATAGAAACACCCTTTTCTATTTCAATATAATCCTATCATAGTCTATTATAATTATTTATCGATTAAAATATCTACCATAATCTGATATCCTTGGGGAAGAAATCATATCAAGCTACTTACCATTTTTTAAAATAGAAAACAAGCTCCTTGTATGGGTTAGTAAAAGAAGCTTGTTATTTAAATTAATATTTATTCTAGTGTTTAAATACGGAAAACAATACATTGCGTGCAAATGCCCTTTTTCAGTTTCCTTCAAGACTCCTTTTTTTCATGAGACAGGTGTCTGAGCTTGTGAATAGATACGGTTTCAATGGCAGAAGCAATGACATCTGCCATTTTCATGACCACACTGAGCCGGGTGTTTTGCAGTACAAAGTATTCCATAAAACCTGAAACATTTACAATGCCTGTGATGTGAACTTGTCCCACTTCAGGTAACTGTTTGTTGACGCCGGCTCCAGGTTTGAGGGGGCCGTTTCCCACCTGGATTTTCCCGACATTGGCCAATTGTCCAAGGCAGGCATCGATGGCAATGACACAGGGATTTTTTAGATCACTTTTTATCTGGGACAACGTTTGATTCAGGTTTACCGCATGAACCGGTTCCTCCAACGTTCCATAAACCCGCAAAAAAGGAATGCCTCTCTTCTCTAATTGTGTGCCGACTAATGGACCGAGGGAATCGCCTGTAGACCGGTCCGTTCCGATACAGAGGCAAGCCAGTTCTTGGGGGAACGGATCTGTATGGAGCATTTGGTCGAGCCAGTTTGCGCATTGATAGGATGCACTGGGGTGCGTATATGAAATCCAGTTTGCACCGGAAGATTCAGTCCCTTGATTTGCGACAGATTCGCGCATCGTCGTAACCTCCGAAACGGGTTTTCGATCCTTACCAGTATACGGATGGCATTCAGGAAATATACATGTAAGGACAACCCGGACAAGGGGGATCATCACATGCGGTTCAGTTGGTGGCATTCATTAAAAATCAGCATGACCATTATCGGGACCATGATTGGTGCCGGTTTTGCTTCGGGGCGGGAAGTATGGGAATTTTTCGGGTCATATGGTGCAGGCAGCGCTTTCGGAATCGTTCTGGCCACTCTATTATTGTTTACGGCCAGTGTGATCATTCTGAAAATCAGTTGGAAATACAAAACACAACATTATTCAGAAGTATTAAGTCAAGTGATGGGTCCACGAATGGTCAGAGTGTTTGATTATCTGGTGATGATGTATCTTCTGACCAGTACGATTGTCATGATGGCGGGTAGCGGCGCCACGTTTCAGCAATGGAATATTTCCTTTACATTGGGTGTTTTGGTGATGACAGGGGCGGTGGTGTTCATCCTGATGTTTGATCTGAAAGGGCTCATGTCGATGAATTCCGTTCTGATCCCCATTATGGTTACCGTCTTATTGCTCGTTTGTCTCCAGTTCTTGCAAAACAGCGGGTGGATTTCCCTGGAGAACGACGAATCCTCTTCTCTTCCGGTTTGGCCTTCCGCCATCACCTATACGGCTTTCAACACCATGTCACTGTTGGCTGTTTTGTCCACAATGGGTAAGCAAATCCGCCATCCGGCAGAAATCTGGATTTCCGGGGGAATCAGCTCCTTCTGTTTGGGGTCCCTTGCCTTTCTTTATAATTTTTCACTCCTTCGGGTGGAAAGTTTGATGTCACAATATGATATTCCCCTGTTCGCTTTGATGCGTGATTATTCCCCGGTCTGGGTGTTGAGCATCTCTGTGATTTTATGGCTGGCCATCTATACAACGGCTGTAAGCAATGTTCATGGGCTTTCCTTTCGTCTGTCCGAAACCTTGCCTTTCCCGCCTTGGGCGATTGGCGGGGTGGCGGTTTTGGGGTTGGTTCCCCTGACACAACTGGGTTTTACAACCTTGGTTACGTTTTTATATCCGCTGTATGGGGTTCTCAATCTGTTTATTTTAACGATGGTTCTTTTGTATCCTTTTATCCATAATAAAACGGGATGATTTTATCCATTACAGTTTTCCCAAGTAATGCAAAAATGGAACGAAACAAGGTAGAATGATAAGGAAAGGAGGGGGATAGGGAATGTGGTATACGCTGTTTCAAAGCATTGTCCGCTTCTTTGCAAAACTGTATCATCGTTTGGAAGTTACAGGGCTTGAACATATTCCAAAAGAGGGGCCGTTTTTGCTTGTCGGAAATCATATCAGTTATTTGGACCCTTTTTATATTGCGGGATTTTTGCCGAGACGCGTATCCTTTATGGCAAAAGAAGAGTCTTTTTCTCATCCGTTGACAAAATGGTTTTTGCGAAAAGTGGATGCTTTTCCCGTGAATCGGGATATAGCGGATGTTCAGGCGATCCGGACAGCGCTCAAACGGTTGCAGCAAGGAGAAGTGGTTGGAATCTTTCCGGAAGGCGGTCGACGGGATGCTGATTCCATCCAGCAATTAAAGGAAGGAGCGGCTTATCTCGCGGTTCGTCAAAACGTTCCGATTCTCCCGGCCTATATTGAAGGAAGCGATCAGGCGCTGCCCAGGGGAGGGCGTTGGATTCGGCCTGCCAAGGTTTGTATTCGATTCGGAGAACCGATCGGAGTTTTATCCCAAGGGAAACCGCGGGAACGTCAAGAGTTGCTGACCCAGGCGATACTGGATGCTTTCCGTCAGCTGGCTGATTCAAAGGGAGCAGGGAAAGTATCCGTTGAAATCAATCAACAGACTCCCTATAATGGAGCCAAGGAATAAGGAGGACGTTTGTTGATGGAGCGGAAAAGCTTTGATTTGGGTGATATTGTAGAGATGAAAAAAAGCCATCCCTGTGGCACCAATGCATGGAAAGTGATTCGGATGGGCATGGATATCCGAATGAAATGTACAGGCTGTGGTCATAGTGTTTTGTTGCCTCGTTCCCGTTTTGAAAAGCGTATGAAACGGGTTCTGAAGGCGGCCTCCAAGAATGAAGAGACAGAAAACGGAGCTTGATGCAATGGAAAGGGAGCACCGTGAATCGGTGTTTTTCTTTTGGACAGGAATCTCTCTTGCAATCCTTTTCCTGTTTGACGCTTCATCACAGCTTTGAGATAAAAAAACATAAAACAGGAGATGAGGAATAAATGGCTCTTACAACTGGTATTGTAGGTTTGCCGAATGTCGGCAAGTCCACTCTGTTCAATGCAATTACCCGTGCCGGAGCAGAATCCGCCAATTATCCATTTTGTACGATTGATCCCAATGTGGGTGTGGTGGATGTGCCTGATGAACGGATGGATCGGTTGGCGGAAATGATCCAGCCGCAAAAAGTGATTCCGACATCTTTTCAGTTTACCGATATTGCCGGGTTGGTCAAAGGCGCAAGCAAAGGGGAAGGACTGGGGAATCAGTTTCTTTCCCATATTCGGGAAGTGGATGCCATCATTCATGTGGTGCGCTGTTTTGAAGATGAAAACATTACCCATGTTTCAGGACAGGTTGATCCGGTCGGAGATATGGAAACGATTAATCTGGAGCTTGTTCTGGCGGATTTGGAATCGGTGGAGCGTCGTTTGGATCGTGTACTTCGGCAGAAGAAGAGTGGAGATGGGGAGGCCATAAAAGAACACGAGGTTCTGGAAAAAATCCATCAGGCTCTTGCTGAAGGACGGCCCGCCCGGCAACTAAAGTTGGAAGAAGAGGAATTGAAACGGATTCGTTCGCTGAATCTGTTGACGTTGAAGCCCATGTTATATGCTGTAAATGTTTCCGAGGAAGATGTGGTGAATCCCCATGAGAATCCGCATGTGAAAGCAGTCCAGGAACAGGCGGTCTCCGAGGGGGCGGAGGTGGTTCCGATCAGTGCCCAGTTAGAAGCGGAAATTGTGGAATTGGAAGGGGAGGAACGCACGCAGTTCCTTCAGGATCTGGGCTTGGATTCCTCCGGCTTGGACCGTCTGGTAGCGGCAGCCTATCGTTTGTTGGGCCTTATTACCTATTTTACTGCTGGAGAAAAAGAGGTTCGCGCTTGGACCATTCAGGAAGGAACACGTGCTCCGCAGGCAGCCGGTGTGATCCATTCGGACTTTGAACGCGGATTCATCCGGGCGGAAGTGGTTGCTTTTGATGACCTGATGCAGGCCGGTTCTTTGCTTGCAGCACGGGAACAGGGGATGCTTCGTTCTGAAGGAAAAGAGTATATTGTTAAAGATGGAGATGTGATTCATTTTCGTTTTAACGTGTGATCCAGAGCAGTCTTGCCTTGGTCCGCCACCTTTGATAGAATATAGTATCGTGAATAGATGATATTCACTCCTTGCCCCATCAAAAAGGGTGGGGCCGTCAAGTCCAGAAGGAGGTGTAAAAGACCATGAACAAATATGAGTTGATGTACATTACCCGTCCGGAGTTGGATGAAGAGAAACTGAATGCCAACCGCGAAAAGGTGAAAGGCATCATTTCGCAAAACGGCGGGGAAGTTGTTGAACTGAGTCATTTTGGAAAGCGTCGTTTGGCCTATCCGATCGAAGACTATCGTGAAGGTGTCTATACTGTGATTACCATGAATGGGAACCATGATATGGTAAACGAATTGGAACGCCAACTGAAGCTGAATGATGAAGTCATTCGTCACATGGTTATCAACATTGATGATAAAAAGTAAGGGCACATCTCGGATTCAGATTCGGCTGTTAGGAGGGGTAACCGGTGTTAAATCGGGTGGTTTTAATCGGCCGGCTAACGTGGGATCCTGAGCTTCGCTATACCCCCAATGGTGTTGCTGTCACCAGTTTTCGTCTGGCGGTGGATCGTCCTTTTACAAACCAGCAGGGGGAAAGGGAAGCCGATTTTATCGACGTGGTGGTTTGGCGACAACTGGCTGAAACCGTGGCCAACTATATGAAAAAGGGACGGCTTGTGGCTGTTGATGGACGCCTGCAAGTGCGCAGTTATGAGAATAATGAAGGGCGTCGGATTCGTGTCTCTGAAGTGGTTGGGGAACAAGTCCGTTTCCTGGACCGCGGAGGTTCCGGGTCCGGAGGTTCCGATTTCAACCAAGGTTACGACAATTACAGTGGCTTTGAAAAGAAAGATCGGGGCCCCTCCAACGATCCTTTTGCAGATGACGGAAAACCGATTGATATTTCCGATGATGATCTGCCCTTTTGATTGATAGTGATCAAGTCTTTAGGAAAGGAGGTCTTCTTATGGCCCGCCGTCGTGGCAACAAGCGTCGGAAAGTCTGTTACTTTACAGTGAACAAGATTGATTATATTGACTATAAGGATGTGGATCTGCTCCGCAAGTTTATCAGCGAACGGGGTAAGATTCTCCCCCGCCGGGTGACGGGAACTTCATCCAAATATCAACGGCAATTGACTCGGGCAATTAAACGGGCCCGGCAGATGGCTCTGCTTCCTTATTCCACGGACTGAGCCAGCAGGGAAGGGGCGAGTGCCCCTTTTTTTTATAGCCGGTTTCCGCCTCTTGTCAGGGAAAAGGAGGAAATTGACAGACAGCTGTTGAAAGTACCTCCTAAGTCCAAGCAATTAAAGGGAGTGCGGAAACATGAGCAGGCCGGAACGGAGCGTACACATTGCAAAAAGCATGAAAGTGATAGAGTGGTTAAAGACAGAAATCCTGGATCAGATTGCAAATCTGTTCAAAGGTTTGCATACCGCCAATCAATCGTTGATCGCAGACAGTCTTGCCAGCTTGGTCGTGGCCACATATGTACTTGCTCGTCGTGTAGGTCTTTCATTCAGGGAAGTGGATCAAGCGGTGACGAGGAAGCTGAGGGAAGCGACAAGGGAGCGACATCAGTTGGAGGATTGGTATGGCGATCTGTCCCATTTGGATGAATATATAAGCAAGAGGTGAGCTGGATTTGTTCCGGATATCAGATATTCGCGACGGGATTATAACCGTCCTCCTGTTCCTGCTCATCACCTTTTCCTTGATTACGCCTCTTTCTCTTTTGACTGTTTGGTTTCTCCCTCTACCCTTTTTCCTGCATACCTCTAAAAATGGTTGGCTTTCTGCTCTTTTCCCTATGGGTCTTGGAGCATTGTTGCTATGGGTGTTAACCGGCCAGCCTCTAAATGTAATGGTCATTTTCCTGGTAGCAGCTACAGGGATGATAATGGGAGGATTATATCGCGAGGACAGCAGTACAGGTACAGATGTGGTATTGGGTGGTTTAACTGCCGTTTGGGCAGGATCGCTTTTGCTGTTGACGGTGATGGTGCTGTTTCTTGATATTACAGACCAGATGAGTGCATTATTTCAACAGGAATGGGAACGGAACCAGGAGATCTTTCAAGCTTATGGTTTGAATGAACCCTTACCTGAATGGTCGTCTATGATGACTGTCGTTCCAGGTATGTTGCTACTGATGATTGCACCGGTTCCGCTTCTTAATCTGATTGTCGGGCGTCGTTGGCTTGTTAAGCAGGGATTCCCCAAGAAATATTTACCTCCCTTTCGAAAATGGCATTTACCACGCTCCTTTTTTTACTTCTATTTTTTTGTTCTGCTCGTCTTTTTGATCTTCGGTATGAACGACAACCATCAAGTGTTGGCTCTCAGCAATATTGTGGTGATCCTGTTTGTTTTTTTTCTGATCCAGGGGTTTTCTTTCATTTCTCTACTTCTGAAGCGATATAATCGTGGAAGAGGATGGATGATCTCTGTGATCGCACTTACCATTTTTATTCCATTTGCAACCATGGTTGTCCATTTTTTGGGGATCTTAGATACTGGAACCAGAATTCGATCCCGGTTCCAGGGGGAAGAATAATGTTGATTCCAGCCCTTGTCGTGCGGGTTACAGATCGTTTTTTATTGTGATTTCACATATCTGCCTTTAAGATGTTGTTATCAACACTTTCATCCTCAGAGGGGTACCGGGCAACATGCTTTTTTATCCGGCTCCGGGTGTAAGGGGTTGTCTTCATGCCGAATTTTTTAACCAAACGATGGCACGGATACCATATGGTTTTTGCCATGTGTTTCAGTTTGGTCCTGATTTCCATTCTGGCTGCATATAATTGGCCTTTTGCGTTGTTCAGTCTCGTTGTTTTTATTGGACTGGGATATATACTATATCGAGCAGAGCAGTCTTTTCGGAAGGACTTTACCGAATATGTTTTAACCCTTTCCCATCGTACGAAAGGAGCGAGCCAGATTGCTCTTGATCAGATGCCTGTAGGCATGGTGCTCTATGATCGGAAGGGGCGGATGGAGTGGCACAACCCCTTTGTGAAAGAGATGACAGGACGGGATTCCCTCATTGGATCTCCGATGTCTGAAGTCTTTCCCGATCTTGAAACGGAAGAGGGCACCATTCGCAAATTGCAGATGGGAAAACGTTTTTTTGAAGTGATCCACCACCGAAAGGAACGACTTTATTTTTTTCGGGATATCACTCGTTTAAAAGAGTTGGAGAAGCAATATAACCAAGAACAGACCATTATAGGGTATCTCCATTTGGATAACTATGATGAAGCCGGAACGGGTCTTGATGAACAGGAACGAACACAGCTTTTATCCAATGTCCTGGGTGCGATTACCCGCTGGGCGCAAGAACATGATATCAGTCTCCGACAGTTTGACTCGGATAAGTTCTTTATGGTACTCCGTCGGGAATCCTTGGATGAATTGATCCAAAACCGCTTCGATATTTTGGATGTAGTACGGGATATGACTCGTCAGAACAAAATTCCAATCACATTGAGTATCGGTTTGGCGGCTCTTCGTACTTCCACCGTGGAGCAGGCGCATGCGGCAGAAGCTTCCTTGGATATTGCATTAGCCCGTGGCGGAGATCAAGCTGCCGTTCAGGACGGTGAACGGGTTCTCTTTTTTGGTGGCAAGACGAATGCCATTGAAAAAAGAACCAGGGTTCGGGCCAGAGTGATTTCACATGCTTTGTCCAACTTGATTCGTGACAGTGATCAAGTATTGATTATGGGGCATGATCAACCGGATATGGATGCTGTTGGAGCTGCGATCGGGGTATTGCGAGCGGTTCGAATGGCAGACCGGAAAGGATCGATTATCATCAAAGATTCCAATCCTTCGATTGAAGCGTTGATGGAAGTGATCGCTGAGCATGAAGTGTTGGATGGAGCATTTATCTCCCCGGAGCGGGCGCTTCAGCAGATGGGTGAAAACACCCTCTTGGTTCTGGTGGATACGCATAAACCGTCGATGACCATTGAGCCCCGCTTAGTAGAAAAATGTAACCGTGTTGTGGTGATTGATCATCACCGCCGCGGGGAAGAGTTTGTCAAAGATCCGGTACTGGTGTACTTGGAACCGTATGCTTCTTCCACTTGTGAGCTGGTTACAGAACTGCTTGAGTATCAGGAGCAGTTATCGATCGACAACCTTGAAGCGACAGCGCTGTTGGCAGGTATCGTTGTGGATACCAAGAGTTTTGCTTTTCGTTCCGGTTCCAGAACGTTTGAAGCGGCTTCCTTTTTAAGAAGGCATGGAGCAGATCTGGCAATGGTGCAAACGTTGCTGAAAGAAGATTTCAATCGGTTTGTAAAACGGGCAGAGATTGTCAAAGATACCGAAGTGGTATACGATAAAGTTGCGGTGGCTGTCGGGGAAGAAGAGGAACGGTATGACCAATTGGTTATTGCTCAGGCAGCTGATACATTGTTAAATATGAAGGGCATCAGCGCTTCTTTTGTAATTGGTCTGAGAGAAGATGGGAAAGTGGCGATCAGTGCCCGTTCCCAAGGGGAGATCAGTGTCCAATTGATTATGGAAGCTCTTGGAGGTGGAGGGCACCTTACAAATGCCGCTGTGCAGTTTGAGGAAGGAACTCCACAAGAAGCCCGCCAACGCTTATTGGAAGTGCTGAGAGAGAACTTCGAGGAGGGGGGCGACACCGAATGAAGGTAATTTTTCAACAGGATGTCAAAGGAAAAGGAAAAAAAGGGGAAGTAGCAGAAGTCGCAGAGGGTTACGCACGCAACTTTCTGTTGCCCAAAGGACTTGCGGTTGAAGCTTCATCGGGCAATTTGAATGCTTTGAAAAACCAGAAGCGGCGGGAAGAAGAGCAGCAGAAAAAGGAGTTGGCCGAAGCCCGGAAGCTGGCGGAAAAGCTTGAAGAAGTGGATTTGTCTCTTGAAGCAAAATCAGGAGAGGGTGGCCGCTTGTTCGGCTCCATTACGTCCAAACAGATCAGCCAACAACTGAAAGAAGTGCATGGCTTAAAAGTGGATAAAAAGAAAATACAACTGAATGAACCGATTCGCACCCTTGGTGTAACGAAAGTCCCCATCAAGATCCATCCGAAAGTGACTGCCACTCTTTCGGTGCACGTTCGGGAGAAGTAGACATGGGCGTTAAAAAGCGCTTCCCAAAGGGTGAAGCGCTTTTTTTATGCTTCTGGATGGAGGATGGTGGAAAATGAGTGAACTGTTTGCAGACCGGATGCCCCCTCACAATCAGGAAGCGGAACGGGCGGTTCTGGGAGCGATTCTGATTGAGCCCTCCGTTTTGGTTACAGTAACAGAGCGCCTTCGGCCGGAGGACTTCTATCGTCAGGCCCATCAACGTCTTTTTGAAGTGATCATCGATTTGTCTGAACAAGGTGAGCCCATTGATTTAGTGACGCTTACATCGAAACTTTCCGATCAGAAGTTATTGGAGGAAATCGGTGGGGTTACCTATTTGACGGAGTTGGCTGAATCTGTGCCCACAGCTGCCAACGTTGATTATTATTCTAGAATTGTTGAAGAAAAAGCGATCTTGCGCCGTCTGATCCGAACGGCCACTGAAATTGCAACGTCCGGTTATTCCGGAAACGATGAAGTGGTTCAGGTGATTGATTCCGCAGAGAAAAAGATTTTGGATATTTCCCAGCGAAGGATTCGAAAAGGATTTACCCCCATCCGGGATATTTTGATGGAAACGTTTGAGCGAATCGAAAATCTTCATTACAATCAGGGAAAATTAACCGGGGTACCATCAGGATATACCGACCTGGATCGAATGACCTCCGGATTTCAAAAATCGGATTTGATTATTCTGGCTGCCCGCCCCAGTATGGGAAAGACGGCGTTTAGCTTGAATGTGGCACAAAATGTGGCGGTTCGGGCCGGGCTACCTGTAGCCATTTTTAATCTGGAAATGTCGGCTCCGCAGTTGGTCCAACGGATGTTGGCCGCAGAGGGGAATATCGATGCCCAGGTATTTCGTTCCGGGAGATTGGAAGATGAGGATTGGGAGAAGCTGACTATGGCCATCAGCAATCTGTCGGAGGCTCCCATTTTCATCGATGACACGCCGGGGATCAGCGTTTTTGAAATCCGTTCCAAACTTCGGCGGCTTCAGGCGGAACATGGTTTGGGTATGGTTTTAATTGACTATCTTCAATTGATTGAGGGTCGGGGACGGGACAGTCGGCAGCAAGAGATCTCTGAAATCTCCCGTTCTTTGAAACTGTTGGCCCGTGAATTAAATGTGCCAGTGATTGCTCTGTCCCAGTTATCCCGTGCAGTGGAACAGCGTCAGGATAAACGGCCGATGTTGTCGGACCTTCGGGAGTCCGGTTCCATTGAACAGGACGCGGATATTGTTTCCTTTTTGTATCGGGATGATTACTATAATGAGGATTCGGAGAAGAAAAACATCATTGAAGTGATCCTCGCCAAACACCGGAATGGCCCGATTGGAAAAGTGGAACTTCTTTTCCTGAAAAACTACAATAAATTTCTCAGTCTGGATATGCGTCATGAATCATAAAGACACCACTTTTACGGCAACAAGTGGTGTTATTTTTTTGACCTGTGCTAACGCGATGAGCAGGGCGATTCTTTCAGAATACGGATAGAAAAAACGGACCCGAAAAGGTCCGTAAAGGTGATTAGCGGTTTCTTTACCCCTCTAACACATGTAAAACATCCTCCGGAGTCGCTGCTCCTTTCAGTTCTTCACGAAATCCCGCGTGCATCAGTTTACGGGATAGTGCGGCCAGAATTTGCAGATGTTCTGTCCCTTCCTGTTCTTTGGGAACGGCGATCAGAAAGACCAAACGGGTCATGTCCCCTGAACCGGACCAATCGATCGGTTGTGGAAGCCGGGCAAAGGCAACCGCTGAATGGGCCACACCCTCTGATTTTCCATGGGGGATGGAAACATCAAACCCGATGGCCGTGCTTCCCTGTTCTTCCCTTGCACGAACCGCTTCCAAATAAGCGTTTTTATCTGTCAATACCCCGTCTGCTTCCAGCCGTTCCGCCAATTGTTGCAAAACCTCTTCACGGGATTGTGCGGATCGGTCCAATTGTATCCAATTTTTTTGAATCATTTCATGCAGTTTCATCCGTTTTCTCCTCCTGATTGAGCACATTTCGTTTCAGCAAGGTGACCAGTATTGCGGAGATCAATACTCCGGCGACCAATGCGAGTACAAAACCGCCGACATTTCCCACCGCATGAGGAATGGGGAGAACAAACACGCCTCCGTGGGGAGCACGCAAGGTAACATCCAACATCATCGCAAGACCACCGGTTACGGCTGATCCCGCCACCAATGAAGGAATGACGCGCAGGGGGTCTGCTGCTGCAAATGGAATGGCTCCCTCCGTGATAAAAGACAGCCCAAGAATACCGGCAGCTTTCCCTGCTTCCCGCTCCTCTTCTGTAAACTTGCGGCGAGCCCAAAGAGTGGCCAGCCACAGAGCCAACGGGGGGACCATTCCAGCAGCCATTGTTGCTGCCATGGGGCCGTGAATGCCACTTTCCAACAACCCGACGCTAAAAGTATAGGCCGCTTTGTTGATCGGTCCTCCCATATCAAACGACATCATGGCTCCCAAGATTAAACCGAGTACGGCAGCATTGCCCGATCCCATGGATTTCAGCCAAGCGGTCAGGCTATCCATCAATGCTTTGACAGGTGTACCGACGACAAAAACCATTAATAGGCCAACGGCTAATGTGCCCAGCAGGGGAATGATTAATACGGGTTTCAGTTTTTCCATACTTTTTGGCAGGGGAAGATAGTCTTTTACCCCTTTTGCAATATAACCTGCCAAAAATCCGGCCACAATTCCTCCCAAGAAACCGGCCCCCAGATTGGAAGCTAACATACCACCGACCAACCCTGGAGTCAAACCAGCCTTATCTGCGATGGAAAAAGCGATATATCCGGCCAGAATCGGAACCATCAAAGCAAATGCCCCTTCAGCACCGATTTTCATAAGACCGGCGGCCAAACTCCCTTCCTGTTCTGCACCATGGATCCCGCCAAAGGCGAAGGAAAGAGCAATGATCAGTCCGCCTGCCACCACCAGCGGGATCATAAAGGAAACACCGTTCATCAGATGCTTGTAAATGCGGTTTTGCTGTCCTTTTGAACGATCAGAACCTGTTGAAGGTGGTGCTTGTTTTTCCATTTTCTCCGCAGGCTCTTTTTGTAAGGCCTCGTCCAGTACTTGCTGAGCGTTTTTGATTGCTTCACTCAGAGAGGCCCGGACGATGGGAAGTTGATGAAAGCGCTCTTCTTCTGCATCCACATCGGAACAAATGATGACGGCGTGAGCTTCCTGAAGATCCTCGTCTGTGATCCGGTTTTCCACACCGGAAGCTCCTCGGGTCTCCACCTTGATGGAAACGTCTTTTGCCTTGGCAGCTTGCTGTAATGATTCCGCTGCCATAAATGTGTGAGCAATGCCTGTCGGGCAACCCGTAACGGCCAACAGCTTTTTCATTGATCTCCCTCCCATGTCTTCATGTTTCTTATTCAATCAATTGCACCTGTGGTGCAACCGCTTCCACTTCCTCCAGTGATCCAAACTGTGTTCCAGGATAAGAAGCAGCAACGGTTCCCGCCGCTGTGGCAAAACGAGCTGTCTTTTTCCAGTTCCACCCGGAAGACATCCCATAAAGCAACCCAGCGACCATGGCGTCACCCGCACCAACAGGGTGAGCATGATGAATGGAAACGGGAACGGTTCGAAATTGTTGCTCTTTCATAAAAAACCAGGCGCCCTGTTCTCCCATCGAAATGACAGCCACTTTTACGCCTTTATCCAATAAACAATGACCGGCTCTTCGGATATCTTCTTCCTTTTCAATCTTGAAACCCATCCATTTGGAAACCTCATCCATATTGGGTTTGACAGCAAAAGGAGCTTGTTCCATACACTTTTGAAAGGGTACCCCTTCGGTGTCCACAAAGACGGGAACCTGTTTCTTTTGTGCGAGATCAATCAGTCGCTGATACACATCCTCGGAAACCCCGTCAGGCAAACTGCCGGCAAAAACAACGGCTTTCGCTCCTTCCAATACCTCAGACAACTGAATCTCCAGTAATATCAACGCTTTCTCTGTCACTCGAAACCCTGGTTCATTGATATCCGTTACCCGATCGGTTTCTGTTTCCATCAATTTCCAATTCATCCGGGTATCTCCGGGTAATGGAACAAGATGATGGGTGATTCCCTCCTGTTGCAAGTAACTCTCCAACCATTTGCCTGTCCATCCACCGTTAAATCCGGTAGCTGTGACATCAGCACCCCACTGATGCAAGGCACGAGCAACATTGATTCCCTTGCCACCCGGATCGGTTCGAACCTGATGAATACGATTGACACATCCAGGTTCCAATCGAGGTAATGTTACGGTTTTATCAATGGCCGGATTTAATGTGACGGTTACAATTTTCCCCATTTCGTTTCTCTCCACCACCTATACCAATATGACTTCCACACCTGCATCGCTAACTTGTTGTACCACATCGTCCGGTGCTTCTTCATCCGTAATCCAGACATCCACATCGGATAAGGAGACGACTTTGGCAAAAGAGGTTTGGTTGATTTTGCTGGAGTCACACAATAAAATCACTTGGCTGGCGGCCTGAACCATGGCTTTTTTCACCTGGGCTTCATAGAGATTGGGGGTTGTGAGCCCGGCTTCCAGGTCGAGTGCATTGGTTCCCAGAAAGACTTTGTCCACTTTGATCATCTCCAGCGTCTTTTCGGCAATGGGTCCAACCAGCGACTGGGTACTTCTACGCACCACCCCCCCGGTACTTACCAGCTCCAGCGATTCTGTATGTTCCAATTCACGAAGGATCTGATAAGAGTTTGTTACGACTGTCAAGGAGCGAAGAGAGGAGATCCGTTGTGCCAGCTGATACGTCGTTGTACCCGAATCCAGAAGGATGGTATCTTCTTCATGAATCCACTCCAGCGCTTTTGCTGCGATTCGTTGTTTTTCCTCTGCATGATGCACCCGTTTTTCGGAAAAGGTAGGTTCAAAGCTGACCGATTGAAATGCCAAGGCTCCTCCATGGGTCCGATGCAGTAAGCCTTCCTCTTCCAGTTCCTTTAAATCCCGGCGGACGGTGGCTTCAGAAACATGAAATACCGAGGTTAATTCTGTCACGGAAGCACGACTGTGCTCATTAATATAGTTGAGAATCCGCCTACGTCTCTCTTCAGCAAACATCATTGCTTCTTCCTTTTTGAATTTGATTTATTTTGATTATATATGATTGATTATGATTTTTTCAAGCGCTTTCATTTGGTGAATTTTAGCGATTCCGGGGAGTATCATACTAAAAACGAATATTATATTTGATATTGTTGTTTTTGTTCGTATTTTCCGTTGACACTCCTACTTTTTCTCGGTACACTGAAAAAGGATTTACATCGGAAGCCGGTGCCCAAGTGAAGGAGGAATCAACGATGTCAACGGTAGTCGTTGTCGGAACCCAATGGGGCGATGAAGGGAAAGGAAAGATCACGGACTTTCTTGCGGAAACAGCAGAAGTGGTTTCCCGGTATCAAGGGGGAAACAATGCGGGTCATACCATTGAATTTGGTGGAAAGCGTTACAAATTGCACTTAATCCCTTCAGGGATCTTTTATCCTGAGAAAATATGTGTACTGGGAAATGGAATGGTTCTTCATCCGGAAGCGATGCTGAAGGAATTGCAATATTTATGGGAGCAAGGGGTTTCCACACAAAACCTCCGTATTTCCGATCGGGCCCATGTCATCATGCCTTACCACATTCGTTTGGACAAGGTGGAGGAGGCTCGAAAAGGGAAGGGGAAAATCGGAACTACCGGCAAGGGAATCGGTCCGGCCTATATGGATAAAGCGGCTCGGATCGGTATTCGTGTATCGGATTTGCTGGATCAGGATCTCTTTGCGGAGAAATTGAAGAAGAATCTGGAAGAGAAAAACCGAATATTGGAGAGGCTGTATGAGACGGAAGGGTTTACATTTGAGGAGATTTTTGAGCCCTACAGAGAAGTGGCCGATCAACTTCGACCTTATGTAACAGATACTTCGGTTGTGCTCAATGATGCGATTGATCAGGGGTATCGGGTCCTCTTTGAAGGAGCGCAAGGTGTGATGCTGGACATCGATCAGGGAACGTATCCGTTTGTCACCTCTTCCAACCCGGTGGCCGGGGGAGTCTGCATTGGCTCTGGAGTGGGGCCCACCAAGATCCATCAGGTGATCGGGGTCGCAAAAGCCTATACAACACGGGTCGGAGATGGTCCATTCCCAACAGAACTTCATGATGAGATCGGTGAGCAAATTCGGGAAGTCGGGAGAGAGTATGGGACCACGACCGGCCGGCCACGTCGTGTAGGATGGTTTGACAGTGTAGTGGTTCGCCACGCCCGTCGAGTGAGTGGTATTACCGGTCTTTCCCTCAATTCTTTGGATGTCCTGACAGGACTTCCGACCGTAAAAATATGCAAGGCATATCGCTACAACGGTCAATTGCTGGAAAACTATCCAGCCAATCTGGACGTCTTGAAGGAATGTGAACCGGTCTATGAAGAACTTCCCGGTTGGAATGAAGACATTACGGGAGCCCAAAGTCTCTCCGATCTCCCCATGTCCGCCCAGCATTATGTAGAGCGGATTACACACCTGACCGGAATCCCCTTGACCCTGTTCTCCGTTGGACCCGGTCGTGAACAGACGATCCAGGTACGCCCGGCATATGCATAATCTTATGGAAAGAGATATAGGGATGAAGTCCGTTTGCTCCAAGCGCCATTCTTGGCGCTTTTTTTATTAGAAGTTTCCTTATTTATGATACGATTCACCGCGGTTTATCTTAAATGAACGGTAGATCTGTTCCAACAGGATGATGCGCATCAGTTGATGGGGAAAGGTCATTTTGGAAAAGGAAAGCGTCAGGTCGGCGCGTTGGATGACTGAATCGGATAGACCGTAGGAGCCGCCAATTGCAAAAGCGATGCGGCTTTTCCCATAGGTGGCGAGTTGATCCAGATGTTCAGCCAGAGCTTCTGATGACAGGTGCTTTCCTTGGATGACCAGAGCGATGACATACACATCCGGTGAAAGGTGACGGAGCATCCGTTTACCTTCCTCGTTTTTAATCTGTGCGATTTCCGCTTCACTCAGCGGCTCTTGACCCTTTTCTTCCGCAATTTCAGAGATTTGGATTTTGGCATAGGAAGAAATGCGTTGGAGATAATCGTTTACTCCTGTCCGCAAATACTTTTCCTTTAATTTTCCTACGGCTAGCAATTGAATCTGCATCTGTCTTCACCTTCTTTCAATCCAGCTTGAGCTGGTAGACAGGAGGGTTGTCACACCAGTAACAGGTGAAGCCCTGGTTCTTTTCTTCCGGCTCAATGGGTAGAAGTTCAGGGGCACGGTTTTGTTGATCCACAATTTCATCCAAAACGATCTCGATGTGTTCGTTGCATGCATACCAAACATTGGACGTTGTCATTGTTTTCACCTCAGAGATTGTGAATGGAAACAAGCAATCCGCCCCGCAGTGCGGGGCGGAAGAAACCAGTTGAAATTCAGCTGGATGGAGTTTCTGTCAATGTGACAGTTGTTGTCTTTTTCTCACCGTCACGATAGAATGTCACTTTCATTTCATCGCCAACCTTTTTGTTCTTCCACAGATAGGATCGGAGTTGGGAGCCGTTGCGAATCTTTTTCCCATCCAGTTGAACAATGACATCCAGGCGGCTTAACCCGCCTTTGTCCGCACCACTGCCAGTAATGGTTCCCAGAATGATGACCCCTTCATCGATGGCATCGGGAAGGCCCAATTCATCGGACCGGACACGTGGGTGGACGGACTCCACATCTTTTAGCCCTTCCACTCCCAGGAACGGCCGACGCACTTCACCATAGCGGATCAGATCATTGATAATCGGTTTCGCATCATTGACCGGTATGGCAAACCCTAAACCTTCAACCCCTTGTTTGGCGATTTTAAGACTGTTGATCCCAATCAATTGCCCTGTGGCGTTGACCAAGGCCCCACCACTGTTTCCGGGGTTAATGGCGGCGTCGGTCTGAATCACATCCATCTCCAGGTTTTCTGCAATTTGGATTTGTCGATGGGGGGAGCTGATCACTCCGGCGGTAACCGATTGGGAGAATTCCAGCCCAAGTGGGTTTCCAATGGCAATGGCCGGTTCTCCAGCTTTGATTTTATCCGAGTTGCCAAATGTAGCTACACGTTTCACATATTTTGAAGGGATCTCCAAAACAGCCAAATCGGTGGGGGGGTCACTTCCAAGCAACTTCGCTTCGACGGATTTACCACCATTCTTGTCGGGGATGACGACACCGATCTGATTGGCTCCCTCAATCACATGATGGTTGGTTACAACCAGAGCCTTGCCACCTTTTTTCTGGAAGATTACACCGGAACCGGTCCCGCTTTCCACAGGTTCTTGACTGAAAGGATCTCCGCTTTTTTGCAGGTTGACGACTCCGACAACGGCCGGACGCGCTTTCTTTACCGCTTGCGTAATATCATTGTTTACATCTACATTAACCGTTTCGTTCGATTCCTTCTGATCGTTTGTTCCTCCTGCAAAGTATTGTTGGGGTAACAACCCGACTTTTACCAAGGCTGGGGAGAGGGTAAGGACCAGAAGGCCGCCGATGACAGCTGAAAAAACTGCGGTCAAAAAGATGATTATGCCGCGGCGCACAGAGTCCGAGCGATCATAATAACCCACGGCATCAAGCCTCCTTATTCTCGTTAAGATAGCTTTTCACATTATGCGATTGTCACAACCATATTATACTAGTTCCACAGCCTGTCTGAAAGTTAAGGGTTTGTTTCAGTTTTAAAGGAGTTGCCGCTTTCGCTCAATCGTAACCAGGGGTGTGGGCCGGTCAGGGTGGGTTTCCCGCAATTGGAGATCCCCTCCCACTTCAATCCCTTGTTCTTCAAGGACATTTTTTACCGTTAATTGGGCCAGTTCTGTAAGATTGTTATCTTGACTGAGATGGGCAAGATAGATGTCCTCACCGCGCCCCTGAAGAATGTCCAGGAGTGCTTCCCCCGCATCTTCATTGGAAAGATGGCCCACATCACTCAAAATCCTCCGTTTGACATTCCAGGGATAGGCTCCCATTCGCAGCATATTGACATCATGATTGGCCTCAAAAACAAGAGCGTCACACCCTTTTACCTTCTCTACAATTCGGGCATTGATGTAGCCTGTGTCGGTTACCAATCCAAGACGGGCTCCTTGGTGGTGAAAACAAAAACTCATGGGTTCTGCTGCATCATGGGATATGGGGAACGATTCCACCACAAGGTCTGCTAATTCCAGACAGGAGGATGTCGCAAATACATGCTGTTGCTTCAAGGGAATTTCACCCACTGCGGAAGGAAGATTGGCCCAGGTGGCTTCATTCATGTATACAGGCAACTGATAGCGTCGTGCAAATACGCCCAATCCTTTCACATGATCACTGTGTTCATGGGTTACCAAAATACTGGACAATGTGGAAGGGTCCACCCCAATAGTGGTAAGGAGTTTCTCCAAGCGCTTTCCGCTTAAACCGGCATCCACCAGGATTCGTGTGGCACCAGCCTCTACATAGAGGGCATTTCCGGTGCTGCCACTCGCCAAAATACTGTACTTCATCCGGCTCTTCCTCTTCTTTCTAAGATTTTTGCTAATCCAGGGAAATGGTTTCAATTTCTGAAGTTAAAGCATTCACATAAAATGTTAACTCTTCGGTTTGAATTCTCCATACGGGAAAAAGAAACCGGGATTCCCCTTCATAAAATTGGCCATGGTAGCCCAGCGTGACATCTGTTACAGTGGAACCTTTTTTGATCCTTCCGGTTTCCACAAGTTTCACCAAAGCGTCTTGGGCCGATAAGCCCGTTTGGGTCTTGTTGTCTTGATCCACACGTACATCTACAGGCAATAGCTCCAGTTCCTTGATGTTTCCATTTTCAAGTCGCACGATCAAACGATCATCAAAGATGGGTCGGTGATCGAGATGTTGATAATACACCTTTTCATCCGGGTTGGGTCTGCGCCATTCTCTGTATGTCTGAAAGTCCGGAACATAGCGTTCAAGGATGCTCTCCAGCTCTTTTCCCGTTGCCAGCGGCGGTTGAAACCGAATACGGTACCTCCCTTCCTCGACAGGTTCCCACTGGTCACTTTGTTCCAGGAGCGATTCAGGTTTCGTAGGTTCTGCTTCCAAATAAGTGACAGGAAATGCTTTTTGGGGGAGATTATCGGGAATGCGAATGTTCCTGTCTGCGATCAATTCCTCCAACTGCAATTGCGTCACTTGAGAAACTTCTTGATTCTGGGTTTGTTCACCTTTGGCCTTGATCAGTTGGCTGGCCAGAAAAATATTTACAGCAAGAAAGGCGATGATCAAGAGGGATTTGGCTTTGCTCCAGTCCATTGAGTGCCCCTCCCTGTGTCGGAAATTTCAAGGAATCCCTGTTTTTCGTTATCAAAGATGACCACCCAGACGGGCTTCAGTTTCAATTGTTTTTTTTCCGTTGCCGCCTGATAACCAGGGTAGATCTGTTGAATATCTGACAGATTGAGGTTTTGTTTCTTCAACGAATCAAAGACTTCCTCGGCGGATGGTAAATAATCCGGTTTCTTAATCTCTGAACGGGAAGGAGAAAAAAAGAGTGATCGTTCATATTCTGTAACTCTCTGTGAGGCAACTAGCCGGATGGTATCAAATCCTGGCAAATTGTCGGGACCAAATACCGGCATTCCTTCCACATAAAGTTGAAACCGGTAGTTATTCAGATTGTTGTTTTTATCCTGTTCCACAGATTGCAACAGGTAGTTTCCAGTCCAGCCATTATGTCGGTCCATAAAGGCATTGATTGTATTTAATTCCTTTACATGCGGAAGACTGGTTTCCGACTCCGTGCCCGTATTTTTGTAGATCATGTTTTTTTTCTTTTCGTCATACCGGAGATTGCGCAATGATTCCAGTTCCGTGTAAATGAAACTTTGATCCGACAGCTCTGTTTTTTTTACATAATTGGGGTTTCGAAACAGGATCATTTTCATATGTTCCACTTTGATCTGCTCCAGTTTATAAGTGAGATGAGGGACTTTTAACCGTTTTTTGGGCAGATACGTGATCCGGGGAATCGTTTCTTCTGTTATATCCTCTTTCTTCAATCCGGGTTTTTCCCCTTTGTAGAAGGGGAGCAAAGCTGTGCTGCCCGCTTGTTTTGCCGAGTTCAGCAGGGATTTGTAGTCTTGAATCAGCGCAGTTGCCTGGGTGACTGTCTGTGTTCTGTCTGAAATCAGCCAGATGGTAACCCGGTTTTGGTCTCCTTCTCCAAAGACCCAAATCCGATTAATGTTTTCAATTTCCTCCGGTATGGTTTCTTTTCCTTTGAAAAATCCCTTAATCACTCCTGTTGGAAGTTCATGGTGAAAACGGAATTCCAGCCCTGATTCTTTATTGATCAATCTTTCCCAACGCGCAGAAGAAGGCGTGATTTCATTCAGGTTCTCCAATTGGGCATGATGCAGTTTTTCCACCAGCGTTTGATGTGCCTCACTTGGAAGAATGCGTTGATGTTTTCCTTTGGAGTGAACAAGAATTTCCGGTGGTGCAGCCAATTCGTGGATTTCATGCTTTTTGAAATCCTTATGCCCGATTTGAGGGATGTCCTCAAAGGCAGTGATTCGATTGTCCTGATAGGAAGGAGAACTGTACCACAGCAGTAGTGTCTGGATGATACTTGCTGTCACCAGAAAGACCAAGGCCAGAGACTTCATATGCTCGATCATGGTTGATTCACCTCCGGTTCGCAAGAAGGAAGAGTGAAGCGAACGGTGGTCCCTTTTTCCAATTCACTTTCCATATGAATCGAACCTCCATGAGCCTCAGCGATTTCCTTCGCAATGGAAAGGCCGAGACCTGTGCCGCCCATCAGCCGGGAGCGGGCCTTGTCCACCCGGTAAAAGCGCTCAAAAATACGTTCCAGATCCTTTTTGGGAATGCCAATCCCTGTGTCGGACACAGCCACTTCCACGAATCCATCCCGTTTTTGCTGGGCCGAAAGGGTGACGCATCCTCCTTCGGGGGTATACTTGACTGCGTTGGACAAAAGGTTGTCCAATAATTGATGAATTTGGTCCCGATCTGCATAAATACGTGATAGATTGTCCTCGATGGATAATTGGAAACGGATTCCCTTCTGACGACATTGGAAAGCAAACCGATCACCGGCATTTTGCAAAATCTCTTTCGGTTGCAGGGCTTGTTTATGAAATTGAACATTTTTGGCATCCAAACGGGAAAGTTGCAATAGATCATGGATGAGACGGGTCATACGTTCCGCTTCCTGACGAGTGACCTGGAGAAAGCGGGAAGCCAATTCCGGCTCTTCCATGGCTCCACCTTCGTCCAGCGCTTCCAGATAGCTTTTGATGGTGGTCAAAGGGGTTCGCAATTCATGGGAGACATTGGCAACAAACTCCTTCCGCTGTCGATCCAGCTTTTCCTCCTCCGTCACATCCTGCAATACCAGAATCAATCCGATGGTTTCCCGACTGGCGCGAAGAACCGGAGTAAATGTGATCTTTATAATGGTGAATGCATCATCCTCAAGATCCAGTTCTACAAAGGTTTCCCGTTCCTCTGTCAAAGGGAGGATGATGGGATGGCTCCGGGGTAGAATGTCGTTGATATCTTCTTTGTGGTGGATGGTTTTGTTCAACATCTCTTCAGCCCGACGGTTGAATACAATGACCCGTCCTTTTCGGTCCGTGGCGATCACTCCATCGCTCATATTGGTTAAAACCGATTGTAACCGTCCCTTTTCCGCTTCATTCTGGGAAAGGGCATTGCGAAGGTGTTGGGCCAAATGATTAAAAGAGGAGGCGAGTTTTCCGATTTCGTCATCACTTTTGACTGTTACCTTTCGGTCAAAATTTCCCTCTGCCATGATGGTGGCTTGCTCTGTAATCTCTTTGATGGGATTTGTGATGGTTCGCGCCAAAATGATCATTAAAAAAGAAGCTCCCACCATGGAAGCCACGGTGACCTTTATCAGGATTTTGTTGATATCACGAATGGTTCGGTACATTTCCTGCATAGGGGCTTCCATGTGAATCGCACCGATAATCTCTCCGTCGTGTTTAATCGGATAAGTATACAGCATATATCGGTTTCCGGCTTTTTGAATCACCTCGGTGATCGACTCTTTATTTCCCTGAAGCACGTTGTTCACACGGATGTTCTTTTGACCTTTCCGGGAGTTTTCGCTGTTTGTGGTCGCGATGACAATACTTTCATGGTCTATAATCTGTACGGTATTGCTTTTATCTAAAGGGAATTTTTCTAAAATCTCGTCAATTTCCCTTTTTTGTTTATCAGATTCCGTTCCCGGTGCCATATTGTATTTGACAACCTCTTGCAGAGTCTTCGCTTGTTTCTTTAAATCATTTTCGAAACTGGCGTAAAAGGTATCCTCCAATTTCTGGAAAAAATAAACGCCGATCAGTTGCATGGCGATCAAAAGAAGGAGGACGTAAATAATCACCATCTTCCATTGGACACTGTTAAAGACTTTAAACCATTTTACAGGATTCATTGACTCTCACTGCCGGGATTCCGCATGGTGTACCCGATTCCTCGACGAGTGATAATATATTGCGGATGACTGGGATCGTGTTCGATTTTTTCGCGAAGACGTCGAATGGTGACATCCACGGTGCGGACGTCGCCAAAATAGTCGTACCCCCATACGGATTGTAAAAGGTGTTCCCTGGTGAGAACCTGGTTGACGTGTTTGGCCATATAAAGAAGAAGTTCAAATTCACGGTGGGTTAGATCCAGGGGGGTGTCGTTTTTTGAGACGATATAGGAACCCTGGTCAATGGACAAGTCCCCCACTTTAATTTGGTTGGAAGGGGTCTCGGAAGGTTCTCCGCTGCTTTGGGAGCGACGCAGGTTTGCCTTGATCCGTGCTAGAAGCTCCCGGTTGCTGAAGGGTTTCGTTACATAATCGTCAGCTCCAATTTCAAGACCCAATACCTTATCAATTTCAGAGTCTTTCGCTGTCAGCATAATAATTGGCATCTGGTATTTTTGACGCACCTGGCGACAAACTTCGATTCCGTCCGCACCTGGAAGCATCAGATCCAGCAGGATTAAATCCGGCGGGCTTTCCATCACCCGTTTGATGGCTTCTTCTCCATCATATACGCATGTGACATCATAGCCTTCTTTTCCCAGATTAAACTGCAAAATATCTGCAATAGGCTTTTCATCTTCTACGACGAGAACTTTTGCTGTCATTAAGAATGCACCCCATTTCCATCCATCCGGTTTTTACACCGATTGAGTGAATGGCATTTATCAATGAAAAAACGGATCGTGACCATGAAAATGAAATTACCAATGATTTTGTAAACATTTTCCCACAATCCTGCATTATGGACAAATCATTTTTCATTCCCCTTTCATTTTAACACTTTGCAAATTTGGGCGGAAAGTCCCTTTCCTGTGAGGGAGGATGGGAATAAACTATATGGACCGGACAATGCTCTGAAACGGAAGGAGAGACCCTCATTGGTACGCAATTATCGTCAGATTGCGAGTAAAGCGCTGAAAAATAAGGTGATGGAACAACATCCTCTCCTTCGCCCCTACCTTCCCCGCACTTCATGGTTCAGTAAAGAAGCTCTTGACTACTGGGCAAGCCGATATCCTCTTTTATTTATTAAACCGGACAAAGGAGGAGGAGGGGCTGGAATCATCCGAATTCGCAGGGTAAACGGGAAATGGGAGCTTGCTTTTCGTCGATCGGTTCGTATCGTCAGTAAACAAGATTTATATCCAACAGTGGAAAAGCTTCTCTTACCATACCGCAACTATTTGGTACAGGAGGGAATCCATCTGGCTTCCGTACAGGGACGCCCTTTTGATATTCGAATCATGATGCAGAAACCGAAAGGACGATGGATTGTCAGTGGAATGGTCGCGAAAGTGGCAGCCCACGGTCGGTTTGTGACCAATCATTGCAAAGGAGGACGTCCCTTTCGGTTGGAGCGTATTTTACACATGATGGAGTCTGAAGGATCACCTGCACCCCAAGGGTTGGTTCAGGAACTGGAAAAAGTGTCACTTTTGACGGCAAATGTACTGGAATCCCGTTTTCCTGGAATAAAAGAGCTGGGTATTGATGTTGCACTGGACCAAAGAGGGAAAATATGGATATTGGAAGTGAACACCCGTCCTCATTTTCAAATGTTTCGTAAGATCGGTAAGCCAATTCTTTATCAAAATATCTTAAAATTTCATCGTCAACTGCGGAGATAAATAACAAATCGGTAGAACTTGTGCAAATTCGACAAAATATTCTGTTGACTAAAAATACAAGCTATTGATAATATATTTTTCAAAAGAAGAATTAGTCATAGGAACCAGAGAAAAAAATTTGTTGCTTCTTTTTGCGCTTTTCTGTTGTGTAGGAGGGAATTTTTAGTCGGTTTCCAGTTTGATTACCATATGAAAGGGGTCGTAACAATGGCGATTACTGTGGGAGTGTACTTGGGTAAAAAGGACCGTTTTCTTCGCAACTGGTATGATATTCTGCCTCGTGGGCAGTTTCCACTGTTGGTAAAATACTGTATCCAATCCTATCTGAAGGGTGTATATTTTCCACTGGATACCGTTTGTGAGCGTGATTTGTTCCGGAGTCGACTGGACTCGATGCAGGAACTTTCACCCACACAGCGAAACGTTACATTTACCGAGGAAGACGGACCGGTTTTCAAATGGGTGGATAGCGTAGACAATGGCTATCGAAGCGAAGAGATCAAAAGTATCTTAAAAGATACGATTTTACATACCTTATTGGAGGAGCATGAACGCACCCCTCTTGCAAGACAGCGTCACCGCAGGCATTGGAATGGATATCATGGTGGGCGGATGTACGAGTCCGGGGGAAGACAACCTGTTTATCCGTGGCGGGAGGAAGCATCCCATCCGGAAATGATGGCACGGGAAAACCATGCGAGTTATTCCCCTCCCAGAGACGGGGAATACGTACCCAAGAAAGTGCCGGAAAGGGTATCGGTAGAGCCTGGAAATCCTTCCGTGAAAAAGGATACGGGAAAGCAGGAATATGTTCGGGAAGAATTTGCTCACTGGGGACATGGTCTAAGATAAGATAAAAAATGGATCAGAGGGTCAAGAAATCACATAGAAATGCCGGCTTCCCATATTGGGAAGCCGGTAAATTTTTGGGGGAATTTCTGAGTGTAGGATATTTCCGTTAATCACAATTTGATAGCTTTTGTCGAAACATGAATATGAGGAAGGAAATAGAATGTGAAGGGTGGAATGGTATCGTTATTCTTTTAATTGGGAGTCTCCAAAAAAGCATTTGTTACAGTGAAGGATGTCGATAATGATCTAAAAGATGAGGGGGTTAAACTTGATGAATGAATTCTTAACCCTCGAAACTCCAGTTGGACAGGGTTTGGATCTGAAAATTAGCGCGACTGTCGTTACCATTTGCTTGCCATTGGTGTGGGTTTTAATCTGGAAGCGACATGAATGGTCCCGCTCTTTTCCTGTTCTCCTTTATCCGTTAACCATTTTGGTTTTGGTGGGAGTCATCGACTTTTGTACGGGTAATCTGGGTTTTTTGTGGGTTTATCTGATCAGTTTTGTTTTGCTGTATGAGCGGTCTACACCGGGTAATATCGTGTGCTCCACGATTCTGTTCTTTTCCGTGTACAGCATATTACAGTATGGAATTCCACCTTTTGAACATCTCGACCAATTGGTGGGAGAGGCAATTCTGTTTGTTTTTTGTGCATGGTTTATCATCTTCCTGCAACGTACCCGTCAACATACCGATGAATTGAGACACGAGAACCGGAATCTTTTGAAAAAAATGGATGAAGCTCATACGCGCCTGCATGAATATATTGAAGAGTTGGAAGAGACCAACCGGAGGGATTATCTGACCGGAGTGTATAACCTAAGTGGCTTTCAGGAGCAGGTAACCAAGATTTTATCCCGCTGTTTGGCGGCCAACCAGTCCTATCATGTAGTGTGTGTTGATTTGGTCGATTTTCAACAAGTGAATATGAAAGAAGGAATTGATGTAGGGGATCAGCTTTTAGTCGAAGTTGCCCGTCAACTGAAAAAGGAGCTCCCTGCTTACGCACAAGTGGCACGTTATGATGGAGATCAATTTACAGTGGGAGCTGTAGGAGATGATGCCACTTTGCGACTATGTCTGGATACAGTAGAACAAGTGATCGGTGGATTGCGTTCGGAACATGGTCTGGTGAATTATTGCATAGGTACCGCTACATTTCCGGAGGAGGTCCAAAATACTTCGGAGTTGATTCGATTGGCAGAGTATCGGTTATCCATTGAACAAAAAAGGATTCGTCATCAGAAAGAAGAACGCAGACGCCACTTGGAAAAATTGTCAGCTGTCGGTCAATTGGCAGCAGGCCTTGCGCATGAGATCCGCAACCCTTTGACATCCATTCGAGGGTTTATTCAGTTATCCTCTGCAGATTCGCCTGAAGTGAAAAAATGGGAGTCGGTTATTCTTCCTGAAATTGATCGTATCAATGATCTGTTAAAGCAATTCCTGCATCTGAGTGAGTGTCGGCCAGCTCGTTATACACTGTTTAACCTGGATCGGCTGATTGATGATGTGTTGCAACTTCTCAACCCGCGATCCATTCTGATGGGCCATGAGCTCGTTACCATCCGGCCGGATACTCCAGTGATTATCGAGGCGGATGCGGAGCAGTTGAAGCAAGTCCTGATCAACCTGATGCAAAATGGACTGGAATCTTTGCAAGATAAAGGGGTCATCAAAATTTTCTGGAAGGAAATACAAAATCGGATCAGTATTCAGATTCAGGATAACGGAAGTGGAATCCCTCCTGAGTATATGTCCAGAATTTTTGATCCCTTTTTTACAACCAAAGAAGACGGAACCGGAATTGGTCTGTCCATTTGTCATCGGATTATTACGGAGCATGGGGGGCAAATTTATGTCACCAGTCAACCGGGTAGAGGAACAACCTTTAATATCCATCTTCCCCTGCGTCAACCGAGCTCCAAAAAAGCAGTCAGCAGAAAGCAACAGGAGGGCTCAGACATTTCTTTAAACCGGAGTGAAGTATTGGAACGGGTAAACTTGCTGAAAAACTTTTGATCCCTGGTCCCTTTTGAAAGGATATTCGCAATGAGATACAATACAAAAAGAAGTAAAAGGAGGGACGTTCGTGAGCCAGAAAAAGAATTCCGGTTTTAATATCATTCGGGAAGATTCTACGACCCATGGGGGATATTATACAGGTACGCTGAATCTAAGGGATCTGTCAGCCGTCCTGATTGACGGAGACCAGGCAAAGATTGATCTGGGTCTGATTCATGCGAAAAGCGCTGTTGAACGTCGAATCAAATTTATCAGTAACCCGGAAGATGTCCCCAACGGGAAGGTTTATTGGATTGTTTGGGTGACCGTTGATCGGAATGAGAAAGGGCCTTATTATGCGGGTGCGGCTGCCTGTTCAATGGTGATTGACCATGAAGCACGCCGCGGATGGAAAAACTTACCGCTTCATGTGAACCGAATGGATGATGCATTAAAGCGCCGATATCGTATTTCCGACTTGGATGATGAAGGAAAAGAGGCCTTGCGTCGCTTTTTGATAGAAAATGATCAGGAGATGTGGGAAAATTCCCCCGAAGAACTGAAAAAAGCATTGCAGGTGGATACCCAAAAATAGAGCTTGAAGACAAAGTCGTGGCAAAACCGGTATTTTCATCCTCCTCCACCCCCGGAAGCCTCAACCAGCGGACAAAGGAAAAAACGGTTGTCCGCTGAACGGTTGGGACTTCCGGGGGTTTCGCTGGGTAGTCAAAAAGGATGCTCGCATTGGATTTTAACATTGCCCTTTATCAGCAGTCTTAAAAATAGATGTGATATGGTACATGGGAGAGAAGCATTGGACCGATCTGCAGTTCTCTTCAGCAGGCGTCAGGGACTCTACACGTAGCAAGAGTACATTTCCCCCTCAGCTCCCTACATCATTATCCCATCAAAAGTATAAGAATTTGCTTGACTTCCCCTTTTTAGTACTGTATAGTTCTAATCATGAATACCATCAAAAAAACCAATAGAGACAAAGTGATTGAAATTGCAGCTAGATTATTCTTGGAGAAAGGCTATCATTTAACGAGCATGGATGAAGTTGTTCACGTGAGTGGTATATCCAAGTCCAACATATATTATCACTTTAAAAATAAGGAAGAGTTGGCCATTGGTGTGATCAAGTGGCGTATATCACTGCTGGAGCAACACATTGATGAGCTTGTCCGTTCAAAAAAGAGCTATAAAGAAAAATTGAACAAAATGGTGGCTCTTATTTCCAATCAGGAGTGTTTAGATCATGACAAGGGTGGGTGTCCATTTATTTCTTTGTACTTGCAGGCAGCCCAGCAGTCGCCACGCATCCATACCGTGATCAAGAATTTCTTTCTGGAACAGGTCCCTGTGGTTGAAGAGATTCTTCAATCCGGAATTGCCCAGAAGCAAATTACAAAAGCAATTGATGTAAGAAAAACAGCCAAATTGATTATTTCGACGTTGGAAGGGGCATTACTTCTCTCAGAGATTACAGCGGATCAACACTATATGGATGACTCTTTACAAACACTGACTGCGCTGCTGGACTAATTTTTTTTATACATGTCTAGTACCATGCAGTACTAAAAATGCTATCAAGCAATAAAGGTGGGAGAAAAAGCATGGCTACAATTTTTTTAACAGGGGCGACGGGATTTATCGGAAAGGAATTGCTGAAGCGATTAGGTGAAGAAGGACATACCATCCTTGCACTCATCCGTTCCAAAGATAAGTACCATAAACTGAAAGAGGAACAGGGATTTCATGAACAACAGGTGATCCCCATTCTAGGTGATTTAAGCAAAGAGAATCTGGGAATTGAACGTCGGGATATGAAACACTTGGTAAAAACAGAAATCATGATACATGCCGGGGGCCCGATGGATATTGAATTGGATGAGGAAGTAGCGAAGCGTGTGTTTTTGGGGGCCACCAAAGAGCTATTCAAACTTTGCAGAAAGATTCAGCACCAGACGCATCCCAAGGCGATTCAACATTTCATACACCTTGTCGGATACAAAAGTCCTTTTCATGAAGGAAACATTCCTTGGGATCGTGATGTGGATCAAATGACAGATTTCCTGCCTGACGAAGGAGCTTACGAGCGCATGAAACTGTTGTCGGACATTCTCGTCAGACAGCAAGCCAGGGAATTGGCTATTCCCTTGTCCGTTGTGAATCCATCTACAGTGATTGGAAATATAAAAACTGGAGAAACGGTACAGGTAAAAGGGGTAGGAATGCTCGTCGACAGTGTCAGAAGCAAGAAAATGTTAGCGGTTCCCGGTGGAGCGTCCTACTGGCTCCCTCTTATCACCAATAGCGAGCTTGCTACCTTCATTTGCCTCTTAGTGAACCAGCCTGATCCCAAGAGCAATACCTACTACACGATGGCCGATCGGTCAGATACACCAAACCTAAGAGAATTATTAACCATGATTGCTCATGAGCTGCGAACGATTCCTCCAAAGGGGAGCATTCCCATTCCCGTATTAAAAAGGCTCTTACGATCCAAGCTAGGGGAGAAGATGGGAATCCCGGAAGAATCCCTTGGGTTCCTCATTCAACACGACATCAATATGGAATCCGTCAAAAACATTCATGCAGAGCCCTTCAAGGTAAAGCCGATCCTTCACCATGTGATTGCAGACTTGGATTACCAACTTTCCCATGGCGATACTGTTCCTTCCCATATCAAACGAAATAAGAGAGGGGAGTTGGCAACGTTGGAAACGGTACAGAAAGGAACACCGGTTGTGTTCCTTCATGGACTGTTTAGCGGAGCTGATCATTGGGTTCCCATCATGAACAGGATAACGGCAGGACCCGCGATTGCCGTTGATCTTCCCGGCTTTGGGCGATCCCCTTACCATCATCAGAAGGATTCTTTACAAGCCATGATTGACTCCGTTGTGCAGGTCGTGGATGAGATCGGTCAACCTGTCATTCTGGTGGGGCATTCCTTTGGAGGGTGGATTGCTTCACAGGTCAGTCAACGTGTACCCAATCAGATCAAGCAACTCATCTTGTTACAACCTGGGTTGCAGTCCAGTGATAAAAGAAAAACCATATACAAGCTCCCATGGCTATCATCCAAACTCGCTTTGAAGTTTTCCAATGAGGAACAGTTGAGAAAAGCATTCGTAAAGTCTTCCGCCTTTGAAAACTCAGCGACGATTCCAAACGATTATGTTCAATATGTCCTGAATGATCTGGCGTCGCCAAGAGTCCGGAAAACAAATGCGGAAATATTGGCAAGATTCCATCGGAAAGAAGGATTGCAACCATATCAAATGGAGTTAGATCCTTTGAAAACAACGATTATTTTGGGGACAAAAGATACCGGATTCTCAATTGAACCCTATAACCGCAAATATCAAACGATTCCCGTCTCCTATCATCACTCTTTCCCGATTTCCCATCCGGATGAAACGGCTGAATTGATCCATGATGTGATTCTTGGTAAAGCGAACAATGCATCGGATCGCTGAAAAAACCTTTGGGATTTGTCAGATGTAATTTTAAGTCATTAACAGAACGTAATGATAAATATCATCATGACCAGTAGTTCTTTAATGGAATAGGCGCTTATCATCTCCGGAAAAATGAACGCTGTGTGAACATTGGATGGCTCGGCTTGTGTGGGGGAGGGCGATTGGGGTAAACTTAAGTTCAGATTGCGGAACCGACGTGCTAGGACACCGAAGTAGCGGGCGTTTGCCCGCTATTTTGGTGTTTTTTTCTTGTTGTTCACACCGATAGGGATCGTTTGCTTGTGCATGCTATATGTAAGGAGGCGATTCACAATGGGACAACAAAAGAATGAAGAACGCCCGGAGGAACAGGAACACTTTGCCCGGCATGGCGGGGTGCACTTTACTCCCAATGCTTCCCCGGAAATCATTAACCGATTCGTTAAAAATCTTCCGATTGAGCGAAGAGAAAGTTTTTATGAAATTATGAAGGAATTGAGTGAGGCGGATTTAATCACGCTGCATAATGATGGAATTCTGGCGGACGGAGAAGGGGAAATTGGTGGCAGCGACGAATGCTGAAAATCAAGCAAGGTGGCCGGTCGTCTAACCGTGCCACCATTTTTTGATGCGTTCCCATAGAGAGGGTTCCTGTGATGGTTTGGGCTGGGCCTTTCGATGGGACTTACACATTTGTTTGGGTTCCGTTCCAGCAATAAACCAGATGTCGGAGGACCTGGGACAGGATTGGACCGCCCGTCCCCCTGTTTCCGGGTCGATTGTTACCTTGACGACCCCTTGTGGTGGTTGAAAGCGCATGGCGGGCAGCGGTTGCAGGACATCTTTCATATAGTTTCCCCAAATATTGTGTGTCCTCCGGGATGTACCGCGAGGGATTGACTTCCCTTTGTCATATCCTACCCAGATGGTGGTGGCCAGCTGGGGTGTATAGCCGGAAAGCCAGGAATCCCAGTTTGTGCTCCCGGTTTTTCCGGCCACTGGCCGGGAAAGGATTTGTTTGACTCGGTTGGCTGTTCCTCCGGGGGCAAACACCCCCTGCATCATCCGTGTCATGACAAATGCTTCTGCCGGTGTAAGGACTTGTTTGGGAGTTTGTCTCGATTCACTCAGGATGTTTCCTTCTGCATCTTCAATCCGCAGGATGGCCATAGGTTGATGGCGGACTCCGCCTGCGGCCAAGGTGGCATATACCTGAGCCATTTCAAAGGGACTGACAGGGCTGGTTCCTAAAGCCAATGAGGGAACAGGACGCAAAGGGCTTCGTATTCCCAGATGGCGTCCCATCCGCACGGCTTCCTCTTCTCCGATGGAAAGGTGTGTATGAACCGCAAACACATTATCGGAAGCGGCGAGGGCCTCTGCCATTGTGATGGGTCGGTGGGCATATCGGTTGTGATAGTTGGTTGGCCGGTATGTCCCTCCTTGATGAATAAAGGTGGTTGGTTTGCTTTCATAACGGGCGGCAGGGGTCCATCCGTTTCGCAAAGCCGCCAGATAGAGAATGGGTTTAAAAGTGGACCCCGGCTGCCGTTTACTGAAGACACGGTTGTACTGTGAAACCCGGTAATCTTTTCCACCAACCATGGACTTGATGTGACCGTTTCGGGGATCGATACTGATCAGTGCTCCTTGAAGGTCTTCTGTTAAGTATCTGTTCAGGGTTTCTTCTGCCTTTTTTTGCATATCCAGGTCCAAGGTGGTATATATTTTGAGTCCTCCGTTGCGGACTTGGTTTTCATCCAATCCATATTCGGATGTAGCCACCCGAAGAATGTAATCACGGAAATAGGGGGCCTTTGCCGGTTGAGGTTGAGGAGGCTTTGCATATACCAACGATTCATTTTTAGCCTTTTCCGCTTCCGACTTGGTAATCTTATGATTGCGGACCATGCCATTTAGGATGGCTTTCTGCCGGGCTTTTGCTTTGGCAGGATGATTAAGGGGAGAGTACTGGCTGGGTCCACGGGGGATGCCTGCCAGAATGGCACTCTCCGCCAAGGTGAGATCCCGCGCGGGCTTGCCAAAGTAGACTTGGGCTGCACGCTCAATTCCATAAGCGCCATGTCCGTAATAAATTTTGTTCAGGTACATCTGAAGGATCTCATTTTTGGAAAAGTGAAGCTCCAACTGTGTCGTAAATATCGCTTCTTTCCATTTTCTGGACCATGTTCGGTCATGGGTTAGATATAGATTTCGAGCCAGTTGTTGTGTGATGGTGCTGGCTCCCTGGGCGACATGTCCTTTTTTGATGTTCACCAAAATGGCCCGCAGGATGCCTTTGGGTGAAAACCCCCAGTGCTCGTAAAAATGCTGGTCTTCCGCTGTCAAAGTTGCATCAATGACAGATTGCGGAAGGTGTTTTAACTTTACCGGATCTCTTCTCTCCCCCTGGTCCAAATGATCAATCAGGTTTCCATGAGCATCCAGCAGTTGTGTGGTCATACCGATTTGTGGGGGTGGGAGCGGTTTTGATTTTAAATACAAGACCGTAATCAGTGCCAGTGCAACTCCAACCACCAAACAGAATGCAAACCAGCGAATCACATTCCGACAGCGGGATAACCACTTGAAATATGGGAGTTGTTCCCATGAGGATTCCGGGTGCAGGGTTCGGTTTGTGTCTTCTCCCATATTGGCCCACTCCTTGTGTATCCTTTGCAAAGAAATGGAAATCCTTACGACGCCTAGTATGAATCAGTGAAAGTTTCCCTATTCGCCAAGGAAAGATTTTGCTTCTTTTAAAGTCTGAGATTGTTTCCCGCCAGTACTTGGATTATTCTTATGAAAGGGTTTTTCGAAAGAGAAGAGGTAGGGAAGGAGTATGGAAACCATGGATATGGAACTTTGGTATACAGAAAAACAAACCCCCGATTTTGGGATTCAGGCCAAAATTGGTCGCACGCTTCACCATGAACAGACAGAATATCAGAGTTTGGATGTGATTGAGACCAAACAGTTTGGCCGTATGCTTGTGTTGGACGGTATGGTGATGACGACGGACCAGGATGAATTTGTTTACCATGAAATGCTTACCCATGTGGGGATGAATACCCATCCCAATCCAAAACGGGTGCTTGTGATTGGTGGAGGGGACGGAGGTGTCATCCGGGAGGTATTGAAGTATCCTTCTGTCGAACATGCGGTTTTATGTGAAATTGACGGACGGGTTATCGAAGTATCCAAGGAGTATTTTCCAAAAATCGCTGGGGCACTGGAAGATTCCAGGGTGAAGATTCGGGTGGAGGATGGGATTAAGCATATTGAAGCACATCCCAACCATTACGATGTGATTCTGGTAGATTCCACGGAACCGGTCGGACCGGCCGTAGGACTTTTCCAGAAGCCTTTCTATCAGGGGATTTTTGAAGCGCTCCGTCCGGAAGGAATCATGGTTGCTCAAACGGAATCCCCATGGTTTAACCGAGATCTCATTCGACGGGTATACAGGGATATTTCCAATATTTTTCCGATTGCCCGTCTGTATACTGCCAGCATTCCCACCTATCCCAGCGGATTGTGGAGCTTTACGCTGGGGTCCAAAGGGCGGGACCCGATTTCCTTGCGGGAGGAGGACCTCCAGGCGATCCATACCAAATACTATGGTCCAACGTTGCATCACGCGCTGTTCAGACTTCCTAAATTTGTAGAAGAACTGACTGGGAAGGGGGAAGCGTAACGGATGCGGTTTGATGAAGCATACTCCGGGAATGTGTTTATCGGTGCCAATCCACAGTTGGAACAGGCGCAAACGGTGATCTATGGGATTCCTATGGACTGGACAGTCAGTTTCCGTCCCGGTTCCCGGTTTGGTCCCAAACGGGTGCGGGAAGCGTCTCTGGTTCTGGAGGAATTTAGCCCCTATCTTTCCCGTGACCTCTCTGAGTTCAACTATTTTGATGCCGGCGATATTCCTCTCCCGTTTGGCAATCCGGAAAAGAGTGTTCACGAGATTGGAGCATTTGTCGATCAAGTATTGCAAAAAAAGAAGATGCCTCTGGGCATCGGAGGAGAGCACCTGGTCACTTGGCCGATTGTCCGGGAAGTGCACAAGCATTACAAACAGTTGGCCGTGATCCATCTGGATGCTCATGCGGATCTTCGAACGGACTATGAAGGGGAGATTTTGTCCCATGCCACTCCACTTCGAAAGATCGCTCAATTGTTGGGTCCGGAGAATGTTTATCAGTTTGGGATTCGATCCGGAACCAAGGAAGAGTTTGAGTATGCACGGGAACATATTCATTTCTATCCTTATGAAGTGTTGCGTCCGCTGAAGGAAGTGTTGCCCAGCCTGAAAGGAAGGCCGGTTTACGTAACGGTGGATATTGATGTATTGGACCCTGCCTTTGCTCCCGGAACAGGAACACCTGAACCGGGAGGAATTCATTCCGGAGAACTTCTGGAAGCCATCCATGCCATTGCCCGTTCGGAGGTCGAAGTGGTGGGGGCGGATCTTGTGGAGGTTGCTCCCGCTTACGATCCAACGGAACAGACCGCGGTTGTTGCGGCCAAAGTAATTCGCGAGATGTTGCTGGGATTCTCCCGGTAATACGATTGCCGTTTTAATATGTTCCCCACAAGTAGGGAGATTGAACGGTTGGAAAAGATCAGAGTCACATGATAAGATACAAACCAATTGGAAAAGGAGTGTCCAATTCTTTGGATCGGATTCGACTTTCAATTGTTTCCCTGATCGATTCTGAAGATGGTGAACGTCAAGAGCCGATTGAACAACAGATGGAAGGCTGGTTTCAGACAAGGGAAAACCGTTGGATACTGAAGTATACCGAAAAACCAGGGACGGAGGATGAAGTGAAAACAACGGTAAAGGCGGACCAGGATGAGGTAACCGTCATCCGGCAAGGTGCGGTTTCCTATCGGCAACGGTATTGTCCGGGGAAAATGACGAGCTGCTTGATCGAGACTCCTGGTGGGGTAGCGGAAATGGATGTCCAAACCCTTTCATACCAAAGAGAACGTTTGGACGAAGGAGGTCAGGTACAGTTTTCCTTTCGTCTGTTTATGGAAGGCGAAGCGTTGGGCCGATATCAACTGACCATTCAATGGACGGAGGTGGCTGCATCAACATGAATGCACTGGAGCAAATGAAAACCAATCTGAAACTGGAGATTCAAAAAGCGGTCATTGAGGCAGGATTGGCTTCTGAAGAAAATATTCCGGAAGTTCAGCTGGAGGTTCCCAGGGAAAAAGCGCATGGGGACTTGGCAACGAATATCGCCATGCAACTGGCCAGTATTGCAAAGAAAAATCCCCGCCAGATTGCGGAGGAGATTAAGGAAAAAATCAACAAAGAAAAAGCGTTTATCAAGGAGATTCAAGTCGCTGGACCTGGATTTATCAACTTTTTTATTGACCGGTCTTTTCTGTCCGAAGTGTTGGTTGAAATCGATCAGACGAAGGAGACCTACGGTCAGTCTCACAGGGGAAAAGGAAAAAGAGTGTTGGTTGAGTTTGTAAGTGCCAACCCCACCGGTAGTCTTCATTTGGGACATGCCCGCGGAGCGGCCGTTGGGGATGTGCTTTGCAATGTTCTAGAAGCGGCCGGATATGATGTGACGAGGGAATATTATATCAATGATGCTGGGAATCAGATCCATAACATGACCCTTTCTCTGGAGGCTCGCTACAAAGAGGCACTCGGTCTAGAAGCTCCCTTTCCGGAAGACGGATACCGGGGGCAGGATATCATTCAATTGGGGAAACAATTGGCGGATGAGGAAGGAGACCGCTTGCTTCAACTGGACGCCAAAGAGCGTTATTCCCACATTCGGCAGTATGGCTTAAAGCATCTCCTAGATAAGATCAAGAATGACCTAAAAGCCTATCGGGTGGAGTTTGACAGTTGGTTTAGTGAGCAGTCCCTTCATGATCGCAAAGCAGTTCAGGAGAGTATAGAGGAGTTGACCCGGTTGGGTCAAACCTATGAGGAAGATGGGGCCTTGTGGTTGAAATCCTCCCGATTTGGGGATGATAAGGATCGGGTACTGGTAAAACGGGATGGGTCCTATACCTACATTACACCGGATATTGCCTATCACCGGAACAAATATAAGCGGGGATTTGACCACATTGTCGATATTTTAGGAGCGGATCACCATGGGTATGTCCCACGTATTCAAGCGGCGATGAAGGCTTTGGGTTATGATGTGGACAAATTGACCTTTTTGATTACCCAGATGGTGAAGCTATATCAAGGTGGAGAGCTCGTTAAAATGTCCAAACGAACGGGCAAGGCGATTACGCTTGTGGAATTGATGGAAGAAGTCGGTGTAGATGCGACGCGCTATATTTTTGCCTCCCGCAGTCCGGATAGCCACTTGGATTTTGATATGGACTTGGCGGTATCCCAGTCCAACGAAAACCCTGTATTTTATGTCCAATATGCCTATGCACGGATTAACAGTGTATTTCGTCAGGCCCGTGAAAAAGGGTTTTCTGTGGGCCTGGATCAGAACCATCTGTCCGCCTTACAGGAAGAGGGAGAATTTGACCTGTTGCAAAAGCTGGCGGAATTTCCAGAAGAGGTGGGTGTTGCAGCCCGGCAAATGTCTCCACATCGAGTGGTTCGTTATCTGTTTGATCTATCCACTCTCTTTCACAGCTATTACAATGCCCATCGGGTGATCCAGGAGGATGAGGATCTTACCCGTGCCCGTCTTTCTCTCTTAGTGGGAGTGGCCCAGGTATTAAAAAATGGTTTGGGAATGATCGGTGTTTCCGCCCCGGTCAAGATGTAAAGACGTCGCTCAAAGGGGGATGGGTGGATGAACATCTACGTCCTTTCCGTTTTGACAGGATTGATTGTGGGATTCCTTTTTGCTTGGTTACGGCTGCCCATTCCCGCACCCAATGCCTTGCCCGGAGTATTGGGGATTATCGGAATTTATCTGGGGTATAAGCTGTTTGAATGGATCTTGTAAGCTCAAAAAAGGCCGTCCTTCGATGGAAGGACGGCCTTTTTTGTTACTGTCCCATGAACAAAAGCCCGGCACCCATGAATGCACCAGCAACGGCAAAGGAGTAAATTAATGTGATTACTTGATTGTGACTAGACATCTCATTCCCACCTTTTATGTTTTATCTCAACACCGTAACAACGGATGGATGAAGACCAACCTCACAGTTACAGAAGAATAACACCTTGAAAGCGTTTCATTCAAGCCCATTTTTGTCCATTAGGTGACTTTTTCAGGTTCATGATAAATCACCATTGTAAAGAGACCATGACCATTGAATAAACCTTTGTTAAAGGATTTATGTGATACCGGATAATCCCCGAAGGGGCCGGGGGAATTCCCTTTGATAGGGGGATTCCTTCAACCAAATGGGTTGCCAAATTCTGTTTGTGAATCATATGATCGAGTTAAAGAGTTGGAATCAAAAATGGGTCAAGCGAATTCAAAAAAGGAGGAATGAATCTTGAAGTGGTTGAAATGGTTAACAGTGGCGATGATTATTGTTTTAACGACTTCGATGTTATCGTTTGAGGTGTTCTCACAAACCAAAGCGAAGTTAGCAGATGGCAAGGAAATTCAACGGGATCTCTATCGTGTAGAAAAAGTGGATACGCGTGAGGAACGAACCAAATTGGCTAGAGAGGGCTTGGCGATTGAAGAAGTAGGAGAAGGATATGTGTTGGTTCGAGCAGGTCCTTCTGAAGTGAAAAAAATTAGAAAGTTGGGATTTTATCCAAAGAAAATTTTGCAGCCGATGGATTTTCCACCGTCTGATTCAAAATATCACAATTATCAAGAAATGGTGAGCGAGATCAAAAAAGCGGCTTCCGATCATCCGGATATTGTCAAACTGTTCAGTATAGGGAATTCCTATGAAGGAAGGGAATTGTGGGCGGCAAAGATCAGTGATCATGTGGAGGAGGATGAGAATGAACCGGAAGTGTTATTTGTTGCCCAACACCATGCCAGAGAGCATCTGACCGTGGAAATGGCTCTCTATACATTAAAGATGTTTACCGATTCCTATGGGTCGGACGATCGAGTGACCAAGTCCGTCAATAATCGGGAAATCTATGTGGTGTTTACATTAAATCCCGATGGAAGTGAGTATGATATTGAAGATGGAAGGTACCGATATTGGAGAAAAAACAGACAAACCAATCAGGGATCGTTTTCCGTCGGAACGGATCTCAATCGGAACTTTGGATACAAATGGGGGTGCTGTGGAGGGTCCAGTGGAAATCCATCCAGTGAAACCTACAGAGGGACGTCTCCCTTTTCCGCTCCGGAGACAGCCAGCTTGAAGTCGTTTATCGACAGTCGTGTGGTAAATGGGGAACAGCAGATTAAAACCGCCGTTACCTTCCACACGTACGGTGAGCTGATTTTATGGCCCTATGGGTATACCTATGAAGATACCCCCCAAGATATGTCTTCCGATGACCAGAAGGTATTTGAAACCATGGGCAAGGCGATGGCCAAAACGAATCATTACCAACCGATGCAGTCCAGTGATCTGTATATCACGGATGGGGATATGACAGATTGGGCTTATGGGGAGCATGGCATTTTTGCCTACACCTTTGAGATGTATCCCACATCCTATTTTCCCGGTTTTTATCCGCCGGATGAACGGATTGACCGGGAGACGAAACGAAATCGAGAGGCGGTGTTGTACCTCACCGAACAGGCGGATTGTCCTTACCGTACCATTGGAAAGGAGGATTCCTACTGCAAAAGTAAATAACTGATTGAAGCGAAAAAGGAGCGCGACCTTCGAAAGGAGGTCGATTTTTTTTAGGATGTTTTTTGTTGGAAACGATCCTTGATTCGACCGAAGGGAAAATTCAATATATAATCAAAGTGACGAATTTTCAGCACATAATGTGACAATTTTTTGGCAATCTGTACAGGAGGGGGAACAGATTGAAAACCATCGCCATGACGAAACGGATGCTGGTTGAAGTGTTGCAGAAGATTCATGAAGGGATTCATGTGGTGGATGCGACTGGAAAAACGGTTTTTTACAATCGGTTTGCTGCTCAGTTGGATGGAATGAAAGAAGAAGAGGTAGTGGGAAAGCATCTCCTGGAAGTATTTCCTTCCTTGACTCCCAAGACGAGCACGCTGTTAAAGGTGCTTCGTACGGGAAAGCCCATCGATCACCAGCAACAGAGTTACACCAACCGACATGGGCAGCGGATTGTCACCGTTAACTCCACAATGCCGCTCGGTGTAGATGGGGAGTGGGTAGGGGCGATGGAGGTGTCAAAAGATATTACAAGAATTCAGGAATTGTCCGATAAAGTGATTGATCTGGAACAACGGGTGAGAGGAACAAAAAAGGATACCTTGCCCCAAGAGCAAACCTTGTATCGGTTTGAGCAGATTATTACCGAAAGCCCCAATATGAAACGCGAGATGGAACGGGCAAAGCGTGCGGCCACGACGCGATCCCCGGTGTTGGTGGTGGGAGAAACCGGAACGGGTAAAGAATTGATCGTCCAATCGATCCATACCGCTTCTCCGCGGTGTAACCGACCGTTTATTGCGCAAAATTGTGCGGCGATCCCCTCCTCCCTTTTGGAAGGGATTTTGTTTGGGACTGCACGGGGGGCTTTTACCGGAGCGGAGGACCGACCTGGATTGTTTGAATTGGCGGAAGGGGGAACCCTCTTTTTGGATGAAATCCATGCGATGCCTGTTGATTTGCAGGCCAAGCTGTTGCGGGTGTTGGAAGATCAGTCCGTGCGCCGAGTGGGGGATGTCCGAATGCGACCGGTAGATGTGCGTATTTTAGCTGCCACAAATGAGGACCCGGAGGTGAGTGTTCGGGAGGGGCGCTTGCGGAAAGATCTTTATTATCGCATTCATGTGGTTCGTTTGGAACTTCCTCCACTTCGGGAGCGCAGAGAGGATATTCCCCTGTTAACCCGTCATTTTATCCGCAAGCTGAATTATCGCTTTGAAACGCTGGTAACTGGATTGACAGAGGAAGTTCGCAGTCTTTTTCAAACCTATCACTGGCCAGGAAATGTCAGAGAGCTGGAGCATGCGATTGAGGGAGCGATGAATCATGTAGAGGGAGATCGGATTGGCTTGGATCATCTTCCACAATATATGGAGATCGGACGAAAAAAGAAAGTGCCTCCATTGAAGTCCGTTTCTACGGAGGACAATGAACCGTTACCCCGTTTGTTGGCACGAGTGGAAGAGCATTATATTCGAGAAGCGATGGAAAGCACAGAGGGGAACATTCGTCAGGCAGCAATTCTTCTGGGGATTCCCAGGCAGACCTTACAGTATAAATTGCAAAAATTGGGATTGGAGAAAAAATCGTGAAAGTGCCGGATTTTCGGCAGTTTTTTCATGTTGATGGCTGAAATCTTCCGCTACTCACACAATTTGGTAGTTGGTATATTTCTTGCATTAAATATGGAGTGAATGAAGGAGGTGAACGTGTTGAAGCAGAAGAATGGGCATTGGTTGGGGTTGCATCGGGTCAAAGAGCCCCAGGGGCTCCTGCCTCAACCGGCCTGGAAGCTAAATCCGGAACCGGTCTGCCATGACAATGAACTGTTGATTGAAGTGGATTGTCTCAATATTGATTCCGCTTCTTTTCATCAGATCAAAGAGGGTGCACAAGGGGATGTGGAAAGGGTAAAAGAACAGATTTTTGCAATTGTCCAGGAACGTGGGAAGATGCACAATCCGGTGACCGGCTCCGGAGGCATGTTGATCGGACGGGTGTCGGAAGTGGGTTCTCTCTTCCCAGCTGGCAACCTCCAGACGGGAACCCGAATTGCCACATTGGTTTCCCTGTCCTTGACCCCGCTTTCTCTGGCCTGTATCCACTCCGTTGATATGGAGACGGGACAGGTGGAGGTTCAGGGGAGGGCGATCCTGTTTGCCAGTGCTCCTTATGCTGTTCTCCCGGATGATTTGCCGGAACAGATAACGCTCGCTGTGTTGGATGTTTGCGGGGCTCCGGCCCAGGTGGCCCGATTGACCCAGCCGGGTCAGAGGGTGGCGGTGTTGGGGGCTGGTGGAAAATCGGGTCTTCTTTCTTTGTATCATGCCCGAAAGCAAGCCGGAATGGATGGACAGGTACTTGCGCTGGAATCAAGGGAAAAAGCCTGTGATGAGATTCATGAACTGGGACTGGCGGATCAAGTGATTCAGGTGGATGCACGGAATCCGGTGGCGGTGCTGGAGGCTGTGACAGAAGCGACAGACGGGGAGATGGCGGATCTGACCATCAACTGCGTCAATGTTCGGGATACCGAATTATCTGCCATTCTGGCAACCCGTGACGGCGGTACGGTTTATTTCTTCAGTACGGCTGTTCAGTTTACCGCTGCTGCATTGGGAGCGGAGGGGGTTGGCAAAGACGTTCACATGATGATTGGAAATGGATATGCTCCGGGTCATGCCGATCTGGCTTTGAATACCCTTCGGGAGTCGTCCGGGTTGCGAGCGGTTTTTGAGTCCAGGTACAGGATGGCCACCGGCTGATTGCGGCCTTTCAATCTAAGAAAAAGGATGGGATCGTATGGCGCGAGATTGGCGCGAAGTGGAACTGTGGAAAGACGTAACCGAGGAGCAATGGAATGACTGGCTGTGGCAGTTAACCCATACCATTCGTAAACTGGATGACTTAAAGAAAGTGATCAATCTCAAGGAAGAAGAAGTGGGAGGGGTAGGAATCTCCCATCAGACGATTCCTTTGAATATCACTCCGTATTATGCCTTGCAAATGGATACCGAAGATCCCAAATGTCCAATCCGGATGCAGTCGGTTCCCATATCCACAGAGCTGGAACAGACAAGGTACGATATGGAGGACCCGCTTCTGGAGGATACGGATTCCCCGGTTCCGGGATTAACCCATCGTTATCCGGATCGTGTTTTGTTCCTGATCACCAACCAGTGTTCCATGTATTGCCGTTATTGCACTCGGCGCCGTTTTTCCGGTCAGATCGGAATGGGTGTGCCCAAAAAGCAAATGGATGCATGTATTGAATATATTCGGGAAAATCCGCAAGTTCGTGATGTTCTCCTTTCCGGCGGAGATGGTCTTTTGGTCAATGACCGAATTTTGGAATATATCTTGAAAAATTTGCGGGAAATTCCCCATGTGGAGATTATCCGCATTGGAACACGGGCTCCGGTTGTCTTTCCGCAACGGATTACAGAGAATTTGTGCCGTATCCTGAAAAAATACCATCCCATCTGGTTAAATACGCACTTTAACCATCCAAAGGAATTGACCCCGGAAGCCCGTCGGTCCTGTGAAATGTTGGCTGATGCGGGGGTTCCGCTTGGAAATCAGGCTGTGATTTTGGCTGGAATCAACGATTGTCCCCATGTTATGAAAAAATTGAATCATGAACTGGTAATGACGCGGGTTCGTCCCTATTATATTTATCAATGTGATTTGTCGGAAGGCATTGGACACTTCCGGGCGCCCATATCCAAGGGATTGGAGATTATGGAGTATCTGCGTGGGCATACCTCCGGCTATGCGGTTCCCACCTTTGTGGTGGATGCACCGGGTGGGGGCGGTAAAATTCCAGTGGCACCCAATTATGTGGTCTCCCAAAGTTCCCAAAAAACGATTCTCAGAAACTTTGAAGGGGTGGTTACCTCCTATCCGGAACCGCAACATTATACGGAGCATGACTCAGATCACTGTGAATTCTGCCAGGAGGCAAAAGGCGAAAATATCGGAATTGCTTCTCTGATGGCGGATGAACGGATCAATCTGGAGCCCAAGGTGCTCGATCGGGAGGATCGCCGTGGAGATTATGAACGGAAGAAGAAAAAGGTTCCACAAAAATCACCTGCATTGAAATCTTGAGTCATGATGAGGAACCGGATGAGTTCTGAAGGGATACGCTCCCTGGCAGTGGCGGGTTTGTCAAAAAATGCAGGGAAAACCACGGTACTCAATCACTTGGCTGCATCTTTGAACGAGGAGGGGAAACCTTACGGTTTTGTCAGCATCGGTGTGGATGGTGAGGAACGGGATGTCTGGACACTGAAGGAGAAACCGCCGATTGTTGTTCCCAAGGGAAGTTTGGTTGCTACCGCTGCCCCGCTTCTGGATGGGATGGGAGGTGGATGGGAACTGTTGGAAAGTACCTCCCTGGTTTCTCCCCTGGGTCCGGTGATTCTTGCCCGGTCCCTTCAGGGAGGCAAAATGAAACTGGCGGGGGTCACAAGGGCGGAAGGAATCCGGGAAGTCGTTTTGCGTTTTCTGCAACAAGGCGCACGATTGGTACTGGTGGATGGCGCCTATGATCGCAAGGCTGCCACCAGCCCTTGGATTACGGATGCAGCCATCTGTGTTGTTGGAGCCAATCTGGCCCGGACATTGGATGGGGTGGTTGAGAAAACAGAGGAGGTGATCCGCCGCTTAACCCTTCCTGAAACAGTGAATCCGCTTGAACGTCTAGCGGCGGAAACGGCTTTGGCAAACAACCGTCTGGTGGGGGTCCGGGATGGAGCAGTGGAGATCCTTCCCTGCTCTTCTCTTCTCTTGACGGAACAGGCTCAAGAGGCATTGGCCGGCCGTGTCTGGGAGGCGGTCGCTCTTCCGGGATCGCTGACAGACCGGGGGATGCACTTTTTTATGAAGCAAAATCATGCCCCTGCGGTGATATTGCGAGACCCGACACGCTGTTTTGTTTCCATGCGGGTAATTCGCAGGTTTTATCGGATGGGGGGCACACTTTCCTATTGGAAAGGGGTTCGGTTGATCGCGGTGGCGATCAACCCGGTTTCCCCGGAGGGATATGTCTTTGATCCCAAAGAGATGAAAGAGAGGATCGCTGATGTTTGTCATCCGATTCCTGTATTTGATGCGGTTCGGGATGGCATACGTGCAATCCGTTCCAGTTTAAGCGGGGGATGAACGGTGTGGATGGATAATCTGACCCGGCAGGCGATTCGCTGGGAGGCGTTGTGGTTGCGGTTTCAGCCCCGAACTCCGATGGGGCAGCGTGCCAAAAGGTCGCTGTCTCCTTTTATGCCTGGGGAGGAAACCGAATGGCAAGCGTGTTTGGTTGAACAGGAACACCTTTTGGAAGCGTTCCGAAGGGATCCCGAATGGATGTCCCGAATGGAAATTCATCTGTCAAAGACGCCGGACCCAACACAAACAGTTCGGATGCTGGAATCCGGAGAGATTCCCAAAGCTTCCGACTGGTTTCGGATCAAATCGTTTCTTTGGCACGGATGGCATCTCTGTTCCATGGTCCGAAACGAGATTCCGGGGTTTCGCCTAAAAAGAGAAGCGAGCGAATGGAAACGGGTTTTGTCCCTGCTAAATCCCGATCCTCCCCTCTCCCCCAACTTTTTTCTTTCGTCCGCCTATGATTCCCGATTAAAAGAGCGAAGAGAGCAGGTGGAAAAGGAAAATCGATGGGTACGGAAAGCGGAGGAACAAGCGGTTTTGGATGTGGAGAGGGATTTTCCCATTCAGCAGAACGGAGATGGAGAGTGGGTGGTGGATCGTCGCTCTCCTCATTTTTTGGATATGAAAAATGATTCCAGGGTTCAACTGGTTAGGGAAACGCCTTTTGATGGTGTCTTTTGCCCGGTTGAGACGGAAGTGTTAAAAGCGGCCCGCATGCGCAGGGAAGAAGCGAACACCGACTTGGAAGCTGTTGAACACGATGTGTTTCAACAGTTGGCGGAGACGTTTCGCCCCTACATCCCTTTTTTGCGCGATGCGATCCTGGATCTGGCTACCTTGGATGTACAGTGGGCACGGGTGAAAATGGCGGAATCATACAATGGCACCCGGCCGAAATGGGAGGCAGAAAGCTATCGAATTCAAGGCGGAATCCACCCCTTGGTGGCGGAATCGCTGAAAGAAAAGGAACGGACATTTACACCGGTCGATATCAACATTCATCGCGGAGTCACGGTGATCATTGGACCCAATATGGGTGGAAAAACGGTGGTTCTTACAACGGTGGGACTGGTGGTTGCACTTGGACAATTTGGCTTTTTAGTCCCTGCCCGTTCCTGTTCCATGCCGCTTGTTTCATGGATGACAGCAGCCATCGGAGATGCTCAGAATATTCGGGAGGGGTTAAGCACCTTTGGTGCGGAAGTACGACGGATTGTTGAAGCCATCAAGCGGGATTCAACGGGCCTATTGCTTTTGGATGAACCTGGACGGGGGACCAATCCGGTGGAAGGGGCGGCGTTGTCAGCGGCGATGACCAATGATCTTGCCAAACGCCCCTTTTGGACGCTTCAAGTGACTCATTTTCGGGAGGTCTTGCAGGGAACAGAGGTGACGGTTTACCGGGTAGCCGGTTTGGAAGGGATCGACCGTTTTCAGGACCGTGAGGATGAAGATTGGGAAAAGGCGCTGGAGCAGGCCATGGATTACCGGCTCCTCCCCTGGTCAGGGGAGTCGATCCCCCAGGATGCCTTGGTGATCGCAAGGTTGTTGGGTCTTCCTTCTTCCATTCTTCAGGATGCTTGGAAGCGGATAGGAAACGGTGGATAGGGAGCAAGGGGGTTGGGAGATGAAAGAGAAACTGCAACTGGATCAGGAAAAGATTGTTCGGGGCAGAAAAGCGGCAGGCCGTATCGCCGCTGATATGGATGCATTTATTGCGAAGCGGACGACGGTGGCAGTGGAACGCACCGTTCTGCGTTTAATGGGCATTGATGGAGTGGATGCGGAATTCGTCCCTTTGCCCAATGTGGTCGTGGATCACCTGTTGGAAAAAGGGCAACTGTCGATAGGAGCGGCTGCTGGAGTGATCAATGCTGGACTTCATTACGGTCTGACCCCGCAACAGGTGGCAGAACAGGTGGCGACAGGCTCCCTGGACCTTACAGCCATTCCCTGGTCCGGATGGGATTCCATCCGTCGGGAAGGGAAACGATTGGCCGATGCGGGATTGGATCGGATTGTTGCCAACCGCCGGAATCGGGAAGACCTGATCCGTCAGCTTGGCGAGGGCAAAAAGCCTTATCTATACGTGATTGTAGCCACGGGAGATATCTATGAAGATGTGATTCAAGGGAAATCCGCCGCTCGTCAAGGAGCCGATATTGTGGCCGTGATACGCAGTACAGGGCAAAGCCTGATCGATTATGTTCCTTATGGTGCTACACGTGAAGGTTTTGGAGGAACCTATGCCACCCAGGAAAACTTCCGGTTGATGCGGAAAGGCTTGGATGAAGTGGGAGAGGAAGTGGGCCGTTATATCCGTCTGTGCAACTATTGCTCCGGTCTCTGTATGCCGGAGATTGCCGCCATGGGGGCGTTGGAGCGTTTGGACGTGATGCTGAATGATGCGCTCTATGGGATTTTGTTCCGGGATATCAATATGCAACGGACGTTGATTGACCAGGCTTTTTCCCGCATGATCAACGGCTTTGCCGGAATTATGATCAATACGGGTGAGGATAACTACCTGACGACTGCGGATGCGGTGGAATCCGCTCATACTGTTTTGGCCTCCCAGTTTATCAATGAACAATTTGCCCGGCTGGCAGGCCTCCCACCGGAACAGATGGGACTGGGTCACGCTTTTGAGATGAATCCGGACTTGGAAGATGGATTCCTGTTGGAGTTGGCACAGGCACAGATGGCGCGCCAGATCTTTCCCGATGCTCCCCTGAAATATATGCCTCCCACGAAGCATATGACGGGGAATATCTTCAAAGGACATATCCAGGACGCCATGTTTAATATGGTCAGTATTCTGACCGGGCAGGGCGTACAACTACTGGGGATGATGACAGAAGCGATGCATACGCCTCATATTCATGATCGGCAACTGGCCATTGAAAACGCCCAGTATATTTTTAACAATGCTCGACATCTGGGTGAAGAGATTCTGTTTCAGCCGGGGGGCCGAATGGAACAGAGAGCGCAAAGCGTGCTGGATCAAGCAGTTGCCATGCTGGAGGAAGTGGAGAAAATCGGATTGTTTGCCGCGTTGGAACGGGGAATGTTGGCGGATGTGAAGCGGAGTCGGACCGGAGGCAAGGGATTGTCCGGGGTGTTGGAAAAGGGGGAAGGATATTACAATCCGTTTGAAACCGAGCTGCGGAGACGCCTTCATCTGGGTGAACGGGAGGAGGAAACCGCTCATGAGCGTGGATTGGAAACGAATTAAGCCTTATGGGGACACCATGAATGATGGAGCGGTCCAACTGAGCTTTTCCTTGCCGGTTCCCGTCGGGGAAGAAGCACGCGAAGCTGCCCGGCAATTGACCGCCAAGATGGGGCTGGAGGAACCGCAGGTTTATCACATGGCAGACTTGGGGGAAGGTTACACATTTTTTATTGTTTATGGAAAATGCACCCATACGGTGGATTTCTCCTCCATCCACGTTCCCAAAGTGGAAAGCGAGCGGATGGATTATTATGAAATCAACCAGTTTATCCGGGAACGAATCCAGCGCAAAGTGGTGGTGATCGGTGCCTGCACCGGGACCGATGCACACACAGTCGGAATTGACGCCATTATGAATATGAAAGGATATGACGGAGAATATGGTTTGGAGCGCTATCCGGAAATGGAAGCCTATAACCTGGGCAGTCAAGTGCCCAATGAAGAAATGCTGGCCAAAGCGATCGAATTAAATGCGGATGCCCTCCTGGTCTCTCAGGTGGTGACACAGAAAGGGGTGCATATTGCCAACCTGACGCATTTGGTGGAACTGGCTGAAGCGGAAGGCATCCGGAATCAGCTGATTCTGATCTGCGGCGGACCTCGCATCAATCATGAAATGGCGCTGGAGTTGGGCTACGATGCTGGATTTGGACCTGGCTCCCTCGCTCCCGATGTAGCTTCTTTTATTGTCCATGAACTGGAGCGAAGGAGCATCCGATAAACAACTGATGGACGATCAAAGCTCCGGACCGACCGGAGCTTTTCAGATGGTTGCGGTCGATGCTGTTTTGGAATCCATCAACGATAGGATTTTTGTCTCATTGTTTTATTGCTTTTCTGATGCGAGATACAGCATTGACCGGAAACATCATGGTCAAAAGAAGGCTGAAGAGAAGCAAGGGATAAATGGAGAAACGGATGTCCGGTATCCATTGATCCAGAGCGTAAAAAGTGACAAACAGCAACAAAAAGAGGACCAGATAGGGAATGATCCGCATTTGTTTGGGGAAATCGGTAACAAACCGCTTGCCAGTCAGACTGATCAGCACCACCAGAAGAAGAAACCCGGTGACCCCCATGGAAAACCAGAGCAATGCTGTATTTGTCCCCACATCCATCCCCAATGCATCCACTTTGGAAAGTAGCCAGAAAAGCGTATAATGACTCCCCGTTGAGCAAATAAACACAAATAGTGTGATCATCCCTACTCCGATCCAGGAAACTTTCTTCCCTGCAATCTCAGGCATACGATTCCTCCCTCTTCTACCTTTTATCTTTTGATGGTTTTCAATCAATCTATCCATAATTATAAAAGATAAATGATTATTATAAAATATAGTTATCCCTTCAAAAGTTCACAAATTCCTTTCCCAATCATTTCAACTCCCAGTCGTGTAGAAAAATTTGATGCTTAATATGGAAATCAGGATATAACAGGCGGAATTGATTCTCTTTTTGGTTGGATCGCAGTTTATGTTGCAAGTGATTGTTTTGAGATTTGGCGATCTCAAATGTAAAAATCCAGTACCCTGATGGATAGGTACTGGATGAATGTACGGGACAATGTTTCTCTACAAGAGATGACGCAGTTTGTCCGGGTTTACCTGCCAATAGATTCCTCCGATTTTTTCTGATTCGAAGTGAAAGGAGAATACGCCGATCACGTGATGATCCATATGGATCACCATACCTGGTAAGCCGTTGACATCACAGATCTTCCATGAAAGGCCGGGCGGGGTTTTGGACAGGATGCCGCTAAAGAAGGCACGGATACGCTGTGGCCCCAGAATTGGACGGGTGGCTGCCCGCACCTTGCCGCCGCCGTCGGAGATCAGTACGGCGTCGGGTCCCAAGAGGTTTAACAGTTGGGGCACGTTGCCGGTGGAAAGCGCTTGAGCGAATTGTTCCACAAGTTGGCCGGCCTGTGCTGGAACGGAGGAGGACTCCCCTGAATCCCCCAGGCTCTGCCGGGCGCGACGAAAGATCTGTCGGCAGTGAGTCGGTGTTTTACCGACGATCTCTGCGATTTCGTCATAAGAGTACCCAAGCGATGCTCGGAGGAGAAACACTGCGCGCTCTGTTGCGGAGAGTTGCTCCAGCAGAAGCAGGTAAGCCGTTGAAATGGATTCCTTCTGAAGATAACGATGAAGCGGTTCTTCGTTTTCGTTGATCTCAGAAATGAGGGGTTCCGGCAACCACTCTCCCGTGTACACTTCCCGTCTCTTTTGGGCGGATCGCAACCGGTCGATACAGCGGTTGGTGACGGTTTTGCACAGATAGGATTTCATATTCTGAATTTTTTGTGAGGATTGCTCTTCCAATGTAAGAAAGGTTTCCTGAACCATATCTTCCGCATCCGATACGCTTCCCAGCATGCAGTAGGCAAGCGAAAACAACAGGGGTTTATACAGAGCGTACAGCGCTTCCGTTTTCATCTACCCAACCTCCCGAACCGGCTGCCCTTTGTTCCCGAATGATGGCAAGCGCTGCTCTTTTTGCGCTGGCCAACGCCGCATCAACCAGCATTTCGCCGTGTCCGGCACCATCTCCTGCAATGTACAGTCCCTTGATTTCCGGAACAGAAGGACCAGGGTGTTCTCGGTCTGTGGTGGGGGCGTCCTGCGTCACCACCATGTTTGGTAAAAACTGTCGGGCGACCACCTCATTTCGCCAACCGGGATGCAAAAGATCCATGGTTTGTTCCAGTTGCCTGGCATTTGCTTTTGGTTCTCCCGGTTCATCACCCAGATAGTGGATGAGGTGAACCACGATGGCCTCATTTTCTCTCATTTCGGTCCTTAAGGAGGCGTTGGTGAAGAATACCGGCTGATCCAGCCCAATGGCCACGCAGTGTTGGGGATTGGGCAGCCGCTTCAGCCCCAGATCCAGGCAGGCGGCAAATACCGGGCGGGCTTGCTCTTTCCACTTCCAAAGTGAAGTGTGCCGGGCGTTTTTCACCATTCGTGAGGTGTCTTCCCATCCAGTGGTAACGATGAGAAATGGGGCTTCCAGCTTCTCTCCGCCATCCAGAAAAATGTTTTGAACCTTCCCGTCGTGTTCAATCTTCACGACGTTCTCACGGGTGTGAATGATGACTCCGGCGGCAACTGCCTGCTCTCTCAGGCCCTCGATCAACGATTGCCATCCCCCATCCACATAGAGTACCCCGTCTTTCAAAGAGCGTTGCACCTGCCTTAGGACGACGCTGGCCAGTAGGTGATCCAGATTACGGGCGTAGGTGGCCGTTCGGCAAAGGGCATAAAAGAGGTGGCGTACCATGGGGTCGGTGATTTCTGTTTCTGCCCACTCCCTTAAGCTGATCGGCCCGATCGATGAAAAGTCGTTGCGATTTAGTGAAAGCATCAGGCGACTCAGTTCCCACTTCCCTTGCCAGGATAAAAGCTTGGTGGAGAAGAGGGAGGATAATCCGCTCGGCATGGGAATGGTTTGGTTTTTCCAGATCGCCACCGACTGGCTTGTATCAGGACTTTTTCCCTGAAACGGAACACCCAGTTCCCGCAAGATGGCAAACCCTTCCCCTCCTTTGAACAACGCATGTGCACCCAGATTGAATGAAGTCCCATTTTTCTTGACGGTCATGGCACGCCCCCCGACCCGGTGTGATTTTTCAAGCAAGATCACCGAACAGCCAGCCTTGGCTAGATATACAGAGGTGGCCAGTCCGGAGATTCCTCCGCCAATAATCACTGCCTCATATGTTTTCATACAAATCACTCCTGTTTCATGTGTTCAACCCTATGACGGGGGAAGGGAGTGATTTGTGACATTTCTCTTTGGGCGTTTGCAGATCGAAGTCTCTTCTGAGAGTAGAGTGACTTACATAATTGAACCAAAAAACGGTAAAAGCATCGGCCGCGGTTCCCGACAGACTGCGAGTGAGTACCGCATAAATCATGGAACGTGACAACCGGTCCGCTTACCGATTTCATACCCTGTGACGGTTGTGTGTTCAAGACTTTTGTATAGATTCCCTATAAATATCCCCTTCCCCTCTAAAACACAAATTGTGCCTTTTTGCTTATCGGTTTATTTTTATGGATTTGGGGTAAATATAAGGTACACCTTTTTTTACAGATAGAAATTTTAATTTTTACACACTTAACAGGTCCCGCATATTGTATAATAACGTTCACTTGAAAAAGGAGGGAGCGAGATGCAGAGTCGCAGAAGATATCTCAGGGAAACAGGAGATCGGGTTGTTTACAATGGGATGTCTATTCTTGGAGTGATTACGGATAAAACATGCCCCATCTGTGGAGAAGCCCAGGTGTATTCGGATGAATATGTTGCGTATTGTTGTTTATTGTGCAACAGATGGCTGGAAGAGTCCTGCGGAAATCCCGAATGTGAGACATGCCTGGAGCGACCGGTCACCCCTTTGACCGACAGTGATCTTGCCTGATGTTCTCCCCAAGACGATGTGTTGATGACATCATGGTGAACCCCCTCTCTTTTCGCTCCGTATTTTATCTGAATTTTCTCAAATGAATCTTTTTAAATGAGCTGGGGGTTACCAACTGAATAATCAGCTGTTTTTGATTCCCTTTATCTTCATTTCATGGCTATTTATGATACGTATGCATATTTATGCATAAGCAATACCCCTTCATGTGAAATGTTTCACATGAAGGGGTAAAGGGGGTGTTGTATGGAAATGCGAACCTCAATTTGTGTTTTTTGCTGTCTTCAGTGGAAGAGAGCAAGACTCCCCATGGTAAAGTACGGTGTGGTTTTGATATCTTTAATGTAGGAGTCAATATTTTTCAATGATATGTACTTTGGAGATGGGAGCAACATGGAAAGGGGGAGAGAGCGTCTAAGTAAAAGAGGAGTCACTGGAACAGGGATGAAATAATGAATGAATGACCACTCATTTTATGCTACAATATAGTCAACATAAGGAAAGGGACTGCGCCAAACTGTACGAATATTCGCTTTCAGCGGACTTTTGTTTAAAAGGAGTGGATTCATGTGTCCGTACTGGAGATCTTCAATCTGATCGCATTTTTTGCTGTATTCGGGTATGGGCTCTACTTGGCGGCAAAAGTGGTCTATACGAGATACACCTATGTACGTCTGGGAAAGCCTGCTGACTTTTCCAAAGACATGAAAGCCCGTCTTTATCAAGTGCTAACAAATGTATTTGGACAGAAAAAATTGCTAAAAGATCCGAAAAGCGGAATCATGCATGTTGTGATGTTCTATGGTTTTATCATTATTCAATTTGGGGCCATTGATCTGTTTTACAAGGGTTTATTTCCCGGAGAACATCTTCCACTGCCTGCCTATCCGGTATTCGTGTTGATTCAGGAGATTACGGTAACTCTTGTGCTCCTGGCAACCGTTTACTCTTTCTATCGTCGGTATATTGAGAAGTTGGCCCGGCTGAAAAGGGGATTGAAGGCGGGTCTGGTGGTCATTTTCCTCAGTGTGTTGATGTTTTCCATTCTCTTTTCCGCAGGCTTTGAACACGTTTGGGGGATTACGGAAGAATTGCCAGCCTGGGCGACTCCTGTATCTTCGGTGATTGCAGCAGCCTTCGCCTGGATGACACCGGAAGCGGCAAAGGTGATGTTTTATATCTTCTGGTGGATTCACGCCTTGGATGTAATCGCTTTTATGGTCTATGTTCCGCAGTCCAAACACTTTCACTTGCTGGTGGCACCGATTAACGTGTTTTTAAAGCGGCAGGATCCTCCTGGCAAATTGAAGCCAATCGATTTTGAAGATGAATCGTTGACTGAATACGGAGTTAATAAGATCGAACACTTTAATCAAAAGCAACTGGTTGACTTGTATGCGTGTGTGGAGTGTGGACGGTGTACCAATGTTTGTCCGGCCACAGGTACCGGAAAAATGCTTTCTCCAATGGACCTTTTGGTGAAAATGAGGGATCATTTGACCGAAAAGGGAGCGGCGATCACTTCAAAAAGTCCATGGATGCCAGCCTATGCATTTAGTGGTGCCAATGCAGCGACAGAAGTGGCAGCTACCCGTGAGGAAGATGGAAGTTATGGGTATCCGGTTGAACTGATTGGAGATGTCATCACGGAGGAAGAATTGTGGGCATGTACCACCTGTCGCAATTGTGAGGATGCCTGTCCGGTTTCCAATGAACATGTGGATAAAATTATTGATATGCGGCGACATCTGGTATTGACCCAGGGGAGCATGCCAGCAGAAGCGACCCGAACCTTTCAGAATATTGAACGTCAGGGAAATCCTTGGGGAATCAGCAAAAAGGAACGGGAAAAATGGCGGAATGGTTTGCCGGAAGGCTGGGAAGTCCCGACAGTGAAGGAACAGAAGGACTTTGAGTATCTTTTGTTTGTGGGGTCGATGGGCTCCTATGACAATCGCAGTCAAAAAGTGATGCACGCATTGGTGAAACTCTTGAATCATGCCGGAGTGAAGTTTTCCATCCTGGGCAAAAAGGAGAAAAACTCAGGGGATACAGCCCGCCGGATGGGGAATGAATTTTTGTTCCAGCAACTGGCGATGGACAATATTGCCCAGTTCCAGAAATATAACGTGAAAAAGATTGTGACGGCGGACCCTCATGCTTACAACGTGTTTAAGAACGAATATCCTGATTTTGGATTGGAAGGGGTGGAGGTTTTCCATCACACCCAGCTTTTGGCCCAACTGATTCGGGAAGGACGCCTCAAACCGGTGCATGAAGTGAAGGAACGGGTGACCTATCATGACTCCTGCTATTTGGGTCGTTACAATGATGAATATGATGCACCCCGCTATATTTTCCAATCCATTCCCGGTGTTCAATTGGTGGAAATGGAACGAAACCGGGAAAATGGGATGTGTTGTGGTGCTGGCGGCGGGATGATGTGGCTGGAGGAACAGTCCGGTGTCCGTGTCAACACGGCTCGGACCGAGCAGGCTCTTGCGGTTAATCCAAGTCTGATTGGCAGTGCTTGCCCATACTGTCTAACCATGATGAGTGACGGAACCAAGGCCAAGGAAGTGGAAGAAGAGGTAAAAACAATGGATGTGGCTGAAGTGTTGCTTCGATCAGTCGGCTTGGAAGAGAGCTCAGAGTCGGCCAGTGAAGAGGTGGCGCAATGAATCGATCAGCACTTGGAAGCATTTGGGCTGACAAAGTATAGAAGTGTTAAAAAGGGGGTGGATGTTTGGCTGAAGCCACCCCTGACAACAAACCAGGTACGGGTAGAAGGAGGGGCGGAGACGGAAATTCAGCCCCTCCCCCTTTTGTTAAAAAAATTTCTGAAGTTGCCCCGACCAGGGCTGTTCTTTGCATGGGGGTGTAGCTGATCAATAGCTGGCACATACTACACAGCCGATCGCCAGAATGAAGATATGTTTGAAACCAAGCGGCTATGCCACAAAATGTGTTTTACAAAACATCTGAAAATATGATTGCCAACATAAAAAAAACAGAGTAATCTTGATAATGAAAGCGTTTTATTTTTCTGTCGTTTTCCGAACGAGCGCTCAGTTGGACTGATACATTCTGGAGGTGTGAAGTTGTGAAAGAGACAGTGATCGTGGGGGGAGCACGAACCCCATTTGGAAAGTTTGGTGGCGGATTGAAGGATGTGTCGGCTGCGGACTTGGGAGCAACAGCGATCCGGGGAGCGTTAAACCGTTCCGGAATCCCGGATGAAGCGGTGCAAGAAGTGATCATGGGGATGGTTCTTCAGGGAGGAGCCGGTCAGATTCCTTCCCGTCAGGCGCTGCGAAAGGCAGGTTTGCCCTGGGAAGTGGAGACGGAGACCATTAACAAGGTCTGTGCATCCGGTATGCGCAGTGTAACATTGGCGGATCAGGTGATTCGTTCCAACGATGCCGATGTCATCGTTGCCGGTGGGATGGAAAGTATGTCCAATGCCCCGTACATTTTGCCCGGCGGGCGCTGGGGTCAGCGAATGGGTGACGGGAAAGTGGTTGATCTGATGATTCATGATGGACTGTGGTGTGCATTTGACGGGGTTCATATGGTGGTTCACGGAAGCAATGTCGCCGCTGAATATAAGGTATCCAGAGAAGAGCAGGATGATTGGGCCTTGCGAAGTCATGAACGGGCCATTCAGGCCATCGATTCTGGCAAAATGGCTGAAGAGATTGTGCCAGTAACGGTGAAGGGTCGCCATGGAGAAGTGGAAGTGGATACGGATGAGGCACCCCGGCGAGATACGACACTGGAGAAGCTGTCCGGACTGAAGCCGGTTTTTCTTAAAGATGGAACCGTCACAGCAGGCAATGCTCCTGGAGTGAATGATGGTGCCTCTGCCTTGTTGCTTTCTTCTCCGGAAAAAGCACAGGAGATGGGAGTCAAACCGATGGCCCGGATTCTGGGGCATGCGGCAGTGGCGATGGAGGCGCGTTATTTTCCGATCACCCCGGCCTATGCGATTCAAAAACTGTTGAAACAGCAACAGCTCACGTTGGAGCAAATCCACCGTTTTGAGGTGAATGAAGCGTTTGCCGCGGTGGCTCTTTCCAATGGGAAGATTCTTGGATGGGACGATGAGAAAGTAAATGTAAACGGTGGTGCGGTCGCTCTTGGCCACCCGATTGGCGCCAGTGGAAACCGGATTATCCTGACGCTGATTCATGAACTTCGTCGACGTGGCGGCGGATTGGGGATTGCTGCGATTTGCAGTGGTGCGGCTCAGGGAGATGCCGTCCTGATTCAGGTAGACTAACTAAAATGGGAATCTTGCTTATTTCCCGTTTTTTTGCATCTGTTAAAGGAGGGGATATATCTTGAATATTCAATCATTCGCAGTGATTGGTGCGGGTCAGATGGGAAGCGGAATTGCTCAGGTTGCATCGCAGGCAGGACTCGAAGTGCAGTTATTGGATCTGAAAGAAGAATGGGTGCAAAAGGGATGGAACCGTATTGTTAAAAATCTGTCCCGCAATGTGGAAAAGAAAAAGATGACGGAAGCGGAAAAGGAGGATGTCCTCAGCCGGATTCACACCACTGTCCATCTTGAGGAAGCTGTGGGAGGTGCGGACATGGTGGTGGAAGCTGTGGTGGAAAATATGCAGGTGAAAAGGGATCTATTTGGCAAAATGGATGATCTGGCCCCCGACCGTGCCATCCTGGCGACCAACACCTCATCCCTTCCCATTACTGAGATTGCTGCGGCGACAAAGAGACCGGAGCAAGTGATCGGTATGCATTTTATGAATCCGGTTCCTGTCATGAAATTGGTTGAGGTGATCCGGGGGTTGGCTACCGCGGACAATGTATATCAGACAGTGGAAACATTGGCCCGGAAGATGGATAAAACCCCGGTGGAAGTGAACGATTTTCCCGGATTTGTTTCCAACCGCGTGCTGATGCCAATGATCAATGAAGCCATCTATACCGTATATGAGGGAGTGGCCGAACCGGAAGCGGTAGATCAGGTGGTGAAGTTGGGGATGAATCACCCGATGGGACCGCTGACACTGGCTGATTTTATCGGTTTGGATACCTGTCTTTATATTATGGAGACCTTGTATGAAGGGTTTGGAGATTCCAAATACCGTCCGTGCCCTCTGCTTCGCAAATATGTAAAAGCGGGCTGGCTGGGGCGGAAAACAGGAAGAGGATTTTATCAATACGCATAAAGTCAAGGCTCTCCTGGGCGTTGAGGAGGATACAGCGATGCATATTCGGTTCAATGAGGAACAGGACATGATGCGTAAAATGGTGCGGGATTTTGCCCGTACTGAGATTGCTCCCTGGGTGAGCTCCATGGATTCGGAAGACCGATTTCCAAAAGAAGCGGTTCAAAAAATGGGGAAATTGGGACTGATGGGCATTCCCATTCCGGAAAAGTGGGGAGGAGCCGGTTCCGATTTTCTCAGCTATATTCTCGCTCTGGAAGAGATATCGCAAGTGAGTGCCGCAATCGGTGTGATTCTGTCGGTTCATACCTCGGTAGGAACCTTTCCCATCCTTGATTATGGGACGGAGAAACAAAAAAAAACCTATGTTCCGCGTCTTGCTACGGGTGAATATTTGGGAGCTTTTGCACTTACAGAGCCCCAGGCCGGTTCAGATGCTTCCAGAATCCGAGCCCGTGCAGAACGAAGAGGGAACCGGTATATCCTGAATGGAAGCAAGGTGTTTATTACCAACAGTGGGGAAGCGGATACCTATGTCACCTTTGCAGTGACCGATCCGGAACAGGGGTCCAAGGGAATCACTGCATTCATTGTGGAAAAGGATACGCCCGGATTTTCCGTTGGAAAAAAAGAGAAGAAGATGGGGCTGGGTGGCTCCAACACCTGTGAAATCATTTTTGAAAATGCGGAAGTGCCTGTGGAAAACCGCTTGGGTGCTGAAGGGGAAGGCTATGAGATCGCTTTGTCCAATTTGGCGGGAGGGCGGATCGGAATTGGAGCGCAAGCGTTGGGGATTGCAACAGCGGCCCTGGATGCGGCTTGTCATTATGCAAAGGAACGGAAGCAGTTTGGCAAGCCAATCGGAAAGATTCAAGGGATACAGATGAAATTGGCTGATATGGCGACCCAGGTGGAGGCTGCCCGCCTTTTGGTTTACCGGGCGGCTACCCTCTATCAGCAAGGACACCTCTGTCGGAAGGAATCGTCCATGGCGAAACGGTTGGCTACGGATGTAGCGATGACAGTGACGACAGAAGCAATTCAGATTTTTGGTGGTTACGGTTATACCAAGGAATTTCCAGTGGAGCGTTATTTTCGGGATGCCAAGATCACACAGATTTACGAAGGAACCAATGAAATTCAACGCATGGTGATTGCTGGAGAAATCATGCGCGGGTAATGGTGGAACCCATCTGGAACAGAGGAACCGATCACAGGTGAGGAGGTATATAATGCAGTTTACACTGAGTGAAGAACATCAAATGATGCGGAAGATGGTCCGTGAATTCGCCGAAAATGAAGTGGCTCCCACCGCAGGAGAACGGGATGAAGAGGAACGGTTTGATCGATCCATTTTTGACAAAATGGGTGAGTTGGGTCTGGCGGGAATTCCCTGGCCCGAAGAAAATGGTGGGGTTGGAGCCGACTTTCTCAGCTATGTCATTGCAGTGGAGGAATTGTCACGGGTATGCGCATCCACAGGGGTGACGCTTTCGGCTCATCTGTCTCTTGCCAGCTGGCCGATTTACAAATTTGGTACCCCGGAGCAAAAAGAACGGTTTTTGCGTCCTTTGGCGGAAGGGAAAATGCTGGGCGCCTATGGACTGACGGAACCGGGGTCCGGTTCAGATGCGGCTGCCATGCGAACAACCGCTGTCCGAGACGGGGATTCCTACGTTCTTAACGGAAGCAAAATCTTTATTACCAATGGCGGGGAAGCGGAAATCTATGTGGTTTTTGCGGTTACCCAGCCCGAAAAAAAGCATCGTGGGATTACTGCTTTTATCGTGGAAAAAGGAACTCCCGGTTTTTCCATTGGAAAAAAGGAGCAAAAATTGGGAATCCGCTCTTCACCTACTACAGAAATTATTTTTGAAAATTGTCGGGTTTCAGAGGCAAACCGTCTTGGAGAGGAAGGACAGGGGTTTAAAATTGCCATGATGACTCTGGATGGAGGGCGGAATGGGATAGCTGCCCAGGCGGTGGGAATTGCACAGGGAGCCTTGGATGCAGCGACGGCATATGCCAAAGAACGGAAGCAGTTTGGGAAACCGATCGGAAAAATTCAGGCCATTCAATTTAAGTTGGCGGATCTGGCTACGGAGATTGAGGCAGCACGTCTTCTAACCTATCAAGCGGCTTGGTTGGAGAGTCAGGGGCTTCCCTATGGAAAAGCATCCGCAATGGCAAAGCTGTATGCCGGAGATATGGCGATGAAAGCAACAACCGAAGCTGTGCAGATTTTCGGCGGATACGGATACACACGGGAGTATCCAGTGGAGCGGTTTATGCGCGATGCAAAAATCACCCAAATTTATGAAGGGACCAATGAAATCCAGCGGGTGGTGATTGCCAATCACTTGATGAATGAATGAAGGGTTATGGAGCGATTCAGAAGTGGGTCGAGGAGATCCGCTCCGGAAACCGTCGTAAGATTGCCCAAGCGATTTCCTGTCTGGAATGCAGAAGTCCGGAGGGGGACGAATTGCAAAAGGCAATTTATCCTCATACCGGAAATGCCTTTCTCGTGGGAGTGACCGGGGCTCCAGGTGCCGGAAAAAGTACATTGGTGGATCAGTTGGTCCGTCACCTCAGAAAGAGGAAACAGCGCGTCGGGGTGCTTGCTGTTGACCCGACCAGTCCTTTTACCGGTGGAGCCTTGCTGGGAGACCGGGTCCGAATGGGAAGCCATGCGTTGGACCCGGATGTATTTATTCGCAGTATGGGGACCCGCGGGAACCTGGGAGGTTTGGCGAGGGCTACCCGTGAAGCGGCCCGTGTGTTGGATGTGGCGGGTTACGATGTCGTTTTTGTTGAAACGGTGGGGGTCGGGCAATCGGAGATCGATATTATGCATATGACGGATTCGGTAGCGCTTGTATTGACTCCTGGGAGCGGGGATGCTGTACAGGTATTTAAAGCAGGGATCATGGAGGCAGCGGATGTATTCGTTGTCAATAAATCGGATCGGAGTGGATCTGGAAAGCTCGTCCGGGACATTGAGGAATTGCTTCACCTGTCCAAAAACGAAGCGGATTGGATTCCGTCTATTGTTCAAACCGAAGGAAGGACGGGGCGGGGAACGGATCAGTTTTGGGCGGAACTGGAACAGCACAGGTATTTTATGCAGGAGACCGGAGGGTGGGGGGAACGCCGCCGCTCTCATCTCCGTCGGGAAGTGCAAGTGATTATTGAGGATCGGTTGCGTTACCTTCTGGGAAAGCAAGTGAATCGAGCTGATTTTCAGAGAGATTTGGACTTGGTTCAGTCCCGGAAGTTGAGTCCGCATCGGATGGCTGCAAAATGGCTGTCCGAATTGGTCCGTGAGGAAGGAGGGGGACGTTCATGAGCCGGAACCCCAAACGGATTCCGTCGATGGTAAAAAACCGGCAGTTGGTGGAAAAGCGGAGAGGACAGATGATTCGTGGAGCCTGTGACCTGTTTGTCCGGAAAGGGTTCCACAAGACAACCACCAGGGAGATTGCCAGGGAATGCGGTCTCTCCATCGGGACGATGTATGAGTATATTCAGAGTAAAGAGGATGTTCTTTACCTGGTCTGTGATTACATTCATTCGGAATTGGAAAAACGGCTGAAAAATGCGTTGGCGGAAACAGGAACGGGGCGGGAAGGGTTAACCAAAGCGATCGCTCAGCATTTCAAAGTAATGGAAGAGATGAGTGATTATGTGCTTCTCATCTATCAGGAGACCAAATCACTTCCCAAAGAAGCGATGTCCTATGTGTTGAAGAAAGAGGAAGAGATCACCTTTTTGTTTGAAGAGATCTTACGTCGGGGGATTCAGGATGGGACACTCACCTTAACTCCCTCTTCTGTTAAATTGATGGCCCATAACATCATGGTTCTTGGTCAAATGTGGACCTTTCGAAGATGGGCATTAAAACAACATTATACACTGGAAGAGTATACCCGGCGTCAGACGGCTCTTTTGCTTGATAAATGTACCCATGAAGAACAGGGGAGGGAAGTGCAGTGACGACGGAGAGCTATCGACCGCAACACCCCATTCGTTTTGTGACGGCTGCCAGTCTCTTCGATGGACATGATGCTTCCATTAATCTGTTTCGACGGCTTTTGCAATCCAATGGCGTTGAAGTGATTCATCTGGGCCATGACCGATCGGTTGATCTCATTGTGGACACCGCCCTTCAGGAAGATGTTCAGGGGATCGCCGTTTCTTCCTATCAAGGCGGACATATGGAGTTTTTTAAATATATGATTGATCGCCTCAAGGACAAAGGGGCGGATCATATCCGCGTCTTTGCCGGAGGTGGGGGCGTCATTGTTCCTCAGGAGATTAAGGCGTTGGAATCTTACGGTGTGGCCAAGGTGTTTTCTCCTGAGGATGGACGCCAGATGGGGTTGCAAGGGATTATCCAACATATGATCCGATTATGCGATTTTCCAACGGTGGAACATATCAGTTGGGAGACAAAAGCGGCTCGAAAAGGGGATTTTCGGGGGATTGCCCGACTGATCACCATGGCTGAACGGAAAGTTTTTACTGATGCCTCCAGCGAGGTTTCAGCGATGTTGGCAGAGCCGTCAAAAGAAACAGAGAAATCCCGTCGAAAGGTTCCGGTCATTGGTCTTACGGGCACCGGTGGCGCGGGTAAAAGCTCCTTGACGGATGAGCTGGTACGACGGTTTCTGGAGGATTTCCCGGATAAAAAGGTGGCCATTCTGTCCATTGACCCATCCAAGCAGAAGACGGGAGGCGCCCTTTTGGGGGATCGGATTCGGATGAATGCGGTATATCACCCCAGGGTGTTTATGCGAAGTCTGGCCACACGGCGAACCCGTTCGGAATTGTCTGGAGCCACCCAGGAAGCCCTGCAAATTCTTAAACACTCTGACTTTGATCTTGTATTTCTGGAAACGAGTGGTATTGGGCAGGGAGATTCGGATGTGATCGAGGTAAGTGATCTGGCTGTCTATGTGATGACTTCGGAATTTGGAGCTCCTTCCCAACTGGAGAAAATTGAAATGTTGGATTATGCGGATTTGGTTGCGATCAACAAGTTTGACCGCAAGGGGTCCAAAGATGCTCTTCGGGATGTAAAGAAACAATATCGGCGGAACCATGAACAATTTGATGTGCCGGATGAGGAAATTCCTGTATATGGAACCATGGCCAGCCGCTTTAATGATCCCGGTACCGACCGATTTTACTGTGCATTGATCCGGAAATTGTCTGATAAATGCGAACTAAACTGGGAGAGCACGCTGAAAACAAATGGAGAAGAGGTGGAAATCCGGCATATCATTCCACCGGAGCGGAGCCACTATTTACGTGAAATCTCCAATACGGTTCGTTCCTATCACAAAAAAGTGAGCGAACAATCTGATTTAGCCCGGAAGGTTTTTCAATTGCAAGGGAGTCGGGAAGTTTTGGAGGCTGAAGGGGTAGAGGAGGATGACGCCCTTTTTCATCAGTTGGAACAGGTTAGAGAGGAAATGGAAAGCCGTCTGTTGCCTGAATCCAAGCGCTTCCTGGAACAGTGGGAGGAGTTGAAGGAGTCGTATCAACAGGATGAATATACAGTAAAAATCCGGGATCGAGAGATACGAACCCCTCTATATACGGAAACGTTATCCGGCAGCCGGATTCCCAAGGTAGCTCTCCCCAAATTTAAGGATTGGGGTGAGATTCTGCGTTGGGGGATGTTGGAAAATGTTCCGGGACGATTTCCTTTTACGGCCGGGGTGTTCCCGTTCAAACGGGCAGATGAAGACCCCAAGCGAATGTTTGCGGGGGAGGGAACACCGGAGCGTACCAATAAACGGTTTCATTATTTGTCTGAGGGGGAACCGGCGAAACGCTTGTCTACCGCTTTTGATTCGGTCACGCTGTATGGACGGGACCCGGATGAGCGGCCGGACATCTACGGAAAAATTGGGGAAAGCGGCGTCAGTGTTTGCACCTTGGATGATATGAAGAAGTTATACAGCGGCTTTGATTTGTGTGCTCCCAACACCAGTGTTTCCATGACCATCAATGGTCCTGCTCCCATTATTCTGGCGATGTTTCTCAATACCGCCATCGATCAACAGGTGGATCAATTCCGGGATCGCCAAGGTAGGGAACCGGACCCGGAGGAGTTTCAAGAGATTCGAGCCAAGGCCCTCTCCACCGTTCGGGGAACCGTGCAAGCGGATATTCTGAAAGAGGATCAAGGGCAGAATACATGCATCTTTTCTACGGAATTTGCATTAAAAATGATGGGCGATATCCAAGCGTTTTTTATCGACAACAATGTCAGGAATTACTATTCCGTCAGTATCAGCGGATACCATATTGCTGAAGCAGGAGCCAATCCCATTTCACAACTGGCCTTTACCCTGGCCAACGCGTTTACTTATGTGGAGTATTATCTCTCTCGTGGGATGGACATCGATCGGTTTGCTCCCAATCTTTCATTTTTCTTCAGCAATGGGCTGGATGCCGAATATTCAGTGATTGGACGGGTGGCAAGGCGTATCTGGTCTGTCGTCATGAAGGAGTTGTATGAAGCCAATGAACGCAGTCAGAAACTGAAATACCATGTCCAAACCTCAGGCCGAAGCCTTCATGCCCAAGAAATTCATTTCAATGATATTCGAACCACATTGCAGGCATTGATGGCTCTTTATGACCAGTGTAATTCACTGCATACCAATGCTTATGATGAAGCGATTACCACTCCGACAGAGGAATCGGTTCGACGGGCCATGGCGATTCAGTTGATTATCAATAAAGAGCTGGGTCTGGCGAAAAATGAAAATTCGCTTCAGGGATCATTTATTATTGAAGAGTTAACGGATTTGGTTGAAGAGGCTGTACTGGAGGAATTTGAACGGATCAGCGATCGAGGCGGCGTTCTTGGAGCGATGGAAACCCAATATCAACGCGGAAAAATTCAGGATGAATCCCTCTACTATGAGACCAAGAAACACTCAGGAGAACTGCCGATTATCGGAGTGAATACCTTTCGCAAAGAAGGCGAAGAGGCGGAAACGAACTATCAACTGACACGAGCCACGCCAGAAGAAAAGCAGACGCAAATCCAAAACCTCAGAGATTTTCAGAATCGCAACAAAGATCAGGCACAAAGAGCGCTGAACCGCTTGAAAGAAGTATCCAGACAGAATGGGAATCTGTTTGAAGAGTTAATGAATACCGTCCGCTATGCCAGTCTGGGACAGATTACCGATGCGTTGTTTGAGGTGGGCGGACAGTACCGACGCAATATGTAATGATAACAAACCGACCTTCATCAGGTCGGTTGAGACTGCTGACAAAAATAACAAAATAATAAGAAGGGGGATATCCGGTGGAGCATCCTTTTCCGACAACTCAGCGGAACCCCTGGAGGTCCCAACCGTTTAGCGGGCAACCTGCTTTTCCTTTTTGTCCGCTGGTTGGGACCGGAGGGGGTGAAGCGGACTCCTTCCTCTTCTTTGCTGGAGGAAAGAGATCCGGAGACGGAAATCCCCTCTCCCCCACTTTGTCATCGACCTCAACCGACCTTCATCAGGTCGGTTTTTAAGATTTTTTGTACGCAGATGGATATTTCAGAGCCGTGACATTGGTTGACTTCACCAATGTTTTGGTTAAAATAGACATACGGTGAAAAGATAACGGAAATTCCTGACCCTTGAAATGGAAGGATGTGCTCAATATGCCTGAGACCTTGATCCGGGACCTGAATGATGAAGAGATTCAGGAAACCTCCATGGTTGAACTGGCCTATTTTCTCTTGAAAGAAAAAGGGGAACCCGTACTGTACCGGAATCTGATGGAAGAAGTGGCCAAGCTGAAAGGGTTTTCTGAAGAGGAAAAGAATCGTTTGATTGCTCAACTCTATACAGAAATCAATATTGATGGAAGGTTTATCTGTGTAGGAAAAAGCTTGTGGGGCTTAAAACGTTGGTACTCCATGGACCAGAGTACGGATTCTGCGGTTGCTCAAAACGTAAAAGATGATGAATCGGATGAGGAACTGGAAGATAACTTTCCCAGTGAGGATGAAACGGATGAGGATCAGGATTTCCGCGGTGGCTTTCAGGATTATGATGAGGAATGAAAGAGGCTCTGCTTGACAAAGGTGGGTACCAGAGTTAAACTAGCACATGGGCTAAAGCTGGTATCATTGAAATTCACAGATCGGCGACCCGGTCGCCATCAAATAAAACCCTCGCATTGTAAAAGTGCCCCCTAATTACAGGGTGGCGCTTTTTCTAATGGATAAGTAATGAAATGGGAACGATACCTCAAGGAGGGCGGAATGATGACCAAGTTTATTTTTGTGACTGGCGGTGTCGTATCATCGTTGGGAAAAGGGATTACCGCGGCATCGTTGGGTCGGCTTTTGAAAAACCGCGGATTAAGTGTTACCATCCAGAAATTTGATCCCTATATCAATGTGGACCCAGGTACAATGAGTCCCTATCAGCATGGAGAAGTTTTTGTAACCGATGACGGAGCGGAAACGGATCTGGATTTGGGGCATTATGAACGCTTTATTGATATTAATCTGTCAAAAAACAGCAATGTAACCACTGGTAAAATCTATTCCGCCGTGATTAACAAAGAGCGGAAAGGGGATTACCTCGGAGGAACGGTTCAGGTCATTCCCCACATTACTAATGAAATTAAGGATCGCGTCTTTCGGGCAGCGCGGGAAACGCATCCGGATGTGGTGATTACGGAAATCGGGGGAACGGTTGGAGATATTGAAAGCCTTCCTTTTCTGGAAGCGATCCGTCAGATCAAGAGTGAAGTTGGGCGCGACCATGTGATGTACATTCATTGTACCCTGATCCCCGAATTGTCTGCTACCGGGGAACTGAAGACCAAGCCGACACAGCACAGTGTGAAGGAACTTCGCAGTATCGGCATCCAGCCCAACGTGATTGTCTGTCGTACGGAACGGGCCCTTTCTGAAGAGATGAAACAAAAGATTGCTCTGTTCTGCGATATCGATCGGGAAGCTGTGATAGAAGCTCGCAATGCGGAAACCCTGTATGAAGTTCCCCTGATGATTCAGGCGGAAGGTCTGGATTCCATTGTTGTGAAACACTTGGGGCTTTCCTGTCCAGAAGCAGATATGAAGGACTGGATTGATCTCGTCAACAAAGTGAAACATCTGAAGCAAAAAGTGAACATTGCCATCGTCGGAAAATATGTAGCACTCAGGGATGCCTATATGAGTGTGGTGGAAGCATTGAACCATGCCGGTTTCGCCAATGATACAGAAGTGGATATCATTTGGGTGAATGCTGAGGAAGTTACAGAAGAAAATGTTCATAACTGTTTAAAGGATGCAGATGGAATACTGGTTCCCGGAGGATTTGGTGACCGGGGGGTCGAGGGAAAAATTACGGCCATTCGATATGCGCGCGAGAAACAGGTTCCCATGCTTGGGATCTGTCTGGGGATGCAAGTGGCTTGTATTGAAGGAGCCAGAAATGTGTTGGGATTAGAAGGAGCAAACAGTTCCGAAATTGATCCGGAAACGCCTCACCCTCTGATTGACCTTCTTCCTGAGCAAAAGGAAGTTGAAGACCTGGGTGGTACGATGCGTCTGGGTCTCTATCCTTGTAAATTGAGCCCGGATACCTTGAGCCAAAAAGCCTATGGAGATGATTTGGTGTATGAACGTCACCGGCATCGCTATGAATTTAACAATGCATACCGTGAACAAATGATGGAGGCTGGATATGTTTTTTCTGGCACTTCTCCAGACGGGCGTTTAGTGGAGATTGTGGAACTGAAAAACCATCCTTGGTTTGTTGGTTGCCAATTTCATCCTGAATTTACTTCTCGTCCGGATCGTTCCCAACCGCTTTTCCGGGACTTTGTTACAGCTGCATTGAAAAGTGCCCATTTGAAAAATTAAATAGAAATGGAATCAAGCCACTCCCTGGATGAGTGGCTGTTTATTTTTTTTAAGGTTTATTTCAATAAAAATAATTTATATATAATAATCCGGTATATTACGGTTTAGTTAGTATGTTTTTTTACATAGGTTCTATAATCGACAGTTTTTTCACAGAAATAAGGGAGGAAATTGACTGCCGGGTACGAAATTATTTAAAATGAAGGTCTTTTTGTGGCAAGAAAAAATTTGGTACAGATTCCAAAGCGCTTAAAATATTTTTGGAAGGAGGGGAATAGAAAATGACCTACGCGATGAAAAAACTGTTGATTGTAGATGATCAATATGGCATTCGGGTGTTGCTGAAAGAGGTATTTTCACGGGAAGGTCTTCAGATTTTTCAGGCAGCTGATGGAGAGGCCGCTTTGGAAATCATTCAGACGGAAAAGCCGGATTTAGTTCTTTTGGATATGAAAATGCCCGGTATGGATGGCCTGGAATTGTTAAGACACTTGCAAAAGGAGCAAATACGCATCAATGTGATTATGATGACTGCATACGGAGAGTTGGATATGGTGGAAGAAGCATCGAAGCTGGGTGCCTTGACTCATTTTACAAAACCTTTTGATATTGAGGAACTGAGGGAGGAAGCACTGCGTTATCTCAATTTATAGGGGTTTGGAATAAGGAGGAGAACAGATGATGGATCCAGTAAAACTCCGTTTGAGGATGAGTCAAAATGATGCCCATTATGCAGGAGACTTGGTGGATGGGGCCCGAATCACGGCTTTGTTCGGGGATGTGGCCACCGAACTTTTAATTCGTCATGATGGGGATGAAGGTTTGTTTGTAGGCTATGATTCCATTGCGTTTAAAGCGCCAGTCTATGCCGGGGATTATATTGAGGTAGAAGGGGAAATCGTTCGGGTGGGGAACACATCGCGAACGATGCATTTTTCTGCATGGAAAGTGATCGAATCCCGGATTGATCCAGATTGTGCTTCCGCAGCAAGAGTTTTGGAAGAGCCTTTATTGGTGGCAAAAGCGATTGGAACCTGTGTGGTCCCAAAAGATCGCCAGCGTTTAAGCCGTTAATAGGAGATGGGGTGAAGGGATTGGAAAAGTTAATCATCACGGCTGCATTGGTGGGAGCGGAAGTGACAAGAAAGGATACCCCGTATCTTCCCATTACACCGAAGGAAATCGGTGAAGCGGCGATGGAGGCATATCGGGCAGGTGCTTCGATTGCCCATATCCATGTGAGGGATGCAGAGGGGAAACCGACCCAAAGCCGAGAGTTGTACAGAGCGGCAATCGAAGAGATCCAAAAACGGTGTCCCATCATCGTGCAGGTTTCTACAGGTGGTGCAGTCAATATGTCAGCAGAGGAGCGTTTGCAACCGATTACCCTTCAGCCGGAGATGGCCACATTAACTACGGGGACCGTAAATTTTGGCGGGGATGTTTTTTACAATCCCTTTGCAGAAGTGCGTCAGTTTGCAGAGAAGATGAAGGAGCTCAACGTTCGCCCTGAATTTGAAATTTTTGATACAGGAATGATACCTGCTGCTCTCCGACTGGTTGAGGAAAAATGGGTGACCGGCCATCTTCATTTTGATTTTGTGATGGGTGTACCGGGAGGGATGCCGGCCACAGCCAAGCATCTTTTGCTGTTAATCGATCAACTTCCTCCAGAAGCGACATGGACGGTTGCGGGTATGGGTCGACATCAGCTAACCATGGCAGCTCTTGCGGTTGCCCTGGGAGGACATGTCCGCGTCGGCTTGGAAGATAATATATATTACCGAAAAGGAGAACTTGCCACCAATGCTCAGTTGGTGGACAGAGTTCGCCGGATTGCCTGCGAGTTGGAAAGGGAAGTGGCTACACCGGATGAGGCTCGAAAGATATTGGGCTTAAAATGAAGCGTTATCATTTATCTTTCAGAAGGGTTTGGTCATGATCGTTGAGTCATCAAATGACCCGAAAAGGGCTTGTCTGTGTGCCAAGGTTGGCTCCAGCCAGCATCAAGCATATATCCAAGGCCCAGTTTTCCGAAAGATCTTCATGCTTGCACGACTTTCTACATAAGCTGTCCTTTAAGCAGATACTTGAAAAAGGGTACTCTAGCTGACTCCATCCCTCACAAATGGTCTTGGTCTTCCTTTGTAGCTATGCTAACATACAAGGCAGTACAAAAACACCACTGTGATCGTTAAAGTCAGTTTGTTCTGACACGATATAAAGACGCTTCACTCTCCCTTTAGGAACGTTTGGGACCATTTTAACGAAGAGTGGGAAATTCCCTCCCATAGGGGTCAAACATAGAACACTCATTGAAGGGTAAAAATTGGATGGAAAACAAATGATACGAGGAAAAGAACGCTGTAAATCAAGGAGGATTTCATCGGATATCTGTCGGATTCCAGTCTTCGGTGTTATAATTCAAAGATGACAGCGTTCGCCGGGACTCCTATATACAGTGGTATAATTTCTGCGGGACGACCGGAACTAAAAATCAGATCAGGGAGGATTACTTATGTCTTTGGTACCCATGACGGAATTTCTTCCCCGCGCCAAAAAAGAAGGGTTTGCGGTCGGGCAGTTTAACATGAACAATCTGGAGTTTGTCCAAGGGATTGCCGCAGCGGCAAAGGAAGAACGTTCTCCGTTTATCTTCGGTGTCAGTGAAGGTGCTATGCGTTACATGGGGATTGACTATGTTGTGGCTATGGCCGAGATCGCTGCAAAGGAATCGGGTGTTCCGGTGGCTCTTCACTTGGATCACGGAAGCAGCTTTGAAATGGTGATGAAATGTATTCAAGCTGGTTTTTCTTCCGTCATGTTTGATGGCTCTCATTATCCTTTTGAAGAAAACATCCGTCTGACCAAGGAAGTTGTGAAAGCTGCTCATGCCGTCGGTGTTTCCGTTGAAGGTGAACTGGGTACGATCGGCGGAGTGGAAGATGATGTTCAGGTAGATGAAGCGGATGCTGCATTGGCGAACCCAAAGGAAGCCATCCGTTTCTGGAATGAGACCAAAGTGGATGCGATGGCGATTGCGGTGGGTACCGCTCATGGGATGTATAAAGGAGAGCCGAAAATCCATTTTAATATTATTGATGAGGTTTCCAAAAACATTGAAGCACCCATTGTCCTTCACGGTGGGTCCGGTGTACCGGATGAATCCATCAAGCAGTCGATTCAATTGGGAGTTGGCAAAATCAATGTAAACACAGAGAGCCAAGTGGCTTGCACCGGTGTTGTTCGGGAGTTGCTCAATGATAACCCTGATATGATTGATCCGCGTAAATATCTGGGGCCTGGCCGCGAGGCGATTAAGGAGACGGTGAAGGAAAAAATGCGCTTGTTTGGAAGCTCCGGGAAAGCTTGACATTCTGCAGGGAATCCGAAAGGATTCCCTGTATGACAGGAGATGAGGGATTTATGCAGTTTTTTATTGATACAGCCGATGTTGAGGAGATTCGTACCGCAAATTCATGGGGAATCCTGTCCGGTGTCACGACAAATCCCAGCCTGGTGGCAAAATCCGGCCGGGATTTTACGGAGGTCGTCAAGGAGATTGTCAATATTGTTGACGGCTCCGTAAGCGCTGAGGTATTGAGTGATGATGTGGAAGGGATGTTGGAAGAGGCGGAACCACTGGCTGCTATTTCGGATCAAATCACCATTAAAGTCCCCATGACGGCAGAAGGGTTAAAAGCCGTTCACCGGCTATCGAAGATGGGGATCAAAACCAATGTCACTCTCATTTTCTCATCCAATCAAGCATTAATGGCTGCCAGAGCCGGAGCCACCTATGTCAGCCCATTTGTGGGAAGGTTGGATGATATTGGCCATGATGGTGTGAAACTGATCGATGAAGTAGCACATATATTTGATGTTCATAACATAGACACAAAAATAATTGCTGCCAGTATACGTCATCCCATTCATGTTGCACAGGCAGCAGAAAGTGGAGCCCATATCGCTACGCTGCCTTTTGCAGTGATGAAAAAGATCCTTTCCCATCCGTTGACGGATCAGGGAATTCAACGCTTTAAAGAGGATTGGGAAAAAGCAAACAAAGGATGAGACTGTTGAACCAGTTTTTTAGACGGAGCAGGTAACTTCCGGTTACAAAGCAACCTTCGTTCCTCCATCCGCTTGACGGATTTGTTTTCTCTTTCTCTGCGTCCTCTAGTTGGCTGGGGAAAGAGATGTGGAGACGGAAATCAGAGCCCGGCATCTCTCTTGGTCTATCTCTCAACAGGGAGTCTGTTGGTTTGTATCATCAGTGTCCGGCGGTTGCAGGCGTTCCCTGTCACCGTCGGTTTTCCTTTTGCGAATCCGGTGATGTGCCCCGATTGGATATACCATGTTAGGGGGATGCTGTGTGAAAAAGGGGAGATTGAGATGGGAAAGCTGATGATCAAAGGAGGGCGTCCTCTGTATGGCCGGATCTCCGCCAGTGGGGCGAAAAATAGTGCCGTCGCTTTGATTCCTGCTGCAATTTTGGCAGAGTCTCCTACCACGATTGAAAACATGCCATGGATTCGGGACGTGGAGTTGCTGACAAACCTCCTGCAGGATTTGGGAGGTGCTTGTCAAAGAGAGAAAGACAGATTGCTCATTGATCCCAAAGGAATGAAACGTACCGCAATTGTCGCTGAAACGAAAAGAGAGTTTCAGGTATTCACTTATTTTATAGGGGCAATGTTGGGCCGTTTCGGAGAAATTCTCATTTATCTCCCCACAGAATCTCCAATCGATTTCCATTCCAAGAATCTGCATCTTAAAGGGTTAAAAGCGTTAGGAGCACAGTTGACCCAAACGGAACAAACGATCCATCTGAAGGTTCCCTGTCTGCGTGGAGCTCGGATCTATCTCGATGAGCCCGATATGGGGGCCACGATAAATATTATGTTGGCTGCTGTAAAAGCGAATGGGGTCACGACGATACAGAATGCGGCAAAAGAGCCCGAAATTATTGATGTCGCCACAATGCTTAACTCCATGGGAGCCCAGATCAAGGGGGCGGGGACGGATGTAATCCGGATTCATGGTTTGCAATCCTTAAAAGGTTGTTTACATACGGTGATTCCGGACCGCATTGAAGTTGGAACCTATATGATCGCAGCAGCGGCCACTTCGGGAGATGTGACACTGGAACAGGTGATTCCCCGTCATTTGGAGGCCGTTTCTGCCAAGCTGCGGGAAATGGGAGTCCAGGTCCAAGAAAAGGATGAAAATCTCAGGGTGTTCGGTGCGGATCGATATCGATCGATTGATATCAAGACGCTTCCGTATCCAGGATTCCCCACTGACTTGCAACAACCCTTTTCCTCCCTGTTAACCAAAGTCGATGGCATCAGCTTGATTTCTGACCCTTTGTCTCCTTCCCGGTTTGACCATGTGGAAGAATTATGTCGGATGGGAGCCAGCATACATGTAGAAGGGAGGAGAGCCATGATCAGAGGAGCTACTCCGCTGTACGGAACCGTTGTCCAAATACCGGATCTTCGAGGAGGAGCGGCATTGGTTGTTGCGGCTTTGATGGCTGAAGGGGTTACGAGCCTGTTGAATGCAGAACAGTTAAATCAGGGCTATGAAGCATTGCATCACAAGCTTCAATCCTTGGGAGCCCAAGTTTGGTGGCAATAGCCTTATCCCTTTTCCGTGACTGGTATAGTGATATGAATTTGTGTAACATATAAATAAATTGTGTTACTCTATTGATAGAGATTCAAGTATCCAATTCGGAATCATGCTTGAATAGTGGTAATTCAGTTGTGGAGGGGATTCTTTTGGAACGCAGTCTAACCATGGAGCTGGTTCGTGTTACGGAAGCTGCTGCAGTAGCCTCTGGGCGATGGATGGGGTTTGGCAAGAAAGATGAAGCGGACGATGCTGCCACTTCAGCCATGCGAAAAGTATTTGACACCATACCGATGCGTGGGACCGTTGTGATTGGTGAAGGGGAAATGGATGAAGCACCGATGTTGTACATTGGTGAGCGTCTGGGCCTTGGCTATCTGCCGGAAGTGGATGTGGCTGTTGATCCCCTAGAAGGGACAAATATTGTCGCAAAGGGATTGTGGAATGCCTTGTCGGTTGTTGCTGTGGCCGATCGCGGAAATCTGTTGCACGCTCCGGATATGTATATGGATAAGATTGCGGTGGGTCCTGAAGCCGTGGGACATGTGGATATCAATGCTCCTGTCAAAGATAATCTGAAGTCCGTTGCACGTGCTCTGGGAAAAGACATCAACGATTTGGTGGTTGTTCTTTTAGATCGGCCCCGTCATAGTCAAATTATAGAGGAGGTCCGTTCTACAGGAGCGCGCATTAAACTGATTTCGGATGGAGATGTGGCGGCTGCGATCAACACCGCCTTTCCGGATACGGGTGTGGATATTCTGCTTGGTTCCGGTGGAGCGCCTGAAGGAGTTCTTGCTGCAGTGGCTCTGAAATGCCTAGGTGGTGAAATTCAGGGGCGGCTGTTGCCTGAAGATGAACAGCAGTTTCAACGTTGTATAGATATGGGCATCACAGATCCCAGCCAGGTGCTTTATATGAGCGATCTAGTCAAGGGTGATGATGCCATCTTTGCGGCAACAGGGGTTACAGACGGTGAACTGCTGCAGGGAGTCCGCTATAAAGGAACGATGGTGACCACTCATTCTTTGGTGATGAGAGCCAGTACCGGTACCGTACGATTTATTGATGGAAAACACCGTTTGGAGAAAAAACCGAATCTGGTTTTGGAATAAGAGGTGCCGTAACGGGACAAGATGGAAAATATGTAAAAAGAGTGTGGTGACAGTGATTCATGGAGCTCTCTCTGAGCGAATTGGAGCATCAACGTTTAACGGATTTATATAAGCTGGCAAAAGAATATCACATTTCCTACTACAGTCAGATGAAAAAGAAAGAATTAATCTTTGCTATTTTAAAGGCAAAAGCAGAAAAAGACGGATTGATGTTTATGGAAGGGGTATTGGATGTTTTGCCGGAGGGCTATGGTTTCCTTCGGCCGATCAATTACCTTCCGTCATCTGAAGATATCTATATCTCCGCCTCTCAGATTCGGCGATTTGATCTTCGTTCCGGAGATCTGGTATCTGGAAAAGTGAGACCCCCCAAGGAAAACGAACGGTATTTTGGTCTTTTGCATGTGGAGGCTGTGAACGGAGAAGACCCCAATCAAGCTGCGGAACGACTTCATTTCCCCGCGCTGACTCCCCTATATCCTCAAGACAGGCTTCCTTTGGAAACGGAAGCAGATAAATTGTCCACTCGGATCATGGATCTGTTCTCACCTGTTGGGCTTGGTCAGAGAGGTTTGATTGTTGCCCAGCCCAAGGCAGGTAAAACCACGCTTTTAAAAGAAATTGCCAACAGTATTACAACCAACTGTCCCAATGTGGATTTGTTTGTCCTTCTGATTGATGAACGACCAGAAGAAGTGACGGATATGCAACGTTCTGTCGATGGTGAAGTGGTCAGTTCCACCTTTGATGAGATGCCTGAAAATCATATCAAGGTGGCAGAGTTGGTGATGGAAAGGGCACAACGGTTGGTGGAACATAAACGGGATGTAGTGATTCTTCTGGATAGTATCACCCGTTTGGCGAGAGCGTATAATCTGGTGATTCCTCCCAGCGGCCGGACGCTTTCCGGAGGAATTGATCCTGCTGCTTTTCATCGGCCGAAGCGGTTTTTTGGGGCGGCTCGCAATGTAGAAGAAGGTGGAAGTTTGACCATTTTGGCTACAGCATTGGTCGATACAGGCTCCAGAATGGACGATGTCATTTATGAGGAGTTTAAGGGAACCGGAAATCTGGAGCTTCATTTGGACCGGAAATTGTCGGAACGAAGAATTTTCCCGGCAATTGACATCCGGCGGTCCGGAACTCGCAAGGAAGAGCTCCTTCTTTCCCAAGAGGAATTGGAAAAAATATGGAATTTAAGGAAATCAATGGTGGATGGTGCGGAGAATATGGAAGCGTTTATACAGAAGTTGGCCAATACACCATCCAACGAGGATTTTATCAATGGGTTGGAATGTCGGATACGGCGTACTTCCACCGCATAGGAGAAGCGTTGGTTCTATGGGCCGTTTTCACACATAGGAATGGGTTATGGAGATGATTTCATTCCCGAAAACTATGTGTGAGGTGTTGTGATGTCCAATAAAACCAGATGGGTTGCTTCCTCTCTTTCCCTGTGTACAGCCTCTGTATTTACTGGGATGGAGGCGGAATCCGCCCAAGCTGTTGAAAAGGATCGATTGACTCCCCATGGGCCGAACTGGGAGAAGAAACAGATTGCGAAAGAAGCCTTTTATCAATATTTGAACCCTGTTTCTTTTATTTCCGAAGGGGAGTTGGCGGTGAAAACCGATGAAAAGCCGTTCATCCATCAGGTGAAAAAAGGGGAAACGGTCTATGGAATCGGCCTTCGATATGGTGTGAATAGCAAGAGGCTAATGACATATAACAAAATCAGTAACCCTCGCTTGTTGAAGCCCGGCCAAAAATTGAAGATTCCTGTAAAGATGAAACGGATTCGGGTGCAGGAAGGACAGACGCTTTCTGATATTAAACAACAATATAAGGTAACGATGGCAACACTCAAAAGGGCCAATCCCGATCTGAATTTGTCCGAAGCTCTTTATGTCGGTCAGGTATTGGTGATTCCTCAACTGATTAAACCGTCCCAAGTTTCCCCAAGTCACCCCGCTTCCAAAAACAGCGTGCAACTTGCTTCAGAAACGAAACCAACTCAAGGAAAAATCGCCTTTCGTTGGCCGGTAACGGGGAAGATAACCAGTGGATTTGGGAAACGAAACGGAGCTCTGCATCGGGGAATCGACATCTGGAATGAAAAACAGCAAAAAACGCTTATTCGTCCTGCACGTAAAGGGACCGTTATTCGTGCAGGGTGGGCCGGAGGTTATGGAAACCTTGTCGTGGTGGATCATGGAAAGGGATGGACGACTTATTATGCCCATCTGAGCCGAGTAACCGTAAGTATTGGACAGAAGGTGACGCCAAAAAGCCATCTCGGTTATATGGGAACGACGGGAAATTCCACAGGGGTTCATCTTCATTTTGAGGTTCGGCAAAAAGGTCGACCCATTCCTCCTCTTCGTGTTCTTCCTTCCTTGAAGTAAATGTGGGTCTTTTCCTTATCATTTTTTGGTGGTTATGTCTGGATTCTTCCCCAACTGCTTGCAAGTCCTTCAAGGATCATGATATAATATTGCAGTGTTTGTGCCGGACGAAATGTTTAAATGCAACCGGGATGGAAGAGAGGTGATCTTGAATGAAAGCGGCGATTCATCCAAAATACAAACGAACGACTGTGACCTGTGCATGTGGCAACACATTTGAGACCGGATCGACCAAAGAAAATTTGCGTGTGGATATCTGCTCTGCATGTCACCCCTTCTTCACCGGTAAACAAAAGCATGTCAGTGCCGGTGGTCGCGTCGATCGCTTTAAGAAAAAATACAATCTCTAAAACAGCATAGACGGATATAGAGAGACTACAGGCAAGCGGATGATGCGCTTGTCTGTTTCTCCGTTTATACATAAATGGGGGAAGCGGGGAATGGGAGATGAATCCTGTGACGAAAGAAGGGTGGATTGAAGTCATCTGCGGAGGGATGTTTTCCGGGAAAAGTGAGGAGCTCATTCGACGTATTCGCAGAGCTCGCATTGCCAAGCAAAATGTGGCCGTTTTTAAACCGATTGTGGATAATCGTTATCGCCCGGAAGCGATAACATCGCATAATGGTGTCTATACAGATGCGATTGTCATTCATGAAGCCAAGGAAATCTTGGAGCACCTTTTGCAAAAGACGAATGTGGTAGCGATTGATGAGATTCAATTTTTTGATGATTCTGTGGTGCAAGTGGCACAGGAATTGGCGGATCGGGGGATCCGGGTGATCTGTGCTGGATTGGATCAGGATTTTCGAGGAACGCCTTTTGGACCCACCCCGAAGCTGATGGCTGTTGCTGAATACATCACCAAACTGCAAGCCATTTGTGTTCAATGTGGAGGTCCGGCCAGCCGGACACAGCGATTGATTGATGGAAAACCGGCTGAAACAGACGGGCCTGTTATTCAGGTAGGTGCTTCTGAACAGTATGAAGCCCGTTGTCGACACTGTCATAAAGTTCCGGTTGGGAAAACATTACCGAAAAGTTTTTTGCCTTCCTGACGCAAACTAGGTTCAGGGAGGTGTTTTTTTGAAGCGCCTAAGCCACTTTTGGTACGTTGGAGTCCTGGTATTCCTTTTGGGTCTCCTTATTGCCGGTTGTGCTGGAAAGCAGGAGACGGGATCCAAAACGGATCATCGTCCTGAGTATCTTTATGAAAAGGATCAACACCGCTATTTGCAGGATGAAGGTCGATTTGGACTCCGAAATGCAAATCCTAACCTGTCTGATGTGGGGCAATGGTCCAATGTGAAACCTCCCCAAGAAAATGTGGAAAGGCAGATGAAGGCAATTGCCCTCAAAGTGGATGGCGTCCGGGATGCAAAAGTCAGGATTCTGGGTGGGCATGCGGCCATTCAAGTCATTCCTGAAGCTCGTGTCGCTCAAAAGGACTATGCAAAACTGGAGGAGCAAGTTCTCCGAAACGTCACTTTCCAAATTCCCCGTTATGAGATTCGGGTCCAGGTGGGACTGAGCAAGTGGAATCCGCTTCGTTACCTTCCGTTTGGAGGTTGAAATGAATACAGCTTGAGCTGTCGTGATGCAGGCTCAAGCTGTATTTGTTTCTAGATGGAAAGATAAGTGAGGATTCCCAATGTGATGTTATATGTGGCATGCACAATCATGGTTGTTGTCGTGTCATAACGTTGTCGTAAAAAGCCCAGTGCGAGACCAACAAAGAAAACGATGACAGTGGATAAGCTAAGTCCATAATTGCTGTGAACCACTGCAAATAAAAGAGATGTAAAGAATAGACCAAATCGTGGGAGCAATGCACCTCTAAAGATCGCTTCCTCTCCAAGAGCGGCAGCGAATCCCAGTGTTAATATTCCCAGGGCAGAACCAAAAAGCGGACCCAATAAATCATCCGTCAATTGCTCTACATGAGGGTCATTGGGGAAACCAGCGAATTGAGCTAAATACTCCAGCGATAGAGCTCCAAAGACAAGGAGCAGACCGCTAGTGACTCCGATGGAAAGATGTCGCAGCGTTGGTCGATTCAATCCCAACCGTTTAAGAACAGCTCCCGTGTTCCGGCGGGTGAGCCATCCCACTCCGACCAGGGCAAGAAAGAAAAAAGTGATCTGCTGTGCCCAGAGTGTTGACAACGTATTGGCTTGTTCCTGTCCGGTAGTCAACTGGCTCAGGGTTTCCAGTCCAATGGCGACAAAAAAGAAGAAATAAATCCAGATGATCATGGATGATGCCAAGGAGATGGTGTGCACCCGATGGTTCGGGTCAATGGGAATCAAACGGGCGATTATGCGCCGAATGGCCGGAATAAACAATAACATTCCCAACAGAGATGGGAGCCAAAAGCTGAGACCAACAGTGGGCAGGGATTCAATAATATCCATCATAACCTCTGGAGGGACTTGAGGGACTTCTAAAAACTTCTCTTGGTTTTGTGCGATCCAACCCAAAAGGCTGATCAGGATTCCAATCACGATGAATATAAAAAAGATCAGTCCGAGAAGGATATGGGAAATGATGGATAGAGCGAAAGATGCTCCCTTTTTACGTCCCTGTTCCAGTAAACGGGGATTTTCCGCCCCATTTGCCAGTAACAATAAAATAAAGAATGGAATAAATTGCACTATAACGCCTATGATTTCAAACATGTAGTGAAACCACCTTTTTTGGGATCAGTAGATCTGTTTGATTGACATGAGGCCCATTTGGTGATCATTGGGCGGCGACAATGCGGTTTCAGCCTTTAATGACGATATTCAATAGAGAAATATAAGAATTGAATGATTGCTTATGTGCCATATCCCCAGAGTATGTTGTCTGAAGAGGGATCATTCGTACCTTAAAGATACCAAAACATGGTCAAATTTGCGAGAGAGAATCATGTAATCGAGACTGCTGACAAAGATAATAAGAAGGGGGTTCCGGTAACGGATTCCTTCCACTTCCTTGCTGGAGGAAAGAGATGCGGAAACGGAAATCACCCTTTCACCGCTTTGTCATAAACCTCATGTAATCCTTCTTACCTTATCATCAGGTGGTTTATTTCCTGGGAAATGAGTCGGTTTTTGACGATCATCCTATTGTATCCTATAATAGATACGTTATCCAATGTGTTTCTTCCTTGAGAAACATTCGGGGAGTGAAGCGGTGTGCTGGAACGTTTGGAATCGATTCGCGAGCGATATGAAGAATTAAATCAACTGTTGAGCGACCCCGAAGTGATCCAAAATACAGAATTACTTCGAGTTTACTCCAAAGAGCAGTCTGATTTGGAACCGAAATATCAGGCTTATTGCGAATACAAAGAAGTCAGCAGTCAATATGCGGATGCCAAAGCCATGTTGATCGAAGAATCAGATCCTGAAATGGTTGACATGGTGAAAGCAGAGTTGGACCAACTTTCAGAACGAAAGCAATTCTTGGAGGAGAAGCTTCGAACACTCCTTTTACCGAAAGACCCCAATGATGATAAAAATGTGATTGTGGAGATCCGGGGTGCGGCTGGGGGAGAGGAAGCGGCCCTATTTGCAGCTGATCTCTTTCGTATGTACAGTCGCTACGGAGAACGGCAGGGATGGAAGACAGAAGTTTTGGATGCCAATGCTACAGGACTTGGCGGGTTTAAGGAAGTGATTTTTTCCGTTCAGGGAAAAGGTGCCTACAGTCGCCTGAAATATGAGAGTGGAGCCCATCGGGTACAACGGGTTCCCTCCACGGAGTCCGGAGGGAGAATTCACACCTCAACGGCAACAGTGGCCGTTCTTCCGGAAGCGGAGGAAGTGGACGTGGATATTAACGAAAAGGATTTGCGCATTGATACGTTCTGTTCCAGCGGTCCAGGGGGACAAAGTGTGAACACCACCAAGTCGGCAGTACGCATTACGCATCTTCCCACAGGAATTGTGGTTTCCTGTCAGGATGAAAAATCGCAGATTCAAAACAGGGAAAAAGCGATGCGGGTGTTGCGGGCGCGTCTGCTGGATCAAAAGAAGCAGGAAGAACAGGCCAAGTTGGATGATGCCCGGAAAACTCAGGTGGGAACAGGGGATCGCAGTGAACGGATTCGAACCTATAATTTTCCCCAAAGCCGGGTGACGGATCATCGGATCGGACTCACCCTTCATAAGCTGGATCTGGTGATGTCCGGAGAGTTGGATGAATTGATTGAAGCACTTGTCTTAGAGGAGCAAGCGGAACTGTTGAAAAAAGTGGAATAGGTGATTCAGAAATCGGGTGGCATTGCTGCCCGTTTTTTCAGTGAGCGAGATTGGGGAAAGGAGGGAAAGGACATGAAAACGTTTGAACAGGCCTATCGGGTGGGAAGGCGATATCTTCAAAAACGGGGAGTGGAAAGTGCTTCATTTATTGCGGAATTGTTGCTTCGATCCGTGATGGGATGGGATCGCACGCGTCTTTTTTCCCGTTTTCGTGATCCAATGGAGCCAAAAATCATCCATTGTTATGTTCATCAAATCGTTCAACGGGCAAAAGGGGTTCCGGTCCAGTATCTTCTTGGAGAGCAAGAATTTTATGGACGGGTATTTCAGGTGGGACCTTCCGTGCTGATTCCCCGTCCGGAGACCGAAGTCCTGATTGAGACCGTTTTAAGGGAAACCCAGCGCATTTGGAAGGACTCCCCCATTACCGTGGTGGATGCAGGGACAGGGAGTGGTGCGATTGCGGTTACGTTGGCAGCGGAACGTCCGTTGTGGCAACTGGTCGCTGTGGACTGCTCTTCGGAAGCTCTCGTTACGGCCCGGAAAAATGGGGAACAACACGGTACAAACGACCGGATCCGTTGGCTGGAAGGAAATTGGTTGACTCCTCTTAAAGAGAGTGGTGTAAAGATGGATGTTTTGGTGTCCAATCCCCCATACATTCCAACCCAAGTGATTGATACATTGGATACGCAAGTCAAAAAATATGAACCGATTCTTGCTTTGGATGGAGGAAAGGATGGATTGGATCCGTATCGAATTCTGGTCAAACAGCTTCCCCAATACATGAATCGGCCCGGTTTGGTTGCCTTTGAAGTGGGAGAAGGACAGAGTCAAAAGGTGAAGGAAATACTGGAAAATCAATTGGAGAATACGGATGTGGACATCGTTTCCGATTTGGCGGGTCGCTCCCGTATTGTAATTGCAAGGATTCATTGAATCCTGAGGTTCATGACAACGTGGTGAAGGAGAGATTCCGTTTCCGCATCTCTTTCCTCCAGCAAGAAAGTGGAAGAAGTCCGCTTCACTCCCTCCGGTTCCAACCAGCGGACAAAAGGGGAAAGCAGGTTGTCCGCTAAACGGTTGGAACTATCTTTGTCAGCAGTTTGATCAGGGAACAGGAACGAGAGTTGCACGGAATCCATAAGGATTCATCCACCTTTCCGCATGATTTTTTGATTAAAGCCCGTCCAGCCTGTCCATAATGAGGGATAGAACAAATGGAGGAGGGGTTTACATGCGGATGCGGTCTTATTTGTTTTTGCTTCTATTATCGGTCGGTCTGTTTGCTTTGATGTTTTTGACGAATGGTGGTGGGCTTGGGGAAGATATTCTTTCTGTGAAGGCTGAAAAAGCTGGGGAAAACAACAAGATACCGGAACAGGCCATTCGACTGCGAATCTTGGCCAACAGTGACTCCACCCAGGATCAACAGCTGAAGCGCAAGGTGAGAGATGCAGTTATCCAGGAAGTGGAACATTGGGCGGACAAGCCTGAAACACTGAAAGAAGCTCGTCAAATGATTCGTTCCCATCTACCCCGACTGGAGTCGATTGCGAAACAAACGGTTAAGGAAAAAGGATTTCAATATCCTGTAAATGTGGAATTTGGCCCGGTCTCTTTTCCCACCAAATTGTATGGTGACCAGGTATATCCTGCTGGTGAGTATGAAGCGGTGTTGATTACACTTGGACAAGGAAAGGGAGACAATTGGTGGTGTGTTTTGTTTCCTCCCCTCTGTTTTGTGGATATGAGCAATGGGGATGCCGTTTCTGCACGGACAGCCGTGGCGGATCGGGCAATGGCCGCACCGGCACAAATGGATTCTTCCTCGGATGTGGAAGAAAAAGACGTGGAGATCCGCTTTTTCTTCTTTGATTCCGTCAAAAGCTTTTTTTCCGGGTTGTTTGGTTTGGAAGATTGAACGATCCAAAGCTTGTCCTTCCTCAGTCCATTTCTGTTTCGGACAACTCCCAAATCAGCCCGCCCCATGCAGTCTAAGGCTAAGCCGCATGTACCCGCATGGGCGGCGTACCTGTTACCAGTACGCTGGTCCCTTTCACTTACTCTTATGGCTTTACCCAGCGGGAGAGACGCGTTTGCCGCTGGAACCCCATTCCATAACATTTTCAAGAAACAACCCACTGCGAGTAGGATGAGCGCCACTCATACGTTCGATTGTCCTCGGACTGGGGTTGCTCTTGCTCCCCCCTAAAAGAAGGGGCTTCGAGCAAGGCCATCTTTCATCCCACGATTCAAACCCTGGACTTTCAGACAGCAGTTCCTGTAAACGAGATCGGGTCCTCACGGACCTTTTTTTATTGGTTTCTTGTTCTATTTTTCAGCAGACTTCCATAGTTTCATAGAGAGACAAACAGGTGGGAGGAAATGATATGTATTCTGTCAGACAGGCAAATACTAAGGACAGGGAAACCATTGTCCGACTTCTGCGACAGGCATCCGTCAGCGATTGGGGTGTTGAATGCCACCCGGAAAATTTTCTGATGGTGGACGATTGCCGGTCCCATCAGTCTGTTGGTACAGTTGGGTTAGAGGTATATGGAACGAAAGGGGTTTTGCGTTCTTTTGTTCTGGAGAAACGCTTTCGGAATGCGAAAAGCATTCTTGAGCTTATCGGAGTGATTCTTTCCCATGTTCAGCGTTCCAGTTTACAAGAAATCTACCTGATCACAGGAATCAACCCTGATATTTTTCAAGTTTTTGGGTTTGAGCCGTTGGATTGGGAATCACTTCCGGAGGAAATTCGCAGTTCTGCCCAGAATCGAAACGTCGGGCCTCAAGAAGGGATTCCCATGATTTATCGGTGTGGGAATAACAGCTCGACAAAGATTGAGTGGGATAGCAAAAAGGTGTAATATGATGAAAATTGATCAACTTCTGTCTGACACGAGTAGTGATATCCTGTAAAAATAGTTGAGAAGCATGAGAGGGTTTTTGTAAATGGAGACTCAGCGATGGAGAATTGATCCTGAAACCTTTGGATTGGACGGGAATCCTCTGATTCAAGAGGCGGCATCCTATTTAAAGAAGGGGGGACTTGTAGCCTTTCCTACGGAAACGGTCTATGGGTTGGGGGCGAATGCCACATCAAGGGAAGCGGTAGCTTCCATTTTTCGTGCGAAAGGACGCCCTTCGGACAATCCCTTGATCGTACATATTGCTGATCCAACCCAGATCAGCCATTGGGTGGGGGAGATTTCCGAAAAGGGAAGAACGTTGGCTCACAGATTTTGGCCGGGTCCCCTGACTCTGGTGCTTCCCCATCGAGGCAACTTGGCTCCTGAAGTGACTGCCGGTCTTCCCACTGTAGGAATTCGCATTCCATCCCATCCTGTCGCTCTTGCTCTGTTAAAGGCGTGCCAACTCCCCGTCGCTGCTCCCAGCGCCAATCGATCTGGAAAGCCCAGTCCTACCCAAGCGGATCATGTATGGAAGGATCTGTCAGGGAGGATTGATGGGTTGTTGGATGGAGGAATGACAGGGGTTGGGGTTGAATCGACAGTAGTGGATGTTACGGCGGAAACACCGGTGTTGCTCCGCCCTGGGGGAATTACCCTGGAGATGCTTCAGGAAGCGGTGGGAGAAATTGTGGTGGACCTGGGACTTGAATCGGAAATCAAAGCGCCTCGTTCTCCAGGTATGAAATATCGTCATTATGCCCCCCATGGAACGATGTGGTTGGTGACGGGAGAAGCGGATGCTCTGACGAGGCGAGTGCAGGAATTGGCGGATGAAGGGTTTCGGAAAGGAAAAACAGTTGGAATTTTGACGACAGAGGAAAAAGTACAAGAATATCAGGCGGATTGGATTATACCCTGCGGGCGGAAGTCGGAACCGGAAAGCATTGCAAAAGGCCTTTATCAGTCTCTTCGGACGTTTGATGAAGTCGGTGCGGAATGGATTGTGGCGGAAGGGTTTCCATCCGAGGGAGTGCTTTTTTCGGTGATGAACCGGTTGATAAAAGCAGCGGAAGGTCGAGTGATAAAAGCCTGATTGGTTCTTTGATCCCGTTTTTGGAAAACGGGATTTTTTTGATCTGGGACAAGAAGAGTTCTTTTTGTCCGTGCTTTCGCATACCTTGACAAAGACAAGCGTGTGCGGGGAGGATCGGCAATGGAGCTCACCTTACCCCAGTGGGGTCAATTATTGACCCTGTTTATGGTTTCTGTCGCACTTGGAATGGATGCCTTCTCTTTGGGAATTGGCATTGGAATGCGTGGTCTCATGCTTTTTGAAGGTTTGAAAATCAGCTTGATCATCGGTTTTTTTCATGTCGTTATGCCATTGCTGGGGCTTTTGACGGGTCGGTATCTGGGCGCGTTGGTGGAGAACATTGCAGTCATCACAGGTGGGGTCCTGCTTTGTATTCTAGGAGCACAAATGGTGTGGCATGCGTGTGATTCGGAGAAAGAAGAGGTAGCTTTTCACTCATCTACCGGCTGGGGGGTTTTGATGTTTTCTCTCAGTGTCAGCTTGGATTCTCTTTCTGCAGGCTTTTCCCTGGGTCTGTTTGAAGTGGATATCCTTCTCGCTGTCCTTTTGTTCGGGTTTGTAGGTGGGTTGATGGCTTTTATGGGGTTGCTTCTGGGACGGAATGTTGGACCATGGATTGGCGACTATGGGGAAGCGGTGGGAGGCATCATCCTGATTTCTCTGGGCCTCCGGTTTTTACTATGATGGAGGCATTGTGGTTTAGCAGCCTGACTGGGGCTGCCACACTGTTGGGTACTATGCTGGTCCTTCGATTGAAGCGTTTTTCTTTACAGTGGATTGCCTGTTCTCTGGGATTGTCGGCTACAGTGATGTTATTTGTCAGCCTGTTTGAAATGTTGCCGACCGCTTTAAAATTGTGTCCCTCCTGGATTCATCTTGGGATCGGAATGATGATGGGCCTTACACTGATGGAGAGCATTCACTGTTTCAGTGAAGCCGGAGCAGGCAAAAAGAACGCCATGGATCGGGATCGTCGACTGGGATGGGTGTTATCCCTGGCGGTGATTGCCCATAATTTTCCGGAAGGAGCGGCGATTGGAGTGGGTTTCGGAGTCAAGCCGGAATTGGGTGTTACCTTGGCTTTAGCGATGGCTGTACATAACCTTCCGGAGGGAATTGGAATGGCTGCCCCTCTGCTTGCGTCTGGAGTTCGACGGCGTTGGATCGTACTGATCAGTCTGGGAGCTTCAGGAGCTCTTCCTCTGGGAACGTGGTTGGGCTTTTACCTCTTGACAGGTTCATTGGATTGGGTAGCAATCAGTCTTATTTTTGCGGCTACAGCCATGATCTGGGTGGTGACGCAGGAAGTTTTCCCGCGGGCGATGGAAATTTCTCCGAAAGCTGCACGTTGGGGATCGGTTTTCGGCCTTCTGTTTTCATTGATGATCCACACCCTGCATGGATAGGTCCTTTCAGCGTGGATTCAATTTTGGTTGCATAACAGGCAAAGGCCTTGAGAAAATGTAAGATATCATCATATACAACAGTCCAGTAAAGGGTGCAGGGAGGGGTTGGATGAAAAAGGTTTTGTTCGTCTGTACAGGGAATACCTGTCGCAGTCCGATGGCGGAAGCCTTGTTAAGAGAAAAAGCGAGGAAGAGGAAGATGGATGTAAAAGTGCGTTCTGCGGGTATTTCTGCTGTAAACGGGTCTCCCGCAACGGAGCCGGCTGTTCGGGTCATGAAGGAAAAAGGAATTCATCATGGTTCGCATCAGTCCAGAATGGTTTCCGAGGAACTGGTTCAATGGGCGGATTTGATTCTGGTGATGACCGTCGGCCATAAACAGTTAATGGTACATTCCTATCCGAAAGCGGCGGACAAGCTATATACATTAAAGGAGTATACCCTTTCCGACTCGCAAAAAAAGAAGCTGGAAGCCCTTTCACAATTGCAGGTTGAATGGGAGACCCGACGGGCAACCCTGACGGGAGAACCATCAAAGGAACTGAAAAAACTGGAAAGGGAAATGAACTCCCTGCAAAAGGAGGTGTCCGAATGGGTGGAGCGTGGGGATATTGTGGACCCCTTTGGCGGGGATGTAGAGGAATATCGCCAATGTGCGGCAGAAATTGAAAATGAATTGGAAAAGTTGCTGGATCAATGGGAGAATAAAAGAAACGTCAATGATGGCGAGTGAGGGAGTGAGGTTGAATGCGTATTATCATCGGTTCTGATCACGGAGGGTTGCAATTAAAGGAGTCCGTCAAACACGTGCTGAAGGATTTAGGGATGGAGTTTGTTGATGTAGGTTGTGACTGTAAAGAGTCTGTGGATTATCCTGATTATGCCTTGCCTGTAGCGGAAAGAGTGGCCAAGGGGGAGTTTGATCGTGGAATTCTGATTTGTGGCACGGGAATCGGGATGTCCATAGCAGCAAACAAAGTTCGTGGCATTCGGTGTGCGGTGGTTTCCGATGAATATTCCGCTCAAATGAGTCGGGAGCACAATAACGCCAATGTGCTCGCTTTGGGTGAACGGGTTGTGGGACCCGGTCTGGCGGAAGCGATTGTCCGACGGTGGCTCTCCACAGAATTCGCCAGTGGACGTCATGAACGGCGCGTAGAGAAAATCGGGGCATTGGAAGAGGATTGATCCGGTTGAAGGAGTCCATACAACAATCTGTGACGCAGGTGACCGAAGAACTTCTGAAAGCAAAACCCCTGGACAACCGTCATCTACTGGTGATGGGGGTCAGTACCAGCGAAGTGATTGGGAAGCGGATTGGCACGGCAGGCAGCGACGAAATTGCTTCGGCCATTCTCAAAGGAGCTTTAACCGTTCAGGAAAAATACGGATACCATCTTGCCTTCCAATGCTGTGAACACTTAAACCGCGCCTTGGCCGTTACCCGTGCCACACAGGAAACGTTCGGTTTGACCGAAGTAACGGCCGTTCCCGTTCCTGGAGCTGGAGGGGCGATGGCGGCTTATGCATACAGGCATTTGCCACATGCGGTTTTGGTAGAGAAAGTATCCGCCGATGCGGGAATCGATATTGGAGATACGCTCATCGGAATGCATATGAAACCAGTGGCCGTACCGATTCGTTCTTCGATCCGGGAGATTGGAAAAGCCCATGTCACCATGGCTATTACCCGACCGAAACTGATCGGAGGAGCAAGAGCGGTCTATAAGATCATGGAATAGAAAGATTGCAATTTATCCCGCGCAGACTTCTCCGATTTGATAAGATAAAGAAAACTGGATGAGAAACCAAAGGAGGAACATTGAGTGAGTCATATCCGAGAAGTGGACCCTGAAGTGACGGCAGCCATCAGCAAGGAATTGGGTCGCCAACAGCAGAAAATCGAACTGATCGCCTCTGAAAACTTTGTCAGCCCGTCTGTCTTGGAAGCGATGGGAAGTGTGCTGACCAATAAATATGCGGAAGGGTATCCTGGAAAACGCTATTATGGCGGTTGTGAATTTGTTGACGAAGTGGAAGAACTGGCACGGGAACGAGCCAAAGCGCTGTTTGGAGCCGAACATGCCAATGTTCAGCCCCATTCCGGTGCTCAAGCCAATATGGCTGTCTACTTTTCCGTACTGGAGCCGGGGGATACGGTCCTCGGAATGAATCTGGCGCACGGTGGTCACCTAACCCATGGAAGTCCGGTCAACTTTTCCGGAAAAATGTATAACTTTGTTTCTTACGGGGTGGACCAAGAGACGCATCGGATTGACTATGATGAAGTGCGCAATGCAGCCTTGAAGCATCAGCCCAAGCTGCTGGTGGCCGGTGCGAGTGCCTATCCCCGGACCATTGACTTTGATAAATTGAAGGCGATTGCGGATGAAGTGGGTTGTCCCCTGATGGTAGACATGGCACATATTGCCGGTTTGGTGGCAACAGGTCATCATCCCAACCCGGTTCCCTATGCTGACTTTGTTACCACTACCACCCATAAAACGCTTCGTGGTCCCCGTGGCGGCATGATTCTGTGTAAGGGGGAATTTGCCAAAACGATTGATAAATCCATCTTTCCCGGAATCCAGGGTGGACCCTTGATGCATGTGATCGCTGCCAAGGCAGTCGCCTTTAAGGAAGCTTTAGCCGATTCCTTCAAGGAATACTCCCAGAACGTGGTGGACAATGCCGCCCGTTTGGGAGAAGCGCTGGTCAAGCGAGGGTTCCAGTTGATTTCCGGGGGAACGGATAACCACTTGATTCTGATCGATGTCCGCAATCTGGGATTGACCGGAAAGAAAGCGGAACATCTTCTGGATGAAGTGGGGATCACAGTGAACAAAAACGCAATTCCCTTCGATCCGGAAAGCCCCTTTGTCACCAGCGGAATCCGGATCGGCACGCCAGCTGTCACCTCTCGCCACATGGATACGGAAGCCATGGAGGAAATTGCAGATATTATGGCCCAGGTGTTGAAACATCCGGAGAACGCAGAAGAACAAAAACAGGCTGCTGAGCGCGTGGCCCGTCTGACCGCTCGTTATCCGCTGTACCCGGATATGAAAATCTGAGTGGAGGCGTTCTCTGGGGAGGCTTAAAGCGTGGGGAAAGTTCCTATATTTCTCCACGCTTTTTTATATTCTGCGTTTGTAGGGTCATTCGATCCTTATCTTGTCTATTATGATATTTGCATTCTTGACTACTCCAGCCTATGCGTCAACAGATATCCCTCTATATTATCATGGTTCAGATGACTATTGGAGTGGTTCAGGTTCAAATAGTGTTATGGCTTTTTATGTAGAATATTCTCCCACATTTCTTGATAATGGACAAAATATTCGTGCATATCACAAATTCCTGAATAGAACTAGTGGAGATAAAAATTTTCTTTATAAAGTTAGCTATGATCCCGACAATATGAGATTTGATTATTATAGCAACATTAAGGGATGTCTATGTAGATTCTTTTGAAATCGCTCCAGATGGATTACCCAATGATGATGACTATGAAATCACAGTTAAATATGGTGTAGAAGGAGACGGAGACCATGCTCACTCTGGTCAATATGCATGTTCCAGTGTTTACCTTACTTGGTCAGGTGGTTCAGATACATATAAGTGGCGTAATCTTCCGCATAATGGTAAAACATATGGCATTCAGTTTAAAGCAGGTGAATTTGCATACTCTACTCGCACCCATTTTTATACCACTGATGCAGCTACAATTAATTAAAGGAGGAATGCAGTTTGAAAAAGAAATTTCTTGGTTTGACCGTAGTTGGTTTAGCTTTAATTTTTGGGATTACAACAGGGACTTTTGCCCTTGGTGAAAAGGTGGATTCAGGTGTTGAACCACCTGCTGACCGGTACACTACCAATGCAGGTAAAGCTGAAAAATATGAAGACTTAAAAGAAGTACCTGGAGATCCGAATGTACCAGTTATACTTAAAGACAAAGATGGGAATATCATTAAGAAAGTTCCTTTGAGTGAATTTGTTAAAAATCAACATCAAATTATGAAAGAGACTTATCCTCATAATACCAGTCAAGAGTAAAGAAAAAATAAGGAGGAGGGATTGATCCCCCCTTCTTTTTTTCTTTCATATTACATCCAACCAAGACAGAAGCAGAAGAAGCGCGATTAAAACCGTTAAAAGGGTTAAACAACCGTATTTATTATCCCTGGTTTTGGGATCAAAGCGGCTTGGATCTTCACTGCCCGACATTCGTCCACCTGGACCAGCCATTTTCCCACCTCGCTCTTATGTAAGCTCTATTTATAGGGTATTAAATTATGTCATAATCGAAAGAATGTTCAGTTTTTTGTTGGTGGGAGATCTATGCCATATATTTTTCAGAATGAATTTTTTTCAGGAGGATCGTGGTTGCAGAAGGAATGACCCAACTTTCTGTTCTTTTTTCCGGGAATAGACATTTGCAAAAAAGATCAGTACAATGTGTGAGACTGAAGGATACGAGAATGACCCAGCCAGGAAAAGGAGTGTTCACTACTGATGGGAAGTGTGTATGTATTTGACCACCCGCTGATCCAGCACAAACTGACCTTTATTCGGGATAAAGAGACAGGAACCAAGGAGTTCAGGGAGCTGGTGGATGAAGTGGCTGCGCTGATGGCCTATGAAATCACCAGGGACATGCCGTTGCAAGAAGTGACGGTGGATACCCCTGTTTCCAAAGCACAGTGCAAGGTGCTTGCCGGAAAGAAGTTGGGTCTGGTTCCCATTCTGAGGGCGGGTCTTGGAATGGTGGACGGAATCTTGCGGTTGATTCCAGCAGCCAAAGTGGGCCATGTCGGACTGTACCGCGATCCGGATACGCTGGAACCGGTTTCGTATTATGCCAAAATGCCTTCAGATATTGGAGAGCGGGAACTGATTGTTATTGACCCCATGCTTGCCACCGGAGGGTCTGCTTCCGAAGCGATTCGGGAAATCAAGCAAATGGGGGCCAAGAATATCAAGTTGATGTGTTTGATTGCTGCTCCTGAAGGTGTTCAACGGGTGCAAAAGGATCATGATGATGTGGATATTTATGTGGCTGCGGTGGATGAGAAGTTGGATGAAAACAGTTACATTGTTCCAGGTCTTGGGGATGCCGGTGACCGCCTTTATGGCACGCGTTAACGGGTTTGCCGTCGTCGTTATGAAAAAGCATTCCTATGTAAGGTTGAAAGGCAGGGTCCGCTGTTTTCAGGCGGTCTCTTCGGCCTCACCATCCATTTCCATAAAACGTTATAAATTCATGAAAACTACATGTTACAAATTGTTCAACATTCTGTGTCAAGAAAGCGTTGACATAGTACTTAGGCCTTGGTTACTATGTAAAGCGGGATGGAACAAGTTTAGGATTATTCTCAGCAATGGAAAAACTTACGAACCTTGTCATGATCGGGGGGTTATCTTTGAGTAGACTGCCGGATAATCCTTGGAAAATGATCGGTTTGCTTGGTTCTTTGGGAGTGGAGCTCCTGGTGCTGATCGTTGGAGGCGCATGGCTCGGTCGGTATTTGGATGACCGATGGGCGAGTTTCCCCACGTGGACAGCGACCGGTCTTTTGGGAGGCATGTTGCTGGGAATTATCAGTTCTGTAATAACCATCCGCTATTTATGGAAAAAATAACTGCAGTTCCTCTTTTGAAAACTTCTCTCACCACAACAGTCATTTTCCGTTTGGGAGGATGCAATTGGACTTTCAACCTTACAGAGAATCGCTGGGAATCCGGCGCCACCGCGTACTTATCTTCACTGCTTCTGTTCTGGCACTCATTTTCCTTATGTGGTTGATCTTCCCCGCCAAATCGTTTTTCGCCGGGTTATTTCTCGGTGGTCTGGTTAGCCTGTACAATGTGCTCCATATTTCAAGAAAACTTCGGCTGGCGGGAGAGGCGGTTTTATCCGGGGCAAAGACCCGCGGTCTTGGAATGGCCAATCGATTCCTCGCCTTGGTGCTTCCTTTGATTTTGGGAATACGTTTTCCGGAGCAGGTAAATGTTCTCAGTATTTTCTTGGGGCTTCCGATCGGGTATGTGACTGCCATTGTGGTAGAGTTAAGTTGCATAAAAACTGATCCTTCAATACCACAGAAGAAAGGGGTGAACGAATGGAATGGAGTTGACACCGAAGATTGAGTTCCTTGGGTTAACCTTTGATTTGACGATTATGATTGCAACAGTGGTAACCTGCATCATTGTCTTTCTCATTGCAGTGCTGGCCACCCGTAGCCGCAGTATGGTACCCAAAGGATTGCAGAACTTGGTGGAGATGCTCATTGAATTTAGCAAGGGTATCACCCGGATGACCTATGATGCCAAGACAGCCGAGAGGTATGTGGTCTTAAGTTTTACACTGTTTATGTTCATTTTTGTTGCCAACCAGCTGGGTATCATTATGATGGTAACTGCTGAAGCGCATCATCCGTTCCCCGCTTTGGGGATTACGGAAGAGGCTTTGAAAGAGACCCATGGCATTGCCTGGTTTAAGTCTCCCACAGCAGATTTAAGTGCCGCATTGGGAATGGCGATTGCTGTTGCCCTTTACACACATATTGTGGGAATTCGGTCGGGTCTGAAAAGTTACCTGAAGCATTATATCCCCCCAATGGGTTTGATTCACCTGCTTGAGGAGTTTTCCAAACCGCTTACCCATGGAATGCGTCTTTGGGCGAATATTTTCGCCGGTGAGGTTTTGATCACCATTATGATTACAGAAGGTGCCCCGTGGATCACCGGAGCTCCTCTCGTCGTATGGATGGGCTTCTCTCTCTTTGTCGGAGCCATTCAAGCCTACATCTTTACCGTTTTGGCCAATGTGTATATCTCACAGAAGATGGCACATTAATAAATTATTTTTCAACAGGTTAAGGGAGGAAAAATAACCATGGATCTTAACATTCTCGCTGCTGGTATTATGATTGGTTTTGCTGCTTTGGGTGCAGCTCTGGGTAACAGCTTTCTGTTCAGCAAGTACATTGAAGGGATTACACGGCAACCGGAAGTGCGCAGTACGCTGTTTGGTCAAACCATGATTCTCTTCGGTCTGATTGAGGCGCTGCCGATTATCGGTGTCGGTATTGGAATCCTGCTGGCTTTCGGGGTCATTTAAGGACCGGCAAAGTGTAATGGCGGGGGAGTATATCCTTCCCCGCCATCTGTTCGATACAACGGACAACGTTGAAGGGAGTGAACCGGATTGAGTATTCACCTGGGGACGATGTTATTCCAGGTTGGTGCTGTGTTGATTTTGATGCTTCTGCTGAAACGTTACGCCTTGGGACCGATGATGAAGGTGATGAATGAACGGCAGGAGCATATTGAACAGCAACTGACCATTGCGGATGAAAAGCGGGCGGAAGCGGAAAAAATGGTTTCCGAGCAAAAAGAAGCACTCATTCAAGCACGGGAAGAGGCTAAGGAGTTGCTGGAGCGGGCAAAAGTCCAGAAGGAACGGGAATCGGAAGAGATTTTGCAAGATGCCCGTAAACGTGCCGATCGGATGATTCAGGATGCCAAAGAGGAAATTGCTTTGGAAAAGGAAAAGGCGATCAAGGAACTTCGGAACGAAGTGGGCAACCTTTCGGTTTCACTGGCTTCCAAGCTGATTGAAAAAGAAGTGAAAGTGAAAGATCAATCCAAGTTGGTGGAAAGCTATCTGAATCAGGTAGGCGAATTGCAATGAGTCAATCCATTATCGCGAAACGTTATGCAAAGGCCCTGTTTGAAGTGGCAAAGGAACACAACCTTTTGGATCAGGTGGAACAGGAGTGGCAAGCGGTTCATGATGTGTGGGTCAACCACCCCGAACTTCGGGAATGGGCGATTCACCCCCGTGTAAGGTCCGAGGAGAAAAAAGAGGTTTATGACAAGCTGTTCAGCGATCTGTCCGACTTGTCCCGAAACCTGCTTCATCTCCTCGCTGAAAGAAACCGCGAAAATGTGATTGAAGCCATTGGAGCCGAGTATAGGAGCCTTGTCCATGATGCCAAAGGGATTGCGGAGGCGGAAGTGATCACACCGAGACCTCTTTCCAAGGCGAAGGAAAAAGAACTGATTTCCGTTTTTCAGAAAAAGATCGGAAAGAGTCTGGTGATTATCAACCGTGTGGACTCCGATATTCTGGGAGGCGTTATTGTCAGGATTGGCGACCGTCTGTATGATGGCAGTCTTGTGAATAAACTGAAGCGGTTCCGGAACCAAATGGCCGAATCCAGTGTTGGATAAACGGATTGGAAGGATAGGGGTGAAATCATGAGCATTAAGCCTGAAGAGATTAGCTCTCTCATTAAAAAGCAGATTGAGCAGTTTGAAGGAAACATCGAAGTGGTCGATGTGGGCAGCGTCATTCAAATCGGTGATGGAATTGCTCGCGTCCACGGATTGAAAAATGCCATGGCCGGTGAGCTCGTGGAGTTTCAAAACGGCGTAATGGGTATGGCGCAAAACCTGGAAGAGGACCATGTCGGTGTCGTCATTCTGGGTCCCTACTCGGAAATTCGGGAAGGGGATCAAGTCAAGCGGACCGGGCGCATTATGGAAGTTCCGGTGGGCGACTCCCTGCTGGGCCGTGTGGTAAACCCTCTCGGTCAGCCGTTGGACGGCAAGGGGAGTATTGAGACAAGTGAATACCGTCCAATTGAATCCCCCGCTCCGGGCGTGATGGATCGGAAATCGGTTCATGAACCCCTGCAAACGGGGATCAAGGCCGTTGACTCCATGATTCCGATCGGCCGCGGTCAGCGGGAATTGATCATCGGGGATCGGCAAACCGGTAAAACGACCATTGCGGTAGATACGATTATCAACCAAAAAGACGAAGATATGATCTGTATCTATGTGGCCATCGGGCAAAAGCAATCCACTGTGGTCGGTGTGGTGGAAAAACTGCGGAAAGCAGGGGCTCTGGATTACACCATTGTGGTAAGTGCCTCCGCTTCTGATCCTTCACCGCTTTTGTTCCTGGCTCCTTATGCCGGGTGTTCGATGGGTGAACACTTTATGTATCAAGGAAAGCATGTGCTGGTGGTTTATGACGATCTGTCCAAACAGGCCGCCGCTTACCGTGAGCTTTCGTTGCTCTTGCGCCGCCCGCCAGGTCGTGAAGCCTTTCCGGGAGATGTATTCTACCTCCACTCCCGCCTGTTGGAGCGTGCCGCAAAACTTTCCGATGAAAAAGGTGGCGGGTCATTGACGGCTCTTCCCTTTATCGAGACGCAGGCAGGCGATATCTCCGCCTATATTCCCACGAACGTGATTTCAATTACCGATGGACAGATTTTCTTGGAATCCGATCTTTTCTATTCCGGTGTCCGTCCGGCGGTAAACGTCGGTACCTCCGTGTCCCGTGTGGGTGGGGATGCCCAGATCAAGGCGATGAAAAAAGTGTCCGGAACCTTGAAGCTGGACTTGGCCCAGTATCGTGATCTGCAAGCCTTCGCCCAGTTTGGTTCGGATCTGGATAAAGCGACTCAAGCCAAACTGGCCCGTGGGGAGCGTCTGGTGGAGATTTTGAAGCAGGATGAAGGACAGCCAATGCCTGTGGAAAAACAGATTATCTCCATCTATGCAGCCACAAGAGGTTATCTGGATGATATTCCGGTGGAAGATGTACAACGCTTTGAAGCGGATCTTCTCTCTTTTGTGGACGCAGAGCACTCCGGCTTGCTGAAGAAAATACGAGAAGAGAAGAACCTCTCGGATGAGATTGACGAAGCAATCAAAAAAGCGGTTCAGGATTTTAAGAAGGGTTTTGCTCCTTCCAATCAATGATCGGAGGGTCAGTTGAGGCAACACGGGAACCGGCTCTTTCCTGAAAGAGCCGACAGTTGCCTGCCTGACGGAGGAAAGGCGGTGAAGATGGTATGGCGGAAAGCATGCGGGATATTAAACGGCGGATCAACTCCTTTCAGAATATGAAACAGATCACCAAGGCTTTTGAAATGGTTTCGGCGGCAAAGCTTCGCCGTGCACAGGAGCAGGTTGAGTCCGGTCGTCCTTATGCGAGCAAGATTCGGGAAGTGATCGCGTCTGTTGCTGCTGGAACCCAAGGGGTGCAACATCCAATGCTGACTTCCCGCACCGTGAAGAAAACGGGCTACTTGGTGATTACGTCCGACCGGGGGCTTGCCGGAGGATTTAACGGAAACCTCCTGCGCACCTTGGTCAAGACGGTGGCGGATCGGCACCAGAGCAAAGATGAGTATGTCATCTTTGTGATTGGACGAAAGGGTCTTGAGTTTCTGAAACGGAGAGACTATCCGGTTATTGGAGAAGTAACCGGATTGTCGGACAGCCCGAAGTTCAGTGACATTAAACAAATTGCATCCCAAGCGGTTGGCATGTATGCGGATGAGGCATACGACGAGTTGGTTCTTCTTTACAATGAATTTATCAATCCGGTTACACAACGTCCCGTCGAACATCGTCTCCTGCCTTTGGTGGATCTCAAAGGAAAGAAAGGGGACGAAGGGGCCAAAACCTTTTATGAATATGAGCCTACCGCAGAGGAAGTTCTGGCTGAGCTTTTGCCCCGTTATGCGGAAACATTGATCTACAGCGCGCTCCTTGAGTCGAAAGCCAGCGAACATGGAGCACGAATGTCGGCAATGGGCAGTGCAACCGACAACGCATCCGATCTGATCGGAAACTTGACTTTGCAGTACAACCGTGCACGACAGGCTGCCATCACCCAGGAACTGGCCGAGATTGTCGGGGGTGCCAGTGCTCAGGAGTAATAACGATGATGACAGCCTGAACGATTTGTAAAGCCCCGTTTAAGAGATTGCACTTGCAGTTTAAGGAGGGAAACGGATGAGCACTGGACGCGTCTTGCAGGTAATGGGTCCCGTTGTCGACATTCAGTTCGACCAAGGACACCTACCTGAAATCAATAACGCAATTAAGGTTGAATATAAGGCGAAAACTTCGAGCGAGAAAGACATTGATCTGACCGTCGAAGTGGCGCTTCAATTGGGGGACAACACGGTTCGCTGTGTTGCGATGGGTTCCACTGACGGTTTGGTTCGTGGAATGGAAGCGGTGGATACCGGAAAACCGATTACCGTTCCGGTGGGTCGTCCCACATTGGGTCGGGTATTTAATGTGTTGGGAGACCCCATTGATGAAAAAGAGTCGGTGACTTCGGAAACCAACTACTCGATTCACCGTCCTGCACCGGGATATGAAGATTTGTCCACTCAGGAAGAGATATTGGAGACAGGAATCAAAGTCGTCGACCTCTTGGCTCCTTATGCTAAAGGGGGTAAGATCGGTCTCTTTGGCGGTGCCGGTGTAGGGAAAACCGTTTTGATTCAGGAGCTGATTCATAATATCGCTCAAGAGCATGGTGGTTTGTCCGTCTTTGCCGGAGTGGGAGAGCGCACGCGGGAAGGAAATGACCTTTATCATGAGATGAGCGATTCCGGTGTGATTGAGAAAACCACCATGGTGTTCGGTCAGATGAATGAACCGCCGGGTGCCCGTATGCGTGTGGCCTTGACGGGTCTGACCATGGCGGAATATTTCCGTGATGAAGAAGGACAGGATGTGTTGTTCTTTGTGGACAACATTTTCCGGTTTACCCAGGCGGGTTCGGAAGTGTCCGCCTTGTTGGGCCGCATTCCTTCTGCGGTGGGGTATCAGCCGACGTTGGCCACAGAAATGGGTCAGCTTCAGGAGCGGATTACCTCGACCAAAAAAGGATCGGTTACCTCGATCCAGGCGATTTATGTGCCGGCTGACGACTATACGGACCCGGCGCCGGCAACCACCTTTGCCCACTTGGATGCCACCACCAACCTGGAACGTTCCTTGGCGGCCAAGGCGATTTTCCCCGCCGTCGATCCGTTGGCTTCTACCTCTCGGATTCTGACTCCGGCGGTTGTGGGTGAAGAACACTACAAAGTGGCTCGTGGTGTGCAGGAAGTACTGCAACGCTACAAGGAATTGCAGGACATTATTGCTATTCTTGGAATGGATGAACTGACAGAAGAGGATAAAACCATTGTGGGCCGTGCCCGCCGAATTGAAAAGTTCCTCTCCCAGCCGATGAATGTGGCCGAACAGTTTACCAATGTTCCCGGAAAATATGTTCCTGTGAAGGAGACCGTCCGCAGTTTCAAAGAGATTCTGGACGGAAAACACGACGACCTGCCGGAAGATGCTTTCTATATGGTGGGAACCATCGAAGAAGCGGTTGAAAAGGCGAAAACCCTCGTCTGACGGGCTGGAAGGAGAGAGTGTCCATGAGCACCATGCAGTTGGACATTGTGACACCTGAGAGAAAAGTCTACTCGGAAGAAGTGGAAATGGTGATCGCCCGCGCCGCCGAAGGCGATATCGGGATTCTTCCAAACCACGCCCCCTTTGTCAGCCCGCTTAAGATTACGGCAGTCAAAGTGAAAAAAGGCGGGGAAGAATCACTCGTCGCCGTCAGCGGAGGTTTTATCGAAGTAAGCGAGAACAAGGTAACGATTCTCGCTGAAACCGCTGAACTCCCCGATGAAATCGACGTTGAGCGTGCGGAAGCGGCGAAAAAACGTGCGGAAGAACGTTTGTCCGACGAGCAAAACGAAGAGATTAACTTTAAAAGGGCACAGATTGCCCTGCAAAAAGCGATGATCCGGCTTCAAGTCGGGAAAAACCGATGAGCAAGGCGCAAAACAACCCACGATCTCGTGGGTTGTTTTTGTTTGGTTAATGAACGGAGAATGTTCCGCCATCCTGAAATAATGTATACGAATGCGTTGAATCAGCCAGATAGAAACATAAATAAAATAACTGGCGATTAGGGGTTGGATTGTTCAGCGTTTTGTTGGTGATTGTTTATTTCATTCTATCGATTGCTTCAGTTTTAGGACTTGTACATGAATGCAAAAAAGAAAGGCGACGAATAGATGGATTGCCGTATTTACCATCGGATTGATAGGTTTTGCTTGGAATTTTTTAGATGCTGCACAATTGTAGGAATGAATCGTCTTTATGTCATCTAATGCGACATAAAAATATATTGATGGTTGAAGTTAAAAAACGCCCTCCTAAGAGAGTGGCTGAGGTTATTTAATCCGGACAGTACGATTGTAGGAAAGGAACTTGGACTTATGGAAAAAAGACATTGAATCCTTTCTCTCCGACGATGTTAGATGACTGATTGAGGGAGCCATAAATAGACAAAAACCAACAATGTTCCACATGAAACATTGTATTTCGAGATTGTTTTGACAGATATCAGGCACCTGTTACCCTGATCTGAAGAAAACAGGTCGATCCAAGTTGAATCCTTGTTTCAAATTTAAAACTAATCTATATAAGGACAGTAAGAGAAAGAAGGCCATTAGGAAAGGAATTATTTCTTATGCAGGGAGGACACGCTGTCCTTAAAAGACGTGTGATCCAAGCTTCCTCTCTCATATATTGTGGGAGAGGATTTTAATTTATATTTTGTTCTCAAATTTAATTGACATTTCGTATAACAAGCCGATATAATTTTTTGAAATTTGATTATTATTGAAGGGTTGAGATGAAGGATGATCATGGAAAGAATCCTTAGTGGTTTCATGGCGATAACTGGAGCGATCGCAATTTGTTCGGATAACAGTCTTTATTCCATGCTTTTTGCGATAATGGTTGTGGTGTATGCCTGTTATCATCTGTATGACAACTGGAATACAAGAAAAAGGTATGTATATATTTTAGTGTTTATTGTGGCGTTAACTTTTTTCTATTATGTGCTGCAACTTTTTCTGAAAGGTATATTTGTACACACTGCCGCTTTCCCAAAGTGGCTTTTTTTGTTTTTCAGATATACCTTCTCTGTTAGCGGTTGTCCATGATTTTTGAAGGAATTTGGGGGTAGCCTATGGAATAACTTGGGGAGTGGAATATCAAAATGGGGCTAAAATACAAATGATAGGAGAGTTGTACTGCTACGAACAGACAAAAAAGCGGTACCGGTGTAAATTCCGATTTTATCCATTATTTTGTGAAGAAATGAGTGATTGGGGGCTGGTTGAACGTGGTTGAAAACTATGTTTCAGTGGCCGTCTTTATCTTGGTCGGTTTGGCATTGCCGGCAGTGGCCCTGACCGTGGGGCGTTGGCTTCGGCCGCACAAGCCTTCCGAAGCGAAAGCGATTGCGTATGAAAGTGGTGTCGATCCCACTGGTGACAGTTGGGTACAGTTTAATGTGAGGTATTATCTGTTTGCGCTTCTGTTTGTCATCTTTGATGTGGAAACGGTTTTTCTCTACCCTTGGGCCGTTGCATATGATGCCTTACGGGCGGATATTGGGATATTTATCTTGGTAGAAATGCTGGTTTTTGTTTTCTTTTTGCTGATAGGACTTCTTTATGCCTGGAAGAAGAAGGTGTTGGAATGGACCTAGATCTGGAACGGATTCAACCCAATGAAGAGGAAGAACTGCTGAAGCGAAATATCATGACCACCACGTTGGACAATGTGAAGGCTTGGGCGAGAAGCAATTCCCTGTGGCCCATGACGTTTGGTCTGGCCTGTTGTGCCATTGAGATGATGGGGACGGGGGCGGCTCATTACGATATGGACCGATTCGGTTCTTTCTTTCGGGCATCGCCTCGCCAATCCGATGTCATGATTGTAGCCGGTACCGTTACCAAAAAGATGGGTCCTCTTTTGCGCAGGCTTTATGATCAGATGCCGGAACCCAAATGGGTGATTGCCATGGGTTCCTGTGCAACAGCAGGGGGTCCCTATGTGAAATCGTATGCAGTGATTAAAGGGGTGGATCAGATTGTCCCTGTGGATGTCTATATTCCCGGATGTCCCCCCAATCCGGCAGCACTGATTTACGGAATCAACAAATTACAGGAAAAAATACGTTACGAAGCGAAAACGGGAAAGAAGGTGACGGATCGTTGACTGAGGGACGGGGAGGAGATTTAAATCAGCAGGGAAAAGAAAACAACGGACGGGATTCCTCAAAGGAGACAGAGGAAAAAGTTTCTGCTGTAGCAAAAGCGAAAGCCAAGGCTAAAAGGTCTGCTCCAGCCAGAAAACGAAAAAAACGGGAAGAACCCTTGGAACCCTCTCACAATCAACCGCTGTTGGATCGGTGGACCCGTCTTTTGACAGAAAAGATAGGGGATGGGGTGGTGGAAGAAGCTTATATCAACCGTCCGGATCATCATCGGCCGACGATTGCAGTTTCCAACACAAAGTGGCCGGAAGTCTCCCGTCTACTTTTGGAGGAGGAATCCCTTGCATTTGAGTATTTGGAAAATTTGTCAGGCGTGGATTATGAAGAACATATGGAAGTGTTATACCATTTTGTTTCTTTGAAGCACGGTCATACCTTGTGTATCAAAGTAAAAACAGACCGGGAAGATCCCCGGATTCCCTCCGTAACGGATGTATGGCCGGCCGCCAACTGGCATGAGCGGGAGGTTTATGATCTTTTGGGAATCCGCTTTCAAGGACATCCGGAACTGAAACGGATTCTGATGCCGGAGGACTGGGTGGGCCATCCCCTGAGAAAAGATTACAAACCTTATGACCAGGGATTATAGCGAAGATTGAATGGAAGGAATCCGCTTAAAGCACGGGATTTAGTGATTGGGGTGATGGATGGACATGAGTATGGGGATACTGATGGGTCCAGTGGGTCTTTTGTTCATCGTTCTTGGATTTGTCACCTTTGCCATTCTGTTTGAGCGAAAAGTGATCGGCTGGATGCAGGCACGGATCGGTCCCAATCGGGTGGGGCCTTGGGGAATGTTGCAAACCGTCGCGGATATTTTGAAATTGTTGATCAAAGAGGATACCATTCCGTCCAAAGCGGATCATCCCCTGTTTAAATGGGCACCGGTGATCGCTTTTGTCCCTTCATTTGCAGTGTTGGCAGTGATTCCCTTTACCGATCAATGGGTCTTTGCTGATCTCGGTGTGGGTCTGTTGTATTATATCGCTGTATCCAGTATCACAACCATTGGGATGCTGGCTGGAGGATGGGCCTCCAATAACAAGTATGCACTGCTTGGAGCATTGCGGTCGGTTGCGCAGATGATCAGTTATGAAATTCCTTTGATCATGTCCGTCGTGGGAGTAATTTTAAGTGCACAGACACTCAATTTGACAAAGATTGTGGAAGCGCAGGAAGATCTGTGGTTTATTGTTCCGCAGTTTCTCGGTTTTATCGTTTTTTTCATCGCTTCACTGGCGGAATTGAACCGGACTCCCTTTGACCTTCCGGAAGCGGAATCGGAATTGGTGGCAGGCTATCATGTGGAGTACAGCGGTTTTCGTTTTGCGTTTTTTATGTTGGCGGAATACGTCTATGTTTTTGCGATGGCATCATTGACGACCGTATTGTTCCTCGGTGGGTGGAAGCCTGTCTTCGGTCTCGATCTGGTTCCACCGATCCTGTGGTTCAGTCTTAAATTTCTTTTGGTTGTCTTTTCACTGTTTTGGATTCGGGCGACACTTCCCCGGATTCGGATGGATCAATTGATGCAACTCGGATGGAAGCTGCTCCTTCCCCTGGCACTCCTCAATATTTTTTTGTCAGCCGTCCTAAAGGAAGTGTTTCCTGGAGTCTATTAACAACCACATCTTTATCAGGGATGGAGGGATTCCCATGATGGGCCTCATCAAAGGGATGGGTGTCACGCTGAAGACGATGACCAAGCAAAAAGTTACCCGTAAATACCCTGACGAACCGATGGAGATGCCCGATCGGTTTCGTGGCATTCAGCATTTTGATCCGGAAAAGTGTATCGTCTGCAATCAATGTGTCCGGGTTTGTCCCACGGATTGCATTTCCCTGACGGGCCGGAAACATCCGGATCCGGGAAAGCGGGGAAAAGTGATTGATACGTATGACATCAACTTTGAAATCTGTATTTTGTGTGATTTGTGTACGGAAGTTTGTCCCACTGAAGCAGTGGTGATGACTCAACACTTTGAACTGGCTGTGTATACCAGGGATGAATTATTTAAAGACATGGGATGGCTTCATGAAAATGATAGCAAGATTCGAAGTGTGAACAATGTGAATGCACGGGGTGTGAAAAAGTGATGCAGATCAATGGCGAGTTTATCGCTTTTTTTGTCCTGTCAATCTTTGCAATCGGTGGAGCGGTGCTTCTGATGAACCTAGTCCGAGTGGTTCACATGGCGCTGGCATTGGCGTTTACACTGCTCAGTATCGCCGGCATCTACCTTCTATTGAATGCGGAGTTTTTAGCGGTGGTACAGGTTTTGATCTATACAGGTGGCGTTTCCATTCTGATGTTATTTGGAATTATGCTAACCCGTCACCGGGATCAGGAAGGGGATTCCGTGCGTCCGTGGCACAATCTACTCAGCTTTCTGGGAGTGGGGTCGTTTTTGGGAATTGTGATCCATACCATTTACAATGCCCCTTTGACGGAGATCACTGCGGAGGTGGGGACATTTTCAACCGCTTGGTTGGGAGAGGCTGTTTTCAAACAGTATGTCATTCCTTTTGAAGCGGTTTCCGTTCTTCTTTTAATCGCTTTGGTGGGGGCTGTCATTTTGGCACGGAAGGAGTCGAAACCATAATGCCGATCACTTCTTATCTCGCGTTGAGTGCGATTCTGTTCAGTCTGGGGTTGTATGGTGTGTTGACCAAACGAAATGCTGTTGTGGTATTGTTTTGCATTGAGTTAATGTTAAATGCTGCTAACATCAATCTTGTGGCTTTTTCCAAATACGGATTATATGCCAATCAGACAGGGCATGTGTTTACCCTATTCACTATTACTGTAGCCGCTGCGGAAGCGGCTGTGGGAATCGCAATTCTTATTGCTCTCTACCGTAACAGAAATTCCGTGAAGGCGGATCATTACAATATGATGAAAGGCTGAGCAATACGTCAAACAAAGGGTGATTCAATCAATGATTGAAAATATATGGGCGATCCCGCTTTTTCCCTTGATCGCCTTTGTCCTCCTGTTGGCAGGCCGAAACGTTTTTCAAGCGAAAACAGCGACATGGGTGGGAAGCCTTTCCGCTTTTCTATCCTTTCTCGGATCAGTGGCTGCTTTGTGGGTGCAATTGAGTGAAGGGAACCACCTCTCTCTCTTTCCATGGCTGTCCTTTGGGGAAACAACCATACGGTTCGGGATTGAGCTGAATCAACTGAATGTTTTGATGATGATTTTGGTCAGTCTGATCAGCTTCCTTGTTCAGGTCTACTCCCACTCCTATATGAAGGGAGATCAGCGCGTCCCTATCTTCCACGCTTATTTGAGTCTATTTACGTTTTCCATGCTGGGGCTGGTTCTATCCCCCAATCTTCTTCAACTGTATATCTTTTGGGAATTGGTCGGGGTTTGTTCGTTTTTGTTGATCGGCTACTGGTATTTTAAACCGGAGGCCAAGCGTGCTGCACAAAAAGCGTTTATTGTGACACGGATCGGGGATGTTGGTCTGTTGATCGCTGTGATTCTCACGTTGCTTTATGTGGGGAATTTGGAATTGACGACGATTTTTGCATCCCTGGATGCCGGGGAGATTCCTCCGGGAATGGTGACGCTTATCGCTTTGCTGGTCTTTGTGGGCGCAGTGGGGAAGTCAGGGCAGTTTCCGCTACATACCTGGTTACCGGATGCGATGGAAGGACCAACGCCGGTCAGTGCCCTTATTCATGCTGCGACAATGGTGGCAGCAGGAGTATTTCTGGTGGCCCGCATGTTTCCATTGTTTCAATCCTCTTCCGTAGCGATGGATACCGTAGCATGGACCGGGGCGTTTACAGCGATTTTTGCTGCTGGCATCGGGCTGGTGCAATATGATATCAAGCGAGTGCTGGCCTATTCCACCATCAGTCAATTGGGCTATATGATGTTTGCGTTGGGTGCAGGAGGATATGTGGCTGGGATCTTTCACCTCATGACTCACGGAGTGTTTAAGGCTCTTTTGTTCCTTGTCGCCGGAGCCATCATCATTGTCTTCAACCATGAGCAGGATCTCCGAAGGATGGGAGGACTTTGGAAAACGCATCCAACATTGGGTTGGTTCTTTGTAATTGGTTGCCTGTCGATTGCCGGCATCCCACCGTTTTCCGGATTTTTTTCCAAAGAAGAGGTTCTGTTGGCCGCTTTTGCTGACGGGCGTATGGGAATCTTCATTCTGGGGATTGTGACGGCTTTCTTAACTGCCTTTTACATGTTTCGCCTCTTTTTTCTCGCTTTTTGGGGAAAGAGCTCCATCGAGACAAGAGGGAAGACAGTTGCTTCCACAATGATATGGCCCATGGGGGTTTTGGCCCTTCTGTCCATTCTTGCCGGGTTTGTCGAGGTTCCCGGACATCATTTAAGCTTTTGGTTAAGGGAAGGATCTGACACCATATCGGGTAAAGTGGGGGAAGCCTCCATCTGGGTTGCTTTCTTTTCCATTGCCGTTTCCCTGGCGGGGATCATTCTTGCTTGGGCTGTATATGCCAATAAAAGTATTCCACGAGATCTTTTGCAAAAGCCGTTTCCCTGGTTGTACTCGTTTCTGCACCGGAAATGTTATGTGGATGAAATGCAAAGAGCGATCGTGGTTGAACCTTATCGGATGTTGGGATTCTTATTGTCCGCCTTTGATCGATATATTGTCCAGGGAATCGTTCATCTGGTGGCGGGAATCCCCCGTTTTGCAGGAGCAATTGTTACGAGGCTTCAGAACGGGCAGGCCCAAACGTATGCCTTGGTGAGTGTCATCGGGCTTGTTCTGTTGATCATTGGCCTGACAGCGGGGAGGTTGTTTGGATGATGGAGAACGTTCTCAATATGCTTCCCACATGGTTGGCTTTCTCTCCTCTTCTGGGAGCCATGTTACTGTTACTGGTGCCGCAGAAAAGAACCGGTTGGTTAAAGAGGCTGGGTATATTGGCTACGTTTCCACCTCTGGTGCTGGCCCTTTTACTGTATGGAACATTTCATTCCGGTATGGACAGCGTTCAATTTGAACATCGGCTTCAATGGTTTGAAATCCCGCTTTCCGGGGGAGCATCCTGGGAGTTGACCTATCATATGGGAGTGGATGGCCTGTCGATGCCTTTGGTGGTCATGGCAACAGTGGTTGCTACCTTGGCAGCATTTGCTTCCACGTACATACAAAAGAGACAGAAGGAATATTTTCTGTTCTTTCTCATTCTGGAGATGGGAATGTTGGGGGTCTTTCTGGCCCAAAACCTCTTTCTTTTCTTTCTGTTTTTTGAAATCACGCTGGTTTCCCTTTATTTTCTCATTGGCATCTGGGGGTTTGTGCACAGAGAAAGAGCGGCCAATCAATTTTTGCTGTATAACGGATTGGGTTCCGCGTTTCTTCTCATATCGCTTGTCGGATTGTTGGTCCTATTTGGAACGCTGGATTTCAATCAGTTACAGGAATTGTCGGATCATCCCCGAACCAAGGGAGTGTTATCGCAAAGTCCTTTAAAGGAGATTGTGTGGGGGATATTTCTTTCCATGGTGGTAGCTTTTGGGATCAAACTTCCCATTTTTCCATTTCACAGATGGATGCTGAAGGTGCATACAGAAGCACCGCCGGCTGTAGTGATGGTTCATTCGGGGGTTCTCTTGAAAATGGGAGCCTATGGTTTGATACGCTTTGGGGTACAGCTCTTTCCGGACCAAATGCGTACAATCGCCACGACGTTGGCAGTACTTGGTCTTGTCAACATCTTGTACGGTGCGGTGCTGGCCTTTGTTCAACAGGATCTGAAGAGAGTGCTGGCGTATGCAAGTATCAGCCATATGGGGATCATTCTGTTTGGCGTTGCCTCCGCCAATGTTTCCGGGTTGACTGGAGCGGTATTCCAAGCAGTTTCTCATGGATTGATCTCCGCCGTACTCTTTTTCTTCATTGCCAGCCTGGTCGATCGGGCAGGAACGACCGAGATTGGAAAACTTGGAGGGATGGCCCGGTCGGCACCGGTATTGACAGGTGTTTTTCTCGCCGGAGGGTTGGCTTTGCTCGGTCTTCCCGGAATGTCCGGATTTGTTTCGGAGTTCCTGGTCTTTGTTGGATTGTTTCAGCAGGAACCGGCTTTGGCGGCTGTGGGGATATTGGGGTTGGTGCTAACAGCAGCCTATACACTGCGAGCGGTATTGGCAACCGGTTTTGGTCCATTGAAGAGTCGTTTATCTGATATCACGGATATCAAACCTTCGGAAGCGGCACCGATGCTGATGTTACTGGCCTTTATTCTTCTGATCGGTGTCTATCCTGATGTTCTGGGAGAACCGATCAAAGCTACCATGCAAATGATCGCCTCAAGGATCGGAGGGTAGGGAATGGAAAAATATCTTCTGGATTACAACTGGACGGTGATGGCACCGGAATTGACGATCCTTGTTGCCGCTGCACTGCTGACCGTGATCGATCTTCTCATGAAAAAGGAAACAGATCGCCGTATACTTGGTTGGATGGGGATCATGGCTGTGGCAACAGCAGGAGCGTTTACCCTGTGGCGTGTAGGAAAACCGCCATATGAGATCTTGTCAGATACGTATCGGGTGGATGATTTTGCGCTAGCGTTCAAACTGATCTTGCTAGCGGGTACGGCGTTGGTACTTCTCGCTTTTTTGAGGGAGATCCGGAAAGAAGGGGAACATGTCGGGGGAGAGTATATCTATCTATTGCTAACCGCTTTGCTGGGAGGGATGATTTTAACCTCTTCCGCCGATTTGATCACTCTCTTTGTGGGATTGGAGCTGTTAAGCCTCTCTTCCTACGTATTGGCCTGTATTCGTCGGAAACGGCTTCCATCCAATGAAGCGGCCTGGAAGTACTTTATCACAGGCAGTGTTTCTTCCGCATTTATTTTGTACGGGATGTCCTTTGTTTACGGACTGTCCGGGACAACCAATCTGTATATGGCGCAGAAACGTCTTTATGAAGCTTTTAACAGCGGATATGAATCATTTGTTCTTCTGTCTCTGTTTCTGATGCTTCTTGGGTTTGGATTCAAGGTGGCTTCTGCACCTTTTCATATGTGGGTGCCGGATGTGTACCAAGGCGCTCCCACGCCGGTGACAGCATTTTTGGCTGTTGTTTCTAAAACGGCTGCTTTTGCCTTCGTATTACGGGTTCTTCTCGTTACCTATCTGTTTCTCTATGAAACAGGTCCATGGCAAGACGTGGTGGGTCCGGCGTTATTGGTTCTCTCCGCTGTCTCAATGGTAGTAGGGAACACAGGGGCTCTGCGACAGAGTCAAACCAAACGGCTGATGGCGTACTCCAGTGTGGCCCATGCCGGTTATCTCTTGGTTCCGCTTGCGGTGATTTCCGGTGGAATGTTGTTTGAAAGTACGGTTTACTATCTAATGGCTTACCTGTTGATGACCTTGGGGGCTTTTACCGTTTTAAATGTGGTGGAGCAGGATGGGAAGACAGGGGATGTGGCCGCCTTTGCCGGTCTTTCCCGGCGAAATCCCTTGCTGGCTGTTGCGATGACGGTCTTTCTGGTTTCACTGGCAGGAATCCCTGTGACGGCCGGATTCTTTGGAAAATTTTATATTCTGATTCATGCCATCACAGGTCAAACATTCTGGATTGCAGCTGTGATGGTGATTACCACAGTGATTTCCTATTTTTATTATTTCAAAATCATTCGGATGATGTATTTCCGCCCTTCCTCCAAAGGCAGATTTGCGATTCCGTTCGGGGCGGTTGCCGTGATTCTGGTTTCCTTGACAGGAACGATTTTTTTCGGGCTTTTTCCTCAATGGACCTTGGATTTTATAGGACAGTTGGATTGGGTCTCCACTTTATCTCCCGTAGGAACGCAACATCAGTGAAACGAAAGGCAGTCGGAGAGTTGGTATTTGTGGCAAATCCTTGAAAAGTCGTTGCGTTTCACAGCGTTTTGGGGTAGCATGGGAATATCGTGTGAACCCACTGTACGAGGAGTGCATATAGTTATGGATGGAGCGACGGGTTTTGCTGTTACTGCACTCGTCAACATCTTGCTGTCCCTAGTCAGTATTGCTTTAAGCTGGTGGGTCTTGCAAAATATTCGTCTGGACTTGTTTCTACGGGATCCAAAAAGCATTCAGGCGAAAGTGTTGTATGTATTGTTGTCCATTATTCTGGGTCATGGTTTGGCCACGTTCCTCATCGATTATATGGGCTGGTCGAGAATGGTAGGCTCGCTCTTCGGCTAGAAGGGGAGTCACTAGGTATATCCTTTTCCTGTCATGTAAACAATGGTAGAAAAAGAGACAGGGAGAGGATGGACCATGATTCGCAAATGGATAACAATCCCTTTGTTGTTGCTTTTATCCATCTTTTTAATCGCTTCTTCGACAACCCCTCATGATGAAGAGAAACTGATTCGCACCTTTGATCGTACCGGGGCCAAAGTGAAAACGTATATGTTGCATTACGGAAGCCGGATCGAACAAAAGGTCTCTGGAGACGATGTGAAGGGTTTGGCACAGGATCTAGCAAATGAGCTGGAACTGGGGCCATTGCGTGTCAAAACCCTGGATGAAGGGACACGTTTTGAAGCGAAAGGAAATTGGAAACGAAACATTCAAGTGGAATTGACCGTTATTAACGATAGGCCTGATGCTCTTTTTGTGAAGCCATATATTGCCATTCGTGCTGAGGGACACGGTTTGGTTCGTACTCATCTGTTTGACGCCCGCAACCGTCTGAATCGGACGTTGCCGGAATTCGGTATTCAGTCCCGTGCCCATTTTTCCATTCAGGGAATGATTTCCGAATCGACTGGAAAGCGTGGACGGGGGCGGGAGCATCTGGTTCGTCAGGTTCTAAAGGACTTGGAGGCCAGTGAAGTTGAATCGATGCGGACGAAACGGATGACCAGTGTTTCTGCGCACACCCCTTTTTTTAATGGGGGGGTGAAAACCAAGGGTGGAACCATGAACGTTCAGGTGGCAGCTAAGGCTGGTGACAGGGACGATCAAGTGATTCTTACCTTGGGTACCCCGATCATTACGATAGAATATTAGCATTCTCGGAGGGAAGAGTCTTGGACAAAATCATTGTAAGAGGCGGCAATCGATTGAAGGGGCGAGTTCGAACACATGGTGCTAAAAATGCCGTTTTACCAATCATTGCTGCTTCTATTCTGCCTTCTCGGGGAGAAATTCTCATTCAGGATATTCCCATGTTGGAAGATGTGAAAACCATTACGCAATTGCTGTGCAGTATGGGAATCTATACCGAACTGGATGAGAAATCCGAAACCATTCGAATCAATGCGGAAACGGTGGAACAAACGGAAGCACCCTATGAACTGGTTCGAAAAATGCGGGCCTCCTTTTTAGTAATGGGTCCTCTTTTGGCACGGAAAAAACATGCCAGAATTCCTCTCCCTGGAGGTTGTGCAATTGGCAGTCGCCCCATTGACCAACATTTGAAAGGTTTGGAGGCAATGGGAGCGGAATTTCATATTGGTCAGGGTTTTATAGAAGGAACGGTGCCTGACCGTCTCCGGGGTGCTCGAATCTATCTGGACGTTGCCAGCGTGGGAGCGACGGAAAACATCATCATGGCAGCTGCGTTGGCCGAAGGACGCACGGTGATTGAGAATGCTGCCTGTGAACCGGAAATTGTTGACTTGGCCAACTTCATCAATGCATTGGGTGGTCATGTGCGGGGTGCTGGAACCGATACCATCCGGGTGGAAGGTAAAGACTTTTTACGCGGTGTGGAATACACAGTGATTCCGGATCGGATTGAGGCAGGAACCTATATGGTGGCTGCAGCGATTACCGGCGGGGAAGTCTTTGTTGAAGGGGCGATCCCTGATCATTTGAATCCACTGATTGCCAAAATGCGGGAGATGGGCGTAGAGATTTTGGAAGGGGAAAATGGTGTACACGTTCGTGCGGACCAGCCCCTGAAGCCGGTGGATGTGAAGACCTTACCCTATCCAGGCTTTCCGACAGATATGCAATCCCAGATGATGGCTTTGTTGATGACCGCGAAGGGAAATAGCATCATTACGGAAACGGTGTTTGAAAATCGTTTTATGCATGTGGAAGAAATGAAACGGATGGGCGCTAAGATGAAGATTGACGGTCGTTCCGTTCTGATCGAAGGCGGATATCCGCTGTCTGGCGCACAGGTGAAAGCAACGGATCTAAGGGCTGGAGCGGCCTTGGTTCTTGCGGGTCTGGTGGCGCAGGGAACGACAGAAGTGACAGAACTGCATCATATTGATCGAGGATATGTCCGGTTAGTGGAAAAACTGGCATCTCTCGGAGCGGATATTGAACGGGTTTCCGCAGATACCGGTAAAGAAGGGCTTGAAGTTCAGCAATCATATGCATAATTGAGCGATAAAAGGACAACTTTAGTCACTGTGGCTGAAGTTGTCTTTTCTTGTGGCAAGTTCTACTGGATTCTGTCTCCTCATAGACTATGTAAGAGGTTGTCCCTTCAGACGAACAACCACAGGGAGGCGGATCGTATTGCAAAAAAAGTTGCTTCTTATTGCAGTGGTGCTGATCGGAGTGATGGTTGCCGTACCAGCCATTTTGGTAAGCTTTGATCATGATGACCCGTTGGATGGGAAATCCCCTTCCGACCAGGATGAAGATATATCCTTAAATGCTGGTCCTGAGATAAAAGTATACCTGACCAAAGAAAAAAAAGTGAAAAAAATTCCGATGGAGCGATATATACGCGGAGTGGTGGCGGCGGAGATGCCAGCTGATTTTCATTTGGAAGCACTGAAGGCGCAGGCGCTGGCCGCCCGAACCTATATTGTGGATCGGCTTTTGCGTGGAGACTATGAAGATATGAAGGCGAGGGGAGGAAAAGCAACAAAGGCTTATGTAACCGATACAGTGGATCATCAAGTATACTTGACTGATGAGCAACTAAAAGAGAAATGGGGAGAGGATTACGAAACCTATTCGAACCGAGTGAATCAAGCTGTGAAGGATACAAAGGGACAGGTGATTCATTACAAAGGCAAACCGATCTATGCTGCGTTTTTTTCCACAAGCAATGGGAAAACGGAGAATTCAGAAGATTATTTTTCCACCTCCTATCCGTACCTGCGCAGTGTTCCTTCACCGTGGGATAAAGCATCCCCAAAGTACAAAGACCAAAAGGAATTTAAACTGAAAGAGTTTACGCGCCGTCTGACGGAATCGACGGGTAAACAGATATCTGTACCTGCTTCTGCGGGAAATGGGTGGATAAAGGTGACAGAACGGACAGAAGGAGGGCAGATCAGCAAAATCCAGGTGGGGGATCAGGTGTTTACCGGAAGACAGATTCGGGAAGCATTGGATCTTTCGTCCGCTGACTTTGAATGGTCTCTTTCTAATGGACAGATTACGCTGGTTACCAAAGGTTATGGACATGGGGTCGGGATGAGTCAATGGGGGGCCAATCTGTTGGCGAACCGTGGTAAGAAGGCAAAAGAGATTGTGCGTTATTATTATCAGGGGGTAGAGGTAACCCAAATGAATAAAAAGCTGGCTCGGAAAGAAAAGGGCTGAAATACTCTTTTTCGGGAGGGATGAATCGCAAGGTTCTCTCTCCCGTTTTTTCATGTAAAGTATAAAATGTTGGACTCCGGAAAGTAGTGCTGTATTCTGTTTTCCATAAAATCGCGGAGCGACTTCAATTCTTTTTTGGGATAAACATACTTGTATCGACCATAACGTCCCCACTTTTTTTCCCGTTCTTCATCATCCATGTTCAGTTTTGTTTTTGGGTAATGCTCCATGATAATATTTTTCGCAGCTTTGGTATAGCGATGGGAGATCAATTCAAAAGACAAGTGCTTCAAGGACTCTCCGGGAAGTTCTTCCCGAAGTTTTCTGAGAAGAGCGTCATAGCCTTCTTCCCAACCTTCAAAACGGATGAGCGGAGCGAGAATGAAACCGAGAGAATAACCGGCTCGGGCCACTTTACCTGCTGCTTCAATTCGTTCATGAAGCGGAGCTGTTCCCGGTTCAAAATGCTTGACTACATAATCCGCATTTAGACTGAAACGAAACTGAGTATGTCCATTGTGATCGGCATCCAATAAGGAATCAACAGTACTATATTTTGTAACAAAGCGCAATCTTCCCAATTCCTGCTTCCCCATGAATTCCACTGCCTTTTTTAATGACCCTGTAATATGTTCCACGCCCACCGGGTCGGACGTACAAGCTGCCTCAAAGCGTGTGATTTCTGGCTTGCGTTCCAGAATATACGCATGCGCCCTGTCAAATATATCGTCCAAGTTGACATAGACCCGGATATAGGGTCGACGCCCCATAGTGGTTTGGAGATAGCAATAGTGGCAATGCCCCATGCATCCTGTTCCCAGGGGAATGGCGTACTCTGCTGAGGGTTTGGATGGTTCAAATTTCAATGTCTTCCTTACACCGACGACCAGCGTTTTTTTGGCTGCCCGATATTTTTGAAGTTCTGACTCTCCCGGAATTCCACGTACTTGGTTGTGGGATGTGGTCTCCTTGATGGGAATGCCTGTATCCTTATACATTTCATAGATCTCTTTTCCCAAAGGATATGTAAGAGCATCCGGTTCAAAAAAAATGAGTTCAGGTTGGAACGGTTTCATTTGCTTCACCTCATATATATAAGATGAAGTGTTGCTTTTAAGAAAAAACCTGTTATTTTTTACCTTTTCAATGCGGGGTAGAATGTCAGTAAAAACGGCATGAATGAAGGAGATGCGATAAAAAATTGAATTTAAAAGTATCTTTTTTTTATGAAAAAAAATAATAATAACTATAATTTATTAGAAATCTTTCCATTTAATGATATATTAATAGTGAAACAGACAACATTTCCAAAAAAGGTGGGAGATTGATGAGCAACCATGTCTATGATCTTTTGGGTTTGGGTTTTGGACCGGCAGGAATTGCACTGGCGACAGCGATGAAAGATGAAGAAGAAGCCAATGGCAGATGGAATCAAGGAAATGTTCTCTTTCTTGAAAAACAGCCCAATTCGGAATGGCAACCGGAAATGCTTTTGCCCCGGACCGATATTCAACATCACTTTTTCCGTGATTTCGCCACTCCACGCAATCCGCGAAGCAAATATACCTTTGCAAACTATTTAAAAGAAAAGGATCGCATCTTTTCCTTTGGACTCATTGGTGGCACGCCTGGACGGATTGAGTGGTCTGATTATGTGAAATGGGTAGCTGAGCAAGTATCGGAAAATACTCTTTACAATCAGGAAGTTTTAAAGGTTGAGCCTGTTCGACAAGGAGATCAAGTCGACCGGGTAAAAGTGGTTGCCCGCGACCGTTTAAGCAATGAAAAAAAGGAATATGCAGCCAAAAACATAGTGCTCAGCACAGGAAGAAGACCCAATATTCCGTCAGCATTTTTGCCACATATTGGATCAGACATTTTTCATTCCACCACATTTAAAAGCCGAATCGTTTCCTTGGATAAAAATAAAAACTATACATTTACGGTTGTTGGGTCAGGGCAAAATGCGATTGAGATTATTCTTTACTTGGCCGATCAATTTCCTGACTCCCAGATCTACTCGATCAATCGAAATACCGGATTTCGTTTGTATGATTTGGGACATTTCAGCAATGAAGTCTTTTTCCCGAAATTCACGGATTACTTTTATTCTTTGTCCAAAGATCAGCGGATGGACCTTTTGAATGAGATTATTTTTACAAATTATTCTGCTGTTGATGCAGATGTCAGCCATGAGCTTTATTGGAAAGTATATGAGGAAAGTATCATGGGAAAAAAACGGATTCATGTGACAAAGTGCTCAGAGATTTCACACGTTAAACCGATGGATGAGAGGTATCAGTTAACCATCCGGGATAAATACAACGCCTCCGAACAGAACGTCATGTCGGATAAGGTGATCTTGTGTACAGGGTTTATGGAAGAAAAAATCCCCTTTATGCTTGAGCCATTACGTGAATATCTCTTAACGGATCAGGAAGGAGACTTATTGATTACGAAAGATTATCAGCTGGAAACGAAGAATCATTTTCAACCCCGGATTTTTGTCAATGGTTTGACGGAAAAGACGCATGGGATCAGCGATGCGGCTTCGTTCAGTATGATTGCGGTGAAGGCTGGAAGAATATTGAACAACTATAATCAAATGCAGCAAAAACAATGCTGTACGGGATCGGAGGGATTCCAAAATGACTTCGTCTCCTATTTTCCAAAATCATAAGCAAAAGCTTTCCCCGGTATGGCCCCACTTTACCCAAATTGAGGTCAGCCATGCGAAAGGGAGTTATCTGTTTGATTCCAGGAACCAGCCCTATTTGGATTTTACCTCAGGGATCGGTGTCACCAATATAGGGCATTGCCATCCCAGAGTGGTACAGGCAATTCAGCGGCAGGCCGAAAGGTTGATCCATGGACAGGCAACGGTCGTTTATCATCAACCGATGCTGGACCTGGTAACCGAGTTGGAAAAAGTGTTGCCGACTCACTTGAACAGCTTCTTTTTTGCAAACAGTGGGAGTGAGGCGGTGGAGAGCGCGCTGAAACTGGCTCGTCAAGCAACGAAGAAAACGAATATCATTGCGTTTCAAGGCGGATATCATGGAAGAACAGTAGGAGCCATGTCCCTCACTACCGCAAAAACCATTTATCGTTCACACTATCAACCGTTGATGCCCGGTGTTCATATTGCTCCTTACCCGGATCCGTTTCGATATCGGGGTGTTTCTCCCGAAGACCTGAGTGAATGGTGTCTTCAAGAACTGCAACACTTGTTAAGAACGCAAACGTCACCGGAAGAAACTGCGGCGATGATTATTGAGCCGATCTTGGGTGAAGGAGGATACGTCGTTCCCCCAAAAAACTTTCTGCCCCGTCTGAAAGAAATCTGTGAGCAGCATGGCATCCTCTTGATCTTGGATGAGATTCAGACGGGTTTTGGACGGACCGGAAAATTTTTTGCCTATGAACACTTTGGTGTGGAACCGGATATTCTTTTGATTGCCAAAGGATTGGCATCCGGAATGCCATTGAGTGGGGTTGTGGCAAATAGGCGATGGATGAATCATTGGCAAAAAGGATCCCACGGGGGAACCTATGGAGGAAATGCCCTTTCCTGTGCAGCAGCGGCGGAGACACTTCGGGTCATTCATGATGAACGGTTGTTGGCTAAGGCAAAAACGGCCGGCGATCGGTTGATGAATCGGTTGCGGGATACAGCAAAGTACTGTTCGTATTTAGGGGAGATTCGGGGACTGGGATTGATGATAGGTTGCGAATTTGTCGATTATTTGAATTATTCCAAACAATATATCGCAGAAAGGGTTCGTAAGGAATGTTTGAAAAAGAGGTTGATTTTGTTGACATGCGGGACGGAAAATCATGTGATTCGCTGGATTCCTCCGTTGAATATTACACCGCAACAGGTGGAGGAAGCTGTGAATATTTTTGAATGGGCATTGGATCATGCCCTCAAAGAGGGTGTATAAGGATGGTCAAGACAGCCGATTTTCTAATCGTTGGGGGAGGTGTGATTGGGAGTTCCATCGCCTATCATTTGGCACGCCAGGGAAAGCATCAGGTGTTGCTGTGTGAGAAAGGACGCCCACCAGGCATGGGATCAACCGCTATGTCAGGCGGATTGATTCGAATGCATCACACAAACCCCTACCAAGCTAAATTAGCATGGTCCAGTTATCCATACTTCCAGCATTGGAATGAAATCGTAGGGGGAGATTGTGCATTTCAAAAAACCGGTTTTTTCCAGATGATTGGCAAGGGGTATCAAGAACATGCGAAAAAAAACATCCGAATGCTGAAAAAACTGGGAATTTGCATCCAAATGCTTTCCCCGGATGATTTCATCCAAGCCCAGCCATTCTTTTCCCCGGAAGATATTGCTGTGGTGGCTTATGAGCCGGACAGTGGTTATGCTGACCCGGTTAAGGCGACGATGAGCTTTTTGCAACAGGCACAGCAAAACGGTCTTGGCATATTGGAAGGCGTCAAAGTCCATTCGCTGAAGACTGTTGGTGATCGAGTCATCGGTATCCATTCCAATGTGGGTGAGATTGAGGCAAAGGAGGTGATACTGTGTAACAACATCGATGCCAAACCTTTGCTTCAGTCCATAGGGCTCCATATCCCCCTTCAGTCCAAGAAGATTGGGATCTGTTTTTTTCAACCTTCGGAGGAAATCAGTCCGCCATTGGCAACCTGCATCGACGATACAATCGGTACCTATTTCCGAAGAACAGGAGATGGAAAAATATTGGTTGGCATTTCCACCAATCAGTTGAATGTAGATCCCGATACCCTGTCCCCTTTAACAATGGAGGATTTTCACGATGCCCTTCACTTGATGCAGCATCGTATTCCAAAACTGAGAAATCAGACGGTTTTTGCAGGGGGCCGTTCCAGCTTTGACAGCTATTCACCGGATAAACATGGGATTGTGGGCAGGTTGCAAGAGATCGAAGGTTTGTATGTTGCGACAGGTTTCAGTGGTGGTGGGTTTAAAATTGCTCCAGCATTGGGCGAATATATCGCTTATGAATTAATGGAGATGAAAGATCATGAAGATTTGCAACCTTATCGATTATCCCGCTTTGAACAAAACCGATGGATTCAACCAAAGTATCCCTATCGCCATATGTGAGGAGATGGTTTGATGCGTGCAAAATCAAGAGAGTCACATCCCTATTACATGTATGAAGAGATTCGTCTTCAACCGGATTATATCGAAAAATTGCTCCAAAACATTGAGGTAGCAACCGTGTTGGAATGGATCGCAGAGGAGATGGAAAGCAAACAACGGATTCTTCTGACCGGTTGTGGAACGTCCCAATATGTTTGTCTGGCCGGGGAGTCGATTGCTCACGAAATCTACCAAGGAAAAAAGGATATTCAGGCTGTTTCATCGTTTGAACTGTTGCATCATTGGGAGTTGGGAGAGTCTGATTTGGTGATTGGTGTCAGTCATTCTGGAAAAACACATATGACACTTCAGGCCCTAGATGTTGCGAGAAGCAAAGGTGCCACTACGGCAGGGATCTGTGGCTTTTCAGACAGTCTTTTAAAAGAGAAGGTTGACTACTTGGTGGACACGGGATATCCCTATGAAAAATCGTTGGCACACACCATCAGTTACACCTTAAGCACAACCGTTTTGTTGCTTCTCTTTGGGAAAAATCTGTTGTCAGGAAGTATGGAATCTCTTCCCGATTTGTTACGTCAGGCCCTGGATTTGGATGAACAGTTGCTGGATCAATCAAAAGGGATTGGAAACGAGGTGAATAACTGGATATTTGCAGGGTCAGGCTGCACGCTTCCTTTGGCCATGGAAGCTTCCCTGAAGATTGCAGAAACCAGCTATCTTTTTTCAATGGGCTTGGACCTGGAACAATTACTGCATGGACACCTGGTGATGTGTGATAGAAAGAGTCTGGTTGTGATGATTGACCCTCCCAACAGCAGCAGGGATCGGGTAAAGGAAGCCATACAAGCTGTAAAAGCCGTGGACGCTCAAACGATTCTTCTAACCTCAAAGCCTCACATATATGAGGAGATTTCGGCTGTTGCCCTGCCTTTATGTATCAGTCCCTTAAAGCCGATTGTACATGCCATACCGATTCAATTGATGGCTTATTATTCAGCTGTAAACAGAGGTCTGAATCCCGATTTGATCCGAAGAGACCAAGAGAAATACCGAAAGGCGAGACAGCTTTATGTGTAAATCAATCCCCCCTCTGCAACCTCTGAAGCTTTTAGAGACCGAGAAGCGATGCAAACCGAATCGTGACACTATCAGAGTGGGCGTTAGCGGGAATCTGGGAGGGCATACCAGAGAACTGTGCACAGGCTTTGCATTGGCTGTGGAAGACTGGATGGCCACTTTCCCCTCTTTCTCTGTAGAGGTTATTTGGCAAGAAGATCAGTTGGATGAATCCGCTCCCGGTTTAGCAGCAGATTGTCTCATTCAACAACAAGTGCATGCAGTTATTGGTCATCTAAGCAGTACCGAAGCCTTAAAAGCGGTCAAACGATACCAGGAAAAGCAAATCGCATTTCTGGCTCCGGCCACCTCACATCCGATGCTCACTTACCCCATGTACAAACATGTTTTACGTTTTTACGGTCGGGATGAAGGGTTGGCAAACCGAATGGTTTGCTTTGTCTCACAGTCATTGGGAGCGAAACGCGTTTTGATCATCAAAGAGGGGATTCAATATGGCCAGAGCCTATCAGCACTGCTTCAGCATCGGCTCAAGCAGATAGGGGTTCAGGATGTCCAAGAAACCGTGTGGGATGGTGATCCCATCGATATTTCTGAAGATATAGAAGCCATTCTATATGCTGGCAGGTATCAGGTTGGCAGTCAAGTACTGCGCTGGCTGAATCAACAAAAGGTTACAAAGCCCGTCATTATGGGGGATGATGCTTATATCGCTGAGCTGCCCATATTGGCGGGAGAAGCCGGAGAAAAGACTTATGTGGTATCCACAGATCATGATCCACTTCATCCGGATTTCCCAGCATTTCTACAACGATATCAATCCCGTGCAGGTTTGAAACCGGGAGCTTACTCCATTACCAGCTATCTGGCAACGAAGCTGTATCTTAAAGCAGCTGCAGAAGTTGGAGCAGAGAATACCCATGCGGTGATTAGCCGGATCTCCCTGAATGCGATGCACAATCACTCATTGATGGGGAAGCTCTTGTTTGACAGTCACGGCAACTGGATGAACTTCCCCTGGGCGGTTTATCAGATCCGGAATGGAGAGTTTGTAAAATTAAAGTAGGGAGGATCATTATGCCTTATGTTTTTGCCTATGGGATCAGTACAGACCCCGATCAAATGAAACGGGATCTAGGTGACGTTGACGGAATGGTTCGCGCGACATTGACCGATTATATCTATACATTTACGGGTGAGCATCCGGATTTTGATGATGGCGGAACATCCACGCTTGTACCGTTGAAAGGTGGACAAGTCCTCGGTGTTGCCTATCAGGTATCGGAAAATCGTTTGGAGGATCTGGTCAAGAACGGTCACGGGTATGTTCTCAAACAGAATCGGGCTTTGATTGAAGGCGTTGAAAGAAAGGTATATACGTTAGAACCCCAAATCATCCAACCCTATAATCTTCCTTCTGCGGACTATATCCGGAGAGTGAGAAAAGGTTTAAATAAACATTATCCTGAAAAAATGGTGGATTTATATCTTCGAAGAGCTTTGAAACGGACAAGTGAAGTCAAGTATAAATCGATTGATCGTCCAACCAGGGAAAAATTTAATCCAGAATATGGGGCGGACTTTCGCAGGTTATTTCCTTCCGGTTCTTCCCAATCCTCGCCTTTTGGTGCAGCTTGGGCGGTTTTAAGCCCAGGGAAGCATACACTTCCCCATTGTCATGATGAGGAAGAAGCATTTCTGTTTATGGAAGGAACGGGCACGATGAATGTGGATGAGCATCGTCTTCCTGTCTCAAAAGGGGATGTGGTTTATCTTGAGCCCTTCGCTGTTCATACCGTGAAAAACGAAGGGTCCAAGGATATGGAGATCCTTTGTATTTGGTGGGGAGAAACGTCCGAAAAATAAGAAAGGAGTGTGATGAATGTGAAAACCTATTTGGTTACGGCCACCCCTCCCACGACAAACGGAGATTTGCATGTGGGTCATTTATCGGGACCGTATTTGGCAGCGGATGTGTTTAGCCGTTATCAAAAAATGCAACAAAACCATGTTGTTTATCTCAGCGGTGGGGATGACCATCAAAGTTATGTTGTAACAACTTCCAAACGGCTGGGAACCAGCCCGGAAAGATTGATCAAAAAGCAGACGGAGAACATTTTATCCACCTTTCAAGCGGCAAACATTGAACTGGATGGATTTATAAACTCATTGGGGAATCGGGAGTACATCCAATTTGTCCAGAACTTTTTCCTAGAAATGTATGAAAAAGGGCTCCTGAAAGAAAAAACAGAACCGATCCACTATTGTAATCAATGTCAAACCTATTTGTTTGAATCACATATTAAAGGGAAATGCCCTTACTGCTATGAAGTTGCGGCAGGAAACCTGTGTGAAGCCTGCGGTCGTGTGAACAGACCGGTTGAATTGATTGACTCTTACTGCAGTTCATGTGAATCTCCACCACAAATCACTCAATACCGCGGGCTTTTCTTACCCATTGATCAGTACCGAACAGCCCTTCAGTCATTTTATAACTCCAGAAAAAGTTGGCGTCCGCACTTAAAAGCTCTTTGTCAGTGGATTACAGATCAGCCCATTCCTGATTATCCTGTTACCTATCCAGCGGATTGGGGAATTCGGGTGCCTGTTCAGGGATTTGAAGATCAAGTCATCAATGTCTGGTTTGAGATGTATCCGGGACATATTTACTCCGCACTTCAATGGGCTCAATTGTATGATCATCCCCATCTAAACCCTACCAATAAAGATACCACATTTGTTCAATTTCTGGGCTATGATAACAGTTTCTTCAATGCCGTCTTACACGTAACCGCCAGTTTGGCATTAGATGGAAAATATATTTATCCGGACCATGTAATAACAAACGAATTCTATTTATTGGAGAATGAAAAGTTCTCTACAAGCAGAGGGCATGCCATTTGGGGACGGGAAATCTTCGAGGAAGTGCCATCGGATGCTTTGCGTTACTATCTGTGTCGCACCAATCCGGAATTTATGCAAACAAACTTTTCGAAGCGTGCGTTTGAACGTATGATGCAAAATGAGCTAAAGCCACTGGTTGAAACACTGGAGAGATTTGGTGATCTTCTTGATTCGGATTTTCCACATGGATTACTGCTGGAACCTCAAAAACTGGATTTGCAGACGAAAGGCTGTTTGGAATGGGTGAAAAAAGGGATGGAAACCTATTTGGATATTCACTCATTCAGCTTGTATCAATCAAGTGCTGTTCTTCGTGATTACAGTCAAGCGATTCAATCCTATTTTAACCGTTATGTTCTTCCCATGCGCTCTACAAATGTTACGGCTTATCGTGATCGCTTGATTTCAACCGGTTTTATGTTCTATGGTTTGGTTTATTTTGCCTATCCCATCATGCCGGAATTTTCGACCCAGCTGTGCAAATCTTTGGGGATGCCTTCACAGCCGCTTAAATGGTCTCACGTGGAAAGTCTTGAGCCGATTCCTCTTTCGTTTCATAAAGAGTGTATACCGTTTGGTGGTTTCAAGTGATCAATTGAAGGGGAGTTTAAGATGACGGTTCAGATTCTAAAATTTGGAGGAACTTCCCTCTTAGACCATCAGCGAAGGATTTCTGCTGTTTCTCAGGTGAAAAAGTCGTTACGGGCCGGTTTTACGCCTGTTGTTGTGGTGTCTGCCATTGGACGGAGGGAAAATCCCTATTCCACGGATCAATTGCTCAGCCTGCTTAAAAACCCGTCAGCAAGAAACTATACCCTCTTGGCAACATGTGGTGAGATTATCTCAGCAACATTGTTTTCCAACATGCTGGAGCGGGAACAGATTGATTCCATCTGCCTGACTGGCGGGGAAGCGGGCATCTTTACCACCCGTTCTGTGGTGAATTCGTCTGTGCTGTATGTGGACTCCACAGAGACCCAACAGCATATTCAAAACGGGTATGTACCTGTGATTGCAGGGTTTCAGGGGCGGAATGTTCTTGGAGACATTACGACGTTAAGCCGGGGTGGCAGCGATACAACGGCTGCTGCCATCGGTCTTTCTTTACATGCTGATGAAATTGTGTTGTTTACAGATGTTCCCGGTATTCTGACCGCAGATCCTCACATTGTACGGGAAGCGAAAGTCGTACCCCGTTTATCATATGAAGCTGCACGGTTGCTTGCATCCAAAGGAGCCGGTGTCCTTCATGAGGAATCGATCAGCTGGGCCTTTAAAGCTGGGATTCCGATGCGTATTACACGTTTTGATTGTTTTGACTCATCTCTTGGAACCTGGATTGGTGAGACGGTTCAACAGAATGGTAAAGACCCCTTCTTTCGTTTTTCCGTGACCAGTCAAGAGTACGAAGAAGGATATGCGCGAATTACGATTGTTTTTGAACCGCGAAACAGACCAGTAGATATGGAAGAGCTGCTTAAGGAGATACTTTGCAGGCATCGCGGGATCTCTTGTACACACTATGATGGATATGTAGAAATCATTGTCCCCACGCTTCAATGTGATGGTGTGATTTTCCTCCTTCACAATAAACTGACTGTATGGCAACAAGCTCATTAAAAACAGGAAGGAACGGGTTTCAACAGGTTTTGATCGATCTCAGTAGTGGAACGGAGTGTGAAATCCGCCCAGTTACAAATGAGAATTTAGGTTGAAAGCACGTTGAAAGCTTGCTGAATGACAGCGTTTCAGATGCGGGAGGGACAAGGATGGAAATCTACCAGCTCCGTTACTTTTTAACGATTGTAAAGTGTAAGAATTTCACCAAAGCTGCAAAACAGCTTCATATCACCCAACCGGCTTTGAGTAAACAGATGAAATGTCTGGAAGAAGAAATGCGACAGAAATTGCTATTGCGAACGCGAAAAGGGGTACAACTGACTCCGGAAGGAAAACTGTTAAAAAAGCATGCTGAAACCATCTTGATGGAGGTTGAAAAAGTGAACCAATATATAAAAAAGGAATCGGTTTAAGTCATGAATATTCTCCCCTTAGAATGAAAAGAGAAAATACAATAGGATGAAAGCCTTCCATTGTCGAAGGTTTTTTTTTGGTTTTCTCCCTTAGCTCTTCCCTCTCGATCCGGTTGAATCGATTTATACACGTAATGTGGTCTCATCTTTATTCTTGTATCACAAAACAACCTAAAGAATCATCCGTTTTTTTGTGTTGCAATTCAATTTTGGTGATACCAGAAGTGCAATGTAAAGACTCGATTCTATGAGGACATATATGATTTCTCGGCTGGTAAACTATTTAACATATCTAAGGGTTATGTCCGTTCAAGCATAAAAACATCGACCTGAACCTGCATCTATATTTAAAGACTATCATTGCAAATTTTTAGCCCAAGGGTTGGAAATGACCTTTTACAATCAGAAGATGAAAAAAATAGAGTTACGCGATCCGTTCAGTCTGCCCTTCCGTCAAGGAGGGCAGACTTATTCTATCTCAGAGTTCTTGTTTCTGATTCCGTGTATGTATGGGGGCAGTTGGCAGTGAACATCTATAGGAGATGCAATTTGGATATGGTTATGGCCTGAGGATTGTCAGGTAAAGCATCAACCTTACTATTTAATAGATGAAAAATATGGAAAAAGGTATGAATGAGGGATCTTGTGGTCACACTGGATTTTGAGGTGATAACCAAAATGAAACCAGAAGATCGAAAACCGACGGGTTCGGTTGAAAAAATTCCGCGTTTAAAATGGAAAAGACTGATGGCGAAGAAGTGGTTTTTTCCCGCCATCTACCTGGCAGTCGCAGCACTCATTCTAAGCCTGGTATGGTGGTATCAAAATGCTCAGGATATGGGTGTTACTAAACCCAATACCGGCTTGGAAGAGCTGAGGCAGGAGGAAACCACACCGGCAGATCAAACGGTAGAACAGATGAAGTTGCCGGTTAATTCCGATTCCAAAGCAAATCAGCAAAAAGGTTATTATGAGGAATCGGGTTCAGAAAAATCGAAAGAGGCTGCGTTGGTCCAATATGACAAAACATTTTGGCCGCATACCGGTCTTGATTTCACCCGTAAAGACGGCAAAAGCTTTGATGTTCTGGCTGCTGTCAGCGGGAAGGTGATCAAGGTGGAGGAAAACCCGCTTACCGGAAAACAGGTGGAGCTTAAGCATAAGAATGGATTGGTCACAGTGTACCAAAGCTTGTCCAACCCTCGGGTCCAAGTGGGCGACACCGTGGAACAGGGTGACAAAATTGCTGAAGCTGGACGAAATAAATTTGAGAAAGAAGCGGGGATACATCTGCACTTTGAAGTCAGAAAAGATGGTAAATCGGTAAACCCCGAATCCTATTTGAAAAATTGAATGCTATGTCGGTCGTTCCGCTCCATTTGGGAGCGGCCTTTTTTGTTTGGATAAAATTTGTATTCTCAGGCTCGTCAGGGCTTGTTAGATGAGAATAACCCCACAATCCGTTCATATAATGTATCAGACATTCGGATTAGGGAGGCGAGGGGAGTGCATGATTACATCAAAGAGCGGACAATCAGAATAGGGCGTTACTTTGTGGAAACCCGAAACACGGTCCGCAACATTGCAAAAGAGTTTGGGGTTTCCAAGAGTACAGTGCATAAAGATTTGACGGAACGGCTTCCCGAAATCAACTCTGATTTGGCGAATCAGGTAAAAGAAATCCTGGAGTATCATAAATCGATTCGCCATCTGCGGGGAGGAGAAGCAACAAAGGTAAAATATAAACTGACACGCCCACAGAAAGAAAAGAAAATGGAGACTACAGAGGTCTGAGCGCCCTGCGTCCGCACACCCCGTCCGCCATCAGGTTGAAAATTTGCCGGGATCGTTTTGAAAACCGATACATATTCATATAAAATCCGGTTGATCCCGGTTTTACATGCAAAAAAGATCCAGGGGGAAATAGCGAGGTTCCGCCTGGTTTCTGCTGAAAAAGATGGTTTGAACAAATGTAGACTTCGCTTCCTGATTGCGATATATTACATCTATGGAGGATTTGTCATTGGGTGATTTGTTTCGGGTTGGTTATAAATAACTTGTATGGCCTTTGAAAGGACAGGCTTTTAACTAAAACTAATGGCTGCTCGGAGAGGATAGCAATGCAGCAGGAAAAGAAACGGATCCGGGACGGTGAACCGGAACAAAAACAAAAAACAGATGAATTGCGTACAACGAAAGATTTCCGGTCGGAGACATCGGATACCGCAACCGAACCGATGAAGAAGACACCGGAACCTAAATCCACGCTTTCCCACGAGGAAGAGGGTTTGGGTTTTTCTTCCGAAGCGGCGGTTGAGGAAACAAATGAATCTACTATGACAGAAGCGCAAGAAGATACGGCGGATATGGATGAAAGAAAAGAGAATCCTTCTGAATCCGTTACAGGGCAAGATCCCGTTGGAAATAAGACGGAAGTTGAATCTGATGAAGGAGTACAGAAAGAACGGACAGACGTATCTTCACAAAAAAGGGATCACGAGGAAGTCATCAGTAATCAACTTCAAGAGAGACTGGATGAACATCCGAATACCCCGGAAAACACTTCTTCCGCAGAAAAGGGTTCTTCAGAAGAAATACAGGAAGTTGAAGATGGACAGAACTTGGAAGGGTCGAAACAGGAAGATGAAGATAGACTAGAGGTGGAACGGTCGAAGAAGGAAGACGAAGATCTGGAAGATACAGAAAACCAATCGGAATATCGCAAGCCGGCTGGTGTCTTGAAATGGACAAAAGCTGATGGAATCACATCCGATGAAGTGGAAGAGCTTTCTCCATCGGACGAGCCAGCATCCGATTCCAAAACAGAACCTCTAGAGGATGAGCAGTCAGCGTCTGAAGAAAAAAAGCGGAAACGTCCCCGTTGGATGATGTTCGTCTTTCTTTGGCTTCCTCTGTTGGCAGTAGCCGCCCTTGTCGGTGGAATATTAATCGGTTACAGTGTCATTGGAGAAGATCCCGTCGGTGAGGTATTTGATTTGGATATGTGGGAACACATTTACAATTTGATTTACGGTTAAATCCGTTCCCGCTTCCCATCCCTGGACGGTGGAGGCGGGTTCTTTCTTGATTTTGGCTTTTGGGCTGATATTGCATTTATTTGTTATGTTTTATCACATTGTGCTCATTGATTATACAAGCTCTAATGGATAGATGAAGAAGACACTCATGAAGAATGCTGGAAGACAAAAACCATTTGCGATCTTTTGTAAGGTGTAGTCGGTCGGAGGTGTCCATTTGTGATTGACAGAAATATTATCAGAGCGTTGGTGGTGGAGACCCCTTCTGCTCCTGGAAACTTGGGGAAAGTAGCTTCTGCCATCGGTTTAGCCGGTGTTGATATCGGAGATATTGAAACGGTTCAGGTGGGGCCTACTTCCACCATTCGCAACATCACCGTTCATTGTGATCATGAGGAACAACTGAATAAAGTATTGGATACGATTAACCAACTGGGGAACGGAATCCATCTTCATGCCGTCTCCGATGATGTGTTGCGGGCGCATGAAGGTGGTAAAATTCATATGAAGAGCCGTTTGGATGTTCGTTCTCTCGCAGATCTGCGCCGGGTATATACTCCGGGTGTGGCGGATGTGTGTCGTTTGATTCAAAAAGAGCCGGAGAAAGCTCGTTTATATACAGGAATTGGGAATAATGTTGCCATTGTAACAGATGGAACGGCAATTCTGGGATTGGGCGATGTGGGGCCTTTGGCCGGTATGCCTGTAATGGAAGGAAAGGCGGCTCTTTTTGATCGTTTTGTGGGTATCAGCGGGATTCCGATCCTTTTGTCGACAAAGGATCCGGATGCCATCGTTCAAACGGTAAAACATATCGCGTCCGGATTTGGTGGGATCTTGTTGGAGGATATTGGATCTCCCCATTGTTTTGAAGTGGAAGAGCGGCTGAAGAAAGAATTGGATATCCCGGTGATGCATGATGACCAGCATGGTACCGCTGTTGTAACGCTGGCCGCAGTCATTTCCGCATCAAGGCATACGGGTGTCAATCTGAAGGAGGCCGTGGTGGGCCAAGTTGGGCTTGGAGCGGCAGGGCTTGCCATTTGTCGGATGTTTATGGCTTATGGTGTTCGTCAGGTGATTGGAGCGGATAAATCGGAAGCAGCCAAAAAATATTTGCAAGATTACGGTGGAGAAACCATTGACAGTCTGGAAGAACTGATGGAACGATCCGACATCGTGGTAACTACGACGGGGGTTCCGGGGTTGATTCAGAAAGAATGGGTGAAAAAAGGGCAGATCATTCTTGCTCTTTCTAATCCCAAGCCGGAAATTGAGGCGGAAGCAGCGCTTGAGGCGGGAGCCGCTTATGCCGCTGATGGTCGTTCTGTCAACAATGTTTTAGGATTTCCGGGAATTTTCCGGGGAGCCCTGAATGCCAGGGCGAAAGAGATCACCCATGATATGCTGGTGGCAGCAGCTGAAGCGATTGCAGACAGCACCAAAAAAGGGGAATTGGTTCCACATCCATTGGACCCGCGTGTTCACAGTGTGGTTTCACAGGCAGTGGAAGCCAAGGCAAAAAGGAATTTGTGAAATAAAAAGCACCAGGGATGATCCCCGGTGCCTTTATTTGAACCCTCCATATATGGAGGGGTATTTTTATTGTAATGACAAACAATAACTTTCATACATCAAAGAAGGATTTCCTGATTCATATTGATGGTACAGCTTTTTTTTGAAGGTTCTTTTTATGGGAGATTTTCTTTGTGTTACAATCAAGTTGAAGTTTGCGGTTCGAATGGACCCATGAAAAGGGAAGGGATTCAGATGAAACTGGATATCACACAAATACAAAAAGTGATTCCCCACCGATATCCATTTTTATTGGTGGATCAAATCTTGGAATGCGAGATGGGTAAAAAAGCGGTGGGCGTTAAAAATGTGACGGTGAATGAGCCGTTTTTTCAAGGACATTTCCCCCAGTATCCTGTGATGCCCGGTGTCCTGATCGTTGAAGCTCTGGCTCAAGTGGGAGCTGTGGCGGTTTTGGGGATGGAAGAAAACAGGGGGAAAATCGGTTTACTTGCCGGTATAGAAAAGTGCCGTTTTCGAGGGCAAGTGAAGCCAGGCGATATATTGCACCTGGAAGTGGAGATGCTGCGTTTGCGTTCATCCCTTGGCAGGGGAAAAGGAGTGGCCCGTGTCAACAATCAGGTAGTTGCAGAAGCTGAACTTTTGTTTGCCTTTCAGGATCAGGAATAAAAATATGTAGATACCGATTGTTGGTTGGAACAAGCCCTGGTTGAAAGGGCTTGTTTTTGATTTTTTTGGAAAATAAAATCAAATAAGGGATTGCTTTGTTTTTTATTTGTAAAGAATTGGTTAAAAGGGGGTGAATTTTGGAACCTTGGGTAAAGGTTATCCGTTTTTTACAAGGGCTCATTTGTATTTCCCACGAATAATTCTTGGAGGGGATTGATATGAAAGTAGTAACCGTTGTAGGAGCCCGACCCCAATTTATCAAGGCAGCTCCCGTATCCCGTGCTCTTCGTCGTTATGGAAAAGAGATTCTGGTTCATACCGGTCAACATTATGATACATCCATGTCTCATATTTTTTTTAAGGAATTGAACATTCCGCATCCCGATTATCACCTAGGGATTGGTTCCAAATCCCATGGAGCTCAAACAGGTGAGATGTTGAGTGAAGTGGAACGTGTCCTGTTGACGGAAAAACCGGATTGGGTATTGGTTTACGGAGATACCAACAGTACCCTGGCTGGTGCATTGGCAGCATCCAAAATGCATCTTCCGATTGCTCATGTGGAGGCGGGCTTGCGCAGCTTCAATCGTCGGATGCCTGAAGAGATTAACCGAGTGTTGACGGATCAACTATCCACACTCCTGTTTTGTCCAACCACAACAGCTGTACAGCATTTATCTTCGGAGGGAATAACACGGGGAGTGTACAATGTGGGTGATGTCATGGCAGATGCTTTACAATTCAACCGGAAACTTGCCTTGGATCATTCCAACATTTTGGAACGGTTGGAAATCAAGCCGAAAGAATACCTGTTGGTCACCTTTCATCGTGCAGAAAACACCGATGTGGATCACCGCCTAGAAAACATCGTTTCTGCCTTAAATCATCTTTCCAAACCGGCTGTATTGCCGCTTCACCCCCGAACTCGAAATAAAATCAAGCAGTCTGGCTTGTCATTTACCAATCCCCGTTTAAAAGTGATTGAGCCAGTCGGTTATCTTGATATGATTCAGTTGGAAGCCAATGCATCCAAAATTCTGACAGATTCGGGAGGCGTTCAAAAAGAAGCGTTTTTACTGAATGTTCCTTGTATTACCATGCGTGATGAAACAGAGTGGACGGAAACCATTGAACAAAAGGCCAATATCTTGGTTGGATCAGATAAAAGGAAAATCGTCCAACATGCGGAACATTTCCAGGTAGATTTTTCTAATGTAAAACCGATCTTTGGGGAGGGAAATGCATCACAACGTATTGTGAAACATCTCATTAAACCACAGTGAACCACAAAGATGGAGGTTCCTGTGCCAGAAGGGAAGAGCGTTTAACATCATGAGTCTCAATATACTGGTTATTTCACATATGTATCCAAACCCTGCGAACCCAATGTCCGGAATTTTTGTGCACAATCAGGTGAAAGCATTAAAAGCGTTGGAAGTGAATTGTCAAGTTGTCTCACCGATCCCGCGATTTCCGTTTTACCCGAAATGGAGATCATTTCGTCGGTTTCCCAAAGTCGCTACGATGGATGGCATTCCGATTCGCTATGTTCCCACCTGGATGTTTCCTGGAGGACTCTTTTTTCAAGCTTATGGATACCTTTATTTTCAGTCACTGCATGAAAAACTGGAAAAACTGAGGGAATGTTTTCCCTTTGACCTTATTCATTGTCATACCATTTACCCGGATGGATATGCCGGAAGCCTACTGAAAAAAACGTTTCAGGTTCCGGTGGTAAGCACCATTCACGGCTCCGATATACGGATCTATCCATTCCGGAGTCGGGGTGTCTTCGCTCGAACAGAGTCTGCCTTGCGCACTTTGGATCATGTAGTAACAGTCAGTCAACGTTTGAAACGGGATGCTCAACAGATTGTGGCCGGGGTGGAGGCGGTCACGATATACAATGGATTTGATCCGCAACGTTTTTATCCGCGACCCTTGAATGAAGCTCGACAAAAGCTGGGGTTGCCAAAGGAGAAAAAGCATGTTCTGTTTATCGGCAATTTCTATAAAGTGAAGGGGATTGAATATCTTTTGCAAGCGTTTGCCAAACTGATTCACCAGTCTGTTGATGTTCAATTGTATTTGTTGGGAGATGGCCCCCTCAGATCCCAACTAAAGAAACAGGCGAGGGAAAGCGGGATTCAAAAAAACGTTCAATTTGTGGGACGGAAACCACACGATGAGATTCCTTGGTGGATTAACAGTTGTGATGTCGTTGTCCTGCCTAGTTTAAGTGAAGGGTTACCATCCGTTCTTTTGGAAGCCATGGGGTGTGGCAAGCCGGTGGTGGCGACGGATGTCGGAGGAATTTCCGAGGTCCTTCAGCACCGTAAAACGGGTTTTTTGGTGGAACCGAAGAATCCGGAAGCATTGGCCCACTGTTTATCCACTTTGTTGGTGGAAAATGAAGAACTGGCCCGCGATATGGGTGAGCGCGCCTATTCCGAATCCGGCTCCTACACTTGGCAAAAGAATGCGGAAAAAATGAAGGGTTTGTACCAAGATCTTTTGTAAATATAAATATTTTTTAACAGATCGCTAAGATTTTTTTAAGAATCGCCCGAAACAATATCCATCCACCTAATCTATGCTACATTGTTTGTAACCTCATTGTAACAATGTAACAATACAGAAATATAACTCGGACCTGTTTGATCGATTGGGGGGAGAGGGATCAGGATGATACGGTATGGGATTATCGGTTGTGGGCATATTGCGAAAAAACACAAGAAAGCCATCGATGATGTAGATGGAGCCAAATTGGTTCGGGTTTGTGATAAAGATCCCGATAAGCTGACACATTTTACCGAACAGGGAGTGTCGGGGAGCACGGATGTGATGGAAATCCTGACCTCCCCGGATGTGGATGTGGTGAATATATGCACTCCAAGCGGTCTCCACGCTGATTTGACTGTACGGGCGGCTGAACAGGGAAAGCATATTGTCGTAGAAAAGCCAATGGCTTTGACACTCACGGATGCTGTTCGCATGGTTCAGGCTTGTGACCATCATGGTGTCCAGCTGAGTGTGGTGCATCCCAATCGGTTTCGCCCAGCCATCCGGGCATTGAGATGCCGGGTGGAAGAGGGGGCTTTTGGAACGTTCAGTCACGCCAATGCGACGGTTCGCTGGAATCGGGATCAGGAGTATTACGACCAAGCTTCATGGCGTGGCACCCGCAGGATGGATGGTGGTGTGTTGATGAATCAAGCGATTCATAACCTGGATCTCCTTCTCTGGATGATGGGAGAGGTGGAGAAAGTATCATCCTTTCACTCGACCCGCCTACGTAACATTGAAACAGAAGATACATCCGTATCGATTCTGACCTTTAAAAACGGGGCTCTTGGAGTGGTTGAAGCGGCTGTAACACTTTATCCGCGTAATCTGGAAGAATCATTATCTCTGTTTGGTGAGACCGGAACTGCGGTGGTCGGAGGTCCAACCGCCAACTGGATTCAAGCCTGGAAGTTTGCAGATATGACGGATGGAGAGACAGAAGCGGTGATGCGGCGGGTGAATGATAATCCATACGGCATTCCCGGTCATCACTGTTTGATTCAGGATATGACTGAAGCGGTTCAAAAAGGGAGCCGTCCTTTAGTGACCGGGGAAGATGGTATGCGAGCACTCAGTCTGGCTGTAGCTTGTCAGAGATCGGCCGAGACCGGCCAATCCGTTTATATCGATGATCTCCTTGAAGAATTTGTTGGAAAAGAGGGAGAGATGAAATGAAGGAGATCCCTTTGCTTGATCTTCAAGCACAGTACCGTCAGATACAGGATGACATTCAAGAAGCGATCAGCCGCGTTTTGGAAAGTGGTCGGTATATCCTGGGTACAGAAGTGGAAGCTCTGGAAAGGGAAGTGGCCGCATTGTGCGGTACACGCTTTGGGATCGGTGTTGCCAACGGGACCGATGCCCTTCAGTTGACATTGGATGCTTGGGGGGTGGGTCCAGGGGATGAAGTGATTACAACCCCCTTTACGTTCTTTGCAACAGCAGAAGTTGTCTCCCAATTGGGCGCCCGACCTGTATTTGTGGATGTGGACCCACAAACATATAATTTGGATGTCTCCCAATTAAAAGAAAAAATAACGGATAAAACCAAGGCGGTCATTCCGGTTCATATTTTTGGCCAGCCTGTGGACATGGATGAAGTGATGGATGTTGCCAGGGATCATGGTCTTTGGGTGCTTGAGGATGCCGCCCAGGCGATCGGGGCGGAATATAAAGGACAGAAGATCGGTTCATTCGGAGATGCCAGCACGTTCTCTTTTTTTCCCACCAAAAATCTGGGTGGATATGGAGACGGTGGAATGGTGGTTACCAGTGATGAAGGATTGAATGAAAAAATCCGCCGTCTGCGTGTACATGGTCGAAGTCCTCAATCCAAATACCATCATGCCTCGGTTGGATACAACAGTCGGCTAGATGAATTGCAGGCCGCGCTACTAAGAGTGAAACTTCCATATCTAGATCGATGGAATGAGGCTCGCAGGAAACGAGCCACCCTCTATAATCAACTGCTGAAGGACGTTCCGGTGATAACGCCTTTTGCTGAAAGAGACCGAACGCATATCTACCATTTGTACATCATTCAGACAGACCGGCGGGATGCATTGATCACCCATCTTAAAAGCGAGGGAATTGCTACAGCAGCCTACTATCCGGTTCCACTCCATCTTCAAGAAGTATACAAAAGTTTGGGGTATCAAGAAGGAGATTTTCCGATATCTGAGAAAATATGTAAAAGATCAATGGCGCTTCCCCTCCATCCAGAGTTGGACGAAGAAAGTCAGTTCCAAGTGGTGAAAGCAATCAAACAGTTTTTCACTTATGGTGAAAAGGGTTGAGGCTGAATGATCGCTGAAAAAGTATTGGAAAAAATCGATCGGAAAGAAGCCGTGATCGGTGTGGTGGGTCTGGGGTATGTGGGACTTCCATTGGCTGTAGAAAAGGCAAATGCCGGATACCGCGTCATCGGTTTTGATATTCAGCAAAAGCGTGTGGATATGGTAAACCAAGGGATCAATTATATTGGGGATGTGGTGGACGAAGAACTGACCCGAATGGTGCAGACCGGACAGTTGCGGGCGACAACCAACTACTCCGATATCAGCGAAGTGGATGCAGTGGCGATTTGTGTTCCTACACCTCTTGACCAGTACCAACAACCGGACACTTCTTACGTGGAGGCTTCTGCCAGAGAGATTGCCAAGCGGATTCATCCGGGCATGTTGGTTGTTTTGGAAAGTACGACGTATCCGGGAACAACGGAAGAGGTGGTTTTGCCCATTTTGGAGGAAAGCGGCCTAAAAGTGGGTGAAGGTTTTTTTCTTGCCTTTTCTCCGGAACGGGTTGATCCGGGGAACAAAGTTTACAAAACGAAAAACACGCCCAGAGTGGTAGGGGGCGTGACAAAAGACTGCACCCGTGTGGCTGCCGCCCTTTATCGCAATGTGCTGGAAGGTGAAGTGTTTGAGGTTTCCGTTCCGGCAGTTGCTGAAATGGAAAAAATCCTGGAGAATACCTTTCGAAATATTAATATTGCTTTAGCGAATGAAATGGCGATTCTTTGTAACAAAATGGGGATTGACTACTGGGAAGTGCTTGAGGCTGCAAAAACAAAGCCTTACGGTTTTATGCCTTTCTACCCAGGGCCCGGATTGGGAGGACATTGTATTCCGATTGATCCGTACTATCTGACATGGAAAGCCAGAGAGTATAAGTACCATACCCGGTTGATTGAACTGGCAGGGGAAATCAACAATTATATGCCCGACTTTGTGGTGGAACGCACGATACAAATGCTAAACCGTCATGGAAAACCATTGAAAGGCTCCAACGTCCTTCTTCTGGGCGTCACGTATAAAAAAGATATTGATGATATCCGGGAGTCACCTGCAATTGAGGTGATCCATAAGCTTGAGAAAAAAGGTGCCCGAATTTGGGTGAATGATCCGTATATTTCATCTTTTCAGCTTAATGGGCGATCCTATGAAAGTCAGACATTGACAGAGGAATTATTGGCCTCATCGGATATTGTATTAATCACAACAGACCATAGCGTATACGACTATCAGTTTATCGCCAATCATGCCAAAGTAATATTTGATACGCGAAATGGAATGAAAAACATTCAGTCGATCTCAGCAGACTACGAAAAGATCTAATCCAAATGGAGGATTCGGCATGAGTCAATTGATCCATCCAACTGCCCGGATTGGGAGAGATGTACGTATAGGCCATTTTACCCTTATTGAAGAGGGAGCTGTTTTAGGTGATAATGTCACGGTCGGCAACCATGTAACCATCCATTCGGATACAGTTATTGGAAATGGGTCGGTTATTGATGACCATACAGTGGTCGGACGATGGCCCCGGCCGGCAAAAACGAGCACGGTGAAGGTGGATGCTGATCTTTCAGAATTGGTGATTGGAGAAGAATGCACAATTGGGGCCAACACTGTCCTTTATCGAGGAAGTTACATCGGACGGGAGGTTCTGGTGGCGGATCAGTCCTTTATTCGAGAAAAGTGCACAATCGATAACAGGGTAGTGATTGGCCGGGGTGTGGCTCTTGAAAACCAAGTGAAGGTCGGCTCCCGCACCAAAATACAATCCAACGCGTATATCACTGCCTATTCCCGGGTGGAGGAGGATGTATTCATTGCTCCGGGTGTAGTAACCACCAATGACAACTTCATGGGTCGAACCGAGGAACGTTTCAAGTCTGTACAGGGACCGATTGTTAAACGAAGAGCCCGGATTGGGGGAGGTGCAATCTTGTTGCCTGGTGTGGTTGTTGCACAGGAGTGCTTCATTGCCGCAGGTGCGGTGGTTAACCGGGATACGGAACCTGCCATGGTCTATGTCGGGGTGCCGGCCCATGCATTGCGACCGGTTCCGGAAAGGGAGCTGATGCGCGAGTAAGAGAGGTAAAAGCGCTATGCTGACCAAGATTAAACAACTGTTCTCTGATTCCACTGCGTTTGCTGTGGCCTTAATGGGAAACAAAATTGTCAGCTTTCTCTTGGTGCCGGTTTATACACGCCAGCTTCAGACATCTGAATTCGGCGACTGGGATTTAACCAACACCATTGCAATGGTTCTCACTTATCTGTGCATTTTGGGTACCGATACGGCGTTTGCTTATTATTATTTTGAAGCAAAGGATGAAGAAGAGCGCAATCGCTATTTTACGGCAGCAGTGGGAGTCCCAGCTTTGATCAGTCTGGCTTTTCTTGCCCTTATGTCTTTTTTGAGTGAGCCTTCGGCACTCCTTTTGTATGAGGACCCCCAAGGATATCCACATCTTTTGACATTAGCGGTTTTAGTGATTGTTTTTAACGTGATCATTCAGCAGACACTGGCTTATGCCCGCTTCAGCCGGCAAGTTTGGACATTTAACTTTGGAAGCATGAGCTTTGTAATCGGTTCATCGATTGCCAGTGTTTACTTTGTTGTTGTAGAAAAACAAGGCGTTCTGGGGATTTTCTATGGACAGATTCTGGCACAATCCCTGGTGGCGGCTGTCCTGTTATGGTACTACCGAGACAAATTTACCCTGTCAGTGAAGAAAAAGCATATCAATGACCTGTTAAGCTATGGAATTCCACTGTTACCGGCATTGTTTGCTTTTTGGGTGATGAATGCTGTCAGTCGTCCCATGATCTATCATATGGTTTCTTCCGATGCAGCGGGGATTTTTGGCTTGGCTCTTCGCTTCGCCAGTATGATTGCCCTTTTGACGACGGCTTTTCAACTGGCTTGGCGACCCTTTTCTGTTTCAATCAAGGAACGGGAAGATGCTCCCGATATCTACAGCCTGTTGGGTCGAGCATTTCTTGTGGTAGGAACCTTCTTCATTCTGTTTCTTACCTTTTTTATTGAACCGCTCATTCAGGTTGTAGCCGGAAAGAAGGAGTATTTTGACGCGTATCCGTTTGTCTGGATGTTGGCAACAGGAACAATGCTGAACACCATGCATTTGATTGTCGGCGTTGGACTTTTAATCCAGAAAAAGACAAAGGATATCTCAAAGACATTCCTAGTTGCAGCAGGGATCTATTTGGCGGGTAATGCTCTGTTGATCCCTGTCTTCGGTCCATGGGGAACTGCGGTAATGAATGTCGTCACATACTTGTATGCTTTTTTATCCATTTATCGCAAGAGCCAAAAAGTATATCAGGTGGATTTCCGCATGCGCAGAATGCTCGTTTATCTCTTGATATACCTGGCAACACTTTCTTTTATCACATGGGGACAGGTAGCAGGTTGGGAAGGAATGTGGATTTATTATCTGACCGCCTTGGCTGTTATGGTAGCGTCCGTCTTCTTGACCGGTTTGTTTAATACTGAATCCATTGCTTATCTTCGACACCGGTTGCCGAAAATCATTGGAAAAAGGTGAGTTGGATGAGTTCATTGCTTCTACCGGGATCACAACAACTCAATCGGCTGTTCCATCTTATGGTGGTATTTGCTGTTTTGGGTCCGACATTGGGGGTTCAAGTTCCATGGGGAACGTCTGACCCATGGCTCAATGTCACATTTTTTCGTGCCACGTTTTTCTTATTGGTGGCCGGACTGGTCATTCGGTGGGTCAATGAACATTCGCTGGAATCTTCACATATGTATCCTGTCAGATGGTTTACCGCATTTTTTGCTTTTTGGATTCTGTATGCAACGGTTTCCCTGACCTGGGTTGCCGATCTCTATAAAGGATTGAGATATTCTGCTTTTCTTCTAATCATGCTCAGCTTATGTCTGTCTTTTCCGCTATTCATTAAAAATCACCTGAACATGGAGAATACCTCCAAGGTTTTGTTTGGTGTATTTTTCATCCTAGTTGTTTTTGGCTTGTCTGAATCCGTTTTTTTGTGGCACCTTCCCGTCTCCCGCTATTATGAACAAAATGTTCCCTATCCAACGTCGTTTTTTACCAACCAAAACGATTTTGCCACAACCATTACATTGGGGCTCCCTTTTTTGGTTACGGCTCTGTACATGATTCCCATGCGTCGTCGAAATAAGGGATTGATCTATACCACGGGGATTATAGCCCTGAGCTGTCTATTGATTACCGGTTCCAGAAGCAACAGTGGTTTTGCATTGCCTTTGATCACAATCAGCTGGTTGATATCTATTTTCTTTACGGTGGAACGTACAAAGCTTCGCCGTCACTTTTTGAAAGGAGTGGGCTGGGTTTTTCTGGGCATTCTATTGGTCGCGGTTCTCAGCTCCACTCTGATATCTCCACAGATCCGTGACAAATTGGGAACAACGATGGGAGTGATCCAGAATCTACAGAAAGACTGGCAACTTCAGCAGGATGGGGATGTAGTAGAGTCGGGTGACCCTGCTCCGGAGGGTAAAAGCATCAGCATACGAAAAGCGTTGATTATCAATGGATTGCGATTTCTTCATCACAGTAACTACCTGGGGGTGGGGGCCGGAAATATTGAATATTTCATGGAAGGTGCCCCCAATGTATATAACAAGACCAATATACACAATTGGTGGGCAGAGATCCTTGTGAACTTTGGTGTATTGGTTTTTACCTTGTATATGTGTTTATATATTTGGCTTCTTCACAGATTGTGGAGGTTGGCACGGATTACAAATACGGGTCTATCCCCGGTGATTCGATGGGGGGCCACTGCCAGCCTGATCGCTTTAATCGGTTATGTTTTTGGAGCGATGTCTCCCAGTACGGCCATTCACTTCACCCCAATGTGGATTGTATATGGCTTTGCATTGGCCGTGGTTGCCGTAGGAGAAAGGGAACAAGAAAGGGTCGCAAAGGCTGAAGGGTCAACTTAAAGGAGAGTCGTCATGTGAAGGGCAAAGTCATGATATTCACCTCCGTACACCATTACAATGACTCCCGTGTGTTTCATAAAGAAGCTGTCTCTTTGGCAAAAGCCGGATATGATGTGGAACTGCATGCGCTTGCAGACTTTGACTGGCGCAAAATACAAGGTATCCAAATTGTAGGCTTGCCTAAACCGGACAACAAATGGATGCGACTTTTGGGAGGTTGGCGTTTGTTTCGAAGGGCCCTTTCCAGCGGTGCAGATCGGTTTCATTTTCATGATCCGGAGCTGCTTCCCTGGGGTGTGTTGATTCAGTGGATCACGGGTTCATCTGTTATTTACGATGCCCATGAGGATTTGCCAAAACAGATTCAAACCAAACCATGGATCCCGGCTCCCTTAAGAAAAATAGTTTCCTGGGTTGCGGATCGGGTTGAAAAATGGACAGCAAGACAACTGGCGGCTGTCGTGACCGCGACGGAACCGATTGCCCGCAATTTTGCCTCTTGTCCACAGGTGACGGTAATCAAAAATTATCCGCTCCCTTTTCCAGCTATTCATCCGGAAGGGGAAGAAACAAACCGGATTCTTTATGTGGGAGGGATATCATACCTTCGAGGATACCGTGAAATGGTGAAAATGATGGATTATCTGTCTCCCTCTTTAAACGCTGAACTTCACCTGATTGGACCGCTCCAGCATATCAAACCGGAGGACCGCAATGAAGAACAGCTTCAAAAGAACGGAGTTTATCTTCATGGACGAATCCCCTTTGAAGAAGTCCATAGGTGGCTGGCAAGAGGAAAAGTGGGACTGGTTTGCCTCCATCCAGTGGAGAATTACAGGGAATCACTTCCCATTAAGCTGTTTGAATATATGTCGGCTGGGTTGCCGGTTGTGGCAACGAACTTTCCATTGTGGAGGGAGATTGTTGAAGGAAGCGGAGCGGGTGTTACCGTTGATCCATTGAACCCTGAAGAGATGGCTGAAAAGGTGACCGAGATTCTGACGAATGATCAACGGAGAAAACAGATGGGTAAAAATGGAGAGAGAGCATATCGGAATGTTTACAACTGGAATGTGGAAGAAAAAAAGTTGATTCAGCTTTACCAAAAGCTTTGAGGGATTGAGGGAGTGAAGCGAATTGCATATTTGGATCGCCAATCACTATGCTGTTCCCCCGAATATCGGCGGGATTACCCGACATTATGAACTGGCCTGTGAGTGGACGAATGAAGAACAAACGGAAGTAACATTGTGGCTTTCCTCATTCAATCATTCCAGACGCCGGGCGATTGATGAAGAATCCAAGCGTGAGCTGAAACCTGTCCCAGGGCTTCATCTGCGGTGGATTTGGTCTTTCCCCCATAGTGAAAATGATATTCGACGTGTGTTGAATATGTTGAGCTTTGCGTTCCTCTTTTTACTAAAAGGGTTGTTTCGAAGGCGACCCGATGTGTTATTTGCTTCCACTCCCCACCTCTTGACACCTCTGTCCGGTTGGATTCTTTCCAAGGTGAAACGATGCCCATTTGTATTGGAAGTACGGGATCTGTGGCCGGATACGTTGGTAAAAATGGGCGGATTAAAAAACCCGCTGATGATCAAAGTCTTATCCGGTTTGGAACGGTTTTTATATAAAAAAGCGAATAAAATCGTTGTTTTAACGGAATATCAGCGCAAATTTATTCAATCCAAGGGGATTGACGCAGCCAAAATCTCACTGATTCCCAACGGTATTGTCAAGGGCTCCTGGAAACCGGATTCCATGAAGAGAAAAACCTGTCGACGTCGAATGGGGATTGCTCCGCATCAGTTTCTAACACTTTACGCCGGCGCCCACGGTCCAGCTAACGCACTGGAATATGTGGTACGAGCGGGAGAATATCTGCCAGATCATTATGCGATTGTCTTAATCGGAGATGGACCTGAAAAAAATCGTCTCCAGAAGATCAAAAAGGAGCGCGGGTTACACAATGTCCATTTCTACGCCCCTGTTTCCAAAGATGAGATCTATAACTATATCGATGCTGCTGATTGCGGTGTCATTTCTCTGGCCGACAATGAAATCTTTCGGGGAGCTCGTCCAAATAAATTGTTTGACTATATGTATGTGGGTAAGCCCATTATAACGACAGTTGACGGAGAAGTTCGTGAAATTGTGGAGGGGAACCGTCTCGGTTTGTTCAGCGGGGCGGAAAGTGCACAAGGGTTAGCTGAGGCGATCGTACGGATCAGAAGTTTTTCTGTCCATGAAAAAGAACAAATTGCCAATCGGGGTCGATGGTATATTGAGCAGTATGGGGACAGGCAAAAATTGGCTGCCCATCTTTATCGGGAATTGGAGTCTCTATTGTGCAATGGAATCAGGAAAATAAACGAAGTGAAACGATCAGGATAAATGTCCGTTACCTCTGGCACTCTTTTGAAAACACCGGCTTCACCCGGTGTTTTCCGCTTATATGGATGGTTTCATTTCATCATGGTTGGATGAAGGATGTTGTCTTTTGTTCATGAATTCGCCATCGGATAAATCTTTATTGTTCTGGTGAACTGGTGTAGGGTTGAAAGAAACTGCCCTGGATGAACAAGTGAATTTTTCCTTTTTTGTTATGGAACTTTGCGGGTTCAGCTCACGTTTTACTAAATGGGGGAAATAAAAGGCTGTTGATCATCGCAAAAGATAAAATGGTATCATGAAAAAGCATTGGATTGAGTGAGAGAAGGGGTTTGGCTATGAAAGTATTAGTAACAGGAGGAGCAGGATTTATTGGATCACATATTGTGGACCAATTGTTAGAGAACGGAAATCAGCCGATTGTGCTGGATAATCTTTCAACGGGGGAAGAAACCCATCTCAAAGATGGCATTCCTTTTTACCGTATGAACGTTCAAGATGAGGCAATTGATTGGGTATTTCGGGAGGAAAAGCCGGATGTAGTGATTCACCAAGCGGCACAATCCCAAGTTACCCAATCCGTCGAAAACCCAATGATGGACGCCCAGACCAATATTCTGGGAACGATTCGCCTCCTGGAAGCTTGTCGTTGTCATGGAGTCAAGAAAATTATCTATGCTTCTTCAGCAGCGGTGTATGGAAATCCTGAATATCTTCCAATCGATGAAGACCATCCGATTTCTCCCTTGTCCCCGTATGGTATTTCCAAACTGACCCCCGAAACTTATATAAAAGTCTATGCTGAATTGTATGGGTTATCCTATACGATTCTCCGCTATGCCAATGTCTATGGGATTCGTCAGGTTGCTCATGGTGAGGGTGCCGTCATCTCTATATTCATCGATCGTTTATTGCGCAACCAGCCGTTGACAATCTTCGGTGATGGGGAGCAGACACGGGATTATATCTATGTTGAAGATATTGCCCGTGCCAATATTGCTGCGCTTGAACATGGAGATGGAGAAACCTTGAATCTGGGAACCGGTGTGAGCACTTCGCTGAATGACTTGGTCAAGGTGATGGGGGAAATATACGGTGGAAAAGTGGAAGTGAAACATGCGCTTGAACGTTCGGGAGATATTCGATTCAGCTGTTTCTGTGTGGACCGAGCCAAAACAGTTCTTGGTTGGTCACCCTGTACTGAGCTGGAGGAAGGTCTGCGCTGGACGATGGAATATTGCCGGAAGAAGATGGATGGAGTTTGCTTGTAATATACATGTAAAGTTTGTGTAAAATAAACGCTAAGATGTATTGTAAAACTTGGGCATCTGAAGTATACTTTGTATCAGGTTGACAGCTTGAACGGAAGATTGCCTGTAATGTTCTTGTAACATTTCCTTATAGATACTTAAATTGAGTGGAATCTAATGATGGCAGGAGTGGTTTGCGGATGCGTTCCAAAGCGGTAGCTTATGAAAGCGATTCGCAAGCGCGGACCGAGGGTTCGCCATATACAGTCGGCATATACCCTTTTTGTAAAAGAGTCTTTGAAGTCGTTTTTTCCATTGCTCTCTTGCTCTTCATATCTCCCGTTTTGATTTTGACCGTGGTGATGATTCGGCTGGAATCCAAAGGTCCGGCTTTCTATACGCAAGAACGTTTGGGACTGCAAGGTCGGCGTTTTCACATTATCAAATTACGTTCTATGCGTATGGATGCGGAAAAGAACGGGCCGCAATGGGCATCCAAAAACGACCCTCGTGTAACCCGTGTTGGGAAGTTTATACGCAAGACTCGGATCGATGAAGTGCCCCAACTGATTAACGTATTGCGGGGGGACATGAGCTTAATCGGTCCTCGACCGGAGCGTTATGTGTTTACGGAAAAATTTGCTGGGCAGATCCCAGGCTTTAAACAACGATTGATGGTGAAACCGGGTTTGACCGGATGGGCTCAGGTGAATGGTGGATATGAATCCACTCCCAAAGAAAAGTTTCAGTTGGATATGTTTTATATCCGCAACCAATCGTTTGCTTTGGACATGAAAATTCTCATACGGACGGTCTGGGTCGTTCTTTCAGGAAGCGGAGCCAGATAAATAATACAAAAGGGTTGCCAATGTGCAATCCTTTTTTCTGTGCGTTTGGTTGCTGAATCAAATGAATGGTTGATGTGCAATTGGATTGTTTTCAGAACAGAAAGCGAAGGGAATAATAAAAGAGGAGCCACAAGGGGATGCTCAAAAGCGCTGCATTAAAAATGCCAAACCAGAAAGACTTGCCGACGACTGGATAGTTCATTTGAGCCACCTCCCGATACCGCTTGTTAACTATATTATAAGGCATTTACCTTCTAAATAGTGCATGATGGTCTATTTGTAATGGAAATGTAATGTCAAGTAAAGTGTCCAAAAGGATTGACATCCTCCTTCAGAAATGGGACTTCCTCTGGCTTCCTTATTTTTTCAAGTTGACGGAAGCAAGAGAGCATGTTACTATCTGATCTATACAATTTGAAATAGTTCTTTTCTCTTATCCAGAGAGGTGGAGGGACTGGCCCGATGAAGCCCGGCAACCAACCGCAGTGTTTTTGTGGTGATGGTGCCAATTCCTGCAGGATAAATGTTCCTGGCAGATGAGAGAAAGGGTTCGGTGACAAAAACGATCCTTTCTACATCTGGTAGAAGGGATTTTTTATATTTGGACGTGAAAACAGATGGAGGTTGACAACATGATTGAGCTGAAGGGGATCAGTAAAACCTTTCCTTCCCAGAAGGGGAATCAACCGGTCAAGGCTTTGCAAAACGTGGATCTTCATGTTGCGCAGGGAGAGATTTTTGGGATCATTGGACGCAGTGGGGCGGGAAAAAGCACATTGCTGCGCTTGGTCAACGGATTGGAAACTCCAACAAACGGAACTGTTCGGGTGGATGGACAGGAAATATCCCAGCTGGCTGAAAAGGAACTCCGTTATGCCCGTCAAAAGATTGGGATGATCTTCCAACATTTTAATCTACTTCAATCCCGGACTGTTTGGAAAAATGTAGCTTTTCCCCTTGAGATGGCGAAAAAGCCAAAAGAAACCATTCGTCGAAAGGTGGATGCTCTACTTGAGCAAGTGGGACTTTCCGATCGGGCACAGGCTTATCCTTCGCAGCTTTCCGGAGGACAAAAGCAACGGGTGGGAATTGCCAGAGCTTTGGCGAATGATCCCAAGGTCTTGTTGTGTGACGAAGCAACATCGGCTCTGGACCCGGAGACAACCTCCTCGATTCTCGACTTATTGCGGGAAATCAATCGAGAGACTGGAATCACTCTGTTACTGATCACCCATGAAATGTCGGTTGTTCAGGCGATCTGTCACAGGGTGGCTGTCATGGAAGGTGGACAGATCGTTGAAAGAGGGGAGGTGAAAAGCGTATTTGGGAATCCAAAACATTCTGTAACGAAACAATTTGTACAACAAACCGAATGGATGCAATCTTCCGACTTCCCGGTTCAATCAACGGAAAAAACGAGGTTCCATTGCAGCCCTGATGAAATGCAGGATGTATGGGCGAAAATTGGTCCCGCTGTTCAAAGTGGCCGGGTAAAAGTGAGCGTTTCCGAGAGAGAGCTTAAAGCGGATGGTGGTATGACCTTCCTGATTGACGGGAAGCGGGAAGATGTAGAACAGCTTTTGGATTCTTTGCATGAGGAGGCGGATTTGGAGGTGAATGTCCATGTTTAATGAAATCGACTGGGCCACGATTTGGCAAGCCACTGGGGAAACGGCCTATATGGTTGGAATCTCTACGTTCTTTACAGCTTTGTTTGGAGTGCCTTTGGGGATTCTGCTGGTAGTGACGGATACAGGACAAATTTGGGAAAAACATTGGGTCCAGAAGGCGGTTGCCACGGTTGTAAATATTTTTCGCGCAGTTCCCTTCATTATACTGGTATTGTTTTTATTTCCTTTGGCAAAATTTTTGGTGGGAACCAGCCTTGGACCGACTGCGGCAACCATTCCGTTAATTGCCGGGGCAGCTCCGTTCTACGCCCGGATTGTGGAAACGGCTTTGCGGGAAGTGGATAAAGGGGTGGTTGAGGCTGCCCGTTCCATGGGGTCCACCCGCTTCCAAGTCGTTGTGAATGTGTTATTGCCAGAAGCGACATCCGCATTGATTTCCGGACTAACTGTTACCTGTGTCACCTTGATCAGTTTCTCTGCAATGGCTGGTGTTGTAGGTGGAGGGGGTCTTGGAGATGCAGCCTTCCGTTTTGGGTTTCAGTCCTTCAATGATGGAATGTTGGTAACCTGTGGGGTATTGCTGGTCATGATGGTACAACTTGTTCAATGGATTGGTGATTGGTTTTCCCGGCAGCTTGATAAACGATAAATGAATGGACAGGAGGAGAAAGTGATGTGGAAAAAGTTTGTTTTGCTTGGATTGGCGCTCTCTTTGATTACGGTCCTTACCGCCTGTGGGGGGGACAAAGATGAGGAGCAGGTTTTGGAGGTAGGAGCTACACAAGTTCCGCACGCTGAAATCCTGGAACAAGTGAAGCCTGAACTGAAGAAAAAAGGGATTCAATTGGAGATCGTCGTTTTACAAGACTATGTAACTCCGAACAAAGCGGTGGAGGAAGGGGAACTGGATGCGAATTTCTTCCAGCATGTCCCTTGGATGAAAGCGACGAATGAAGAACGGGGTTGGCATCTGAAAAAGGTGACAGGGGTTCACATTGAACCGATGGGTGCCTATTCCAAAAAAATAAAGAAGATCTCAGAACTGAAAAAAGGAGCCACAGTCGCTATTCCCAATGCGACCAGTGAGATGACACGAGTACTCCTATTGCTGGACAAAGAAGGTCTCATTGAACTGGATAACCGCAAAGGGGACAAAAAGCTGAAGAATATCAAGGAAAATCCCAAGAACCTGAAGTTTAAAACACTGGAATCGGCAGCACTGCCCCGGTTTTTGGGTGAGGTGGATCTCGCGGTCATTAACACCAACTATGCGTTACAGGCGGATCTGAATCCGGTCAAGGATGCCCTCTTTATTGAAGGAAAAGATTCTCCTTATGTGAATGTGTTGGCTGTGAAAGAGGGGAATGAAAATGATAAAAGAGTGAAGGAACTGGCGAAAGCACTTCATTCTCCCAAAATCAAGAAGTTTATTGAAGAGAAATATAAAGGTGCAGTTGTTCCGGCATTTTAACCTTGTCCATCTTTACATGTTTTAATAATCAAACGCCTCTATGCGCTTGATACTGCGTATAGAGGCGTTTGATTCCAGTCACTATCGAGGGATGGGACGGTATTCTTTCTGACCCAGGATGACTTCACCGCGGCCCCCGGTCTGTTCCGCCACCATCTCTGTGACCGTCGACTCTTTTCCATCGGGTACCCATACGGTAAAGTGCACTTTATCCGAGAATTTTGGTTGCTCCATGTCAACATTCATGGAACGGAGTTCATATTCCACCTTTCCCATGGCCGAGTAATTCACGGTGATCCGTATCATGCGGTGAAGAACCCAGTCTAGAATCCCAGCGGCATCCAAACCAGTGGAAGCCGATTGGCTGTAAGCCCGGATCAGTCCTCCGGCTCCAAGCTTGATCCCTCCAAAGTAACGGGTTACCACTATAACTGTATTAATCAGATCCCTGTTTTTAAGCACTTCCAGAATGGGACGTCCCGCTGTTCCTGCAGGCTCTCCGTCATCGGAGGATTTTTGGGCGATTTGGCCATCCATCACTTGATAGGCATAGCAATTATGAGTCGCATCCCAGTGTCTCCGGGAAATATTTTGAATGAAACGAACCGCTTCCTTTTCTGATTCAACCCGGTTGACATAAGTAATGAAACGAGATTTTTGAATGAGGATTTCCGTTTCTTTGTATTCTTTAACGGTGGAATAAACAGTCGGCAACTTCAACGTGCCCGCCTCCCAAATCCGGATATGATTCGGATTGATTCGTTCCAATCCATAAAGAAAGGCAGCCCTTCAGGGATGCCGATTTACGCTTTGTCTCCCGTTTTGTTGAGGTATTTAAGAGGTTGTATTACTGTTCGTTTGTCTTGATGATGTTGTAGGGTTGCACCAGATTCCTTGAAAGAAACCGTATTTCAATCATACTATTCCCAATGGAGCTCTTACAAGAAAAAATACCAGTCACAAGTCTCAGTATGGGGGCAACTCCATATGCTTCCGCAGAATGCGACGGATCCGAAGGCGTTCAGATTCCGGCACAATTAAAAAATATCGGGGTTGCCATTGGTCATATCCAGTAAGGTGCAACGTGGTTCGGTTTTTAGTTGGAATTTCACGGAATGTACGAAGTAGCTTCCAAGCTTGATTCAAAGAGAGATTGGTTTCCGTATGTTTCTGTATCACGTGAAATAAGTCATTCAGCTTAAGAAGCGTTGACCAATGGGTTCCTTTTTCTAAAAGGCTGTTTAATACCTGTTGTTGTCGGAAATGACGGTCATAATCACTTCCGCCTGTACGATCCCGCACATAGGCAAGGGCTTGGGAGCCGTTCAACGTTTGAGATCCCTTTTGGAAATGATGTCCCTGGTAGGAGAAACTGTTCTTTACGTGTACATCCACTCCTCCAAATAGATTGATCAACGAGCGAAATCCGGTAAAATCCACTTTTATGTAATGATGGATTGGGATATCAAGATATTTTTCCACCGTTTGAACGGTGGTTGAAGTTCCATTACCAAGTGAGTAGGCATGATTGATTTTATCATTCCGGGCCGTTTTTTTTCCCAGAACCAGACGGGTTTTTGTATCCCTAGGGATATTTAGCACGTTTGCTGTTTTTTGCTCAGGATTCAGGGTGATGACCATGAGGGCATCGGCACGGCCCACATCTCCTCTTCTTCGATCCACTCCAATCAATAGCAGGCTGACTGGGTCTTTAACTGGAGAAGGAATTTGGGAGCGCATGGTTGATTGATTCTCTTGTTTCGGTTTTGGTGCGATTGACTCTGAAGGGCTTTGGGAAGAGGGTGACTGACTTAGGGAAGGGTCTTTTGTCGATTTTATTAAGATAAAAAGACTGAGTACGCCTATAGCCAGGATCAAAATGATCAGGAATGGTTGCTTTGTTTTTCCCATTTTGATCTCCTTTCTTTCGTTTCCATTTGTTATTATGGTTCTCGTATCCCATTCCATGCGGTTTCATGTTAAGCTTGATATAACAGGCTGACAGGGCGGGGATTCGAACAATGCGGATAATAAGTTGGTGGACATTAATCCTTTTGTTGCTTTTTCTTTCCGGTTGCCAGGGTGTAAAAGAGGGAGGTTACACGGAAGTGGTGAAGGGCGGAAAAGGGAAAGCGGAAAAGGAATGGGTTGTCAAATGGAAAAATAACGAAGTGGACCCGGCTTTCCTTCAAACGGTTCAAATCCTTCATCGGACGAGGGAGGAAGGCGGGGGAGTCAGAATGCTCATTCGTCTGGAAGCGAGTGTGGAAGAGGAAAAGTGGTTGGAATATTGGTCGGCGAATGAAGATGTGGAGTTTATTCATCCCAATCAAAAATATAAAGTGGAGGCACGGGACGAAGCGACTGGGGATCATCTGGATAAAAGATATTATCTGGATCGCATTGCGGCGAGCAAGGCTTGGGAAAAGGTACGACTGCCAAAACGGAAGGAATCCATCATTGTCGCTGTTGTTGATACAGGAGTGGACTTGGATCATCCGGCATTGCAGCCTTATCTGATGCAAGGGGTGAATCTTAAAGATCCCTCTCTACCGCCGGAGGATCGAATGGGACATGGGACCCATGTTGCCGGAGTGATTGCCGAGGTTTGGAGCGGCTGGAAGAAAACAGATGATTGGGAAGAATCCAGTCTGCGTATTATGCCCGTCAAAGTGATGGAAGATGGTTCTGACGGCGATGTGTATTTCACAGCAGAAGGAATACGCGCTGCGGTTCGAGAAAAGGCGGATGTCATTGTTTTGGCACAAGGGAGCTGGACGTATTCAGAAACGATGGAGGATGCGATTCAGTTCGCTGAAGAAAAAGGCGTAACAGTGGTCGGTGCCGCGGGTAATGCACGGATCAGCAATGAGGGACACATTGTCTACAACAGTCCCCTTTATTATCCTGCTGCATTTCCAACGGTGCTTGGAGTTGGTTCTGTGGGTCCGGACGGGAAAGTGGTTCCCACCTCCAATATTGGATCAGGTATCGATGTGGTGGCTCCTGGGGAGGGAATCTGGGCTGCAGTTCCGGAAGGAAAGTACGCAAAAGATTCCGGAACCTCGTTTGCTGCACCGCAAGTGGGAGCTTTGGCCGCTTTGATTCTCCAACGTCAACCGGAACTGAGTCCGGCTGAAGTCCGAAATTTAATTCGTCAAACGGCTCAGCTGAAAACGGGCGATCGTTGGAATCAGTTTTATGGCTTTGGCATGATTAATGTACATGCAGCGATTACGGAAGAGCCTTTACCAGATATATTTGAACCGAACAATACAAGAGAAACAGCTATGCCTTTTTCACTTGACCAGATGTATGAAGGAGTATTGGATGGAAGAGCTGATCAGGATTGTTATCAATTAAATACTTCTTATCCCGGAACCCTGACGTTTTCGCTGACAGGGAAAAAAGAAGGAATGAAAGATGTGACGTTGGAAGTATTTATTGAGGGGAAAAAAGAGGTTCAATACCGTGGAAGGGAAGCAGAGCATGTTCGGCTGACGCTCTCGCGGAGCCAGGTGGTCGCATGCTTATCCCATGATACAGATTCTTCCTGGAAATACACACTAAAAAATCAATTTCGGCAAGAAGCTGATGAACAGGAAGAAAATGATCATCAATGGAATGCTTACAGTGTCAAAGTAAATCCGGGCTACAATTCACTGAAAGGAACCTTTCACAAAAAGCGAGACAATGATTGGTATCGTCTGGATATTCCAGAAGCGGGAAGGTTGAACCTGGAGTTGAATGTGTGGAGTCCTCGCGGTGATCCGGTGCTCTATATACAGCGGGAGGGGTCCTGGAAAGGAAAGAAGGTGGATGAGGAAGCGGAAGGGAAAAGTGAAAAGTACGGATTAAAAGTGGAATCTGGCAGTATCTACGTTCGGGTGACAGATTATGGTACGAATTCCGTGCAGGACCCTTATATCCTTGTTGTTCAGTACCAACCGAATGACGGAGACTCTTATGAACCCAACGACACCTCCGAAACGGCGGAAATGATGAAATACGGACAGAGTAAAAAAGGGAGATTTGGAGGAGGGTATGATTTGGACTGGTATCAGATGGATATCGAGCAAAAAACGAAAACCAATCTTCGGTTCCAAATACCAAAGGGTGGAGAGGGGAGCACACTCTTACTTTATGACAAAAATATGAATGTCATGGAAAAATTAGAGCTTTCTAAAGGAAACAGAAGTGCGACAATCTCCCAAGATTTAAATGTTGGCACCTATTTTATTCGTATACAAGGGTCTTCAGCTGATCTCGGAAAGGAGTACCAGGTTGGGTTTTTCAGGTAATAGAAAGGTTGTCTTTCCACACCTTTTCATGTATCCTTGATATGATTTTTTTATGACACGAAAAGAAGAGGTTTTCCGGAATCGGTGGGTGGTGTTTTACATAGCAAAACGCCAATGACTCCTGAGCCTTTTCTTATAACGGATATGATTCAGTAGTTAAAGGAGGACCCGCATTGAACTCACGACCTACGTTGTTTACATCGGAATCGGTGACCGCCGGCCATCCAGATAAAATTTGTGATCAGATTTCTGATGCTGTGTTGGATGAAATCCTTTCGAAAGACCCCAATGCCCGTGTAGCCTGCGAAACATCTGTCACTACAGGATTGGTTTTGGTGTCCGGTGAAATTTCCACTACCTGTTATGTGGATATCCCCAAAATTGTTCGGGATACGATTCGAAGTATTGGATATACCCGTGCAAAATACGGTTTTGATGCAGATACATGTGCTGTGCTTACTTCCATTGATGAACAGTCTCCCGATATCGCAGCCGGTGTGAATGAAGCATTGGAAAAACGGGAAGGGAAAATGACGGAAGAAGAAATCGATGCGATTGGTGCAGGAGACCAAGGGCTGATGTTTGGTTTTGCGAGTAACGAGACTCCGGAATTGATGCCTTTGCCCATCTCTTTGGCCCACCGACTGGCACGTCGTCTGAATGAAGTGCGAACCAATGGTACCTTGGATTACCTTCGTCCAGACGGAAAGACCCAGGTGACAGTGGAGTATGATGAAAATCGTCCGGTTCGGATTGATACGATTGTTGTTTCCACACAGCATTCCGAAGATGTGTCACTAGATCAGATTCAAACAGATATACAAAAACATGTGATCGAACCTGTTGTTCCCGAAGAAATGCTGGATGATCGGACGATCTATTATATAAATCCCACAGGGCGATTTGTTATTGGAGGACCGATGGGAGACGCTGGTTTGACGGGACGTAAAATTATTGTTGATACCTATGGAGGGTATGCCCGTCATGGCGGGGGTGCTTTTTCCGGAAAAGATCCAACCAAGGTGGACCGATCTGGTGCTTATGCGGCCCGCTATGTAGCCAAAAACATTGTAGCTGCCGGTCTGGCTGATAAGTGTGAAGTTCAGCTGGCATATGCGATTGGAGTGGCGCAGCCGGTCTCCATCCGGATTGATACGTTTGGGACAGGCCGGGTGAAGGAAGAGGATCTGGTTGGTCTGATTCGAAAACATTTTGATTTACGTCCGGCTGGTATTATCCGGGAATTGGACCTTCGTCGCCCCATTTATAAAGAGACGGCAGCTTATGGGCATTTCGGCCGTATGGATCTGGATCTTCCTTGGGAAAAAACAGATAAAGCTGATCTCTTGAAAAAGGAAATGATTGAATAGGATCATATTTAACTAGACCACTTTAGAGTGGTCTTTTTTGTTTCCGATGAAGGATTTTATTTCCATTCATAGAAATAAAGAGGGAATGTGTGTGAAATGATGTAACTCACTAAAACATGTCAGATCCGCTTTCCAATCGATGGTATTGAACCCCCAATGATTCTGGTGCATATGCTGGGAGAAAGGGGGACAAAAGCAATGGAACAGTGGCTGCTGGCAGGAATGGTGCTGTTTGCGGTCATCCGGATTTTGTCGACTCTTATCTCAAAAATCTTCCGTTTTCCTTTGGGTTCGTCCAAGCATGCCTCCCAGCTGATCCTTTTGACCCATAACAGTCAGAGTTGTGTGGAATGGGTTATCCGATCGTATATCTTTCAACAGTATATCGCCGGTAGACCTTCTGAGGTCATTTGTTTTGATTCCGGGTCGTCAGATGATACGGACGTGATCCTGCAACAATTACAAAGAAAGTATCCCTTCATCCGTATTCGTCCGAATTTTAAGTCAAGAAAGAATGGAATGGATGAATTAAAAGAGATCCAACCCTCGAAAACTGAACACATTGGTGCTTTGGTACTGGATCTCAGAAACTAAATTTTGGGAACACCCCTCTCAACCAGGAGGGGTTTATTATGAAAAGGGGGCGGGAACGCATTGTTTTTTTATACATATCATGTTTTAGGAAAGAAATTTATTTCTTTATCCATAAAAGCGGATCAGATTTTTTGGGGAATGAAGAAACTTCATATATGTCCAGGTGAGCGTTACTCGTCTGTTGGACAAGCAGTATATCCCGATCCACCAGCCATTCCTAAAGTGGATGACCGTATTCAGGGAGAAGATGCCGAATCAATCGAGAAGCTTGCTGTAACCTTGATGAAACATCTTGGTGGACGGGCACTCATCTGGGATGAGGTTTTGCAATGGATATACATGAAAGAAAAAGATGAATCCATGACGGAAGAAAAGGTAGCCATGGGTTTACAATGGCTGTATCTGACAGGGAGAGCTTCCATTTATCCAGGGGTGGTTGCCAAAGGGCCGGCAGTCAGATGGAAGTGTTATCGGTGTGGAAGCGGGGTCCATTCGATCATAACCGGTTCTTGCGCTCGTTGTGAAGGAGAATGTGCTTGGTGTGACCGATGTGTCATCTTGGGAAAAAATCGATCCTGCACCCCTTTTTTTCTGATCCATCCCTTGCCCGGAAAGGTATTGAGGGAAGATATGAAGATGAACCTTCCCGGAATGTCCGTATCGCAACAGGAAGCTGCAACAATGTGTTTAAAGTGGTTAGAAGGACAGGAGAAGAGAATGCTGATCCATGCCGTACCGGGATCGGGAAAAACGGAAATCATGTTTTTGGTGATCCGTCATGTTTTGAACAGAGGGGAGCGAGTGTTATGGGTGTTTCCTTATAAGGAAAAGGCGATCAGTGTGGGAGAAAGATTGAGTCAGGCCTTTCCAAACGTTTCAGTAGGAACGATTTCTGGAGAGTTAGGTAAAGGAGGGACAGACGCAAATCTGATCACAGCGACCATTCAACAGGCATCCCGGTTTTATACATGTTTTCACTTGGTAATCATCGATGAAGCCGATTTGGAATCGGTGTTGGAGAACTCAGTCTGGAGATATGGGATTCGGCGTGCGATGCACCCACAGGGAAAACAAATCATTCTAACGGTAACCCCATCCAATGCATGGAAAAGAAATATCCAACGTAATGGGGAAATGATTAGAATTGCATCCCGATTTCATGGGTATCCCCTACCCGTGCCCAAGGTTTATAGGGTATGGGCCCTTTGGAGAAAGGTCGCCAAAGGTCGATCCATTCCGTATTTGGAGTCCTTTATAAAGCGTGTGAAGCAAAAACAGGGACAAGCTTTGGTGTTTGTTCCCCGAACAGTGGATACGGAATCTTTCCTTTATTGGATTCAGTGTCGGTTTCCGGATTTAAAAGAGAAATGTGATGCTTTCATTCATCAGGATGAAACGAGAGATCAAAAAATGGAGCGGTTTTTATCTGGATGGACACGCTTAATCGTGATGACTCCGCATCTGGCAAAGGGGGTCACGGTTCCCCGATGTCATGTTGCGGTGGTCGGTGCAGATCATCCGGTTTTCTCCACTGGCATCCTAGTGCGAATGGCTGGGAAAGTGGGTCGATCCGCTTCCTACCAGAAGGGGGATGTAGGCTTTTTTTCATCCGTATGGACGGAAGCGCAAAAACGGGCCGTAAAGGAAATCAAACAATCCAATCGGATTGCAAAGCAAAGAGGAACACTCATTGGGGGGTGAAAAGGATGAAGTGGTGGGAAGTTCTTTTTCAGGCAAAAGAGTTCTGTTGTCTGTGTGATCACCCCCATCGGAACGTTTCATGGGCAGGCGTTTGGGAGCGGATTTGTCCATCCTGCTGTTTACGACTCTCTCCCATTTCGGGCCCATGTTGTCCTCTTTGTGGACGTCAGATGGGAAGGGTACAGCTTTGTGGAGATTGTCGTCAACATCCAGAGGGGATTCTTCAATGCAATGTGGCTGTTCTTCGTTATACTTTCTATCCCAAACAGCTGATCCGCCTTTTGAAGTACCGGGGGCGGGAGCGACTGGCTGTTCCTCTGGCCGAGATGATGGCAGAGCGTTTTTATGAAACGGGGATTCGAGTGAATGGGGTGACGTATGTCCCCCTTCATCCTGAAAAATGGAAGGAGAGAGGATTTAACCAATCGGAACGGTTGGCCCATCAAGTAGCCCAACAGTTGCACCGCCCTCTGGTTTCGACATTGGACAAAATATTTCCAACTCCACCGCAAAGCCAAAGTAGCCGACGGGAAAGAATCGCTGCTCTTCAGGGATCGTTTCAGGTAAAAAATGCCTATCGGATCAAGCTTACAGATAGTTGGCTGGTGGTGGATGATGTCTACACAACGGGTACAACATTGTTGGAGTGTGCCCGGATGCTAAAAGAGGCGGGAGCCAAACAAGTCTTTTCTCTCACGTTTGCCCGGTAACAAGAAATAGAAACGTTATTCCACCCCATTTCTAGCGGTCTTTGCTTTGCAGGAAGATTTTATTCCCATATTGATTTACTAGATTTTATATTGAAAACAGGGTATAAAACCCCAATATATGGGAAACAAAGAGAAATAGAGATCTACTTTATATCCAGCTTCAAGTAATAGAAAGGAAGTGTCTTCACCGTGAATAAAGCTCAGTTGATTGAACGAGTGGCGGAATCAACAGGTAAGACCAAAAAGGAATCAGGTCAAGTCGTCGATGCTGTTTTGGAAACGATTTCCGAATCCCTGCAAAAAGGGGAAAAGGTCTCTCTGATTGGTTTTGGTCATTTTGAAGTACGGGAACGGGCTGCCCGAACTGGACGCAATCCACAGACGGGGGAACCCATCCAGATTGAAGCCAGTAAGACCCCGGCTTTTAAACCGGGAAAACAACTGAAAGAATCGGTTAAATAACTTCAGCCAATCTGTAAAGTGATACAAAGGGGAAACGTCCCCTTTTTTTGTTCCCTGAAATCACAAATGAATGTGAAATTGCTTAATTATAGAATAGCTTGTGGATAATGTGGATAACTCTGTGGATAAGTATTTGGTTGTATATTTTATTAGTGTGAAAGTATTATTCAATAGCATAAATAGACATTTTTCAGCATAAAGCTTTTGTTTTATTTACTTGCGGATTTCGCTTGACTTTTTGTATGGAGCAGTGCTAATATGGATCTACATGGAACACCCTTCTGGTATTTCATGTGGATCAATTTATGAAGGGATTGTTATTATGCAAGGCAAAGTCAAGTGGTTCAATGCGGAAAAAGGTTACGGTTTCATTGAGCGTGAAGGCGGGGACGACGTATTCGTTCATTACTCCGCAATTCAGGAAGAAGGATTTAAATCATTGGACGAAGGTCAAGCCGTCGAGTTTGAAATCGTGGAAGGGCCGCGTGGACCGCAGGCTGCGAACGTAATCAAACAGGTCTGACTCTATAACAATGAAATCGCCCCCTTTCGGACATCAGTCCGGAAGGGTTTTTAATTTTTGATTGAAGTTTACAGCAGTTTATATGGAATGATTTTCTTTAAAAGAATAGACAAAAAAGAGAAGGAATTATTCAAACGAAACGGGAATACATACATTAGAAGGCGCAAAGGGGGATTTGCTCAATGAAGTACAATATTCGAGGGAACAACATCGATGTGACTGAGGCACTCCGGGACTATGTGGTTAAGAAACTCAGCCGTCTGGAGAAGTATTTTGAAGCCACATCACCTGTAACACCTGCCCATGTATCTCTCAGTGTGTTCCGTGATGAACACAAAGTGGAGGTGACGGTTCCCTTCCCCGAATTGCTGATCCGTGCTGAAGAAGCGACAGGAGATATGTATGCTTCCATCGACCGGGTCGTGGAAAAGCTTGAGCGCCAAATCAGAAAGTATAAGACAAAGGTAAACCGTAAATTTCGCCAGGACGGGACGATCCGCAATATGGAAAATGGGAAGTCCCGCGATTTGTTAGAAGAGGAACAGACAGAGGATGAAAGTGAATTTGAAGTGGTTCGTACCAAGCGCTTTGACTTTAAACCGATGGACATGGACGAGGCCATTCTGCAAATGGATTTACTGGGACATAACTTTTACGTCTTTTCAAATGCCGCCACAGATCAGGTCAATGTGGTTTACAAAAGAAAAGATGGCCGCTATGGATTGATCGAACCGGAGTAAAGCGGATCATCACTTATTTGCTCAGATCTCAGGCAGCCATAAGGCTGCCTTTTTTATGGAAGAATGAAGTTACCTTGCAGGTTCCTATTCTTTCAACGTTGAAATGTTGTTTGAGTAATTGGCTGTAAAGCTTCTGTGAAAGCGTGAAAAAGAGGGGGATTTTTTGTTAAACTAATAAATAGTACCTTTTCATGGAACTTTGCGTTGAATCTGTCTGTTTATATAAGATGAGCTTGACCATGTGCAGTGTGAGAAAGGGATGAAAGCTGATGTTAAAGCTTTTGAAAAAGATATTGCCTGATTCAAATGAGCGGGAATTGAAGAAGTGTTACAAAATCGCGGATCACATTGAGTCGCTTGAGTCGGAAATCTCCGCGCTTTCCGATCAAGAGTTGACAGGAAAAACAGAGGAATTTCGTCGGCGTCTGGCGGAAGGGGAAGAACTGGATGATCTGCTTCCGGAAGCGTTTGCGGTTGTTCGAGAAGCGGCCAAACGGGTTTTGAAGATGCGCCACTTCTATGTACAGTTAGTGGGCGGGATTGTTCTGCATCAGGGAGATATCGCGGAGATGAAGACCGGGGAAGGGAAAACCCTGGTGTCCACCCTTCCGGCTTATCTGAACGCCTTGTCCGGCAAAGGTGTCCATATTGTGACTGTGAACGATTATCTGGCACGACGCGACCGGGAATGGATGGGGCAGGTTTTTGAATTTCTCGGTCTAACGGTCGGACTCAATCTGCCAGGCATGGACCCGGAAGAGAAACGGGAGGCTTATCAGGCGGACATCACCTTTGGAACCAATAATGAGTTTGGGTTTGATTATCTGCGTGACAACATGGTTCTCTATCCGGAACAGGTTGTTCAGCGAAAGCTGAACTATGCCTTGATTGATGAAGTAGACAGCATTTTGATCGACGAAGCCCGAACGCCTCTGATTATCAGCGGACAGGCGAACAAGGCAACAGACCTTTACTATGCGGCGGATAAAGCGATCCGCAGGCTGAAACCGGAAGAGCATTATACGGTGGATATCAAAACGAAAAGTGTTACGCTGACGGAAGAAGGCGTGGATCGGGTCGAGTCCTTTATGGGAATTGACAACCTTTATGATGCCAAAAATATCTCCATCAACCACCATATCCAACAAGCCTTGAAAGCACATGTCATTATGAAACGGGATGAGGATTATGTGGTAAATGAAGACGGTGTGGTCATCGTTGATGATTTTACCGGCCGACTGATGCATGGGCGGAGATACAGTGATGGATTGCACCAGGCAATTGAAGCGAAAGAAGGGCTTCAAGTACAGCGGGAGAGCATGACATTAGCCACGATTACATTGCAAAATTATTTTCGCATGTATGATAAGCTGGCGGGTATGACCGGAACCGCCAAAACAGAGGAAGAAGAATTTCGGAAGATTTATGGGATGGGTGTGGTTCAGATTCCCACCCATAAACCAATGATTCGCAAAGATCTCTCCGATGTACTGTATAAAACGGAAAAAGCCAAATTGCAAGCGGTTGTGGAGGAAATTGCGAAGCGTCATGCTACCGGTCAACCGATTCTGGTTGGAACAGTTTCCATTGAGATGTCAGAAAAACTATCCCGCCTTCTGAAAAAACGTGGAATTCCACACCAAGTGCTTAATGCCAAAAACCATGCCCGTGAAGCGGAGATTATCGCCCAAGCTGGAAAACGCGGAGCAGTGACCATTGCCACCAATATGGCAGGTCGCGGAACGGACATTGTTCTTGAAGACGGAGTGGCTGAATTGGGAGGGCTTCATGTCATCGGTACGGAGCGGCATGAGAGCCGTCGAATTGATAACCAGCTTCGGGGACGGTCGGGTCGTCAGGGAGATCCTGGTTCTTCACAGTTTTATCTTTCTTTTGAGGACGAATTGATGCGCCGCTTTGTTCCAGAACAGATTCAAAACCGCTTGGAAAGCATGGGATTTGATGAAGATACGCCCATCGAAGGACGGATGTTTACCTATTCTGTGGCCAATGCGCAAAAACGGGTGGAAGGGAACAATTTTGATGCCCGTCGCTGGGTATTACAGTACGATGATGTTCTCAACCAACAACGGGAGATTATCTATAAGCAACGGTTACAGGTGCTGAACGGAGAAAACCTCAGGGACCTTGTCTTGGATATGGGGAAACAGATGATTGAACGGGTAGTGGAAGCTCATACCCCGGAAGAAGAGGTGCCGGAAGACTGGATCCTGGAGCCTGTGGTGGAGTTGGCTCAGGCCTCTTTTGCCAAAGAAGGGGAAATCAGCGAAGAGGACTTGAAAGGTCTGGACCGGGAACAGATTGTGGATCTTCTTTACAGCAAATTGAAAGAGCATCTGGAAGCACGGGAAAAAGAAATTGGAACCGAGCGGTTGGATGAATTCTCCAAAGTCGTGATTCTGCGCACAGTGGATCGAAAATGGATGGATCATATCGATGCCATGGATCAATTGCGCCAGGGTATTCATCTGCGTGCTTACGGTCAGACAGATCCTTTGCGGGAGTATCAATTTGAAGGGTTTGAAATGTTCCACGAGATGGTTCATGAGATTCAGGAAGAAGTCGTTCGCTTAGTGATGAAGTCAGAGCTGGATGAGGAAGAAGAGATTGAACGGGAAGAAGTGGCCACCAATCAAACCGCTTCTTCCGGCGGGTCCCCACATTCCGAACAGGAAGAAAAACGAAAGCCTGTACGAAAAGCGGAAAAAGTGGGTCGCAATGAACCGTGTCCTTGTGGAAGCGGCAAAAAATACAAGCATTGTTGTGCTCAATCAGCCCGGACAGGGTGAGAGAATCCGTGATGCACGGATGCGCTGAACTGTGATATCCTGTCTGGTGGAGCTTAATATTCAGTGAAGGAGAAGTGGAAGATGCAGTTGAGTGAAATTCGTCAGGAACTGGACAAAACAGCCAATCGTTTGGCGGATATCAGGGGGTCTCTTTGACCTCCCTCAAAAGGAGAAACGCATTCAGGAATTGGAACAGCAAATGACCGATCCTGATTTTTGGAATGACCAGGAAAATGCCCAGAAGGTGATCGATGAAAATAATCGCCTCAAAGGGTTGGTAGAGGGCTTGAAAGAATTGGAGGAAGCCCAGGAAGATATTCAGGTGATCGTCGACTTGATTGCCGAGGAAAATGATGAGTCCATGCTTCCTGAAGCGGTTGATGGGCTGAAAGAGCTGAGGCAGAAGCTGGATACCTTTGAGTTGGCGCTGCTTTTGAATGAGCCCTACGACAAAAACAATGCCATTCTGGAACTTCATCCGGGTGCGGGTGGAACGGAATCCCAGGACTGGGCGCAGATCCTGCTTCGAATGTATACCCGGTGGGCGGAACGGCGGGGTTATAAAGTGGAGACCCTGGATTATCTGCCGGGAGATGAAGCAGGGGTGAAAAGCGTTACGCTTTTGATCAAAGGACATAATGCCTATGGTTACCTGAAAGCGGAAAAAGGGGTTCACCGATTAGTGCGAATCTCTCCTTTTGATGCCTCCGGCCGTCGACACACATCCTTTGTTTCCGCCAATGTGATGCCGGAGATTGAAGATGATGTAAGCATTGAAATCCGGACGGAGGACTTAAAGATTGACACCTACCGCTCCAGCGGTGCCGGAGGGCAACATGTGAACACAACGGACTCTGCGGTTCGAATCACCCACCTTCCGACCAATATCGTGGTAACCTGTCAATCGGAACGATCCCAGATTAAAAACCGGGAACGTGCCATGAAGATCTTAAAAGCTCGTCTCATCGAACGGCAGATGGAAGAGAAAAAGAAAGAACTGGCCCAGATTCAAGGGGAACAATCGGAAATCGGTTGGGGAAGCCAAATTCGTTCCTATGTGTTTCACCCCTACAGTATGGTAAAAGACCACCGGACCAATGTGGAAGTGGGCAATGTTCAATCCGTGGTGGATGGTGAATTGGATGCTTTTATCGAAGCATACCTTCGCCTACAGATAAATGTGGGAGAGCAGTAAGATCAAGGCTGCCGATCATTCGGCAGCTTTTTTATATCAAGTAAATGAGGATGTTTCCTCATGAAAGGGGAAGTGGGAGGGAAAACTGAAGAAAAATCAAACCGGAATGTCCGATGAAAAAGGATTTGATAGCGATGATTCAATGGATGCAGACACTTCTTCTCTTTTCTGGTATCCTGCTTACTCCTTTACATGCTTTAAGCCTGTATATTGATTCGGAGAACCCCTGTCCTGGGGATCAACGTTGTTGGGAATTTGCGGCCAATATCTGGCATATGGAAGGGAAAAGTGAGGCATTGCGGTCCGGGAAGGCATTTTATTTTGATGGAGATCGGGATAACCGCCTTGAATTGTTGATTGATCCTGATGATGATTTGGGAAAATTGATGGTTGAAGTGTTCGACCCCCAATACCATCCAGTAAAACGGCGTCAGATCCAGGTGGAAAAGCGAAGGAAAGCATCCATCCCGCTGTCCCAATTGGGGACCGGGAAATATCATGTGATGATCTATTTTCTCAAAGGAGGAAAGAAGGCAAAGGTGACGGGAAAATTATATTATTAACGGTTTATCAACAGGAAAAATGGGTGCATTGCATTGAAAAGTCGGGTTTCATGGAATAACAAATGAAGTAAACCAAGCGATTTTTCCTGTGTGGGAAAAATCAGCTTTCTAAGTCGCTGTATCATCTGAGCCTTTCATCCTCGCAGTAAATCCTGAAGTCCGAAATGGATCTCACAGGCCTGCTGGAGGGCAGAGTCACATCAGTGTTTGCGATTGACATAGCGTCCATAATCCGGAATGGCGATGCGATCAAATTCGTTCACCAATATTTGCAGCCCTTTGGAAAGCTCTTCACCGGACATCGGATGTCCGTGACCGGTTACTGCTACAGCCGGTTTTAACGCCTCCAATTTTTTAACGGACTCCTCGGCCGCATCCCAATCGGTCGTCAGGTACCTTGGTGGACCGTTGATTTCTTTTTCTTGTGTTATCACCTTATAAAGAGATTCTTGTTTAACGGTGACAAATGCGTCTCCTGCTATGAGGGAGCGGTCTTCATCCCTGAATAGCGATATGTGTCCGGGTGTATGACCTGGTGTATGAATCCAGCGCCATCCGGGCATATAAGGGATACTCCCATCAGCTGGAAGCGCCTCTACGTTGTTTCCCAAATCGACCGGTTCATTTGGAAACAGTGGGGAGATCTTGGCCACCAGTCCGCCTTCAACGGACCCGTCAGGCTCCGGATAACTTGACTTGCCAGTTAAAAAAGGCAGTTCCGCTTCATGGGCATAAACCGGAACCCGCCATTTTTTCACTAAATCAACAACGGCTCCAACATGGTCAAAATGTCCGTGTGTAAGGACAATCGCTTTGGGTTTACTGTTTTCACCGAAACGTTCTTCCACAACACCAAGAATACGACCTGCTGATTCAGGCATACCTGTATCGACCAAAATCCACTCATTTGTCTTCTCTGGAAGCCCCACAAAACACAAATTTACAATCTGGTTCGTATAACAGTATAAATCAGGCGTTACCTCCCGCCCCATCCCGCTTGTCAAAGAAGTCATCGGCATGTATTGCTGATCCATCGAATCCTTCATCTCTTTATGGATGTTATTCTCCATAAACATTCACCACTTTTTTGAGAAATTCACTATTGCCTCCCTTATAAATCATGCGCATCTTGCTTAACACTTATGTGGGTGAATGATGGAGATTTGTTTTTAGAGTGAAAGGAGGTGTGGGGATTACCAGAAGGTGAGGGAACCAGATAACCGCCAAATTCATTTTCAGTCTCCTTTTTGGGTGAAGCCAGACCTTCAAGCGGTTCACATTATGAATCCCCAATTTTTCAGCTATCTCCCGTTTGGTAATGCCCTCCAATCTCATTTCAACTGCTTTCAACTTTAACGAAAAGGGATAATGCTTGAACGTTTATCCTTTTTTCACATAAACGTATACGTGATTTCAATATATTTACAAAAAGGAGTTATGATCATATGAGAAAATTTATCTTTTTATCATTATTGTTTATAATTGTATTAGGAGGGTGTCAAAATACAGAAAAAATGCCTGAAAAAACAAAAAATATAAAGGAGGTATATATCTCTGAGTTTGAGGGAACAGGTTTGAATGAAAATTTCAATAAAAAATTTACTAAGGACGAAGAGATTGATGCCTTTAAAATTTTAGTGAAAAATGCCAATAAGCAGAAGGAAGAAGTAAAACAATTTGATTATGATATGAAATTAGTGTTGACTGATGGTACTGATCGAGGTTTGCGTTTATCAAAGAATGGAAAAAATGAAATCATCGTAAAATTTATCGGACATTCCGATACATATGTGCTTGGCGCTGAATACTCTGAGAGACTAATTAAATTAATCTATTGATAAGTTCAATGGTTTATGTTTTAAGCTAAACTGCTGGTACGAAATGGTGATTATTGTGTCATAGTCCCCAGATATAGCTCATCAGCAACGGGGCACCATACGCTCATATAATCGGAAAAACGGTGATTAGTAAATGCTATGAAGTAAGGTGGAGTGGTTCCATATGGGAGGACCTTATGTTAATACCTTTCATAAATATGCGAGTTATTTTCAATTCAAGTGTATGGAATGAAAATAGTAAATCAATATAAAATTTGGTATTTAAAGAAAAATCAGGAAGAGATTTATGTTTTTTTATATGATAGACTCCCTACATTTCGATTCGATCCCAATAATATTCTTGTCATTATTAACATTAAACCTCGTTAGCATTAAAATCATATCCATATGGAAACCTAATACCCCTCGTATATGGACCATTCCTAATTGGATGATTATTATTGACACAGGTTTTTTTATTGTACCTAATATCATTAAAACAATGGGACAAGAAGAGATTATGGTTTACTTCATACTAATCTTTATTACGTTAATTGTTCACTTGATTGGATGGATATATTTCATCTTATTAAAATGGAAAAGAAATAAGCGTTTAAGGTAGTTTTAAGAAGAGTATGCTGTTTGGAACCAAACCATTGCCTAACAAGCTCCAAAGGAAGGAGAGGGAATGGGGATTAATGCAATATCTTGAAATAAGAACAGGGAATAGATTGGTTCCGATAAGAGGGTTTGTAAAACCGTCCTGATCCTTGGACGGTTTCTTTGTGTTATTTACTCCTGTCTGGGGAGGGGAAAGGTGAGAACCAGTCCCCTATTTGCTGAAGGGATCGGTGTGGGGAATGCCCGATATGAATTGCATTCCTGTCATGACCTATTTTTGTACCACCAAGCAAGCTTCGTGGAAGTTTCCTTTCAACAGGTCCTCTTGTGTGATACAGAAGTAGAGCATTCCCAGGTCTCCCCATTCCGCCTCTTCATCGTCTGCTTCCGTATCCATTTGAAGAAGGAGCACCCATTCATCGGATTTTTTTCCTGTATGTCTTCGGCAGATATCAAAAATATCTTCTGTTAAGGACAGGGGTTCTCCAAAGGCTTGATGGTACCCATCATCCCGTTCTTCCAGCTCATACAGCTGATCCATCAGGTCAAACCAGATTTCTTCCATATCGCTTGGGTTTTCTACATTGGGCAGGGACTGCTCCAGGCGAAAATGGATCTGCCGCTCCGGAAAACGGACTTCTCGCGGGAGATCTTCGGGAAATGGAGTTGGGACCAGCGCTTCAGGTTGAACGTCGGCATAGAGTATTTCGCAATGGATCTGATCGGAAGACGCACCCCAAAGAAGGTCATCCACCGCTGCAAAAAAATAGAGCATGCCCCGATCGGGCAGAGGATGCATGGCGTCTGCTTTCCCCAACTCCGATAAGTTGTATTGAGCGATAAAGGGAAGCGGTTTTCCCATTGTTAAAGGGTAGCCCCAATCCGAAGGCAGGTCCGGAGTGCCCCCAAACTTGGACGTTCCCACTGGAACAGCTCCCTGCTCTTCCGTGTGCAGGATGAGACAGGGTACCAATGTACGAATCACTTCCTCTTCCATTTCAGACAATCCCTGTTCCTTTAGCATCTGTTTAATCTTGTCTTCCATCGTTTTGGCCATCGTCATCCCCCTTTTTTTGATTGCTTGAAAACGGTTCTCCGTTGAGAAAAAAAGAACCTTCAAGAGGATTTCATCCGGAAATGGTACAGTTACTTAAATATAGGATATGGAACTGGGTGAAAGAGTGAAGGAGTTGTGATAGAATCCGATTAGTCGACGGTATGAAATCCCGAAGGAGGGGTCATGGATGAAACTCCATTCAATCGAACCAACCCCCAGTCCCAATACCATGAAACTAAATATAGACGAGAAAGCTACCCAAGCGAAGACTTATACTCCGGATCATTTAGAGGATGCCCCTGAAATCATCCGTCAACTGCTGCAAATTGAAGGGGTGAAAAGTGTATTCCGTGTGGCGGATTTTATATCTGTTGAGCGAAATCCCCGTGCGGATTGGAAAGAGATTCTCTCCGGGGTAAGGGAAGTTTTTGGGCTGGATGAAAACGAACACAACCATCGCCAGCCGGTGGATTCCATTTCAACAGAAGCGTTTGGAGAAGTCAAGGTTTATTTGCAAACCTTTCGGGGGATTCCCATCCAATTGAAACTCTCCCGCGATGATGAGGAAAAGCGTGTGGCTCTGCCAGAACGATTTTCTGAAGCGGTTATGGAAGCCCAGAAGGCTTCTCCCAATATGGTGATGGAACGTCGCTGGGAAGAACTGGGGGTCCGATATGGAGAGTTGGACGAGTTGGGCCAAGAGGTGACAGAAGAAATCAGTGCCTCCTATGATCCAAAGCGTTTGGAGAATTTGGTTCAACAAGCTCTTCTCCAGGAATCAGATTCACCGGCGCCTGAAAGAAGGCCCAAGATGAAGGTAACCTTGGATATGTTGGACCATCCGGACTGGAAAAAACGTTATGCTCTTCTGGAACAGATGAACCCCACTCTGGATGACCTGGATGTGTTGGATAAGGCGTTAAATGATCCAAAACCGATGATTCGTCGATTGGCAACCGCTTACCTGGGAATGATCGGTGATGCAAAGGTTTTGCCGAGCCTGTACCGGGCATTAAAAGACCCATCTGTTACAGTTCGTCGAACGGCTGGGGATTGCCTTTCGGATATCGGGGACCCGGATGCGATTGGACCGATGATTGAATCACTAAAAGATAAAAGCAAACTGGTTCGTTGGCGGGCGGCCATGTTTTTATATGAAACAGGGGATGAGTCCGCATTGCCAGCGTTACGTGAAGCTCAAGCGGATCCAGAATTTGAAGTGAGTATGCAGGTTAAAATGGCTCTGGAGCGGATTGAGCGTGGAGAAGAGGCGAGTGGTTCCGTATGGAAACAGATGACCCGCCGAAACGAAGGGGACAGTGATTTTTAACGGATTGTGGTGCAGATAGAGGAGTTTTCTTATTTGTGTCGAATAAATGGACGGGTCCAATCCACACAAAGTGTATGACTACCTGCCTAACCATTGCATAGGGAGGAGAAACAATGAAGTGGAATAACGTCCGGCTGGATCAAAACGGCAAGTGGGGTCTTTTAACCATCCAGCGCCCAGAAGTTCTGAACGCATTAGATCAGGAAACATTGAATGAGTTGGAACAAGCACTGGATGAGGTAGAGTCTTCAGCAGATCTGCGTGTATTAATTGTAACCGGTTCCGGTGAAAAAGCATTTGTGGCTGGAGCAGATATTAAAGAGTTGCGACAGCTCCCCTCTTCCAGTGAAGCGGAACGGTTGGCAACACAGGGACAGCAGTTGTTCTCACGGTTGGAAGAGCTCTCACTCCCGGTGATCATGGCTGTTAACGGGTTTGCGTTGGGCGGAGGATTTGAACTGGCGTTGAGCGGGGATATCCTTCTTGCCTCTGACAAAGCTCGTTTTGGTTTGCCTGAAGTGACCCTGGGCGTTCTTCCTGGATATGGCGGAACCCAGCGACTCACCCGTCTTGTAGGTAAAACGACAGCTAAATATTATGCTTTGACCGGAGAAATGATCTCCGCCGAAAAAGCATATCAGCTGGGAATTGTTCAAAAAGTGGTCCCTCATGATCAATTGTTGGACGAGGCAAAACAACTGGCCCAAAAAATGTCAAAGCAAGCGCCGATCGCCATGAATTATATTAAGAAGGCAGTGAATCAAGGTGTGGAAGCGGATCTGTCAATGGGATTGCGTTTGGAGGCCTCCTACTTTGGAGTGGTATTTGACACAGAGGATCGTTTGGAAGGAATGGATGCATTCCTAGAAAAGCGTTCAGCCTCCTTTCAGGGGAAATAATCATTTTTTCTAATTTGTGAAAAATGGTTGTACCAGTGTTGAGAGCCCGCCGTGTATGGAAGCGGCGGGTGGTTTCTGTCGGTTTGGTGCGTTATATTTTGGAGTGTAAAATTTCCTATTCTTATATGAGTGGAGGAATAGCATATGGAATGGATACAACAGATTCCGTCTGTGGTTTGGATCAGTTTGGGAGTCATTTTGCTTGCAATGATTGGTACTTATTTTATGGTATCTCGCAAACGGGGACAGGAAGTTGAAGAATTGGAAAGGGCATTTAGTAAACCCTATCATATGGATGACGATGAGGAAGATGAACACAGAGAAGGTGTTTCGGAAAAGGAGTCCTAGAGCCCGTTGACAAGCGGATGTGCCAATGGGGCCATCTTCTTGCAAGAGGGTGATTTGAGTTACGAAGTCTCGGTCAGAGAGTGCAAGGAACCGTTTGGACTTGCCAGGAAGCGGGTCTGATCGAGACGTTACCCATGAGGAGGGATGGCTGATGAACTGGAAGTGGGGGATCTCGGTTGGGGTCGGACTTCTTCTCCTTGCCGCATGTGCACCTCAGGATGAACCGCCGAAAGGAGAGACGGAGGAGGCCTCACCCAAAACACTGTACAGCAACAACTGTGCGGGTTGCCACGGTCGAAACCTGGAAGGAACGGCCGGTCCGTCGCTGGAGAAGGTAGGCGAAAAATACTCCCAGTCAGAAATTGAACAGATTTTAGCGAACGGGAAGGGGCAGATGCCGGCCCAAAAGCGGTTGTCTGACGAACAGCGGGATAAGTTGGCGTCTTGGTTAGCTGAGAAGAAGTGAACAGGTGTTGCCTGATGTTCATAGGCAATACTGTGGCAGACATAATACTTGTTCAATGAAAATGCTTTTTGGATGAAGGGTAATATTTATCGGACCCCATTTCCTTGGGTAGGTATTTAACAATCTCATTTTGAGTCCTCCTGGGTATAGCAAAGGGAATCAACAGTCGTTGACGCCCTTGACTATACCCAGGAGGTTTATTTTTGGTTTTGTGAAAGCGGCTTGTCCCTCTTTAAGCCTTGGAGGGGCTCACCAGGTGAGATGAATTGGGGAGATCCATTGTCTGTCCTTTATTCTGTTATCGAACTGTTTTTTACAAATTCAATAAAATGGTTCAAATTGGTGGACAATTCTTCATCTCCTTTACGGCTACAAAGATAGATCGGCCGCCTGATCTCAATCCCTTTTACAATGACTCTCCCTACTTCCTTGCGTTTCAAATGGTCTTTGACTGCAAGTGCTGGAGCCAGCATGGTCCCATATCCCGCCATGACAGAACGGATGGATTCATTTAAGCCATGAAATTGTAATCCAATATTGGGAACAGGGACCCGATGAATTTTGCATAAAGAAAAGAGGATGTCCCTTGTGGAACTTCCTTCTTCTCGGAATAGAAATGGCTCCGACATTAATTCCCTTAAGGAAACCTCTTTTCCATCGTATTTGTGCCCATGTGGAACCAAAAACCAGAAGTCGATATCCATTAAGTGATGCCGTTTTATATCCGGGTGATTCCATTCCTCTTTCACGACAAAAGCGATGTCTGACTTGTAGTGAAGCAATTTTTCAATCACTTGATCTGAATTGCCACTGTATAAGTTTACCTTTATGGAAGGGAAATCGTTCTTAAATTTCGCCAACCAGATGGGCAATAAAAAGTTGGCTGGCAAATAGGTAGAGGATATTCGCAAGTCCTGTAATTCTCCGTTCTTCAGTTGAATCAGCTTGTTTTCCATATCTTTTTCCATATCAAACAACCTCTCAGCGCGCGCAACTAAAAACTCCCCCTCTCTGGTAAGCTTGATCCCTCTTCCTTCTGTTTCGACCAGTCTCAATCCCGTTTCCTTTTCCAAATTTCGTATTTGGACAGTTACAGCGGGCTGACTGATGGAAAGGGCTTCAGCAGCTTTTGTAACACTTTTCATGGAAGCAACTTTTGTAAATATACGCAATGCATGAATATTCATTGATAGAACCCTTTCATAAAAAATATTTATATATTAACGAAAAACATATATTGGATTTATTGATGTTTATTATATATCCTCTTACTAGCAAGCAAAAAGGGGATATTGAATGAAAAGGCAAATCATTGTATGGTTTCTTATTCCAACCGTATTCTTGCTGGGCATCAGTCTGTTTCTGATGAAGGGATCACTTTTTCATCTGCTCTTGATCGGAATGGTGTCATCCTTTGTTGGTACATTAGCGGGCGGTGGAGGTCTCATTACTCTACCAGCGATGCTGTTGACGGGTATTCCCATTCAAACAGGTATTGCTACGAATAAATTCTCGTCCGGGATTGCTGCATTTTCGAGCGTATTCTATCTGATATATCGTAAGCACCTTCGGTTTAAAACAATCATTCCAAATGTATTTGTCGCCTTGATAGGAGGGATTGGAGGAGCTTTATTTACAGCTCATGTTTCCGAAAAAACAATGAATATGATTGCCTTCGTTCTGCTTTGTTTCGCATTCATCGTCACCCTTAAAAACAGGAGATGGATGGAGTCTATTCAAATGGAGGAAAAGAAATCTTCGCATAACATTTGGGAATATCTGCTTCCTTTTTTTATCGCTTCTTATGATGGGGGATTTGGCCCTGGCTCTTCTACATTTGGCATTTTATATTACATGAAAAAACATCATACCTATCTAAAGGCTGTTCAACTGACAAGGGCTTTGATTTTTGGAAGTTGTGCAGGAGGATTTATCATTTTTTATCAGACGGGTTTCTTTCAATGGTCCTATGCCATCGCGATGGCTTTGGGTTCCATGATCGGTTCACAGATGGGCCTGTTGGTTTTACCAAGAGTCCCCTTGAAAATCGCCAAACCATTGTTGGTTTCCATTATCTGTTTATTGATAACGCAGATGGTCTATAAAATGATATAAACTTAGCAAGGTTGATCTACACACACAGTCTAACGATTATTTCGCAATGGAAAGGTTTTGGAGGCTACACTAACTAAGTGATCTGCAAATGAACTTCCTTTTAGAGCTGATTTTTCCTTGTATTGGAGAAATCAGCTTTTAATGTCCGTTTATTTCTCCGTAGTCGGTTTTATGTCAAATCATTGACAGTATGAACGGAGCAATCTGGAAGCTTCAGTTATCGTTAATCCATAAACTGGAGGTTTATGACAAAGTAGGGGGAGAGGGGATTTCCGTCTCCGCATCTCTTTCCTCCAGCAAAGAAGAGGAAGGAGTCCGCTTCACCCCCTCCGGTCCCAACCAGCGGACAAAATATCCGCTAAACGGTTGGGACCTCCAGGGGTTCCGCTGGGTCGTCGGAAAAGGATGCTCCACCGGAAATCCCCCCTCCTATTCTCCTTGTCAGCAGTCTCTCAGCGAATTCTTCGCTGTTTTTTTTTCGATTTGCATTGAATAAATATAAATATGTATGTATAATGATACAAAATTGATTGCGGAATGCAGAAGAATGAGAGGAGAAAAGGGATGAACGCAGCGATTGTGGGAGCGACAGGCTATGGGAGTGCAGAGTTGATTCGGATTCTGAGCAATCATCCATATGTGACGTTAACAACATTAATTTCTTCGTCGAAAGCGGGAGCAGAATTGCGGGAGGCTTTCCCCCACCTGTCCCATCTAAATTACTCATTGGAAGAAGGGGACCCGGAGTCATTGGCCGATAAAGCGGATATTGTCTTCTTTGCTGCACCTTCAGGCGTCAGCAGTCAATGGGTTCCCTCCCTGGTTGAACAGGGACGGATCTGTATCGATCTTGCCGCTGACTTTCGGTTAGACGGTTCAACATATCGCAAGTGGTATAAGGGAGAGCCTCCTTCAGATTTCTGGTTGAGTCAGTCAGCATATGGGTTGAGTGAGTGGTTTGCCCCATCCATACGGAAAGCGAATGTCATTGCCAATCCGGGTTGTTATCCGACAGCGGCTTTAATGGTACTGATTCCTTTACTGAAACAAGGAATTCTGGATGGAGATTCTGTGGTCATTGACGGTAAATCGGGGATGTCCGGAGCGGGGCGGAGTGTAAAGCAGCAAAGTCTGTTCTGTGAAATCAATGAAAATCTGTTTCCGTATCAAGTGGGGAAACACCGACATACCCCAGAGATGGAGCGATATGCCGGGATCGCGGGTGGACAGCGAACAACGGTTCTCTTTACTCCGCAAATTGTGCCGATGAACCGGGGGCTTTTGGTAACGGTGTATGGCCCGGTTGCAAAGGGATGGACTTTACCCCAGGTGAGAGAAGTTTTGCTGGAAGCGTATGAAGAAAGTCCCTTTGTTCGGGTGGTTGGGGAAGATCAGGTTCCTCGAACCAAAGGGGTTCAGGGAAGCAATTTCTGTGATGTCGGAGTTTATCTGGATGAGCGTTCAAAGACGGTGGTTGGAATGGCTGCGATTGATAATTTGGTCAAGGGAGCGGCGGGTCAGGCCGTACAAAACTTGAATTTGCGCATGGGCTGGCCGGAGACAGCGGGATTGCAAGGTTTTCCGCAGTATCCATAAGTTTGGAAGGGGAAAGGGGAAGAGAAACCATGGAACAACTGCGGATCGCAGTGAGAGAAGAGAACAGATATGAAGTGATACAGAATCCGCAGATCACATCGCCCCGTGGATTTCAGGTGTCAGGTCTTCATGCGGGTATTAAGAGAAAACGGAAAGATATGGGACTGCTCTTTTGTCAAGTGCCTGCTTCGGCGGCTGCTGTTTATACAACCAATCGATTTCAAGCCCCTCCACTCCAGGTTATAAAGGAAGGGTTGGAGGTGGAGGGACGAATGCAAGCGATGGTGGTGAACAGTGGAAAGGCCAATGCCTGTACGGGTTTGCAAGGGTTGGAAGACGCCCGAACGATGCGGCAGGAGGCAGCTGGATATTTGGCGATCCCAGAACACCTGATCGGTGTCATCTCTACGGGTGTCATTGGCGAGCGTTTGCCCATGGATCGGGTCAAAAAAGGGATTTCGCGTTTGGTGGATTCGCTGGGAACGGAGGGACATGAAGATTTTTGTCAATCGATCCTGACGACGGATACATGCACCAAAGCGGAAGAAGTACGCTTGAAGGTAGAGGGGCGGGAAGTGAGAGTGGCCGGAGTGGCCAAAGGGTCCGGGATGATTCATCCCAACATGGCCACTATGTTGGCTTTTATCAATACGGATGTTGCGATTGAATCCACTGTTTTACAAACCCTTCTTCGGAAGGTAACGGATGAAACATTTAACATGATCACAGTGGATGGCGATTGCAGCACCAATGATATGGTTTCCGTTATGGCCAGCGGATTGGCGGGAAATACGCCCCTCACGGAAGATCATCCGGATTGGAAAGCTTTTTATCAAGCGTTTAAACATGTGGCACAAGGATTGGCGCAAAAGATTGCCAGGGATGGAGAAGGAGCGACCCGTTTGGTGGAAGTGACGGTCACAGGGGGAGAGACAACAGAAGAAGCACGAAAGGCGGCAAAGGCGGTTGTCGGTTCCAATCTGGTAAAAACAGCCATTTACGGAGCCGATCCCAATTGGGGACGAATTGTCTGTGCTCTTGGATACAGTGGTGTGCTTTTTCATCCGGAAACAGTGGAGGTCTATATCGGCTCTGTCTGCGCAGTTCAGGGAGGCCATCCGGTTCCAATGGATGAAACAGCAGCTCGCCAGGAGCTGGAAAAAGATCCGGTCCGGATTTGGATTCACCTTCACCAGGGAGCATCGGAGGCAACGGCATGGGGGTGTGATCTCACGTATGACTATGTACGGATCAATGCCAGCTATCGGACGTAGGACCCTGTTCAGTGAACGGTTCACCACAGGTTTACGGACCAGAAAGGAAAAGGGCTAGCACGGGGAGCAACGAACATGGAGGTAAAAGAAGGGGGAGGAAAGAGAGAATGCGGGTTCAGCCGGTGGTGATCAAAGTTGGGGGAAGTGTGTTGGAAACGTTGCATTCGTCCTTTTTCCAAGACTGTGGCCATCTGTTAAAAAAGGGTTTTCACCCGGTGGTTGTCCATGGGGGCGGCCCTGAGATCAGCCGACTTCAGGAACGATTGGGTTTAACGCCTCAGTTTTGCGATGGATTGCGTGTCACGGATGACCAAGGGTTAAAGGTGGCAGAGATGGTGTTGGCCGGCTCGGTGAATAAACAGCTGGCTGCCATGTTTCAAACGGCTGGTTTTTCAGCGCTGGGTCTTTCAGGAGTGGATGGAGGGCTTCTAAGTGTTCGTCAAAAAGATCCCAAACTGGGGTGGGTGGGAGAAGTAAGCAGTGTTTGTCCGGCTGTCCTATATGATCTGATCGATCGGGGATGGATTCCAATCGTGGCTTCTTTGGGCATGGATTCATGGGGACAGCGATACAACGTCAATGCTGACTCGGTCGCCGGAGCCATTGCCCAGGCCCTATCCGCGGAACGGTTGTTCATGGTGACGGATGTTCCCGGAATTATGAAAGGGGACCGCGTTCTCTCCCAGGTTACTCCGACAGAGGTACAAACGATGATTCAAAAAGGAATCATTCAGGGAGGCATGGTTCCCAAAGTAAAGGCAGCACTTGAAGCCGTGGAAACGGCTGTTCATGAAGTGGTGATTGTGGATGGCAGTGCTTCCGGATGCCTGATGAATACAGGCACCCGAATCAGAAAGGAAGTGAAGACGCATGGCCTTATTTCCCACCTATCTGCGGAGTGACCTGCATCTGGTCCGGGGAGAAGGGAGCTGGCTCTGGGATGATCAAGGAAAGCGGTATCTGGATTTTACATCCGGGCTGGGCGTTTGCAATTTGGGCCATACCCATCCTGAAGTGAAATCAGCCGTTCAAAAACAGTTAAACCATTTGTGGCACGTCTCCAACCTGTTCCACATCCCCCAACAGGAAGAGGTATCGGCTTTGTTGGCAAAGGAAACCGAGTTGAAATATGCTTTCTTTTGCAACAGTGGAGCTGAATCGGTTGAGGCAGCCATTAAGCTGGCCCGCCGGTATGGTTCGGAATCGAAAGGATTAAGCCAGCCGGAAGTGGTAACCTTTCATTCTTCCTTTCATGGGCGGACACTGGCTACATTGACTGCCACCGGTCAGGAGAAAGTGAAACAAGGCTTTGCTCCCTTGCCGGAGGGTTTCCGCTGTCTCCCATATAATGATGTGGAAGCTCTGGAGTCCGGTTTAACGGAACATACAGCGGCGGTCCTGCTGGAAATCATTCAGGGTGAAGGAGGGATCTGCCCGGCTGGGTCAGATTTCTTAAAGCGGTTGGAACGGCTTTGTCGTCAACGAAACATTTTGTTGATGGTGGATGAAGTGCAGACGGGCATCGGTCGAACCGGAGACCTGTTCGCTTTCCAACATGCAGGGATACAACCGGATGTCGTCACTGTAGCCAAAGGTTTGGGAAACGGATTCCCTGTCGGGGCGATGCTGGGTCGAAGCGGATTGGAAAAGCACTTTGGTCCAGGCAGCCATGCCAGTACATTTGGAGGCAACCCCTTGGCGATGGCAGCTGCCAAAGCCGTCCTGCAAGAAATGACAGAAACGGATATTCTGATTCGGGCGAAGCAAACGGCCCAATATCTTCAGAATCAATTGGAACAGCGTTTGTCTTTGCACGCTTCGGTTGTGGATATTCGCGGACAGGGATTAATGTGGGGAGTGGAGCTGAACCAACCGGTGGCACCACTAATCAGGATCTTGCAGGAAAAGGGGTTACTGGCTGTCATGGCGGGACCCAAGGTTCTTCGGTTGTTACCGCCATTGGTAACAGAAGTGGCAGAGGTGGAACAAGCGGTTTCCATCATCGATGAAAGTTTGCATCTGTTGGAGGAGGTTGTTGAGGATGGAGGCGTTTTTAATCTTTGAAGATGGAGAGGTTTTTCCGGGGAGATGGATTGGATCTCCCAAAGAATCTCCGGGGGAAGTCGTTTTTACCACCGGAATGACCGGTTATCAGGAAGTGATGACCGACCCTTCCTACAGCGGTCAGATTGTAACGTTTACCTACCCCCTGATCGGCAATTACGGGAAGGTTCCTGGAGAAAGTGAAAGCAAATTTCCCAGTTGTGCCGGTATTGTGGTCAATGAATGGTGTAAAGACAGTGACCATTTGGGGAAATGGCTGGATGCCTGGAATATTCCCGCCATCGCTGGGGTAGACACCCGTGCAGTGGTTCGTAAAGTGCGGGAAACGGGTCCCATCCGGGGCGTGATTTCCACTCACCCCCGCATTCAGTTGGAGAAATGGCCTGATCCCTTGTCTCTGCAATGGGTCAATCGGGTTTCAGTACAGAAGCCCGTCTCTTATCCCTCTTTAGGTCCAAATCCGTTTCATGTCGTTCTGATTGATTTTGGGGTGAAAACGTCCATCATCAACACGCTTCTGCAACGAGGATGCCGGGTCACAGTCGTTCCATGGTTTACGGAGCCGGATGAGTTGGAACAGTTGGCTCCGGATGGGCTTCTTTTTTCCAACGGACCGGGGGACCCAAAGGCATTTCAGCCCTATCTGAACCGGTGGGCTTCATTGGTGACCCAAATTCCCACGATGGGGATCTGTCTGGGGCATCAGCTGTTGGCACTGATTTTGGGTGCGGATACGGAACGTCTCGCTTTTGGACACCGGGGCAGCAACCATCCGGTGCGGGAGACGGAAACAGAGCGGGTCTGGATTACATCCCAAAACCATGGATATACGGTTTGTCCTTCTTCATTGGATCATTTGGCATGGAAAGTGACGCATCTACATGTCAATGATGGTTCCGTGGAAGGGATGGCTCATCGACAATATCCGATCTTTTCTGTCCAGTTTCATCCGGAAGCACATCCGGGTCCCGCCGATTCCATGCCACTTTTTGATCGGTTTATCGAAATGATGAAGGAAAAAAAGCAGGTGATGGTTCATGGATAGAGGGAAAACCAACACGCCCCCAGTGAAAAGCGTCTTAATGATCGGTTCGGGACCGATTGTCATCGGGCAGGCGGCGGAGTTTGATTATTCCGGAACCCAGGCTTGCCTTGCTTTGAAAGAGGAAGGAATCCGTGTCATTCTCGTCAATAATAATCCGGCAACGATTATGACCGACCCCCATGTGGCAGATGTGGTGTATACAGAACCTCCTACAGCGGAAGCCGTCGCCCGGATCATTGACAAAGAACGTCCTGAGGGGTTACTTGCCACAGTAGGTGGACAAACCGGGCTGAATCTGGCGGTGGAACTTCAGGACAAAGGGGTATTGGAGCGCTACGGGGTAAAACTGTTGGGAACGCCTGTGGACACCATTCGACAAGGGGAAGATCGGGAAACCTTCAAACAGATGATGGAAGCGATTGGGGAACCGGTACCGGTTGGCCAGACATTTTCCACTGTAAAGGAAGCCATCCGGTTTGCGCATACCATTGGATTTCCGGTGATTGTTCGACCCGCTTACACCCTGGGTGGTTTTGGTGGAGGTGTAGCCCGGAGCCCTGAAGAGCTGGAACGGGTGGTACGACAGGGACTGACCGCCAGTCCGATTGGGCAGGTTCTGATTGAGGAAAGCATCCTTGGTTGGAAAGAGATTGAATATGAAATGATGCGGGATGCCAATGATACCTGTATCGCTGTCTGCAATATGGAAAATTTGGATCCCGTGGGGACCCATACAGGTGACAGTATTGTGACAGCACCATCCCAGACGTTAACGGATCAACAGTATCAACAGTTACGCACCGTTGCCTGCAAAGTGATTCGGGCATTAAACGTGATCGGGGGATGCAATATTCAGTTTGCTGTCCATCCGGAGACCGGGGATTACCGGATTATTGAAGTGAATCCCCGTGTCAGCCGATCCAGTGCGTTGGCTTCGAAGGCAACAGGTTATCCGATTGCACGGTTGGCAGCGAAACTTTCCATCGGGTATCGGCTGGATGAATGTCTGAATCCCATTACCGGTCATACCTTCGCCAGTTTTGAGCCCGCTATCGATTATGTCGTCGTCAAATTACCCCGTTGGCCTTTTGATAAGTTTCCAAAAGCAGATCGGCTCCTTGGAACCCAGATGAAGGCTACCGGTGAGGTTATGGCCTTGGGAAGAAATTTTGAAACCGCTCTGTATAAAGCCATTCGTTCCCTGGATCTGGGTCGATATACACTGTTGGGGCCAAAAGAACAGAATCTGACTGATCAGCAATTGACAAGGCGCCTTGCTCAACCGGATGATCAACGGTTGTTCCTTTTGGCAGAAGCCTTTCGAAGAGGTTGGAAGGTGGAAAAGATTCATGATCTGACTGCCATCTCTTCCTGGTTTCTATATCGCATTCATGGCATGGTTCGTTTGGAAGAAACGTTGAAATCTTTTTCCTGGGAGACGGTGGATGACAAAACGTTAAAGGAAGCCAAGGCAAAAGGAATAGCGGATGCTGCGTTGGCGGATTGGTTTGAGGTATCAGAAGATCAGATTCGAAAGCGTTGGAAAAAGAACGGATGGTCTCCCTCCTATAAGTGTGTTGATACCTGTGCGGGGGAATTTGTTGCCGAAACGCCTTACTTTTATTCTTCCTGGGAGGGAGAAGATGAAGTGGATGACCCGGATGACGGGGGTCGTGTTCTGGTGTTGGGGGCTGGACCCATCCGTATTGGACAAGGAATAGAATTTGACTATTGTTCCGTTCATGCAGCATATGCACTGAAGAAGCTGGGACTGAAGTCGGTCGTGATCAACAACAACCCGGAAACGGTCAGTACAGATTACGCCACGGCTGATCGCCTCTACTTTGAACCGCTGTCGGTGGAAGACGTCCTTCATGTGGTGGAAAAAGAAGGGGTGGAAGGGGTGTTGGCGCAGTATGGCGGTCAGACATCCGTCCGTCTGATTCGAGGGCTGGAAGAGGCTGGGGTGAACGTATTGGGCACCTCTGCTGACATCATTGATCAAGTGGAGGATCGGCAACGATTTTATGGGTTGTTGAATCAGCTGGAGATCCCCCATATTCCCGGAGAAACAGCCCATTCATCCAATGAGGCGCTCCAATCTGCTGAAAAGCTGGGGTATCCTTTATTGATCCGTCCTTCCTATGTCATTGGTGGTCAGGGGATGCAAGTGGTTCGCGACAGGGAAGAGCTGAAAGAGGTCCTGGATTGGTTTACGGATTCGTTGCCGAAGGAAGCTTATCCCATCCTGTTGGATCGCTTTGTGGAAGGAATGGAAGTGGAAGTGGACGCGGTGACGGATGGAAAGGATCTGGCGATTCCAACGCTGGTCCAGCATGTAGAGAAAGCCGGAGTTCATTCGGGAGACAGTTTGTCGATTCTTTCCGCTCCGGACCTGACGGATGAACAAAAGAACCGGATTGTAGACTATACCCGGCGGATTGTCAGAAAGCTTTCCCACAAAGGACTTTTAAATATCCAGTTTGTCTTGGATGACACCAATGTTTATGTGCTGGAAGTCAATCCAAGGGCATCCCGAACCGTCCCCGTGATCAGTAAAGTGACCGGTGTGCCCATGGTGGAATGGGCAACCCGCGTTCAATGGGGAGAACCGCTTTATACCTTTGCTCCATTGGGACTCATGGAGAAATGTGGGATGAAGGCGGTAAAGGGACCGGTCTTCTCCTCCGTCAAGCTGCCTGGAGCGGAACCGGCACTGGGACCGGAGATGCGCTCGACCGGAGAGATCCTCGGAATAGGAGCCACATTGGAAGAAGCGGTGGCCAAAGTGCTTCCGTTTGCTGTGAACGGTTCGCTTCCTCCCTTTGGCCCAGGAACCCATCTTCTTCTTTCTGTCTCCGATGCGATGAAAGAAGAACTGGATGAATCACTTGCCGGTTTCGTCCAACGGGGCGTTCATCTGACCGCGACGGAGGGGACAGCCGCTTTCCTGCAACAGAGGGGATGGACTTCGGTGGAAACGATCTCCCCGGACAGCCTGGAACAGTGGTTCCGAAAAGAGGTCCCCAAGCTGATCCTCAATATTCCCACCCGGAGCGGAGCAAAAGGGCGTAATGGATTTCGCCTCCGCCAGTTGGCCCTGGAATGGCAGGTTCCCTGTTTTACATCCATCGATACGTTCCATTGGTGGGTTCGCATCAACAATTTAAGAAATGCAAACGAGTGGTCCGTTACACCCCTATACTCAAGTGGAATCAAGGAGGCGATGATAAAGTGAGCATGGAAAAAGGGTTGGTAAAGGAGACAGCAAGTGGCGTTGCCCCTTCACTCAAAGGAAAGGATTGTCTCTCCTTGTCGGCATTTCCGTTGGAAGCGATCGAGTTGTTGACCGAAAAAGCGATGCAGTTGAAAAAACAGCAAGTTGCGGGAAAAGAATGTCAGTGCTTAAACGGAAAAAGTTTGGCGATGATTTTTGACAAACCTTCTACCAGAACACGGATTTCGTTTGAAGTGGGAATGAAACAGTTGGGAGGGCATACCCTTCATTTACACCGGGATGAACTGCAATTGAGTCGAGGGGAAACCCTCCAGGATACCGCACGGATTTTGTCCGGCTATGTGGACGCTGTTCTCATTCGTACCTTTACCCATGAATTGGTTGCAGAATTGGCCGAGCATGCGTCCATTCCCGTGATCAACGGACTGACGGATCTTCATCATCCTTGCCAGGCATTGGCGGATTTGCTCACCTTAAAAGAAGAAAAAGGACATCTGAAAGGTCTGAAGCTGGCTTATATCGGGGATGGAAACAATGTCTTTCATTCGCTCCTGGAAGCGGCGGCTGCAACGGGGATCCATTTGGTTGCAGCGATTCCAAAAGGGTATGATCCCAATGAAACCATTGTTCAACAGGCCGTTCAGACCGCCGTACAAACCGGGGCTACCATTTCCTTTACTCGGATTCCTGAGGAAGCTGTAGCAGGAGCGGATGCCGTCTATACCGATGTATGGTCCAGTATGGGACAGGAAGAAGAAGAGGAAAAACGGATTCAGGATTTTCAAGGGTTTCAGGTGAATGAGAAGCTGATGTCGCTGGCCGACTCCGAAGCGTTATTTCTTCATTGCTTGCCTGCCCACCGCGGCCTGGAAGTGACAGCGGAAGTGATGGAAGGTCCCCATTCTGTCGTTTTTCAACAGGCTGAGAATCGACTGCATGCACAAAAAGCTCTGTTGGCAGGATTGTTGGGTTAAAGCGAAATTATCAATATAAGTAACCATCAGGGAGGCATCTGCCTCCCTGATTTATGGGGTTTGTTCATCGACTAATTGATTTGTGTGAACCATGGGTGGGAAAGTGATGAAAATCATGCAACTTAGAAAAGTGAGTACCCGATCACTGCCAATCCGACAGCTACACAATAAACCGTAAAGTAGCCGAGGTTCCCCTTTGCCATAATATTCATCAGCCATTTCAATGAAAAGTACGAAGCGATGAATGAAAGCACAAAGGCAATAAGGTATGGTACGAGGAGCGTATCTATCTTTGGATCATTCATTAAATCCGTAATGGAGAGGATCATGCCCCCGACGCTGACCGGGATGTATAACAGAAAAGAATAGCGAAGCGCCGTGTCACGTTTCATGCCGATGCCCATTGAGGCCACAATCGTTGCTCCTGAACGGCTGATACCAGGAATCAGTGCGACAGCTTGGGCAAGACCGACAATGATGGCATCTTTCAGCGAAAGGTTTTGATCATTCTTTCGTCCGCGCAAATTGCGGATCACCCAGAGTGCGATTCCTGTGATGATCAATGTTACGCCGATGATCAAGATGCCTTCCAATGCCTCTTTAATGTAATCTTCAAATAAGACACCCGCTACGCCTGCTGGGATGGTGCCAATAATCAGATATACAATAAACATAAAGTCGTCTTTTGCTTGCCGTTCGCCGGTTGTTATGTAACGGAATCCATTTACCGTCAACCGTATTAAATCTTTACGGTAAATGATCAACACCGCCAGCAGTGAGGCAAAATTCATAAAAACTGCAAAGCTTAGCCCTTCAATTTCCAAACCGAATAATTCACTGGCAATGAGCAGATGCCCGCTTGAGGAAACCGGAATCGGTTCGGTAATTCCTTGTAGGAGTCCCAATAAAGCATATTTCAGTAGTAAGCCGATGTCAGTCATGTTTTATAATCCTCCAATGTAGCGTGGTAAAGTGAAACAATCTTCCGATAATAATAACGGGTATCCTGAAGTACTCCCAAGTGATTGAGAAGTGATGATCAATGGATATCTACCTTTTTAAAGTAGACAATCATGGAAATAAATCCAATGATTGAGGTAGCAGCAATGGATAGATAGGAATACTCCGGCGGATAGGTTGGCAGAAGGGTATCATTCGCGATATCTCCTGCGGCATACCAGGGAAATAGAGCCCGATGTTCTGAATTTCCAGCCATCACGTTGATCAGAGTGATCACAACGGTAAAAATAATCGTTGGAACATAATTTTTTGTTACAAGGGTAACAAGGATAATCGGAGTAGAAAGGCTAAATACGAGCATTCCTCCAATGATAAATTGTTTCAACGATTGGAGCAATAAAGAGGTGTTCAGACCGTCAATCTGGGTGATGATTCCCAACACCAGGGTTACCACCCAGGCAACCATGGTTAACATCATAATCCACATAAACAGGAGCAACATTTTACTCAGAATCAAACCGATTCGGGAGACCGGGATGGTTAATAGATTTTTTAATGTATTTTCCATATACTCACGGTTGTATAAATAGGCAGTTACGACTCCATACAAAGGGACACCGATGATTAACAGCGTATACAGATTGGCTTCGTAAAACAGCTCATCAAATGTCATAGGCGGAGTGGGCTGGTGGATATAGGCAGCTACAGCGATGATAAAAGGAGCGACAGATGAACCGAGAATGCTGATTAAGAACATACTGGAACGTTTGAGTTTCAAAAATTCTGTATATAAAAGATTAACCAATGGTGCCACCCCCAACCAACTTTGCAAAATAATCTTCCAGGTTGTCCTGGCTGATGTTGATTTTTAATACTTCAATATCGTTTTCCACAAACACTTTGTTAAGCTTGCCTTGTTGGCCCAAATGGGAATAGACGCGGATAGTTCCTTCACCATGGACTTCATAATCAAAAATATTAAAATGAGTCTCCAAAAGCATCGTTGCTTTATGATCGTTGGATACCTGAAACTCCAAATACTTGCGATTTCGTTGCCGAAGCTGATCAAACGGGATTTCTTCCAGAAGCTTTCCTTCATGAATGATTCCCATCGAATCGGCTAATTGCTCGATTTCCGACAATATATGACTGGAGATTAATATCGTGATCTTTCTTTCTTTTGCCAGCGATTTGATAAGCCTTCGTATTTCCTTGATTCCAATGGGGTCCAAACCGTTTGTGGGTTCATCCAATATTAACAGCTCAGGGTAATGAAGAAGGGCTCTGGCGATCCCCAATCGCTGTTTCATACCCAATGAATATTTGCCAACCAGCTTTTTTGTTTCGTGTTGCAACCCGACGATCTCCAATGCTTCTTCGATAGCACTTTTCTTGTGAATCCCTAGGATCTTTGCATTGATTTGCAGGTTTTCCCTGGCCGTCAGGTTTTCATAGAAGCCAGGAACCTCCACAATGGATCCGATTCGCCTTAAAATCCCCTTTTTATTTTTGAACAGATTTTCACCAAAAATTTCAATTTGTCCATGGGTTGGTTTGATTAACCCCAGTAACATGCGTATGGTCGTTGTTTTCCCAGCACCATTGCGGCCGAGAAAACCATAGATTTCTCCCTGATTGACCGTGATGCTGAGGTTATCGACTGATTTCTGGGTTTCATAGATCTTTGTTAGATTGGTTGTTTTAATGATCTCGCTCATGTTTGGACACCTGCTTTCCATCAGCTCATGGCTTCATTATAGAACGATGATTTTAAATGCGGCTTAAACAATTCTTAACTGTTTCTTAAAGTGAAATCCTGTTTCATTGTTTGGGAATGGAGAAGCCAAAGGTCGTTTTTTCCCATGGAGTACTTTCCACCCAAATTCTTCCGTGATTTTTTTCGACAAGTGCTTTCGCAATGGCTAGGCCCAGTCCGCTCCCGCCATGTAAATGATTTCTGGATTGGTCTCCACGGTACATTCGTTCAAACACATTTCCAAGGTCTGCGTTTCGAATCCCTGGTCCCCGGTCCCAAATGAGCAACTGATATTCCTGGGCTGTTTCCGTAAGCTCAATCCCCAATACCTTCCCTTCGTTTCCATACTGTACAGCATTTTTGATTAAATTGCTGATGACCCGCATCAAACTTAGGCGATCCGCCATAATGAAACAATGTTTTTCAGGAATCTGGACGTCTAATTCCATTCCTTCTTTTTTAAGGTCAGGTAAAAATTCGATGATCGATTCTCTGGTGATCTCTGCAAAATCGATCCTTTCTTCCTTTAATGAAATTTCATTGGCATCGATCTTTGCCATATTAAAGAGTTCATCCAAGAAATGCTTTAAGCCGATGGACTTCCTGGATATAATCTCAAGATATTCTCTTTTTTCTTCTTCTGATGAAGCAATATCATCTTTTAAAGCATCAATATATCCAATAATCGATGTAAGAGGGGTGCGTATGTCATGGGAAATACTGGACAAAATTCGTTTTCGTTCTTCCTGGGATTTGATGGACTCAATTTGCACCTTTTCCATTTGTTCAATCAGTCCATTGATCAGAAAAATCGATTCATTGAATCCCTGATCCTGATTAGCCAGAAGCCTTGTTTTTAAATTTCCGTTTATTGCCCGTTTTAACGCTGTATTGATCTGTTTTCGTTGTGTAAGATGGCGGAGTCTCATCAGTAAAAACGTGATCGCAATCATCCAGAGAGCGATCACGAGAGGCCATTTCAAGACATCTTCCATCTGTTGATTGAGATCGATGATCAAAAGTCCTGTGAGGACAATGATTTGAAGTACAATGAGAACCATCATTTTGTCATTTTTCATCTTTATCACCAACAAATTTATATCCAATCCCCCATACGGTTTGAATATATTGGGGCTTGGAAGGGTCCGCTTCGATTTTTTTTCGGAGCTTTCGGATGTGTACCATCACGGTATTGTCATCTTCTATATAGTTGCTGCCCCATACATTGCGAAAAAGCTGTGTTTTGGTAAACACTTGTCCGGGATGGGAAGCGAGAAATTTCAGCAGTTCAAATTCTTTGGCTGTCAAAGGGATCTCTTTTTCAGCGATGGTGAGTGTATATTTTTTCACGTCAATCGTTAAGTCTTTAAACGCGATCGTTGCCTGATTTTCACGTAATTCCTCTTTGCTGCCCAGTATCAAAAACCGCCTCAGAAGAGCCTTGATTCTGGCGATCACTTCATTGATGCTAAAAGGCTTGGTAATGTAGTCATCCGCCCCAATTCCCAACCCCAAAACCTTATCCACCTCTTGATCCTTCGCTGTAAGCATCAGGATGGGAACATTGGATTCCTTTCGGATTCTTCTGCATACCTCAATCCCATCTACTTTGGGCATCATGAGATCCAAGATCAGAAGATTATATGGCTTTTTGTCAAATAAATGGAGAGCTTCCTCTCCATTTACCGCTACATCCACCGTATATAATTCTCTCTCCAAGTATTTTTTCAATAAATCCCGGATCTCTTTTTCATCATCTACAATCAGTATCTGAATATCATCCATCTTCTCACCGCCTCATTTCACCTCCATCATAAATCCCTACATGAAACCGTGCAACTTTATTTATAGCACAGGAATTCTGCCAAGTGCTTAGATCGATGAGCTATCCAAAAAATATATTTTAAATGCATCGATGAATGGAGCGGCTTCCGGAAAGAGGGAAGTCGTTCTTTTTTGGTTTTGTAAAGAAATATATTTTCATATTAATAAAATTTTTAGAATAATTTGTTGAATTGTTTATCATGAAAGAGGTATAAAGAGAATAGTCCAATATTTGATAGGAGGGGAAGGGAATGGATATTTCGATGGAATCGGTGGATAAATCTGAAATGGTGAAACAATGTTATAACCATTTGGGAGGGAGCATTCAGTTCAGTGGAATCAAGCAATATTGGAAAACATCTCAGGAGCTGGGGGAGGGGGAGATCAAAACCTATCACTTCCAATCAGGGATTGAATTAAGTATCTATCGATTATGGTTACACCGTCCATTTGAGTATAATCTGCAAATTGATTCACCTCTGATTTCAATGAAGTTTTGTCTGGATGGCTACGCTCCAGGGCTGATGGATATGAAGAGGAAAACGGAATTTCTCACCAAGGGACGATGTAACATGTATTACGGTCCTTATATGAATTTTAAGGTTCATTTACCGATTAGAAAACCCATTTCTTTCGTAAGTTTGGCAGTTGACCAGGAGACGTTTTATACATTTGCGGAAAAAGCCGGACATTCTCTTCCTGCGGAGTTGGCCAATCTGCAAACAGAACGGGCATGCTTTTCCAGTGTATCTCTCACTTCAAATATGCACATGGCTTTGCAACAAATCTTGCATGGCGTTCCCTCTGATGAATGGATGGAAGCAGTTTATTTGGAAAGCAAGGCGACAGAGTTGTTTGTACTACGCCTCAATCAGCTCCTCGGTATAAATGATGAACCGAAAACATTGCATTCCCGTGATATTGAGAGGATAAGGGATGCAGCGGAAATTCTGAAGCAGGATCTCACCAACCCTCCTTCGGTACGTGAGCTGGCATTGAGAGTCAATTTAAATGAATCCAAGTTACGCAAAGGTTTTCGGGAACTGTATCATACGACGATATTGGGTTATCTGCAGTTGTTGCGTTTGGATCAAGCCAGTTGGCTGTTAAAGGAGACGGACCAAAGTGTTACCCACATTTCACAGGATGTGGGATATTCCCATATCAGTTATTTCATCTCTTTGTTTAAAAAAAGATATGGGATGACTCCAAATCAGTATCGTTCCAATATATAATTTTGGGTTGGCGAAGATGTTGCCAACTTTGAAAGCAACCCATTGACCTGACTGCTGATGTCTTTCCGGGGCACCGTCCCTATGACTTATGAATGAAATCAGATCAGTGGAATATACAATCAACCCCCTGGTATTAATAATATTATGTAAATTGTTTGTTTTGTGATATAAGATATCCATTTTGTGATATAAAAACCAAAAAATGATGATTACAATGATAGTGGACAAGCAAGGAACAGAATCGCTGATCAAAGTCATGGAGACGGTACCTCGGAGTGAATCAAAATCAAACGGGGAGTGTTGATACGGTGAAATTGATGGAATCCTTGATGGGTGTGAAAAATGTACAAGCTTCCAGTTGTTTTTGGCCGGTAAATTACAGTTGTTACCTGAAATGTATCGTAAACGGAAGTGAGTGGAGTTGCTGCCTGTCGTGCAAAATTAGCGGTTGAAAATGTGAAAGGGATCCATTGGGCTGACTGCTGATATTCTATTCCTTTCCGAGGTACCGTCCCCATGGCCATGAACGGAATCAGCAGTCGGAGATTAAAAAAGTCCCTTTATTCATAGGAACGGTACCCCGCTGTCATTTCAAATCATGAAAGGGAGTGTTGGAGATGAAAATGATGGAGTCCCTCATGGGTGTTAAGGATGTACAAGCACAGAATTGCAATAATGTGGATTGGAGATGCTACACCAAGTGTCAGATCGATGGTCGCGGAGAGTGGTACTGCTGCATTAAGTGCGAGGTTGAGTGGTAAGATAGTTTGAATCATTCGGGGTACCGTTCCTATGGGTGATGGGAGCAAGTGGTAAAGGGTGATTGATGGGCGTGGCTTTTTGTTACTTGATAATTCATTGTAAGGGTTCTTTTTTACACAACCGCAGGGGCGGCACTCCAGAATGAGTTTGATCTAAAAGGAGTGGATAGAATATGAAATTTATCGAAAACATGATGGGCGTCAAGGATTATCAACCTCAGGGTGATTGGTGCCGTATTTCTGATTATAACTGCTTTGTCCGGTGCAAGTATGCTGGGGGAAGCAACTTTGAATGTTGCCAAAAGTGTTACTACGGGTGAAGTAATTTAAGCTCTCTTGGGGAGTGCCGCCCCTACGGTTGTGGTAAAAGAACGGATTCTGAGCCGGTCCAGTGAGGTTAAATCTGTGGAATACAATGCCCTGATTCCTTACTTTGGTTATCATCTCAGATTCATTTGTTTTTGTGAAGGGAGGGAATGGCTTGTCTAACTTGCGTCAGGTTCTAAAAGCGGTGGGATATGCCTTTGGTGTGGTTTGGCGCACCCATAAATCCTATCTTTTTGTGACTGTAACCATTCGCATTCTTTTGGGTTTAATTCCCCTGTCCATGGTTTGGATGACCAAAGAACTGATTAACCAGGTCGTTCGGATGGTTCAGACGGGAGAGGGATTTTCTGCCGTTCTTACATTGCTGTCGTTTCAGATGGTGGTGATTCTTTTCGGCTATGCTCTCTCGCTTTGGACGGAAGTGAATGACCAAAAAATGGATAACTTGATCGGTCTATCGATCAAAAAGAATCTCTTGGAAAAAGTGAACCGCCTCCCCTTCCTTACATTTGAAGATCCTGTCTTTTATGACCGGTTTCAACGGTCAGTGGAAAGTCGTGAACAACTGACCAACATGGTGAAGCAGGCCCTCTCCTTTGGAACCGACCTGATTACGATTACTTCTCTGGTCGGTTATTTGATGGGGATTCATTGGGGATTGACGGTGATCCTCATCATCGGAACCTTGCCGGTTTTAATGATCGATATGCGCTTTGGCGGGATGCGTTACCAGTTGATGCGATATCTCACCCCTTTCACACGAAAGGAGCAGTATTTATCATACTTGCTTAGCCTCCGGGACCATTTGAAAGAGGTGCGTCTTTTTCAATTGGGGGATTATCTGATCCGGGAGTGGTCCCGCATTTTTCGGCTGGATGCGGATAAAAAATTGGATCTGATTAAGAAGCAAAGCCGATGGAACATGGCGGGACGGACGTTTTTAACCCTGACTTATGCAGCTTCGGGAATATTGGTGGTTTTTTTGATCCGCAGTGGACAGGTGCTGGTTGGGGATTTGGTGGCCGTTCTGCAATCCATCCAGAATGTTCAGGATAAACTGACCAGTTCTACCCGCACCATTTCCATGTTTTACGAAGGAAGCTTCTATGTCCGGGATATTGAGCAATTTCTGAATCAAAAGGAGCGTACCACCCAGGAGACTTCCCTAGTTTCCGTGGACCGGATTCGTGAGATAGAGATTGAAGGACTCACCTTCCGCTACCCCAATCAAAAGGAACCAGCCATCCAGGATATCCATCTGGATATTTACCCCGGAAAAAAGATTGCGATCATTGGAGAGAACGGTTCGGGAAAAACCACGTTGATCAAGTGTCTAAGCGGATTATATGAACTGGATTCCCCGATGATTCGGGTGAACGGCCTCCCCCTTTCTTCCGTTGACTTGGCTTCCTACCACCGGAGGGTTGCCGTGCTGTTCCAGGATTATATCCGTTACAACCTGACGGCCAAGGAAAATATTGGTTTTGGACGGGTGGAATCGATGAATCGGCTGGACGAAATTGAAGCGGCAGCGGCGAAAACGGACATTGATCGCTACCTGAATCAATTGCCCGAAGGATACGAATCGCTGTTGGGACGTTATTTTAACAAAGGAAATGAACTGTCAGGGGGACAGTGGCAAAAAGTGGCCTTATCCCGCGCATGGTTTCGCGACAGCGATGTGGTGATTCTGGACGAACCAACTTCTGCTCTGGACCCTCGGTCTGAGATCGACATTGTGGAGCAATTGTTCCGATCAGCCAAAGATAAGGCGGTCATTTTTATCACACATCGGTTGGGAGCCTCCAGTCTGGCCGATGAAATTTTGGTGATGCGGTCTGGAAAGGTGGTGGAGAGAGGAGGCCATGATGAACTCCTTTCCGCAGGAGGTGAATACAGTCGGCTGTACCGGACACAAGCCCGGTGGTATCTGCAAAAGGAGGAATCGATAGGATGATTGTTTCATTTTTCTTGAGGATGACACTGGCGATTCTTTTTTTGACAACAGCCTGGAGCAAATGGAGGGGATGGGATCGCCATACCCAACTGATGACTGCCTATCGGATCATCCCTTCCGGATGGGTTCCATGGTTTCTGGGAGGGTTTTTGATCAGTGAATGTTATATTGCCCTCACGTTGCTCCTTTTTGGTTTTCAACCCATCACTATAGGTTTGGGTTTAGGGCTGTTGTTTCTGTATACGGGTGCTGTGGTCATCAATTTGGTTCGAGGGAATCAAGATATCTCCTGCGGGTGCGGGAGTGTATTGGAAAGTGACCGTTTGAGTTGGGGGCTTGTGGTCCGAAATCTTTTTCTGATGGCGATGGTTGTGCTGGGGTGGATGAGTAGTTTAGCTTCTTCCCCGGAGATGGGATGGATACATCAGACGCTCCTGACATTGGTGGCGGTTGGAGTCATTCTGATTGCCGGAAACCTCAAGGGGTTCTGGGAGATCAAGCGGAAAATCGAAAAATTGGCAACAGATTAAGGGGGATGGGAAACATGACAGGTTTTTTTCAGTCGATTGTGTTGGTGGAATTGGTGCTGGTGATCGCCCAATTGGGACTGATGCTTCTGCTTCTCCGTTATCTGGGGTCTTTTATCAATAAGATTCGTGAGATTCCTGGGATTCGCATGCAGGGGCTACAATCCGGGGAGAAAGCTCCGGTTTTTGAAAAAAACGATGAACAGGGCCGGTTGGTTGATTTGAAAGGGTTGCTTCGGGAAAAGAATGTGCTGCTTCTCTTTATTAACACGCAATGCCCGGCATGTAAGTCCAGTATTCAAGATCTGCATTCCCTCAAGTCCCGCCAGGACTTTCATCTGGTTGTCATCAACGGAGACGCAGAAAAAGATGATCGGGAAATTGTTGCAGCGTTGCCCCCGGAAGTTTATTATCTGCGGGCTCCGGAAGTGGCCTCGGATTATTGGGTACAAAGTGTTCCCTACTCTGTCCTGGTGAATCAACGGGGAATGATTGAAAAAGTGGAAGAGGGATTGATGGCTCCTCCTTCAGCGGCTTGAAGCAGGGACTCTAGACACTTCTTCATTATGATTCAGAAGACGGTCTATATTTGAACCAGGGTTCACTGCATAGAAGGAGGGGGTGGGGGTTTCCAGTCCATGAATAAAAGAGAGAAAAATCAGTCCAGCTACCCCATAAGGGTATGGATGGAGCAGGAAGTGAGGCCTGTTCTTTTTTTGTGCCGTTAATCATGGGGTCTTGCACTTGGTTTGATCTCTTACTTGAGGTATAACAGTAATCTTTATCCATATAAAGGATTTCCTTTTCATAGAATAACAACCAACATCGGGGGCGTTGATATTTTTATATTTTGAATTGGGGTTAAACTTTTTCAGTTCATTTTATATAAGAAAAAAGCTGATGGATTTTGAAGTATCCCTCAGCTTAATTGATAAGAAATGCTTTTCAAATATTCTTTTTGCGACGGCGAATCCACCAAACGACAGGGAAGGTGATCAGGGCAAGGATAGTGACCGGAGGAATCAAGGTGGCTCCGACCACTAATGCACCCCGGAATACATCCTGTAACCAGCCGATCGATTGAAGAAATGCTGTATGGATTTGATCCATGAGTTCAGGTTCTCCTTCATGTTGTCCCAGGGGAGAGATTTGGGTTGCATGAACGGTGACGGTGGAGAATGCGGTTTGATCCTCCAGATATTTGATTCGACCCTTCAACTGTTCCATTTCTTCTTGAACGCGGGACAATTCCTTGGATACCTGAAGGAGATCCTCTGTGGATTTTGCTTCTTCCATCAACTGAAGAAGGCGTTTTTCCATTGTTTTTTTCGCTTTTAAACGGGATTGAAGGTCCACATACTCTTTTGTGACATCATTGCCGGAGATATGTTGGGAATGCGTTTTCGTTGCTGTTTGCTCAACATCCTTTAAAAAGGAATGGAATGCATCCTGGGGAATCCGAAAGACCCATGTTCCGGTTACTTTTTTTCCGTTGCGTGACTGCGAAGCTTCAACCAGATACCCGTCCTTTTTTTCTGCTTTCTTCTCCAATGCGGTTCTTGCACGTTTTAGATTTGGAACTTCGATTTGCAGATTTCCTTTATAAATCACTTTTCGTTTTTCCGTTGTGGCTGCGGAGCCCTTTTTGTTGAGGGCTTTTTTTAATTCAGAAGATCCTTTTGCAGAGGGTCCTTCCTGTTTCTCCGTAGTCGTTTGCGGGTCCGACCGGTGAACGGCAGAGTCATTGGCTGTTTGAGACATTTGAGTCTCTTTGGATGGACCACAACCTGCTAAAAGGCTGAAAAACAATAGACAGGTTAACGAACAGATCCATAAACTGCGAATGATCATCCTCTCCTTTCCGATCTTTTCTGTTGGACGCAAACAAAGGGGGAAAAGTTGCGGATCGGGTAGATATCCATTTTAAAAAACTCGGATTCTTTACCAAAATTAATGAACAAGGTAAGCTGAAACAGAGAGAGGGGGAAGGGGGTGGAACAGGATGGCTGAATTGGAATATCGAGTGATGGGGGATGAAGAAGAAAACTCTTTGGTGTATGAATATGAGGAGATGGAGGAAGAGGGAGCTGCCCTTCGCTTTTTGTGTGATTATCTGGTGAAAGGCAGCCGCGTTTATGAAACCGTGTCGACAGAGGTGGAACCCGGTCGTAAATATGTGATATGGGTTCGGGAAGCAGACGATGAAGAAGTGGTCAGTCAGGAAGTTGTGGTTCATCCGAAGTGGAGCGGGTTTCGGGTGGAAGTGAGAGAATTTAAGGAGAGTGGGTTTTACTACCCCGTGGTTCATACCCTTCATTTTCAACATTATTCTGAGGTGTTGCTCTGTTTGACCAGTTCGGTACTCCATATTGAAGGAGCTCAATGGGAGAAAACATCGGTAGAAATTGACGAGAATCGAAAAGTGTTTGTATTCTATGCCATACCGATGAAGGAGGATGCCTGAATGCAAGAGAGGGAAGTCAAGATGGATTGGGTCGGCAGCCGGACTGGACGGGTTGTCAGCCTGTTTGCGATGGCGGCTCTTTTGGCCGGATGTACCGATCAGGAACCGGAGACTGTTTGTCGGGACAAAGACAAGGATGGATACTGCGATGACGAGGTTTGTCAAGACCGGGATGAAGATGGCTATTGCGATGATGGAAGCGGGGTTACGGGAAGCAGTTATTTCTACAAAAACGGAAAAAAGGTGTTTAAAAAAGTTTCCGGAGCCAAAGGCGGGATTGGCAGGTCCAGTGGCAGTTCACGCGGGGGTTGATCCAGTCTGATGAAAAACTATGAAGAACGACGGCGCAATCTGTACCTCCCATTGCGCGAGGAAGGGATCTTTACTTGGGACTGGTTTGAAGGTGAGGAATACGCTCTGGCATCGGTTCATTCCATCTCTGGGAAATTTCGAAGAGAGTTGTCTGAAGCAACAGAGGCGCTGGGTTGTGTATTTGCCAGGGTGTCTGAAGTGGTACGGCTGGGAGGCGATGAGCTGTTAAAGGAGCTGGCTCTCCCTGAGGAGACATGGAAAGCCGTTCAGGTCCATCTTGGAAACGGTCTTCCAACGGTGATTGGGCGATTTGACTTTGCCCAAACCCCGGAAGGGTTAAAGATGTTGGAATTTAACAGTGATACTCCCACCGGAGTGGTAGAGGCTTTTTATGTCAATGGTTACGCTTGTCGGATGGCGGGGTTAAAAAACCCCAATGCCGGAATGGATCGGCAGATTGTGGAAGCGTTTCAGGAAGCGGTCCAGCGTTACCGGGAAATGGGGCAGAGAACCGATCGGGTATTCTTTAGCTCTCTCGGTTGGCATAAGGAAGATGCCGGCACCACGCGTTATCTGATGAATCGTTCCGGACTGAAAGGGCATTTTGTTCCTTTGGAGGAGCTTCGGGTGGAAGGGGATCAGTTAACGGCTGGTATGGATGGAAAGTCCATTCCCATCGATCTCTTGTATCGTCTCCATCCCCTGGAGATTTTAGCCAAGGATACAGATGAAGAGGGTTATCCGACAGGTGCCCATGTTCTGGATTTAATCGCCCGGAGAAAGCTGTCGGTGATCAATCCTCCGGTAGCTCTTATTTCGCAAAGCAAAGCACTGCAAGCCTTGATTTGGAATCTCTTTGAAACCGGTCAATTTCTGGACAGTCGAGAACGCGAAGCGGTGGGAACCTACATGTTACCTACCTATTTGGAAAATCGGTTTCTGGGGAGAAAGCCTTATGTGATGAAACCCGTTTTTGGACGGGAAGGAGATGCGGTTCACCTTTATGGTCCCAATGGAGAGATGGAGCATACCAATCAGGAATCGCTGTATCTCCATCAGATGATGGTTTATCAAAAGCGGGTGGAGATGGAGACGGTTGTAACGGAAACATTGAAAGGGCGCTATCAGGGGCATTTGCTTTGGGGATCATTTTGGGTTGGAGGACAGGCTTCTGCAATCTTGGCGCGAGTGGATGGACCGATCACCGGCAATCTAGCCTATTATTTACCGGTCGGTCTGTCAAATTGATCCATATTTTAAAAGGGAAAGGAGTATTCATTTGTTAGAACAATGGAGTTATATATTAAATTTTTTGTCCTATTTGGGTGTAACAATTCCTTTGGTGGTTCTGGGAGCACTCTTGTTCCTGCTTACAACCCCCTACCGGGAAATTCAGCTGATTAAAGAAGGGGCAGATGCGTCCGATTCCCAGGCGTTTCATGCGGCAAAAGCAGCCGCTTACGATCTGGGAGGGAAGCTGCTTGGACTCTGTTTGGTACTGGCCTCCGCCATCTACCATTCATTGGGGCTTGTGGATTTGGTAATCTGGGGAGTGATCGGGGCTGTTTTTCAGGTGATCATCTTTTACCTGTTTGAGCTCATTACCCCCTTTCGAATTGTTTCTGAAATTCCAAACGGAAATGTGTCTGTAGGGATTTTTACTTCTTTATTAAGCATCTCTACTGGATTGTTGATGGCTGCCTTGATCAGTTACTGATTTTGGAAAAGAAACATCTGTTTGCCCCCTTGGCTTGTATCCTCTTTTCAGCCGAGGGGGCTTTTGAGATTAAAGTTTTAGACATAAGGAGAGTTAGACAGTTATATTTCCCAAAAATCAGAAATTTTACCTCCAGTGAAAAACCGAGTATGATAATGGACTGTTGAAAGGGTGGAGGGTTGGTTTCAACCTTTTAAAGGAGGGAAGAAGTATGCATTTTACCATGGATGTAGGGATAAAAACATTACAAGAATCCCTTTTTGAATCCCTGGAGATGGAAGGGAAATTAAAGCAGTGGCTTCCCCGCTTGGATCGAATGACGTATGAAGAACTGCCGGAAAACGGTGAATGGAAGGGAACGACGTTTACATTGCATTTCCGACCCGGCCGAAAGCAACGGATGATTGAGGGAGAGATCATCGCTTATCGCAAACCGGATCTGTTTGGTGTTCGGTTGTACTTGCCCCAAACCTATCTGGATGTCTTCTTCAGTTTGGAAGAGAAACAGGAAGAGACTCAGCTGTCCTGTGATTGTGAAGTCAGTATGGCTGTAGGGGGAAATGCGTTAAAGACGCGGTTGATCGCATGGAAAGCTCGACGCTCCCTCGCCGTTTACTTAAAAAACCTCAAAAATATCATGGAAGCCCAAGCTGCATCGGCATAAAGGCAGCAGACCGTTTCCTTGTTGAGGGAAACGGTCTTTTTATAGGAGGTATTCTTGATTCATTGAAGTGTGGGGAGTGATTTCTGTCTCTGCACGTTTGCCGTCCACAAATGTAATAGGTTCACTTGATGCTCCTTCAGATCCATTCCTGTATTTCATACAAAAACGGGTATGGACTTTTTATGAAGTGATATGTATAATAATGCAACAAGATGAATTTTTATAACGAGGTGTTTCGGATGAGCAAAGGGAAAGTGATACTCGCATATTCAGGCGGGTTGGATACATCGGTAGCGATTCAGTGGCTGAAGGAGAACTATGGTTATGATGTGATCGCTGTGGCCTTGGATGTGGGAGAAGGAAAGGATCTTCAATTTATTAAAGAAAAAGCGCTAAAAGTGGGTGCTGTCAAATCAATGGTGGTGGATACCCGGCAGTCCTTTGCGGAACATTATTTGCTACCTGCATTAAAGGCAAATGCGATGTATGAAGGAAAATATCCTTTGGTTTCTGCCTTGTCCCGTCCCCTGATTGCTCAAATATTGGTGAAAACAGCGGAAAGCGAAGGAGCCGTAGCGGTGGCTCATGGGTGCACGGGTAAGGGAAATGATCAGGTTCGGTTTGAGGTGGCGGTTAAAGCCTTAAATCCTGATTTGGAAGTGATTGCTCCGGTTCGTGAATGGGCGATGTCCAGGGATGAAGAAATCGCGTATGCCCGCAATCATGGAATCCCGGTACCCGTGGATCTGGATAACCCGTACAGTATCGATCAGAATCTGTGGGGCAGAAGTTGTGAGTGTGGTGTGTTGGAAAACCCCTGGGCTTCACCTCCGGAAGGAGCCTATGAATGGACCCAATCAGTGGAAAAGACCCCGGATCAGCCGGAGGAAGTGGAGATCACGTTTGTGAAAGGTAAGCCGGTTGCTCTAAATGGAGAGAAGATGCCTTTTGATCAGTTGTTAAATAAACTGAATCAGCTTGCCGGCAAGCACGGAGTGGGGCGGATTGATCATGTAGAGAATCGGCTGGTAGGCATAAAATCAAGGGAAGTTTATGAGTGTCCGGCAGCAGTCACATTGATTCATGCGCACAAGGAGTTGGAATTTCTCACCCATACGCGGGAGATGACACGGTTTAAAACGATGGCTGAAAACAAATGGTCGGAGCTCATCTATGAAGGCCTTTGGTTCTCCCCTTTGAAGCAAGCATTGGATGTATTTATGGATGAAACCCAGCAAACCGTGACAGGAACCGTTCGGGTACGCCTTTTCAAGGGGCAGGCATCTGTGATGGGAAGACAATCGGAGCATTCGCTGTATCGGGAGGATCTGGCAACTTATACTCCTGATGACACCTTCAATCATCAATCAGCGGTTGGATTTATTCAACTTTGGGGATTGCCCACCGAGGTTCACGCCAAGGTGAATCAGAAAAAGGAGGATTCAGATCTAGATGAAGCTTTGGGGCGGTCGCTTTACGAAGCCAACCAACCGGCTCGTTGAAGAATATACAGCATCGATTGATTTTGACCAAAAACTGTTTGAGGAAGATATCCGGGGAAGTCTGGCGCATGTAAAAATGCTGGGGGATTGTGGCATTATTGAGCCGGATGAGGCCAAAGTGATCACAGAGGGATTAAAAAAAATCAGAAAGCGAATTCAATCCGGTGAGGTGGAATTTTCCGTCACCCATGAAGATATTCACATGAATATTGAAAAACTCTTGATTGAAGAAGTGGGACCCGTGGGCGGAAAGCTTCACACCGGTCGGAGTCGAAATGATCAAGTCGCTTTGGATATGCATCTGTATGTCAGAGCTCGGACCCTGGATTTGGTACAGGGATTGCTCGGTCTGAGAGAATCCTTGACGTCCAAGGCAGAGCAGCACGTCGATACCATTCTTCCTGGATACACCCACTTGCAACGGGCTCAGCCTGTGAGGCTGGCTCACCATCTTTTGGCTTATGTCGATATGTTTGGAAGAGATATTGAGCGGCTTGTGGATAGTTACAAACGGGTCAATATGCTCCCCTTGGGAGCGGGAGCGCTCGCCGGTACGACATTTCCCATCCAACGGGAACAGGTGGCGGAGGAATTGGGGTTCAAAAGGCTTTATGACAACAGCATGGATGCGGTAAGCGATCGGGATTATCTGGTTGAATTTTTATCGATTTCTTCATTGATTATGGTACACCTTTCCCGATTGTCGGAGGAATTGATCTTGTGGTCCAGTGAGGAATTTGGTTACATTGAACTGGATGATGCGTTTTGTACCGGGAGCAGTATGATGCCCCAGAAAAAAAATCCGGATGTTCCGGAATTGATCCGGGGCAAGACAGGGCGTGTTATGGGTAGCTGGATTGCTTTATTGACCACATTGAAAGCTTTGCCACTTGCTTATAATAAAGATATGCAAGAGGATAAGGAAGGGATTTTTGATACGGTTGAAACACTGACGGGAGCGTTGGCGCTCATGGCTCCCATGGTGGAAGGGATGAAAGTGAATGAGAAAAAGATGCGCGAGAACGCTGAAGAAGGCTTTTCCAACGCGACCGATCTGGCCGATTACCTCGTGAACAAGGGATTGCCTTTCCGACAGGCTCATGAAGTGGTGGGACGGATTGTTCTGGATTGTGTTCAGAAAGGCATTACTCTATTGGATGTAGATTTGGGAGCATATCAAACGGTTTGTCCGCTGATTGAAGAAGATGTTTACGAAAAATTACAGGTCAGCAATGTGACAGATGCCAGAAAATCAGGTAGTGGGACAGCTCGTGAGCGAGTTCTGGAAGTATTGCGGAAAAAAAGGAAAGAGATTGATGAAACCCTTGACTGGTTAAATACCGTTATCTATTAAAAAATGGAAGATCTCTAGAGACCTGCCAATAAGTCTGTTGGCAGGTTTTCCTATGTCATTTTGTAAACAATCCTACTTGTTGCTTATGGGAAAAAAACATAGAAATGATATAATGGTAAAAGGTTTTTCGGACTTATAACCCCTGTTTTCCCTCACAACGATTGCTTACTCTGAGCGGTCAGGAAGGTAGGCCGTGACCCTAAAACATATGTAGGTGATATAGCATGATCGAAATGCATGATGTGTACAAGGTATATGCCAACGGCGTAAAAGCATTAAATGGAATCAATACAAAGATTGATCAGGGTGAGTTTGTTTACGTGGTTGGACCGAGCGGTGCGGGTAAAAGTACGTTTATCCGGCTGATGTATCGAGAAGAAAAGCCAACTCATGGTGTCATTTTGATCAATGGAGTCAATGTCAAGCGGGTGAGAGACTGGAAGATTCCATACCTGCGCCGGAATATCGGCGTCGTATTTCAGGACTACAAATTGTTGTCTAACCTGACGGCATATGAAAACGTGGCTTTTGCAATGGAAGCGGTGGAAGCTCCGAAACGGAAAATTCGCAGACGGGTTCAGGAAGTGTTGGAGTTGGTTGGTCTTTATGACCGTATGCATGCACGGCCTTCCCAGCTCTCTGGTGGGGAGCAGCAACGGGTTTCCATCGCTAGGGCTATGGTAAATAATCCCAATTTTTTGATTGCCGATGAGCCGACAGGGAACCTTGATCCGGAGAACTCATGGGATATTATGTATTTGCTGGAAGAGATTAATGCCAGAGGAACGACGGTTGTGATGGCTACGCATAACAGAGAGATCGTAAATACAATGCGTAAGCGTGTTATTGCCATTGAACAGGGTGTGATCGTTCGCGACGAGCAGGGGGGAGAGTACGGCTATGAAGATTGATACAATTATTCGACACTTCCGGGAAGCCTTCCGAAGCCTGACGAGGAACAACTGGATGACATTTGCTGCTGTCAGTGCTGTCAGTGTTACCCTCCTGATTTTTGGTATCTTCCTGGTATTTGCTTTCAATATCAGTTATATGGCTGCAGAGCTGGATAAACAGGTGGCTATCCGAGCTTCATTGGCACCTTCGATTACCGATGACCAGATCGATGATATTCAGTCTCAAATTAAAAAAGACCCTCAGGTGAAAAATGTTAGTTTCGTTTCAAAAGAAGAAGGATTGAAGACGATGAAACAGCAATGGGGGGATGACAAGGAATTTTTGGAAGGATTGGAAAAAGATAATCCTTTGCCGGATATGTTGGAGATTTATGCCGCTGATCCTCAAAAGACGGAAGCGCTCGCTGAAAAAATCAAAAAGAATTACCCCAACAATGTAGAGCAGGTGGATTATGGAGAAGGGGTATCGGATCGGATTCTTGATCTGTCGGGTTGGGTGCGAAATATCGTCCTGATTTTTGGTTTAGGCTTGGCAGTTCTGGCAGCGTTTTTAATCTCCAATACCATTAAGCTGACCATTTTTGCCCGCCGTCGGGAAATTGAAATTATGCGTCTGGTGGGGGCGAGTAACTGGTTTATTCGCTGGCCTTTCTTTATTGAGGGTTCAGTGATTGGAGTTCTGGGTGCTATGGTACCCATTACGGTGGTGTTGTTGGGTTACAATGGCTTGCTCGGTATTTTGGATGCAGACAAAGCGTACAGCTTCTTTAAATTGCTCGGTATGTGGCCTCTATCTCTTTATGTAGCAGGAATCACGACCTTGCTTGGTATTCTGATCGGGGTTTGGGGAAGTTTGATTTCCATTCGACGGTTCCTGCGTACCTAATACAAAAGATCCATATGGGGAGGAGAAAGGTTATGAAACGAAAGCTTTTCACAAAGCTTGTATGTGGGTGGACTTCGTTGATTGTTGGTGCCACCCTCCTTTCTCCCGTTATCATTCATGCAGAGAAAATAGAAGAGAAAAAAGAGAACATCAAGAAACGGGATAAGGAAATCCAGCAGTTAGAAAAGGAAAAAGCGTACACAAAAAAAGAGCTTAAATCCATATTTGCTGAATTGGAAGAAAAAAAGCGTAAACTTGCAAAGCTGGACAAAGAAGTATTTTCTCTCGAAAAGAAATTGCGTGACAAAAAAAAGAAGCTGAAAAAGAAAGAGACTCGCATTAACGAAATGAAGCAACTCTACGAAGGCCGCCTTCGAACCATTTACCAACAGGGTGATATGTTTTATATTGAGTCTGTTTTAAATGCAAAAAACCTGGATCAATTTATCAGCCGGCTCAGTTATATTCGTATTGTGGAGAAAAGAGACCGGGAATTGATTAAGCGATATCAGCAGGATCAAGTAATACTGAAGAAAGAAAAAGAAAAATATGAAAAGTTGCTGGCGGATCGGAAAAAGAAGGCAAAAAAGGCGCATTCCATTCATTCCCGGCTCATTAAAGATTATAAAGAGCATGAAAAGCAAATCCAGGAACTGGCGAAAGAAAAAGAGCACCTGGAAGAGGCAAATGAAGAGGAAAGAAAACAGATTCGGGATATGGTTCGGAAGCAGCAACAGCAATCAAAATCAAAATCCTCCACCTATGACGGAGGAACGTTTGCCCGCCCGGTAAAAGGAGAGATTACATCCACTTACGGGATGCGTTACCATCCGATTCGAAAGACATATAAAATGCATACCGGTGTGGACTTTGGTGCTTCACTGGGAACGCCGATTTATGCTGCTGCTGGAGGGAAGGTTATTCAATCGCGCCCTTCAACAGGATACGGGTATATTGTGGTGATTGATCATGGAGGCGGTTTATCCACACTGTATGCCCATATGTATGCTCAGGATGTCAATGTCAGCGTGGGTCAAACGGTATCAAAAGGTCAAAAGATTGCTGAGGTAGGTAATAACGGTTGGTCTACTGGTCCCCATTTGCACTTTGAAGTGCTGAAAAACGGAGAGCATACCGATCCGATGCCGTATCTCAAGTAACATCAATATCTTTGGCACAGTGTCGTACACTTGGAGTGAATGGTTTAAATGAAAGTACGTACAATTTCTGGATTGTTGGTATTGTGCTTGGTAACCACCCTGATCTCCGTCAATTCTCTTCGGGCGGAAAGTAATGTAAAGAAGGCTCGCGAAGAATTGGATGAGATCCGTGAACAAAAGAAGGAAATCAAGGGTGACATGAAAGACGTTGTCAAAGAGATGGAAGAGAAGCAGAAAAAGATGGACAAAATCGCCCAAAAGATCGATCAGACCAATGATAAGATTTACCAAGTGAACAAGAAGCTGAAAACCATCCAGAAGCGTCTCGAAAAAAAAGAAGAGCGTTATAAGAAACGCTTAAGAATCATGTACCAAAATGGAGAAATGGGACACATGTCCTCCTTGTTGGCAGCATCTTCTTTTTCCGAGTTTTTGAGTCGGTTTGAAATGTTGCGACTAATTGTGAAACAGGATCGCCATTTGGTCAATGAAATTGTTCGTGAAAAAAAGGTGGAGTTAAAAGAGAAAAAGAAGTTGGATGACCTGACCAAGGATTGGGAAAAACAAGCAAAAGAGGCTGAACAGGCTTATGAAGAGTTGCAGGAGGTCAAACAGAAAAACAAGGTGAAACTGGCCGAAATTCAAGAGGAAGAAAGGATTCAGGAAAAAGAGGTTCGAAAGATGAACCTCCTGGCATTGCGAAATGGAACATTTGAATATCCAGGTGGTCCCTTCCACTGGCCAGGTGACAGCCACCGAGTCACTTCTTCTTATGGTTATCGCAAACATCCGGTGACAGGAGTATATAAAATGCATACAGGAATTGACACCGCAGGGAAAGCCGGTGCTCCCATATATGCTGCTGCGGATGGGGTAGTGATTGCCAGTCGTCCTTCCTCCGGATATGGATGGATCATTATGATTGATCACGGCAGTAAACTAACAACGCTTTATGCACATATGTATCCCCATACCGTTCGGGTTCGGAGAGGGGATTATGTTGAACGGGGACAGCGTATTGCCAGCATTGGGAGCAATGGTTACTCAACGGGTCCCCACAATCATTTTGAAGTGCGAAAGAACGGCAAGTTGCAAAACCCGATGAATTATCTGGAATAGTCGTCTGCGCAAAACGGATTGAGAAACTGTAAAAGTCCCAAGCATCTGTTTGGTAAAGACCTGTTCCGATGCACAATGGCATTGGGTGAGACGATTGAATAAAAACACTTTCAGAAAAGGGAGTCGATTTTTTGGTGGATTTGCTTTTCCCACCAAAGAAAACCCCGCAGGTTTCACCGTTCAGCCAACCTATTTTCCCTTTTATCCAGCCGGTTAGGACCGGGAAGTGAAGAGGGCCACATTTAACCTCTTTGCGGGGAAAGCGATTTCCTGATCCCCACTTTGTCCCACCGATGCGAAAAGCATCGGGTTTTTTCAATGGGTCTGTAGTTATAAATGGAGGACTACCGCAATCTTGTCTGGAGATCTGAAATTTGCTAGAGTGGATCTGATACTAACAGTTACCTGCTTGTCATATACATGAACCAACTCCTGTGGGTTCGTGACAAGTGTATAGAAGGTGAACGGACCTGTTTCAGGAAAAGGGCGGTATGGTCGCCCATGAGATGGATGAAAAAGGTGGTGTCTGAATGTATATGCGCGGACGTACCGTTGCTTTGATTGTCGTCTTCACCGTTCTTTTCAGCAGTCTGACAACTGCGGCGGTGGTAGGCGAAAATGGACTGTTATCGCAGGTAACGGGAAATGGAAATTCTCAAGGGTTTGAAGATGATTTGGATAAACTGAAAGAAGCCTATGCCATGATTAAGTCCCGTTATATCGGTGAGGTAAAGGATCAAAAACTGATCGACGGGGCGATTCGTGGAATGGTGGAATCTCTGGAAGATCCGTATTCCGCTTATATGGATCAGGAGACGGCGAAACAATTTCATTCTTCACTGGAGTCATCCTTTCAGGGAATCGGTGCAGAGGTAACGATGAAAAAGGGAAGAGTAACCATTGTTTCCCCATTTAAGGAGTCGCCTGCCGAAAAAGCGGGTTTGCGCCCTGAAGACCAGATTCTTAAAGTGAATGGAAAAAGTCTGGAAGGAATGGACTTAAATGAGGCGGTATCCGAAATCAAAGGAAAAAAAGGGACGAAAGCGCGTTTGGAAGTGATGCGTCCCGGCCAGGATGATATCTTAAAGATTACGGTGGTCCGCGATGAGATACCGATTGAGACGGTCCATACGAAAATGATGGAAGATAAAATCGGTAAAATCGAGATCTCCCAGTTCTCCGAAGATACCTCTTCTGACTTTATTGAGGAATTGGAGAAACTGGAGAAAAAGGGAATGGAAGGGCTTGTCATCGATGTTCGCGGGAATCCCGGCGGACTGTTGCCGGCTGTTCTGGAGATCAGTGAACAACTGGTTCCTCATGAGAAAAAGATCATGATGACGGAAGATAAACAGGGAAACCGAATGGAATACAAGTCCAAGCTGGAAGAAAAGAAAGACTATCCGATTGTTGTTCTGACAGATAAAGGATCGGCAAGTGCTTCAGAAATTCTGGCGGCGGCACTGAAAGAATCCGGCGGTTACAAAATTGTGGGTCAAACCTCTTTCGGAAAGGGAACGGTTCAAACAGCAAAAGATTTTGATGACGGAAGCAATTTGAAACTGACCATGGCCAAATGGTTAACACCCAAGGGGAATTGGATTCACGAAAAAGGGATCAAGCCCGATGTGAAAGTGAAGCTTCCGAAATACTATACAGCCACCCCTCCGCAACCGGAAGATCAACTGAAACGGGATACAAATTCCCAACAGGTAAAGAGTCTTCAGCTGATTCTTGAAGGATTGGGGTACCGCCCTGGGCGGACTGATGGTTACTTTGACAAAAAGACGGAAACAGCAGTCAAGGCTTTTCAAAAGACGAATGACCTTTCCGTTACTGGAACAGTGGATAAAAAAACAGCGTTGAAACTTCAAGATGAATTTGTATCCCTGTTGCGGGAGCCGGAAAGTGATCTGCAATTGCAGGTTGCCTTGAAAACATTGAAAAAAGAGATGAAATAAGGCATATAAAGTCCTCCCTTTTTCAAAAAAAGGGGGGGTTTGTTTGTTTTTGGATGAACCTTACAACCAGGAGAAGAACAAGCGTTCTTGAGTCTGCCCTATTTATGGTATAATGAAAAAAGTGAAAAAGTCGAGGTGATCAACCATGACTGAAACGCCTTTTCGCCTGGTCTCCGATTACACTCCCCAGGGTGACCAGCCTAAAGCAATTGAACAATTGACGGAGGGAGTCCTGGGAGGAGAAAAGTATCAGACGTTGCTTGGGGCAACGGGAACAGGAAAAACCTTTACCATGGCCCATACGATTGCCAAGGTGGGAAAACCGACTTTGGTGATTGCCCCAAATAAAACATTAGCGGCTCAGTTGTGCGGGGAGCTGAAAGAGTTTTTTCCTCACAATGCAGTGGAATACTTTGTGAGTTATTATGATTACTATCAACCGGAAGCGTATGTTCCACAAACAGACACATATATCGAAAAAGATGCATCTATTAATGATGAGATTGACAAACTTCGACACTCTGCCACCAGTGCCTTGTTTGAGCGCAGAGATGTGATCGTTGTGGCAAGTGTTTCCTGTATTTATGGACTCGGTTCTCCTGAGGCATACAGGAAACAGGTAACCTCGTTGCGGGTGGGAATGGAGAAGGAGAGAAATCAGGTTCTGCGGGATCTGGTGGATATTCAGTATGAGCGGAATGATATGAACTTTGTACGGGGAACATTCCGGGTCCGGGGAGATGTAGTGGAAATTTTCCCGGCTTCCCGAAGTGAACAAGCGGTTCGGGTGGAGTTTTTCGGGGATGAGATTGACCGGATTCGTGAAATTGATGTGGTAACTGGAGAAATTTTGGGAGACAGGGAACATATCGCTATTTTCCCTGCTTCTCACTATGTGGCACAGGAGGATGTTCTGCAACGGGCGATAAAAGAGATTGAAAAAGAGTTGGAAGAACGTTTGGAAGAGTTGAATGCTCAAAACAAGCTGTTGGAGGCTCAGCGTTTGGAGCAACGAACCCGTTATGATATGGAGATGATGAGAGAGGTTGGATTCTGTTCTGGAATCGAGAACTATTCCCGCCATTTGGTGGGAAAAAAACCGGGCGATCCTCCTTATACCCTGTTGGATTACTTTCCGGAGGATTATTTGATGGTCATTGATGAATCCCATGTGACCATTCCTCAGATTGGGGGAATGTACAAGGGGGACCGTTCCCGGAAGGAAATGCTGGTAAATCACGGTTTTCGCTTGCCCTCCGCTTTGGATAACCGTCCGCTTAGATTTGAGGAGTTTGAACGCCATGTTCATCAAGTGATTCATGTTTCTGCTACACCGGGACCCTATGAATTGGAAAAACAACCGAATGTGGTCGAGCAAATCATTCGTCCCACAGGGCTGGTGGACCCCAAAATACATGTCCGTCCAATCAAAGGGCAAATTGATGATTTAATCGGTGAAGTGAACACACGGGTGGAACGGAATGAACGGGTGTTGGTAACGACATTGACTAAGAAGATGGCCGAAGATTTGACGGACTATCTAAAAGAAGCGGGGATTAAGGTTCAATATCTTCACTCTGATATTAAAACCATTGAACGGATGGAGATTTTAAGAAAGCTTCGACTGGGAGAATATCATGTTCTGGTGGGGATCAACCTGTTGCGGGAAGGTCTAGACCTCCCGGAGGTTTCCATGGTCGCCATCTTGGATGCGGATAAGGAAGGGTTTCTTCGGGCAGAACGCTCTTTGATCCAGACGATTGGTCGTGCGGCGAGGAACGCGAACGGAGAAGTCATTATGTACGCTGACACCATCACACAATCGATGCAGAAGGCGATTGAAGAGACAGAACGCCGCCGGTCCATTCAAATGGCACACAATGAGAAGCATGGTATTACCCCACAGACCATACGAAAAGAGATTCGCGGTGTAATTGAAGCCACGAAGGTGGCTGAGGAGAATGAGACGTATCAAGCCGCTCCCGATATGGAAAAAATGGGAGTGAGAGAACGTCGGAAATTGATTCAACGCTTGGAGAAGGAGATGAAACAAGCGGCCAAAGACCTTCAGTTTGAACGTGCAGCGGAATTGAGGGATATGATTATCGAACTGAAAGCGGAAGGAGCTTAACTGTGTCGCAGGAAAATATTGTTATACGAGGTGCTCGGGTTCATAATCTGAAAAACATTGATATTACCATCCCCCGTGACCAATTTGTTGTATTGACGGGCCTTTCCGGTTCTGGGAAATCTTCCCTAGCCTTTGACACCATTTATGCCGAGGGTCAACGACGCTATGTGGAGTCTCTTTCTGCATATGCCCGACAGTTTCTGGGACAGATGGACAAGCCGGATGTCGATTCCATTGATGGCTTGTCTCCGGCTATTTCCATCGATCAGAAAACCACGAGTCGAAACCCTCGATCCACAGTGGGGACGGTAACTGAGATTTATGATTATCTTCGCCTTCTCTTTGCTCGTGTGGGACGTCCCTTCTGTCCGGAACATCACATTGAGATTTCCTCCCAGACCGTTCAGCAGATTACGGACCGGATTTTGGAGCTCCCTGAGCGAACGAGGATTCAGATATTGGCGCCGTTGGTAAAGGGGAGAAAAGGAGAACATATCAAGTTATTGGACGATATTCGGAAACAAGGGTATGTCCGCGTTCGGGTGGATGGGGAAATTAAGGATCTATCCGAAGAGGTGACCTTGGAGAAAAATAAAAAACATACTATTGAAGTGGTCGTGGATCGGATTGTTGTCAAATCCGGGATTGAAACCCGATTGACTGACTCGTTGGAAACAGCTCTCCATCTTGCCGGAGGAAAGGTTCTGATCGATGTGATCGATGGGGAAGAAATGTTGTTCAGTCAGAACCTGGCCTGTCCGGAATGCGGGTTTAGTATGGATGAACTCTCTCCACGGATGTTCTCCTTTAATAGTCCTTATGGGGCTTGTCCCACCTGTGACGGTCTTGGAAGCCGGATGGAAGTGGACCCTGAGTTGGTCATACCGGATAAAAGCAAAAGTTTGCGGGAAGGGGCCATTGAGCCATGGATCGGGAAATCCAGCAATTATTATCCTTCACTCTTGGAGTCAGCATGTAAGCATTATGGGATCGATATGGATGTTCCGGTCAAAGACATCCCGGCTAAAGATTTAAAAACCATTCTCGAAGGAACTGGAGAACGCATTCCCTTTCGGTATGAAACAGACTATGGCCAGGTAAAAGAACTGACCATCCGCTTTGAGGGAGTATTAAAAAACTTGGAACGACGGTATCGGGAAACCGGTTCAGATATGATCCGGGAACAGATTGAAAACTATATGAGTAACAAGGCCTGCCCAGCGTGTGATGGGGCTCGCTTAAAGAAAGAAAGCCTCAGTGTACTGGTGGGTGGAAAGACAATTGCCTATGTTACGTCCCTTTCGATCCAGGAAGCCAAGGAATTTTTAAGGGATTTGCAACTGTCGGAGAAGGAGATGCAAATCGGCCGTCAGATTATCAAGGAAATTGACAGTCGGTTGGGCTTTTTGGTCAATGTGGGCTTGGATTACTTAACATTGAACCGGTCCGCCGGGACGCTTTCCGGAGGGGAGGCCCAACGGATTCGATTGGCGACTCAAATCGGTTCCAAGTTGATGGGGGTTCTTTATATCCTGGATGAGCCCAGTATTGGATTGCACCAGCGAGATAATGCACGCCTGATTCAAACATTGAAGCAGATGAGAGAGCTGGGAAACACCCTGATTGTTGTGGAGCATGATGAGGATACCATGCTCGCCTCTGACTGCATTATTGATGTTGGACCCGGTGCAGGGTCTCACGGGGGTCAAATCGTGGCTCAGGGAACACCGGAAGAAGTGATGGAGATGGAGCACTCCATTACCGGACGTTACTTATCAGGTCGAACATTTATTCCACTTCCTGAGGAGCGAAGAAAATCCAACGGAAAATGGCTGGATATCCAAGGAGCCGTTGAAAACAATCTCAAAAACATTGATGTTAGCATTCCATTGGGTGTATTTACCTGTGTGACCGGAGTATCCGGATCTGGCAAAAGTACATTGATCAATGAAATATTGTTGAAAGCCTTATCCAGAAAGCTGAACAAATCCAAATGGATTCCCGGAGAACACCGGGAAATCAAGGGCATAGAGCATTTGGACAAGGTGATCAATATCGATCAATCTCCCATCGGACGGACCCCCAGGTCCAACCCGGCCACCTATACCAGTCTGTTTGATGATGTTCGGGACGTGTTTGCCTCGACTCAGGAAGCCAAAGTAAGAGGTTATAAAAAAGGACGCTTCAGTTTTAATGTGAAAGGTGGACGTTGCGAAGCCTGTCGTGGAGATGGGATTATCAAAATTGAAATGCATTTTCTTCCCGATGTTTATGTACCCTGTGAGGAATGCAAGGGGAAACGTTACAATCGGGAAACCCTGGAAGTGACATACAAAGGTCAAACCATTTCCGATGTTTTGGATATGCGTGTAGAAAAAGCGCTGGAATTTTTTAAAAACATTCCACGGATTCAGAGGAAGCTGCAAACATTGGTGGATGTGGGGCTCGGCTACCTCAAACTGGGTCAACCCGCTACCACGCTGTCAGGAGGAGAGGCCCAGCGGGTGAAACTGGCTTCTGAACTGTACAAGCGGAGCAAGGGGCGTACCCTCTATATTCTGGATGAGCCAACGACAGGCCTTCACATTGATGATATATCCCGTCTGTTAAAGGTATTGAACCGGTTGGTGGAAAATGGGGATTCGGTCCTCGTGATTGAACATCATCTGGACGTGATTAAAACAGCGGATTATATCATTGACCTCGGACCCGAAGGAGGAACGGGCGGTGGTACGATTGTTGCCACCGGCACGCCGGAAGAGGTGGCAAACATCGATCGTTCCTACACCGGACAGTTTTTGAAACCCATTCTGGAAAGGGATCGCCAACGAATGGAAAACTACTTTCAAACGTTGTCGGCTCAGATTTCCGATTAAATGGTAATGAAAAACGACTGAAGAGCATAAGATGTATGAGGATATTGACAAAGTTCTTTCTGGAAGAAAGGGTGCTTTTTAGGGAAGCATCCCTTCCTACTAACCCTCCAGCAGATCTGTTGCATCAGGTCCCAGACGTTCAGCATACAATCTGTTTTCCTTTTGTTTGCTGATTGGGACGAAGAGGTCGGGTTAGCCTCTTTGCTGAAGGAATGAGATGCAAAGACCATAATGATTCCCTCATTCCCTCATCGATTCTTTTTGATTCTCCGGTTCAGGGTGTGTCCCGCAGCATCCGATGTAACCGGGGATTGATTTTTGTACGAATGTGAACCGATACGACAATTCCGACAAGTTTTTGGTACAATAATCTTTGAAGTGCGGAAATACTTGAAATAACCCTGTCAGAAAATAAAAGACGAGGGACTCAGTGAAACGATGGCCGCCTTCGATGGGATCGATAAGCCCACGGGCTCCCTGATGGACGTGTTAGCTGTCTATCAGTCATGACCGGGAATAATCAGAAAGGGAGGATTCCTCATATGTTTGATTATACCGTAGAAACAACAAAAACCGTGGATGAAGCTATTCAAGCATTGGAACAAACACTATCCAATCACAAATTTGGTGTTTTGTGGAAATTGGATATCCCGACAAAACTGATGGAAAAAGGAATTGCCTTGGAACAGGACTTTCGGGTGTTGGAAGTTTGTAATCCCGATGTGGCGAAAAAAGTATTGACCCGAAATCAAAAAGGAGGATACTTCCTTCCCTGTAAAATCGTAGTCTATCAGAGTGAAGAAACCTTGAAGACACATATTGGTTTGCTGCGCCCGACCACACTGATGGAAATGACTGAGGATGAACAATTGAAGACCCTCGCAGAAGATGCGGAACAAAGCATGATTCAGGCGATTGATGAAGCGAAATAGGTGAGAGAAGTCTCTTTCTCCACCATGAAAACCGGCCTCTTTCTTTTGGAAGGGGCCGGTTTTCATGGTCAGATGAACGCTTTCATCATGGAATGCAGAGGCTTTAATTTGGATTGAAGAGACCGGAGCTTTCCAAAAAAGCGCATCAATCTCTGCATATAACGACGCCCTCGTTGGAAAAGCTTGATCCATCTTCCCGCCCCTGATATGAAACCGGAAAATCTTTGACGTAAAAACGAAGGAATCCACATTCTATTTCTCTCCTCTTATTCAGATTTTCTTTTTTAATGTATTCAGTGTTCAGAACAGCGTAAGGGCGACTGCATGGATGATCCCGAAAAGAGAGGTTCACAATTGAAGGATTTTATCCGTAAAATCGGTTGCCTGTTGAGCTGGTTTGTCATATAGAATGAGAAAAAGAATGGATCAAACAAGGAGGAAGGAGAAAATGAGACTGTTCATCCGTTTGTTGCTCAATGCCCTGGCTGTCCTGATTGTCTCTCAATTTATGCCGCAAATTGAAGTGGACGGATACGGGGTTGCATTATTGGTGGCCCTTGTTTTGGGTCTGATCAATACATTTATCAGACCCATATTGGTTTTTTTCACGTTACCCCTGTCGTTTCTAACACTGGGACTTTTTATCTTTGTCCTGAATGCATTCCTGTTCTGGTTGACGGGAGCATTGGTTGAGGGCTTTGAGGTAGACGGCTTCCTTGGTTCCCTGTTGGGATCGATTTTAGTCAGTATCATTTCCTGGCTGTTAAATGGGATTTGGGAGAATCTCCGTGATTGACAGAAAATGGAATTTTTGCATTGTATGCTTTTGACAAAGGGACTGAAGAACGGTATTCTGATCTCAACAACCGGGCGGTCGGCGGTTCCGACCGCTGTTTTCTTATGAAAGGGGGTTCTTGGGGATGGAAGAGAAAGTGACGGTGAAAGAGATCGTTCAACAGTTCGATCTGGAGACGATCGGTGGGAAAAAAGGTCTAACTAAGGAATTGGTTACCAGCGATCTGTATCGCCCTGGTCTGGAACTGGCCGGTTTCTTTACCTATTATCCTGCGGAGCGTATTCAAATGTTGGGCAGGACGGAACTGACCTTTATATCCGGATTAACGGAATCCATCCGCAGAGAGCGCCTGAAGTTTCTGTGTGATGAACAAACTCCCTGTTTCTGTATCACACGGGGACAGGACATTCCTGAGGAGTTGCTGCAATCAGCGGAACGCAGGGGAATCCCCGTTTTGCGCACGCCTGATTCCACCACGCGATTCAGCAGCAAAGTGACCAATTATCTGGAGAGGCGTTTGGCCCCCGCTACCACGTTGCATGGAGTTTTAGTGGATATATATGGTGTGGGAGTGTTGATTACCGGCTCCAGTGGAATTGGAAAAAGTGAAACGGCCCTGGAACTGGTAAAGCGTGGGCACCGATTGGTGGCGGATGATGCTGTGGAAATTCGCCAGGAAGAGGATAAGCGTTTAGTGGGGCACGCTCCCAAATTGATCCGCTATTTGCTGGAAATTCGCGGACTTGGGATTATTAATGTCATGACGCTTTTTGGAGCGGGAGCCGTCCGGGAATACAAACGCATTTCCATGGTGATCCGCCTGGAAGCCTGGGAAGAAGACCGGCAATATGATCGCCTGGGATTGGATGAAGACCGGATTCAGATTATTGATACCAATATTCCCCTTCTCACCGTTCCCGTTCGTCCTGGACGCAATTTGGCGGTTATTGTTGAAGTGGCAGCAATGAATTTCCGTCTGAAGCGGATGGGGTATCACGCTGCCAAGACATTTGCGCAAAATCTGAATCAAAGCCTGGAGGATCATGAAGAGCTATAAATATAGAATCTTCCTTTTTACGTTTCTTTTCCTAAACAATTAGGTTAAAATGGGTATTGAATTTTCGCCAAAAGCAGTAAATAAAGGAGGAGCCATACGGATGCTATTTGCACAGGCAATCGACCCGGTCGCCATCTCTCTAGGGCCAGTCCAGGTTCATTGGTACGGGGTGATCATGGGGTCGGCAGTTCTACTCGGTCTTTGGATTGCCATTCTGGAAGGAAAGCGCCATGGACTGGACAGCGAACTGTTTCTTGACATGATGATCTGGGTGATCCCTGCGGCGATACTGGGTGCCCGGCTTTATTATGTCGCCTTTGAATGGGAGTATTATATGCAGAATCCCGGTGATATCATTGCAGTCTGGAAAGGCGGCCTGGCCATTCACGGGGGATTGATCGGTGCATTGGTTGCAGGTTTTTTCTTTGTGAAAAAGCGGGGAATCGCTTTTTTGCAACTGACGGATATCGTTGCCCCCAGTATTATTCTTGGACAGGCAATTGGTCGCTGGGGAAACTTTATCAATCAGGAAGCCCACGGTGGAGAAGTGAGCCGTCAGTTTTTGGAAAATCTGCATCTGCCTGCCTGGCTGATTGAACAGATGGAGATCGGTGGGGTCTATTACCATCCTACCTTCCTTTATGAATCATTATGGAATGTCGTAGGCCTTCTTTTGTTACTGTTGCTTCGACGGTTAAATCCACGGCGGGGGGAAATTTTCTTTACCTATTTGGTTTGGTACTCCTTGGGCCGTTTCTTTATTGAGGGTCTTAGAACGGACAGCCTGGCATTTGATGGGCCGGCTTGGCTGGCTTCCATATTAAATGGACTCTGGTCACCCATGGAACTATTGTTTGAGCCGGGCTTTATGGTCGATGGAAACATTCGTGTTGCCCAGCTGGTCAGTCTTTCCCTAGTCTTGGCCGGAATCGTATTGATTGTTTTCCGGCGGATGAAAGGGTTGGCCAAGGAACCTTATCTTGAAATAAAAGACGGTGCGTCCATATAGGATGAGTGGACAAAATACTGCCTACCAGGTCATGGGAGGGGAACCGACTTGAGATATCGTACAGTCCTGTTCGACCTGGACGGAACAATACTGGATACCACTCCCTTGATCGTTGCCTCTTTTCAACATACATGGAAAACGTATGGCTTGGATCAGTATAGTGAGCAAGATGTATTCCATCGTCTTGGTGAACCGTTGTGGGATCAGATGAGACATTTTGGTGGACCGGAACGGGCAGACCGGATGGTTGCCACTTATCGAGCCTATAATATGGCCAATCATGATCGGTATGTCCAAACGTTTCCAGGAGTGGATCAGGTGTTGGAAAAGCTGTATCGCGAAGGACTTCTTCTCGGCATTGTATCCAATAAACAACGACAGGCGGTGCAAAAGGGTTTGAAACAAAGCCAGTTGTCCGCTTGGTTTTCCACGGTTGTTTGTTGGGAGGACGCTGATCGACCGAAACCGGACCCTTCACCGATCCGTCTGGCGCTGGAAAGACTGGATGGGGATGCCAAGACGACATTGATGGTGGGCGATTCAAAGTATGACTTGCTTGCCGCACGGCAAGCAGGTGTGGCTTCCGCAGCTGTTTCCTGGAGTGTTCACGGTACCTCCCTATTCCGCTATCGACCGGATCATGTATTGGATACGATGGAAGACCTCTTGCAAGTGGTTGGTCTTCCGCCATCCGGAGGAGGGGAATCTTCTTGAGGAGAACGGAAAACCACCCTGTTCATCAGGTGAATTCCCTTTGGCAACTTTATCAAACAGTTCCATTTTGGAAGGTATTCCGAAATGTCCTCGTGATTGAATTATGTCGAGTCCTTCCGTTTTTTTCATGGAAAAATGTTTTATATCGACGAATGTTGAGTATGACGGTTGGAAGAGAGACAGCCATCGCTTACAAAGTGATGGTCGATCTTTTGTTTCCTGAACGGATTAAAATCGGCAAGAATTCCATTATCGGTTATAACACAACCCTTCTAACCCATGAATACTTGATTGAGGAGTTTCGGGTGGGGGATGTAGAAATTGGGGACTCGGTGATGATTGGTGCAAATACCACCATTCTTCCGGGGGTCCGTATCGGGAGTGGAGCGGTGGTTGGAGCCGGGTCTCTGGTTAACCGGGATATTCCGGCAAATACTTTTGCTGCGGGTAATCCGGTTCGGATCATTCGAGAGAGAAAAAACGAGAGTGAGGAATAGAAAAAAACAGCCTCCCCAGGCTGTGAGACTGCTGACAAAGGAAAATAAGAGGGGGATTTCCGGTGAAGCATCCTTTTCCGACGACCCAGCGGAACCCCTGGAGGTTCCAACCGTTTAGCGGACAACCTGCTTTCCCCTTTTGTCCGCTGGTTGGAACCGGAGGGGGTGAAGCGGACTCCTTCCACTTCCTTGCTGGAGGAAAGAGATGCGGAAACGGATATCTCCCCTTCACCACTTTGTCATGAACCTCACAGCCTTCCCAGGCTGTTTTTTTATTTAAATAACATATGAAAATTCACAATCCTGTAAAAGAGGAGCATTGAATAGATATGGATTCAATTATAAAATGTTTAGTTGACACCTATGTCAACCAAAATGGGTTTCAAAACTAGAGGTGGGAATATGCCACGTTCACCTGAACAAAATCGAGCGATTCGTGAAAAGAGAAAGAAGCAGATTTATGAAGCGGCGCTGGGTGTATATCGCGAACGGGGATACTATGGAGCAGAAATGGGGGCAATCGCCCGCAGAGCTGGATTGGGTCGTGGACTGATTTATTATTATTTTAAAGATAAACAGGATCTGTTTATCAGTTTGATTCGATTTACATTGCTTCATTGGAAGGAGAGATTAGACGACATCCTCCTTTCAGGAGAACCGGTTGCGGATCGGTTGGAGTTAATCATGAAAAGTTTCTATTCCCTTTCCCATGCCTTTCCGGACATTAGTTATTTTCATCAGACGGTTTCCAGAGATGTGAAAGTGCTTTTTCCCGAAAGGGAAAGCGAAGTGTACGAGCTGTATGAGCAATATATATTGAAGCCTGTCCGCATGTTGATGAAGGAAGGAGTCGATCGGGGAGAGATCTCCATTCCCCCTGAGTTGGGGGAACGGTTCTTTTTTCGATTATTGTTTGAAGCCGTGCACCATGAAAACATGATTGAGGAAAAGGAGCTGGATCAGTGGGTGAAGACGGCTCTTTATGGTTTGGTGAATCATAAAAAAAATGATTCTCAGTCCGTGGATGATACACCAATTGAGGGAACAACAAAGACGAAGTGTTGATTTCAGATACATGATGGATCAATGGGGAAATTTGGGACAGAATTGGGGATTATCCCTGGTGATAAGGCGGAGCAGATCGTTTTGACATTCGTGAGAGAACAGGAGGCATGGAGATGGAAGTCGGCTTCTCGAAGCACTAGCCAATCGCCGTAGTGAATGATCAGATATGTTCCAGCAAACCTGCAAATAACAAGGACAAGGAGGAACAGGGAATGAAGTTGGCTAAATTCTCCATTAGACGTCCGGTTTTTACAACTGTGGCCGTGATTATCATTCTGGTGATGGGTTTTGTTTCTCTCTTCAATTTACAGATGGATTTGCTTCCTGAGATCCAGCCTCCCGTAGGAGCTGTAGTAGCTTCCTATCCCGGTGCGGACCCGGATGAGGTATTGAAAAAAGTGACAAAACCCTTGGAGAAAGAATTGGGAACCCTTTCCGGGCTAAAAACCATTCAAAGCCAAACCCAGGAAGGCATGACTTTGATTCTGCTGGAATTTGAGTGGTCGCAGGATATTGACCAGGTACAAAATGATGTCATCTCCAAGATTAATCAAAGTCCGCTGCCAGATGAAGTGGATACACCCAGTTTCCTCAAGTTTGATCCGTCCGCTTTTCCCATTATGCAGTTGTCCATGGTGAAAGACGGGAAAGAAAACGGCCAACTCAAGGATGATGTGGAACGGGTGACGCAAACGTTGTCTCAGTTACCGGGAGTGGCAAGTGCGGACTATTCCGGGTTGCTGGACAAGCAAGTTCTGGTGACCCTTGACGGGGAGGAAATGAAAAAATATGGGCTGTCCCAGTCCAACATTCGGGAACGGATTGAAGCTTCCAATGTGAGTCAACCTGGAGGGATCATTCAAAAAGGGAGTAATGATCTGCCATCCAGGGCAATTTCAGAGCTGACCAGTATAAAAGCGTTTCGGGATCTTCATGTGGGAGTAAACCCGAAGACTGGGGATGAGATCTCATTAGCTGATGTGGCAGAGGTAAAGCTTGGCAAAAAGGAACGTTCTGTAATCACACGCACCAATGGAAAGCCCGGTGTGGGAATCAATATCTTTAAACAGTCAGGAGCCAATACCGCCGAGGTTTCCAAGGAAGTCCGGGCAGAGTTGAAGCGTCTAAACAAAACCGTGGATGCAGATACACTGATTATATTTGATCAGGGGAAATATGTGGATCGTACCGTCAAGAATGTCAGCTCCACAATGGTTGGCGGCGGTATACTTGCCATGCTGGTGCTCTTTTTGTTCCTTCGCTCCTTGCGCAGTCCCCTGATTATCGGGGTGGCGATCCCGGTATCTGTGATTACCGCTTTCGTTTTAATGTATTTGGCTGATTTCAGTCTCAATATCATGACCTTGGGTGGATTGGCTCTGGGTGTGGGAATGCTGGTGGACAACGCCATTGTTGTCATTGAAAATATTTATCGGCATTTACAGATGGGTGAAGAGCCAAAAGAGGCGGCAACCAATGGAGCCGGAGAAGTAGCAGTGGCGATTACGGCATCAACCTTGACAACAATTTTTGTGTTTGTACCGATTATGTTTGTAAGTGGAATTGTCGGTCAATTGTTTAAGGAGTTTGCGTTTACCGTCACATTCAGCTTATTGGCTTCATTGTTGATCTCCCTTACCCTTGTTCCGGTAATGGCAGCAAAGATTATGAAAAAACCACAAACCCGTTGGGCAAAAGAACGTGAGCAAAGCTTTTTGTATTGCGGTTTTCGTAAAACATTGAAGTGGTCGTTGGCCCATCGGTTTACTGTGGCATTGATTGCCTTGGTTTTGCTGGTTACCGGATTGGTAGGAATTCGAAGTGTGGGCACGGAATATCTTCCGGCGGCGGATGAAGGAATTTTCATTGCAGAATTGAAGATGCCTCCAGGAACGAGCCTGAAAAAAACGAAACAGGTTTCTGCAAAAGTGGAGAAGATCCTGGATCAGGAGAAAGACATTAAAAATTTCCAGGCGACGATGGGAACGGCCAACAATGAAAACTCTCTGTTTGGGGATTCCGGACGAAACATTGCCCAGATCTATGTCAATGTAGTGGATAAGAGCGAACGAAACCGTTCAACCCGTGCGATTATGGATGATTTGAGACCCCAGTTGACAAAGGTTGACCCAAAAGTGGAGATCGATCTGCGCGAACAATCTTCCTTTGAAGCGGCCGGGGCTCCTGATACACTGGAGTTTACAGTGAGCGGAAAAAAGAAAGAGTTGGAAAAGTGGACCGATAAAATCACGGCGGAGATTCAAAAGCTAGATTATGTACAACAGGTTTCTGATTCGGAAAAAGAAACCAAACCGGAACTCACCGTATCGGTGGATCGTAAAAAAGCGGAAGATAAAGGGGTGGCACCTGCCCAGGTTATTGCAGCCGTCTCAGACGCCACACGGGGACAGGTGGTGACGCGAGCCAATGTGAAGGGGGATTCCTATGATGTCTTTCTTCGCTTTGAGGATCAGTTCCGTCAGTCTCCGGATCAATTGAAAGATCTTCCGATTCAAGCAGGAGTGCAGGCGGTTGAAATGATCCCCTTGTCTGACTTGGCAACGCTGAAAGTGGAGGATGGACCGATCACCATCAATCGGAGCAACCTCCAGGACAGCATTGAGTATAAAGTGCAATATCATGGTACAGATCTGGGGACAGTGGAAAAAGAGGTGATGGAAAAACTGGATCAGCTCCTTCCACCGGAACTAAACGTTGAGCTTAAGGGAAGTGCTGAACTGTTCCGTGACTCCTTTGATGACCTTATCCTGGCAATCGGACTGGCTGTATTGTTTATCTTCCTGGTGTTGGCTGCCCAGTTTGAATCCTTTAAATATCCTTTCGTAATTATGTTGACATTGCCACTCATGGTGATTGGGGTTACGATTGCGTTGTTTGTGACGCAAACGCCGGTTGGAGTGACAGCAATGATTGGATTGATCGTTCTGGCCGGGATTGTGGTGAATAATGCCATTGTATTGGTAGATACCATCAATCAGCTGAAAGCGAAAGGTATCTCCAGTTATGATGCCATTGTGGAGGCGGGAATGACTCGGCTTCGGCCGATCTTGATGACCGCTACAACCACGGTTTTGGGCCTGATTCCACTTTCACTGGGTTTGGGAGAAGGGGCAGAAATCCAGCAGCCTATCGGAATTGCTGTCATCGGAGGCCTTTTTTCCAGCACACTGCTCACACTGGTGGTCATTCCTGTGGTATACAGCTGGTTTGATTCCGATACCCGACGTATGAAAATAAGTGATTGAGGGCAATGAATTTGTCAAGGATCATTGAGAAGAACCCCTCCTGCGATAACCGCATGGAGGGGTTCTTCATGTATTCTGGACTGATCTTTACGGGCTTTTCTCAGGCATCGATTCCAACGACGTCACCGATGGAGGATAATCCATCCCGGTTCATCAGATCGATGAGTTCCTGGTTGATCTTTCTGGCAATCGCAGGTCCTCGATAGATCATCCCGGTATAAACCTGAATCAGAGAGGCTCCGGCCCGGATTTTGTCATAGGCATCCTTTCCACTGGTGATTCCGCCAACGCCGATAATGGGCACCTTGCCTTCGCTGATTCGGTAAATATATCGAATCCAATCCGTAGCCATCTGATTCAGCGGACGTCCGCTCAAACCGCCGGCTTCGTTCCGGTTTGGGCTTTTCAGTCCGTTGCGGGACAGCGTGGTATTTACGGCAATAAAGCCGTCCACTTTCAAGTCCAGAGCAATCTGAATCGCTTCTTTCATACCTTCCCGGCTCAGATCAGGGGCCAGTTTCAGAAAAAGCGGGCGAATCTCCCCGGTTTCATCACGAAGTTCCTGTCGTTCTTCCATCAGATCGGTGAGCAAAAAACGAAGGGATTCCGCCTCCTGAAGGTCGCGAAGTCCTTGGGTGTTTGGCGAGCTGATATTGATGACAAAATAGTCCCCATATCGATACAGAGCCCGTAATCCTGTCCGATAATCACCGGCTGCGTCCTTTTGTGGTGTTTTTTTATTTTTGCCTAGGTTGATTCCGATGGGAATCGACGGGCGAGAAAGTTTGGAGAAGTGAGTGGCCGCCCGAACGATGCCCACGTTATTAAACCCCATTCGGTTAATGACTGCTTCGTCTTCCACCAGTCGGTATAGCCGGGGTTGTGAATTTCCAGCCTGTGGTTTGGGAGTCAGTGTTCCTACCTCTACAAAGCCAAACCCCAAAGCGGCCAAAGCCGGATAGACGGTGGCATTTTTGTCGTATCCGGCTGCCATTCCAACCGGATTTGGAAAATGGAGCTGTCCACATCGGGTTGCCAGCCGCTGATCCCGGATGGACATGTTTTTCTCCAAAACCTGTAGGATTCCCGGAATCCGCTGAGCAGTCCGGAGACCACGGATTGACCATTCGTGAGCGGATTCGGGGTCAAGGTGAAACAACAGTTTTCGAATGACTGGATACACGATGGGTTAGTCCTTTCTAAGCATTCTTCAACGTAGCATACCATATTTTCAGGTGATTTTGTTTATCCATTCCAAGAATGATGAAAGGGTATAATGAAATATAGATTGGAGGGAGTTCATATGATTCTGCCCTTTGCTACACAGAATGAAGGGAAATTGCAAGAAGCTAGACAGGTTCTTCAGCCCTATGGAATCAGGGTTCAAAGTCTTTCATTGGATTTGGTGGAGCCTGATTTGGGAACGATTGAGGATGTCACCAAAGAAAAGATGAACCAAGTGCAAAGCTTGGGATACCAAAGGGTGATGGTAGATGATGCCGGAATTTTTTTTAAGGCTTATAACCGGTTTCCGGGTATTTTATCCAAGCGGGTGTTTCAGGGAATCGGTTACAGAGGGGTAATGAAACTGCTGGATGGGGAGAGTCGGGATGCTTGGTTTGAAGGAGCGGTTGCGGTGTTATGGGATGGAAAGCGCGCTGTTTTTTCCGACAGAACGCCCGGTCGGATTGTAAATACCATCCCAAGCAATATAGATCCAGAGCCAGGCTTCCCTTTTAACCCGATTTTTATTCCAAATGGTGATCACCGTACACTGGCGGAAATGTCCCCGCAAGAAAGACAACAGTATTCATACCGGGGGAAGGTGCTGAAAAAAGTGGCTGACTGGATCACCCGTTGACGCGTTTCTTCACCAGTGTTAAACTAACAAGAAATTATTTTAACTTTATTTCATTAGCGAGATAAAGCATTCTGTTTTGGGAGTGTTCATGGGATGGCGAAACCGCGAATATTTGAAAAGCCGATGGGTGTCCGCGATTTTCTACCGGAATTTGTTTCCAAGAAGAAGTGGGTTGAAAAACAAGTGGAAGACTGCTTCCGATCTTGGGGCTACCGGGAAGTGATCACTCCCACGCTGGAGTATTTTGATACAGTGGGAAAAGCGAGTGCCATTGAAGAGGAAAAATTGTTTAAACTGTTGGACGGTCAGGGGCGCACCTTGGTTCTTCGACCCGATCAAACCACTCCCATATCCCGTGTGGTGTCAACCTTGATGAAGGAGGAGCCTTTTCCTATACGCCTTTGCTATCATAGCAATGTCTTTCGTGCCCAAGAGAGGGAAGCGGGTAGAAACGCAGAATTTTTTCAATCCGGTGTGGAACTGGTCGGAGACCATTCTCCTGAAGCGGATGCTGAAGTGGTGGCTCTTGCCGTGGAAGCGATGAAAGCCTGTGGAGTACAGAATATCCAGGTGGCAGTGGGTCATATCCGTCTGTTAAATGCGCTGTTGGAGCATGTTGTACAGGAGCCGGAAATGATCGCGAAGCTGAAGCAAAGTCTGGGGCGTCGCAATCTGGTAGAATTTCGGGAAAGCGTTCAGTCTCTGAATGGTTCGGACAAAAAGCAAATGGTTCTCTCTCTGTTGACGATGAAGGGAGGCCAGGAAAGACTGGATCAGTTGGCCAAGATGGATGGTGGAAAACAGGTTGCAGAGGAAGTGACTCACCTGAAAGCTATGTGGCATGCATTGGAAGATTGGGGAGTCGCTTCGCGGGTGGTCCTGGATCTCAGTTTGGTTGGAAGTTTGGATTATTATACTGGGGTGTATTTTGAAGGGTATGGGTCGGAAGGTTATTATCTTTTATCCGGTGGTCGGTATGATCGCCTGTTGGAGCAGTTTGACCGTCCCGCTTCCGCCAGGGGGTTTGCACTAAAAACAGACCGTTTGGTGATGGCCAGTACACAAGGTCCTGATCATCCGGAACGGGTGGCGTTGGTCTATTCCCGCAACATGCGGTATGAAGCGTTTCAGATTGCCAATCGAATGCGTCGGCAAGGAAAAGCGGTATCGCTCTTTGTCAAGGAATCGGATCGTTCCTTTGATTCCCTTGCAGGATATGATCGGGTGGAGGAGGTGATCGGGGATGGAAACCTCTGATGAGAAGCTGGTGATTGCCATGCCCAAGGGACGGATATTCAATGAGTCATTGCAACTGTTCAGACAAGCAGGATACCCGGTTTCAGAAGAAATGATGGAAGGATCACGAAAGCTGATCGTTGAGGTGCCGGAAGAATCTCTTTCATTTCTGCTGGTGAAACCCATGGATGTCCCCACTTATGTGGAGCATGGAGTGGCAGATCTGGGTGTAGCGGGAAAAGATGTCCTGATGGAGGAAAATCGGGAAGTGTATGAGATTTTGGATCTGAAAATCAGTGCTTGCCGGATATCCGTGGCTGGAATGAGCGATTGGAAGCCGGTACTCAACCCGAAAGTGGCTACAAAGTATCCCCGGATTGCAGATCGCTATTTTCGGGAAAAGGGACAGCAGGTAGAGGTTGTTCGTCTCAATGGATCGGTGGAACTGGCGCCTATCATTGGACTGGCAGATCGAATTGTGGATATTGTATCCACTGGTCGGACACTCCAGGAGAATGGTCTGGTGGAGCTGGAGAAGATCGCCTCGATTACATCCCGGTTGATTGCCAATCGATCCAGTTACCGCCTGAAAAGTGGTTGGATGGATCGGCTTTGTGAACGATTGGATGGTCTGGTGAACGGAAGGGGAAATGTTGTGTGATCTCCATTATCAATCCGGAGCAACTATCAACACGCCGTCAAACAGAGAAAGGAACAGCTCGCCAGGAAAAGATTGTAAAGGAAATTCTGGCTGAAGTGAAGAAGGGCGGGGACTCAGCTCTTATCCGGTATACACAGACGTTTGACGGTGCTAATCTACAGGAACTTCAGGTATCTGCGGAAGAATTTGATGAAGCGTATCAACAGGTGCCGCAATCCCTTATTGATGCTCTTCGGCAGGCTGCACAGCGAATTCGTTGCTATCATGAACGGCAAAAGAGCCAGTCCTGGATGGTGACAGAGACAGAGGGGACGGTGCTGGGACAGCTGATTCGCCCGTTGACCAGGGTTGGAATCTATGTTCCTGGGGGGCGTGCGGCGTATCCCTCGTCGGTATTGATGAATGCAATCCCTGCTGTGGTGGCCGGTGTGGAGGAAATCGTGATGGTGACCCCACCTGGTCCGGATAACCGTATTTATGCTTCCACACTGGTGGCGGCGCGGGAAGCGGGGGTTCATCAGGTATTTAAAGTGGGTGGAGCCCAAGCTGTAGGGGCATTGGCTTATGGAACCGAATCCATTCCAAAAGTGGACAAGGTTGTTGGACCGGGAAATATTTATGTCGCGATGGCGAAGCGACTGGTATATGGTCAGGTGGATATTGACATGGTGGCCGGTCCCAGTGAGATTGTTGTAGTGGCCGATGAAAGTGCCAATCCTGTCTATGTGGCGGCCGATCTGTTATCCCAGGCAGAGCATGATTCGATGGCTTCTGCGGTTTTGCTCACTCCTTCTCCCGCTTTGGCAGAGGCAGTCGCCATGGAGTTGAAAAAGCAGTGTGATCGGCTCTTGCGAAAAGAGATTGCTACTGAATCCATCCAGAACTATGGAGCGATCTGTTTAACCGGAGATCTGGAAGAAGCTGTGGAGACGGCCAACCGTTTGGCACCGGAACATTTGGAACTGATGGTCAAGGACCCTTGGAAGTGGATGGGACGGGTGAAAAATGCGGGTGCTCTTTTTCTGGGGCCCGACAGTCCGGAACCCGTCGGGGATTATGTTGCGGGACCCAATCATGTGTTGCCGACCAATGGAACGGCGCGTTTTTTCTCCCCGCTGGGTGTGGATGACTTTATTAAAAAGACCAGTTTAATTGCTTACAGTCACGAAGCACTCTGTCGGGATGCAGAGTCGATTATTACCTTGGCTGAAGCCGAAGGATTAACAGCGCATGCCGAATCCATCCGTGTCCGTTTCAAAAAGGGGGAAGAAAATGAGTGATCGAACAGCAACGATTGAAAGGGAGACCAAAGAAACCCGAATTTTGGTCAGCATCAATTTGGATGGATCAGGAACATCCAAATTGAAGACCGGCGTTCCTTTTTTGGAACATATGTTGGATTTGTTTGCGGTACATGGTCTCTTTGATCTTCGTGTGGAGGCAGACGGTGACCTGGAGATTGATGATCATCATACGGTTGAGGATATTGCAATATGCCTGGGACAGGCGATCCGTGAAGCCTTAGGCAGCAAGCAGCAAATACGTCGCTATGGCCAAGCCTGGATTCCAATGGATGAAACCTTGGGTCAGGTGGTTCTGGACCTTTCCAACCGGCCCCATCTGGAATTTCGTGCTCAGTTTCCTGCTCAATGGGTGGGGAGCTTTGATACGGAATTAGTTCATGAATTTTTTTGGAAGCTGGCGCTGGAGGCTCGGATGAACCTTCATGTCATTCTTCATTATGGAAGAAATACGCATCATATGATTGAATCTCTCTTCAAAGCTTTAGGAAGGGCTCTGGATGAGGCGGTTCAAATTGATCCTCGCACCCGGTCCGTCCCATCCTCCAAAGGGGTGTTGTCATAATGATTGCTGTGATTGATTATGGAATGGGGAACTTGTACAGTGTCAGCCAAGCCTTGGAACGGATGGGTTATCCCTGTCAAATCACATCGGACCCGGATGAAGTCCGTCACTCCAGTGGATTGATTCTGCCAGGTGTAGGAGCGTTTGGCGATGCAATGAAGGAGTTGAAAAAACGAGGTTTGGTGGATGTGATCCAAGAGACCGTCTTAAGAGATGGTAAACCCCTTTTAGGAATCTGCCTCGGTATGCAATTGATGTTTACAAGCAGTGAAGAACACGGTTTTCATCAGGGCCTTAATTTGCTGGCCGGTCATGTGGTTCGTTTTGAAGGGGATTTCAATATTCCTCATATGGGCTGGAACGGACTTCGTTTTCATGGTCCACACCCTTTGTTTAAAGGGGTGGATGAGGGATATGTTTATTTTGTTCATTCCTATTATGTCCTTCCTGATAATCGGGAAGATGTTCTGGCGGTGACGGACTATTATCAGGAAGTGACCGCGATCGTTGGAAGAAATCATTTATTTGGCATGCAGTTCCACCCGGAAAAAAGCGGGGAAACGGGCCTCAAGCTTCTCAATCGATTTGCGTCTTTCTGTCAGCAAGGGAGGAATCGCTTGTGACGTTCACCCTTTATCCCGCTATTGATCTTCGGTCGGGACGATGTGTTCGCCTGTTCCAGGGGGACTTTCAACAGGAAACCGTTTATGACCATGATCCTGTAACGGTAGCTTCTCGATGGGAGAAAAAAGGGGCCAAATGGCTTCACATTGTTGATTTGGATGCTGCCCGTACAGGGGACCCGGTTAACATTTCCGTCATTCGGAAAATCGTTCAGACGGTTGGGATTCCTGTCCAAGTGGGGGGAGGAGTTCGAGACATGAAAAGGTTGAAAATGCTTCTTGATGAAGGCGTGACCAGAGTGGTGATCGGTTCCGCTGCGGTTGACAACCCTGATTTTGTAAAGGCTGTGCTCAATCGATATGCGGATCGGATTGCTGTGGGACTGGATGCACGGAATGGCTTGGTTGCAACCCATGGATGGCTGGATACTTCAAAAGTGCGGGCGGAGGAGTTGGGAAAAGAAATGGCTGCTCTTGGAGCGGATACGTTTATCTTTACCGATATTTCCCGTGACGGGACTTTGATGGGACCCAACACCTCTGCCGTTCGATCTCTTGCAAAGGCTACCGGAAAGAATGTGATTGCTTCCGGCGGAGTCAAAAATACCGATCACTTGAGGGAACTAGCTCGGTTTCACAATGAAGGTGTAGCTGGAGCCATTGTCGGCAAAGCTTTGTACACAGGGGATATGGATATAATGGAGGCGCTCAGAGTAAGTGAGGAGAAGTGAATCATGATAACCAAACGGATTATTCCTTGTCTTGATGTAGCAGATGGACGAGTGGTCAAGGGAGTCTCTTTTGAAAATCTGCGGGATGCCGGGGACCCTGTGGAACTGTCAGCCCATTATGATCATACTGGAGCAGATGAACTGGTCTTTTTGGATATTTCCGCTTCCCATGAAGGGAGAAAAACATTGGTGGATATGGTTCAGAAAGCGGCGGGAACGCTTTCCATTCCGTTTACTGTGGGTGGGGGGATTTCCTCTACGGAAGATATGTTTCGCATGTTGCGATCTGGAGCAGATAAAGTGTCCATCAATACAGCCTGTCTTCAACATCCGGAATTGATTGAAGAAGGAGCCTCCCGGTTTGGGACGCAGTGTATCGTAGTAGCCATTGATGCCTGTTATGACCGGGAGAGGAAGGATTGGTATGTTTATTCTCACGGAGGCCGGCGCCGAACGGATCGACGGGCGGTTGAGTGGGCCAGGGAAGCGGTGGAAAGAGGAGCTGGAGAGATTTTGCTTACCAGCATGGATCAGGATGGGCATAAAAGCGGGTATGATCTGGCACTCACCCAAGCGGTTACAGATGCCATCCGGGTGCCTGTGATCGCTTCCGGAGGAGCAGGGACCATGGAGCATTTCTATGAGGTGTTTAAGAAAACACGTGCAACCGCTGCACTGGCTGCATCGGTTTTTCATTATCAGGAAATTCCATTGGGTCCATTGAAATCTTGGCTAAAAGATAAGGGAGTGCATGTTCGGTGAACATAGAACTGGATTGTTCCGCTGTCCAATTTGATGAAAAAGGCTTGATTCCGGCGATCGTTCAAGATGCTGACAGTAAGGAAGTCCTTACCTTGGCCTATATGAATGATCAGTCTCTCCAAAAAACCGTGGAAACCGGAGAGACATGGTTTTGGAGTCGGTCTCGGAACGAATTGTGGCACAAAGGAGCGACTTCGGGAAATACACAAAAAGTGACGGCAATTCGTTATGATTGTGATCAAGATGCCTTGTTGATCCAAGTTCGCCCCAGGGGTCCGGCGTGTCATACCGGTCATTACTCCTGTTTTCAAAAAGGGGAGGAGAAATTGCACGATCGGTTTGCCATTTTGAACACCCTTGAACAGGTGATTGCCACAAGAGAAGCCGAACGGCCTGAAAAATCGTATACGACCCAGCTTTTTGAAGAAGGAGTGGATACGATTCTGAAAAAAGTGGGGGAAGAAGCCACAGAAGTGGTGATTGCTGCAAAAAACCGGTCTTCTGAAGAGCTTGCTTGGGAGATTTCTGATCTCATTTTCCATCTTCTGGTTCTCCTTCGGGAACAAAGACTCTCTTTGGATTGCGTTTTGGCTGAACTGGAAAAGCGGCACAGAAAACAAGGGTCAGCTCGGTAAATCTCAGTCAGTTGACGGTCTCATGTTGCTTCCATACAATCAAAATAGAAAATGTTCTTGGATAACTGATTCCGGTTGATGTATCTGCCGGATCAGTTGGGAAATAAGAAACTGAATATTTGTAAGTATTTATAAATCGGCTTCTTTTCCTCACTTCCGGTGAGGTATGTAATCCATCCTGGAATATGGTATACTTTTCCCGAAGTTATCCATGGAGCTCAAACCCTGTTGTTGGGTGGGGATGCGATGAAAAAGCAATGTGCTGACGTGAAGAAGCCATCCAAAGGACATAAGGTTGTTCAGTTGCGATTGGATGCCGGTTTTTTCTTTGAACGAGCCGTTCGTTCATTGGATCGGCACCGGTATGATCAAGCGTTGAAATATTTTCGCCTGGCTGTTGAAAAGGAACCGGATAACCCAGTCAATCTATGCAATCTTGCTGGAATACTGTCGGAGATGGGTCGTTTTGAAGAATCCAATGAAATTCTGGAAAAGATCTTGTCCCATGCAGATCCTGAACTTTATGAATGCTGGTTTTATATGGCCAATAATGCAGCCAATCTGGAGGATTTTGAACGGGCTGAAGATTATCTGATTCGATATCTGGAAGTGGCTCCCAAAGGGGAGTTTGTGTCTGAAGCGGAAGAGATGTTGGATATGCTTGCCTATGAGCAGGGACGAAGCCCTCGCCGTCCAAAGGTGAAACCAAAACAAGATTGGCTGATACAACATGATGAAGCGAGCAACTGTCTGGAATCAGGGCAATTTTTTCTTGCTGCGGAGATCCTGGAAGAGTTGATTAAGAAATATCCCAACTTTTATCCGGGCAAAAATAATTTGGCGTTGGCTTATTATTACATGGGAGATGTGAAGAAAGCGACAGAGTTGATTCAACAGGTGTTGGAGGCGGACCCTCACAATCTTCATGCGCTCTGCAATTTGGCGATTCTGTTTCAGCATCAAAGAGATCGGGAAAACAGAGAGCGGTTGGTGACACTCCTGAAAAAGTGGGTGCCACTTCAACTGGAACATATGTATAAACTGGCAATCACTCTGGGAATTTTGGGGGAACATCAGGCAGCACTTTGGCTCTTCCGCAAGCTTTTGAAGCGGGAGGAGCGTCCAGACTCAAGTCTTTATCATTATTTGGCGGCAGCTGCCTTCAATAACAAACGTTTTCAGCTGGCTCAAAGCTATTGGCGGATCGCCCAGGAGCTGGACCCCGAATCGGATATTCCGTCTTTTTATCTCAGTCGGATGGACAGATGGTCCAACTTGTATCCGTCATCGGTTCCCACGGTCAGTTATCATTATCAACTGCCCTTTGAAGAGCAACTGATGCAACTGACTCAACATCAGCATCTTGTTCCGGAACTCGTTCAGCAAAATCCGTTGCTTCGTTCTTCGTTTTTCTGGGCCTTAAATCACGGAGACAAAGAAACGAAGCTACAGGTTCTCCAAGTGTTTGAGTGGATTGCTGATCGGGAAGTGGAACAGGTTCTTCGCTGTTTTCTGATGAAACAGAATGAAGATGATGATCTGAAACGGTTTGCACTTCATGTCCTTTCTCAGATGGGAATGAAGGACTCCTGCTGTGCCATATTGGATGGACAGGAGCGGATGATTCGACCCAATGAGTTGACGGAGCAGCTTCCGGAGTGCATAAAACAATGGGAAAAAGTTCTGGAGTGTTGCTTGAAAAAAATGGATGGAGACTACGATCTCATTCAAATGAATGATGTCCAGATCATCTGGAAGGAGTTCCTGCAAGAAAATCAGGCTGATCTTCCCAAAATTCGCAAGGTGGAAGGATGGGCAGCAGCACTGGAATATATCGTTGCCCGTCTTCATGGAATCTCCCTTTCGCTGAAATGTGTTGCCGGAAAACATCACGTTTCTTCTTCCACAGTGGGACGTCATGTAAGAGTATTGAAGAAGGTCTGTCCATCCATTCATAAGCCAGGCATAAAGTAGCTGCTTGCGTGCATATGCTGTGTTGGTCGGCTGGGAGGTTGTTGTTCTTGAGGGATGACTACGTCTGTTTTTGCTGCGGGTGTCCCTCTACTTTTCTGATTACCCGCAAAAAAGGCTTGTCCTTGGGATAATTGGCCGGGATTGGAGGGTGAACTGGGTGTTCACCCTACCGATCAAGGAAAGAGGTTATAATTCAAACCTCTCCTTGACCTGACGGGGTTTTTTTTTGGCGTTTTATGTTAGGCCAGTGGGCAATGTTGCCGTTTGGGCATGCCCCAAACTTGACTGAAACAGAAACTCAGCGGTATGATAATTTCTGGAAATTACAGTCGGCATCAGACCTTTGTTTTCCCTTTAACACAGAAATTTCAGAATCAAAGGTTGTGTTTCCCATGCAAAAAAAAGATTTGAGCTTGTTTGACCGTGAAATATCTCCACTGATTATTTCCAGAGAAGAAGTGATTACTGTTCATCCGGATTGGACATTGGAGAGAGCGCTTTTGGTTCTGACGCGAAAAGGGTACGCCTCCGTTCCTGTCATCGATGATGAAGACAGAGTGGAAGGCGTGATCAGTAAAACCAATATTCTGGATTTTATGTTGAACAGTAATGATTTTCGTTTTCACCGCTTATCTGAATTTCAGGTTTGTCATGCAATGAATAAAAATCATTCTGCGATCCTGCCCAATTCCATCTTTTCTTTTGCCTTTGATGTTCTTCTGGATCGCCCTTACATCCCGATCATTGATTTTGACAATCGATTTATGGGAATTTTAACCCGGCGGGTGTTAATGGAGAAAGTGACGGAGTTTTTTCAGCAGGAATTTCTTGAAGATATGGTAGAAAGGCAGAAAGAGGGTCAGACTTCATAGTCCAGGCTGATGTTGATTGCAGACAAAGCGCTATAGATTGTAAAAAAAGTGTCATTTTGACCGTTATAAATAAAGGAACCTCCTTTGTTTTTTGTAGTAATGGACATGCGGGTTCAGGGAACCCGCTTTTCATGTCTCATCCTGCTTCTTGGTGATGTTTCAACGACAGAGGTGAAAGCGGATGCAACGTGTGGCAAACTGTATATTGACATCAAATGGTAAAGTTCTTCTTTTGAAAAAACCCCGAAGGGGGTGGTGGGTGGCTCCCGGTGGCAAAGTGGAACCTTCGGAAACGGTATTGGAGGCGGTTAGCCGGGAGTATGAAGAAGAAACCGGACTGATTTTGGATCAACCCACGCTTTGCGGTGTATTTACCATGTGTATGGAGGAAGAAGGACGTTTGCAAAAAGAATGGATGCTGTTTACATTTCGAGCAAACCATTATCAAGGTGATTTACTGGAATACAGCGAAGAAGGGGAATTGATGTGGCAAAATGAAGATGATATCGCCGATTTATCACTTTCGGAGATGGACAGGGTGATTTTAACCCGGCTGTTGGAAGGACGGGAACTGATTATTGGACGACTGGTATACAATTCAGATGAGGAATTGCTTTATCATAACCTTCCTTAACCGGTTGGAATAACCCGGCTTGACCCATTTGGTCCGATCGAGTATATTCAAACCAAGTTTAAGCAGAGCGGAGAGGAACTGAGATGATGGGGAAAACATTGATTGGAATTGATGTTGGGGGTACTACAATCAAAGCAGGTATTGTTGATGGAGATGGAAGGCTTCTTCAAACATCTGAAACTCCAACTCCCTCTCAGGAAAGTGCAGAAGTCGGGGTTCAACGGATTGCTGATCAAGCGCGTCAACTGGTAGATCAGGCAGGGGTTTCCTGGAGCTCTGTAGAAGGCGTTGGAATTGGGTTGCCGGGATTTTTGGATATCCCACAAGGTAAAATTGTTAAATTGGTGAATATACCATGGACAGATATAGCGATAAAGGATCGTCTGGAAGAAGAGCTAAATGTTCCGGTTACCATTGATAATGATGCCAATGCAGCGGCATTTGGCGAAGCGTGGATCGGGGCAGGGAGAGGTTTAGGCGATCTGGTCTGCATCACTTTGGGAACGGGAATCGGTGGTGGAATGATCTCTGGAGGAAAACTGATTCACGGCTCTTCTGGACTCGCAGGAGAAATCGGACACATTCGGGTAGAAGAGAATGGAGCGATTTGTGGTTGCGGCAGGCAGGGATGTGTGGAAACGATCGCTTCTGCGACGGGAATGATCCGGTTGGCCAAAGAGTCTATTTTGAGCGGTGAGCACACCAAGCTTGCTTCTAAAGCCAAAAACGATCAGCTAATGGCAAAGGATATTTTTGATGCGGCTTCTGAAGGAGATCCGGTTGCACAAAAAGTGATTGCTGTTGCTGTGGATGCTTTGGCTCGAATGATGTCGATCCTTTCGGTCGTTACCAATCCCGCAGCATTTATCATTGGTGGTGGGGTTTCCAGAGCAGGGGAACAACTGCTTGCTCCCCTGCGTCAGGCGTATGCTGCCTACACCTTTGCGGATGCTCGAATCCTTCCTGCTGAACTGGGGAATGATGCAGGTATAATCGGTGCGGCAAGATTAACGGTTCAATAGGAAACTCTTTAAAAATTCATCATATACTAATGGAGTATTAAAGGCGGGTGAGGGATATGGCTCCCGAAGTGAAAAAGGAGATCCAACTAGTGGTGATCACCGGGATGTCCGGGGCGGGAAAAACCATTGCGATGCAGAGCTTGGAGGATCATGGATATTTCTGTATCGATAATTTGCCACCGGCTTTGCTTTCCAAGCTGGCGGAACTTCTGAAAGGTACCGGCAGTCAGTTAAGAAAAGCAGCCTTGGTGATCGACTTGAGGGGACGGGAGTTTTTCTCTTCACTCTTTGAATCGCTGGATACACTGGAAAAACACCATGGCATTCTCTATCAGATTCTTTTCTTGGATGCCAGTGACCAGACGCTAGTTCGACGTTATAAAGAGACCCGGAGACGTCATCCACTTTCGCCGAACGGAACACCTTTGGATGGGATCAAGTTAGAGCGCAAACTCTTGGAAGAAATTAAGGGACGCGCGCATCACATTATTGATACAAGTTTGCTGAAGCCTGCTCAACTGAGTGAAAAAATAGCGGCACGTTTTCATCAGACAGATTACAGTCGACTAACCATTACCATCCAGAGTTTCGGGTTTAAATACGGTGTTCCGATTGATGCGGATCTTGTGTTTGATGTCCGGTTCCTACCGAATCCACACTATGTGGACTCTTTAAGACCTATGACAGGGAAAGAGCAAGATGTCTATCAATATGTAATGAAATGGGAAGAGACACGGCAATTCCTCGATAAATTGACAGATATGCTGTCGTTCCTCATTCCGCACTACCAACGGGAGGGTAAATCCAACCTGGTGGTGGCCATCGGGTGTACGGGGGGGAAACACCGTTCTGTCGCGATCTCAGAATACCTGAACCAGAAGTTTAAGGATCAGGAAAAATCGCAAGTGATGCATCGCGATATCTGCAAGAACGGTTGACAGCATCAAAGAGGTGTCCATCATGAAAATCAGGGAATCCGGGAGCAATCCACGGATCGTTGTCGTCGGAGGAGGAACCGGGTTGGCTGTGTTGCTGCGCGGGTTGAAGAAGCTTCCTGTGGAGATTACAGCGATTGTGACTGTTGCCGATGATGGAGGGAGTTCCGGCCGAATACGCAGTGATCTACAAATGCCTTCTCCTGGAGATATTCGCAATGTAATGGTGGCTTTAGCTGATACAGAGCCCTTATTGGAAAGCGTGTTACAATATCGCTTTCGTAACGGCGATGGTCTTGCGGGTCATAATCTGGGAAATTTGATGATTGCCGCGCTGAAAGATATTACTGGAGATTTTAATCATGCCATCCAATATATGAGCCGGGTGCTGGCGGTAAGAGGGCAGGTTCTGCCTTCTACCGAAGAGGAGGTCGAGCTATGGGCGGAGATGGATGACGGAACCTTGGTCAAAGGGGAATCCCAAATCCCCAAGTCCGGAAAAACGATACGGCGTGTCTTTCTGGAACCGGAAGGCGTCGCTCCATTGCCGACGGCCCTAGATGCGATTGAAGAAGCGGATGGCATTATTTTTGGGCCGGGAAGCCTGTATACGAGCATCTTACCCAATCTATTGGTAAAAGATATCACCCAGGCCATTCGACGATCAGCGGCGAAAAAGATCTATATCTGCAATGTCATGACTCAAGCGGGAGAAACGGATCACTTTACAGCTTCGGACCATGTAGCGGCGATTTTTGATCATGTGGGGAGGAATTTTTTTGATGTAGTGATCGTCAATAAAAAAGCACCTCCATCCGCCACCCTGGAACGGTATGCGGAAGAAGGGGCTACCATGGTTCAGGCAGATGTGGAACGATTAAAAACATTTGATTGTCAAGTGATTGCTGATGACTTGGTACAGATTGAAACCGTGATCCGACATGATGCCGCAAAGCTGAATGAATGGATTGTGAACCTGGTTCCAAAACGCAGAGATGAATAAGATAGCGAATGAAGGAAGTGATGGAGATGTCTTTTGCATCCTCCACCAAGCAGGAATTAACCCGAATGGACGATATCCCCAATTGTTGTAAGCGGGCTGAATTATCCGCTTTGGTCCGGATGAATGGTTTGGTTCAGATCGGAAACGGACGAATCGGCTTGGAGGTAACCACGGAAAATAATTCTATTGCGCGACATACGTATAAGCGAATGAAAGAGCTTTATCAACTTCAGCCGGAAGTCCTGGTTCGAAAGAAGGCCCGTCTAAAAAAGAACAATACGTATGTGATTCGAGTTCCATCCGGTGCGGAAAAAATCCTGCGGGATTTATCCATATTGGGTGAAGGTGTAGAGCGAATTTCCGGAATTGATCCGGAGTTGGTGAAAAATGAATGCTGCCTGCGCTCCTATTTAAGGGGAGCCTTCTTGGCGGGTGGTTCCGTCAACAACCCCGACAGCGGCTCTTATCATTTGGAGATTGTGTCCACTTATCAGGATCACAGTGAAAACCTTTGCAAACTGATGAATCGTTATCATTTGCATGCCAAATGGATTGAACGAAAAAAAGGATTTGTTGTTTATATCAAAGAAGGAGACAAAATCGGGGAATTTTTGAATATCATTGGAGCACACCATACGTTATTTCGTTTTGAGGATATCCGGATCATGAAGGATATGCGAAATTCAGTGAATCGGCTGGTCAATTGTGAAACAGCCAATCTGAACAAAACCATTCAGGCCGCTATGCGCCAAGTGGAAAACATTCGATTGATTGACCGGGAAGTGGGCCTTGATCAATTGCCTGACCGGCTCCGGGAAGTGGCGGAGGCACGTCTACGTCATCCGGAAGTAAGCCTTACTGAACTGGGTCAGATGTTGCCTGGAAGAAAAGTGAGCAAATCGGCTATCAATCATCGATTGCGTAAACTGGATCAGATTGCCCAAAAGTACAAAGTTATGCAACATGATAGAAAATGAGCGATAAACACTTGAATCGATTTGGAGGGATCTCAATGGTAGAAAAAAATGTTGTTGTCAATCTGAAAGCCGGACTGCATGCTCGCCCTGCCGCACTATTTGTTCAGGAGGCGAACCGGTATTCATCCGATATATTTGTAAAAAAAGGTGTTAAAAAAGTAAATGCCAAAAGTATTATGGGGATTATGAGTTTAGCGGTGGCAAACCGTGTTGAAATCACTATATCCGCTGATGGCTCTGATGCAGAGGAAGCGGTGGAGGCACTCGCTGCCATTGTCAGCAAAGAGGAAATCTGAGAGAATGAGTATCAGCTTTCTGGAGCCGTTGCCACTTTTGGTGGCGGCTCTATTTCTTTGCTTTTCCATATATAACCGGTTTTAATAGTGTTTTTTTAGTGAAATATATAGATTATGTTTGATTTCTATGGCCCAGAAAGGGGGCGACGATTGTGGAAGAACACTCTGTTACATCGCTTATGATTGTAGTGCTGGTAGCTTTTATAATCCCTATTATCCTCCATCGGCTGAAGTGGAATGCCATTCCTGTTGTGGTGGCAGAAATTGCTGCAGGGCTGCTGCTGGGGGAAAGCGGATTAAAGGTTATTTATGAAGACCAGTTGTTAGAATTGCTTTCCATGCTGGGTATCATCTTTCTCATGTTTTTGACTGGATTGGAAGTAGACTTTAACCTGATTCAGGAAAGCCGTAAAAAATCAGGGTCAGTTAATCCCCTTAAACTGGGGTTCATCAGTTTTGCAGGTATTTTCCTAGCCTCTCTCTTACTGGCCTGGTTGTTAAGTATCATGGGATATGTTTCAGATGTCTTTTTTATGACATTGATCATCTCTACGATCTCTGTCAGTGTTACCATGCCGGTACTGAAAGACAAGGGGTTATTGGCTGGTTCGCTGGGTCAGTCCATTCTTCTGGTGGCCGTTTTTGCTGATTTCTTTACGATGACGCTGTTGGCGGTCCATGTTTCCTTTTTGCGTTCTTCGGAAGGAGCGAACGGGATTTCAAATATTATGCTTCTTTCGCTGTTGTTTGTCGTTTGTTTTGTAATTTACCGTTTAATTGTGGCGGCTAAACCTAAAAAAGTAATGGAAAAAATTCAGCGGGAGACGATTTCCCTCGGAACCCGCGGTGTATTTGCATTGATCCTTCTGTTTGTTGCGCTGTCCGAAGGAGTGGGTGCCGAAAATATTCTGGGTGCATTTTTGGCCGGTGTCGTTCTCTCTCTCTTGTCACCGCAGAAGGAATTTGTAAAACAACTGAACAGCTTCGGATTTGGTTTTCTCATTCCCATTTTCTTTGTCATGGTGGGAGCGAAATTGGATCTGCGCGGAATGATTGAGGATCCCAAGGCTTTGGCGATGTTTCCACTTTTCCTCCTTGCCTTTTATCTTTCTAAGTTGGTTGTAATCCCGATTTTTCGTCAGTGGTTTTCCTGGAAGAAGTCGATTGCATCCGGGGTGCTTCTGGGCTCCAAGCTGAGTTTGGTGATTGCTGCATCAGCAGTGGGGATGGAGCTTGACATTATCAACAATACGACGAATACAGCACTGGTATTGGCATCTGTGGTAACAGTGATCACATCGCCGATCATATTTCAGCGTATGGTGCCGGATGCGGAAGTCGCTCCTGTGATTTCAAAAGTGTCCTTGGTTGGTTTTAATGCGATTACACTGAAGCTGGCGCAAGATTTGAAGAAGGATGGTTATGATGTGACATTGTACGGTTCCGACAAAACCAATCTGGAACCGGTTCACAAATTTCCCTATCCGATTGTGGAATTAAATCCTCTTTCTACTGAAGACTTGGCTGATAAAGGGGTTTTTGAAAGAGAGATCGTTGTCGTCTATACGAATGACGATGAACGGAATTTCCAGATTGCCCTGGAGGCGGAGAAGCAAGGGGTTAAACAGGTAATTGCCAGGGTAGAAGAAAAAAAGCCCTTACCCGAAGGAAGCAACATCCAGTTTATCTCCAGCTTCTTTTCCAATATGACATTGGTCAAAGCAATGATTGAATATCCATCGGTAATCAATTTGGTCACAACTGAAGGTCATTTGCAGGAGATTCCCATGTTAAATGAACGTTACCATATGATGCGGGTTCGGGATCTGAATATCCTGGGGGATTCATTGGTTCTTCGGATCTTACGGGACAATGAGGTAATTGTTCCTCATGGTGACACGGTTCTTCTTTTGGGAGACCGATTGATTATCAGCAGTGATCAGCCGGCGCATGTCCAACGGCTGAAATGGATGCTGAGCGAATAATGATACATTAGGATTCTGACAAGAGGATAGCAAAAAAAGAGAATGCCGGTCCCGAATATAAAGGGACCGGCTGTTTAATAGAACAACAGACCCATCGGGGGTCTGCTGTTGGGTGATGGGCGTCGATATAGTAGGATTTAGAAATCGATTCAAACAGTGATGAACTTCTGCATGTTTAAGTATGGTAACGCGTAAGCGATATGTTACAGTGTTACAATCCAATCCGTAAAAACACTGGCACTGTTCCTCGCTGAACCTTCCTCGGTTCCTCTAAAGGGGTGAGGTATCTGCTGTGGAGACTACCGGATCTCCCATCGTCTGCCTGTCTTCAGTCAGTTTCCGATGATGCTCAAGAGTGTGAAACCTAACGAAAACAGCTGTAGTCCCGTTGATGCCAAGGGAGAATCAGCAGAGGAATCTCCTTGTTCCTGGGGACTGCTGTTCATATTTTGCAGTGTATTCGGTTCTTCATCTTGAACAGGGGCTGTTTCTTGTTCTGCATTCCCGGAATTCTGACTGTTTCCGTCTTCTGTGTTCTTGGAATCTTTTGTTTCCGCGTTTGATTTTTTGGCCTTTTCCGCCACTTCATTCAAGCCGCAATCTTTCAATTGGACGGGCTTGCTGGTGGTAGTGGCCGGATTTTCGAGCTGGAAACAGGCATCTAGATCGATGGGTTCTGCGCCATTCTTGCCATAAAAGACAGCATTCACCTGATAGCTTCTTTCTGAGTTCAGGTCTTCATATTCAGCGACAAATGTGTTCATCTCAGCATCTTCCGCAGAACGTTGTTCATAGCTCCCGTTTAGAGTAACAACCCAGTTCCCTTTCAGTTGAGTGGCTCCGGGAAGGGTTACTTCCAAAAGATGTTTGTTATCCTTGGTATAGTAGACGGCTTCAAGAGATGAAGCGGCGGTCTCCTGGGAAGTTTCAGCAAAGGCTGCCGGTGCTACCGTAAAAGTCAACAGAAAAACGATTAATGTGAGAGCGGCAGTTCTCAATGCATGTCCTCCTCAGCAATACCCATCATGTACCCAAAACAAACGTAACATAACAAGTATAGAAAGGCAATTGAAAAATCAATAAAAATCAGTCAAAAATCCTGTTGTGGTGCGCTAATCAGGAAATGACTGAAAAGATAGACATTTATTTCTTAAAAAAGAAAACCGACGTGCCAATTGGGACGTCGGAGTGTAGACGACAAAGTGGGGGAGAGGGGATTTCCGTTTCCCCATCTCTTTCCTCCAGCAAAGAAGTCAGCATCGGTCCGCTTCACCGGAAATCCCCCTCTTATTACCTTTGTCACAGTCTAACTTATTTTTGGTGGTTGATAATTTTATCAACCAATCCGTATTCTTTGGCTTCCTCTGCTGTCATGAAGTGATCACGGTCTGTATCCTGTTGAATTTTCTTTAGCGGTTGGCCGGTTTGTTCCGAGAGAAGCTTGTTTAATCGGTCCCGCATCCGTAGAATGCGTTTGGCGCTGATCTCAATATCCGATGCTTGGCCTTGGGCTCCACCCAGCGGTTGGTGGATCATCACTTCACTGTTGGGCAGTACCAGACGTTTTCCTTTGGTCCCGGAAGAGAGCAGGAAAGCACCCATTGAAGCGGCCATTCCAATACAAATCGTCTGAATATCGCACTTGACGTGTTGCATGGTATCGTAAATGGCAAATCCAGCAGAAATGGAACCCCCTGGAGAATTAATGTAAAGTTGAATATCTTTGTTGGGATCTTCTGTTTGCAGAAACAACAATTGAGCAACGACCGTGTTTGCGACAGCATCATTGATCTCACTGCCCAGGAAGATGATACGGTCCTTTAATAACCGGGAGTAAATATCGTAGGAACGTTCCCCGCGGTTGGTTTGCTCGACAACATAAGGTATCAGGTTCATCTCGGTTCCTCCTCTTTCAGGTGGATCACACTGTATTACAATCATAACGCAGCAGACAGAAATGGTCAATATAGGTCAAAAATGACCTGCGCAAAATAAAACGGCAACCGATCGGATCGGCTGCCGTCTTGGATGGTGCGCCTACCAGGATTCGAACCTGGGCACCTGGTTCCGGAGACCAGTGCTCTATCCCCTGAGCTATAGGCGCAGATTGCTGTCTAACAAAGACAAAATTCATTATAACGAATATCCGATAAAAAAGCAAGGGCTGAATTGGATTGGAAATTGTTTTTCATTGTGAAAGACAGCAACAGCCGATAAAAATAATAAAACCGGAAGTTTAGAGGTATGACCGGAGTCTTTGTGATAAAATAAAAAGAAAGGGATAAGGTAAGCGATGTTTTTTGCTTCACTGTTTCAGCCATGATATTCTTTATGTTTTCCCTGTAAATGCGACTTCAAACCCCATTTCACCTCAAAGATCTGTTTTTTTCATCAAATGAGGCGGTGTGCACATATACTGAAACAAATCGGAGGTGACATCATATGGCTCTCTCCATGGGTTATGGCTTGGTTCAGGAACAACGGATGAAGCTTGTCATGACGCCGGAGTTACGACAGGCGATTCAAATTCTTCAATTCTCAACGATGGATCTTATACAGTATATACAAGAACAGACGATGGAAAACCCTGTGTTGGAAATGGATGACAACACTCCAGAGTCAATGGTAAACGGTTTGGAGTCTACATCTCCGGAAAAGTTGGCGGACTGGAATGCTTATGTCAAAAAGAATTCAGGGTACCCTTTCTCAGAAAAATGGGACGAGGAAAACGGTCATCCGGTGGATCGAGTGAGCGATTCGGGAGAAAGTTTGATTGAGGTGTTGGAAGAGCAAATACGGTATCTGACTTTGGATGTGTCAACAAAGAAGGTTTGTCAATTTATTATTGGGAACTTGGATGAGGACGGCTATCTGAGAGTTGATGATGCAAATTTATGTAAGCGCTTTAATTTGAGCCGGGATCATTTTGAAGAGGCCTTGCAAGTGGTTCAATCCCTTGACCCTGCCGGAGTTGGAGCGAGGGATCTATCCGAGTGTCTCCTCATTCAACTCCAGAGAAAGGGAGATTCCGATCCCTTGACGTTGCAAATTGTGCAATCCCATCTGAGTGATTTGGCGGAAGGAAAATATAAGAAAGTGGCCAAGTCACTGGAATGCACCGTGTTGCATGTACAGAAGGCGGTGGATCGAATTCGGAATCTCAATCCGCGACCAGGTCTTCTTTGCCAAGGGAGTCGACCCCATTATATTTTTCCTGATGTCACCATTAAAAAAACGGACGGAAGATATGAAGTGTTGGTGAATGAAAGCTATCTCCCCCGTTTGGGAATCAGTTCACATTATGAGCAGATTTTACGAAACAAAGATGATAAAGCGCAACAGGCGGTATCCTATGTCAAAGACCGGATTCAGTCTGCTGTGTGGCTGATGAAAAGCATTGAACAGCGCAAAAACACGCTTTATCGGGTCACAGAAGCCATTGTGGAGGCACAAAGAGATTTTCTGGAATATGGAGCTTCCCAACTGAAACCTTTGACATTAAAAGAAATTGCGGACCCTTTGGATCTACATGAGTCAACCGTAAGCCGAGCGACGAAGAATAAGTATATCCAGACACCAAGAGGGCTGTATCCTTTCCGTTTCTTCTTTTCCACCGGAATCTCCAATCAGAAGGGAGGGAATATGTCCGTTCGAATTGTAAAAGATAAAATGGTCCAAATCATTGAATCAGAAGAGAAAACGAAGCCTTTGTCCGATCAAAAAATTGCTGACCGATTGAAGCAGGATGGGATTCGGGTTTCCAGAAGAACGGTTGCAAAATACCGGGAAGAGATGGGAATCGCAGCTTCCAAGGTTCGGCAGCGGTTTGATGAATAAATATGCGCATGAAAGATTGAAAACCCACATTTACGCCTTCCCACTTGCCAAAGCGATTCAGATCGTTTAAAATCCAAATGGAAGGCTCCATTTTTTTTACCCGAATCGGGACGTAATTTGCTACGTGGGACATAATATGTCCCTGGAGGTGTCTGGATGAAAACGATCCTAGAATTACAACGTCAATTGCTTCCTGATTTGCTTGACGTGATGAGGAAACGATATGAAGTACTTCGTCATCTTCAATTGATGCAGCCAATCGGCAGAAGAAGTCTCGCTTCCGCATTGGGTATGACTGAGCGGGTGTTGAGAAGTGAAGTGGAATTTCTCAAAGAGCGGGGACTTGTTCGGATTGATACCGTCGGGATGCAATTGACGCACCCAGGAGGGGATCTTGTATCCAAAATGGAGCCCCTGATTAAAGATCTTTTTGGCTTGACCGATTTGGAGGCTGACCTTTGCCGTGTGCTCAATCTGGAAAAAGCCGTCGTTGTTCCAGGCGACTCGGATCGCTCTGATTTGGTGAAGAAAGAAATGGGGAGAGCGGGAGCCCGTCTTTTGAAGCAAATCGTTCACCCTGGGCAAGTAGTGGCGGTAGCAGGGGGGACGACGGTTGCCGCAGTTGCAGAGATGATGACTTCCTCTGCTGTCCTGAAAGAGAGTACATTTGTTCCGGCTAGGGGGGGGCTGGGTGAAGCGGTTGAGCTGGAGGCGAATTATATCGCTTCCTTGATGGCACAGAAAGCAGGTGGAAAGTATCGTTTGATGCATGTCCCTGAACAGTTGAGCAAAGAGGCTTATCAAATGTTGCTTCGTGAGCCGCATATTCAGGAAGTGTTGGATTTGGTGCACTCCGCCCGCATTGTGGTTCACGGGATCGGAGATGCTATAGCCATGGCATCCAGAAGAAAAGCTTCACCTGCTTTATTAAGGGAACTGAAAGAAAAGGGAGCCGTCGGAGAAGCCTTTGGTTATTACTTTAATCAGGAAGGGGAGATTATCCACCGGGGACGAAGCATCGGTCTTAGCCTGGAAGACCTGAAACATGTGGATGCGACGATTGCTATTGCCGGTGGAGCAGGAAAGGCAAAGGCAGTGGCAGCTGTCTGTCCGGTTTCTGGACGCGATACATTGATTACGGATGAAGCAGCGGCCCGCGCCATTCTTGACAATGACGGATGTTGATGAATTCAGTAGGTCACGCGTCTTTATGAACATTAAAGAAACCAATGATCTCTTCAGTAAAGCAATCATTCCTTGCTGTATAACCATTGTCAGTTCCTATTTTAAACACGGAGGGGTTTCTATATGGCAACAAAAATCGGGATTAATGGGTTTGGACGGATTGGTCGGGCAGTGTTCCGTATTGCAGTGGAACATCCGGAATTGGAAGTTGTAGCCATTAACGATTTAACAGATGCCAATACGTTGTCTCATCTTCTGAAATATGATTCGGTTCATGGTCGGTTTCCTGGTTCGGTGGAAGTAACCGATCATGGTTTGATGGTAAACGGTAAAGAGATCCAGGTGCTGGCGGAACGGGACCCGGCCCAGCTGCCCTGGGGGGAGCTTGGAGTGGAGATTGTTGCAGAATCCACCGGTCGTTTCACCAAAAGGGAAGATGCTGAAAAACACCGCCATGCCGGGGCCAAAAAGGTAATTATATCAGCCCCTGCCAAAGAAGAGGATTTAACTGTCGTGATGGGGGTCAACCATGATCAATACGATCCCGCTTCTCACCATGTTCTTTCCAATGCTTCTTGCACCACCAACTGCCTGGCACCGGTGGTAAAGGTCATTGATGAGGCGTTTGGTGTACGGCGTGGTTTAATGACAACGGTACACGCTTATACCAATGATCAGCAAATTTTGGATTTGCCGCATAAAGATATGCGTCGCGCCCGTGCTGCCGGATTGTCCATTATTCCCACAACCACAGGTGCTGCCAAGGCCGTTTCCAAAGTGTTGCCCCATCTGGAAGGAAAGCTGAACGGATTTGCCATGCGTGTTCCCACCCCGAATGTTTCTGTGGTGGATTTTGTGGCTGAAGTGGAGAAAGACGTCAGTGTGGATGAAGTGAATGAGGCATTGCGTCAAAAAGTTCACGGGAGCTTGAAAGGAATTCTGGATTTCTCTGATGAACCACTGGTATCCAAAGACTATAATGGGGACCCACATTCATCGATTGTGGATGGTCTCTCCACCATGATCCAGGATGGAAATATGGTAAAAGTGGTTGCTTGGTATGATAACGAGTGGGGATTCTCCAACCGGATGATTGACTTGATGCTTCACGTTGCCAACAAAGGTTTGGAAGACTAGAATAGAGAGGAAGAGATCAGAGGGGAGGAACATCTCTCCTCTTTCTCATGCACGCTTGAGGGAGGAACAACCCGATGAACAAGTTGTCAATTCAAGATGTGGACCTCAAAGGAAAACGCGTATTCTGCAGAGTGGATTTTAATGTGCCATTGGAAAATGGGAAAATCACGGATGACAACCGTATTCAAGCGGCATTACCGACTATTCGCTATCTGTCGGAACACGGGGCGAAATTGATTCTTGCCAGCCACCTGGGGCGACCCAAAGGCCAAGTGGTGGAAGAGCTTCGTCTCAATCCAGTGGCGGAGCGTCTTTCCGCATTATTGGAAAAACAGGTGCTGAAGGTGGATGAACTCGTTGGCGAACATGTGCAGAAAAAGGTGGAGCAATTGAGAGAAGGGGATATTCTTCTGTTAGAGAATGTTCGCTTCCATCCGGGTGAAGAAAAGAATGATCCAGAATTGGCCCGTTCTTTTGCTTCTTTGGCGGATCTTTATGTCAATGATGCATTTGGTGCCGCCCACCGGGCTCATGCTTCAACGGCTGGGATTGCCGAACACCTGCCGGCTGTGGCCGGGTTCCTGATGCAAAGAGAGCTGGAGACATTGGGCAAGGCATTAAAAAGTCCGGAACGTCCCTTTACGGCGATTATCGGTGGCGCCAAAGTGAAAGATAAGATCGGTGTCATCGATCATTTGTTGGATAAAGTAGACAATCTTTTAATTGGCGGAGGATTGTCATATACATTTTTAAAAGCAAAAGGATTTGAAATTGGAACGTCTCTTCTGGAAGCTGAAAAGGTGGAGTTGGCTCAATCCTTTATGAACAAAGCGGAAGAAAAAGGGGTTAACCTGGTGCTTCCTGAAGATACAGTGATTGCAAAGGAATTTTCTGCTGATGCGGAGGCTGAAACAGTGGATGTTGATGCGATTCCGCGTGATCAGCAGGGATTGGATATTGGTCCCAAAACACGGGAACGTTTTGCACAGATGATTCATGCATCCCGGCTGGTCATCTGGAACGGACCATTGGGTGTGTTTGAATTTCCCCGGTTTGCTGAAGGAACGTTTGCGGTGGCCCGTGCGGTTGCCGATTCCAAAGCATTCAGTGTGATTGGGGGCGGAGATTCCGCCTCAGCCATCAAGAAGTCTGGACTGGATGATCAAGTGGATCATATTTCCACAGGGGGAGGAGCTTCTCTGGAGTTGATGGAAGGAAAAGTGCTTCCCGGTGTGGCCGCTCTCAATAATAAGGAATAAGGTGGTGATTCCATGCGTCAACCCGTAATCGCAGGAAACTGGAAAATGTACAAAACGGTGAAGGAGTCGCTGGAATATTTGTCTAACTTTCAAGCCGAAGTGAAAAATGAGGGAGTGGAAACGGTTCTGTGCGCTCCATTCCTTGCTCTGTCTGCACTAACAGAAAAAGCAGAGGGGAGCGGAATTGGAATCGGAGCCCAGAACATGCATTGGGAGCAGGAAGGGGCTTATACAGGTGAAATCAGCCCAACCATGTTGAAAGCCGTGAATGTTTCCTATGTGATTGTCGGCCACTCGGAGCGTCGAACCTACTTTTCCGAGACGGATGAGCAGGTTCGTTTAAAGACCAAGTCGGCTCTGGATCATGACCTGATTCCGATCGTCTGTGTGGGAGAAACCTTAGAAGAACGGGAAAATGGAAATACCCAGGAAGTGGTTCACCAGCAAGTGGTTGAGGCCATTCAGGGTTTACGTTCCAAGGAAGTAAGTCGCCTGATTTTGGCTTATGAGCCCGTTTGGGCGATTGGGACCGGTCGATCAGCCACCGAAAAAGATGCCGGTGATGTGATCCAATGGATTCGAAAGATCGTGGCAGACCAGTATGATCAGCAGGTTGCCAATGAAGTACGGATTTTATACGGAGGAAGTGTCAAACCGGCCAATATCGACTCCTTCCTTTCCAACCAGGATATCGACGGGGCCTTGGTGGGGGGAGCCAGCCTGGACCCGGACACCTTCACCCAGTTAGTGAAAGCTGCCAGCCGACGGGGGGATGAACGGTGAGCCCCAAAAAACCTGTGGCTCTGATTATTCTCGATGGTTTCGGTCTGCGAAAAGAAGTGCACGGCAACGCGGTGGCTCAGGCTCATAAGCCCCATTTTGACCGTCTGTGGTCGCAATATCCCCATACCACGCTTCAAGCTTCGGGAAGAGCTGTCGGACTCCCTGAGGGGCAAATGGGAAACTCGGAAGTGGGTCATCTGAATATTGGGGCCGGTCGGGTGGTGTATCAGGATTTGACCCGGGTCAGTCAGTCCATCGAGGAAGGGTCATTTTTTGATAATGAAACGTTTCTCGGTGCCATCCAGCATGTAAAAGCAAAACAAAGTAAGTTGCATCTGTATGGTTTATTGTCTGACGGCGGGGTTCACAGTCACATTGAACACCTGTTTGCCCTTCTGGAGCTGGCTAAAAAAGAAGGGCTGAAAGAGGTCTATGTTCATGCTTTTTTGGATGGACGTGATGTGGCTCCGGATTCCGGTATACGCTATATCCAACAGCTACAGGAAAAGATGGATCAGTTGGGGGTCGGTCAAATCGCGACCGTCCAGGGGCGCTATTATGCCATGGATCGGGATAATCGCTGGAATCGGACAGAAAAGGCTTATCGCGCGATGGTATATGGGGAGGGTCCAACGTATCAGGACCCGGTTCAGGCTGTTAAAGAATCTTACGAAAAAAGCATCTTTGACGAGTTTGTAATGCCTACAGTTATTGTAGGTTCTGATAAAAAACCAGTCGGTTTGATCCAATCGGATGATGCGATTATTTTTTACAACTTCCGTCCGGATCGAGCCATTCAAATCTCCCTGGCCTTTACCAATAAAGATTTTCGCGGATTTGACCGGGGTGATGGAAGACCGGAGAACCTTTACTATGTTTGTCTGACCCAGTTTAGCGAAACCGTGGATGGTTATGTCGCTTATAAGCCGACGGATTTGGACAATACCTATGGGGAAGTACTTTCTCAACAGGATCTCAAACAACTGCGAATTGCCGAGACAGAAAAGTATCCTCATGTTACCTTTTTCTTCAATGGGGGCCGTGAGGAACCCTTTCCTGGAGAAGATCGCCTGTTGATTGATTCTCCCAAGGTAGCCACTTACGACTTAAAACCGGAAATGAGTGCCTATGAAGTAACGGAAGCCCTGCTTCAGAAGTTGGGGGAAGAGACATATGATTCAATCATTCTAAACTTCGCCAACCCGGATATGGTGGGGCATTCCGGAAAACTGGAACCTACCGTCCGGGCAGTGGAAGCGGTGGATGAATGTCTTGGACGCATTATGAATGCGTTGGATGACATGGGAGGAACAGCGATGGTCATCGCTGACCACGGCAATGCAGATATGGTACTTAATGAAAAGAATGAACCCGTGACTTCGCACACGACGTTTCCGGTTCCATGCATCGTCACCGACCCTTCCGTTACCTTGAGGGAAGGCGGAGTATTGGCCGATGTGGCTCCCACATTATTACAACTGTTAGACCTACCTCAACCGGAAGAAATGACGGGTTGTTCCCTGATTGAACCATGAATCTTGACGAGGTACTGATCTTCAAGGAGGAGACCGAAATGACAACGATTTATAGTGTACACGCTAAAGAAGTGCTGGATTCCAGAGGGAACCCAACCGTAGAAGTGGAAGTGATACTGGAGTCCGGTAGCTGGGGTCGGGCCATTGTTCCCTCCGGTGCCTCCACAGGAGCCCATGAAGCCGTGGAACTCCGTGATCAAGACAAAGAGCGCTTTATGGGAAAAGGGGTACTGAAAGCCGTTCAAAACGTCAATGAAATCATTGCTCCGAAGTTGGAAGGGATGGATGCATCGGATCAGGTAGAGATTGACCGGACCCTGATCGAGCTGGATGGAACCCCGAATAAGGGGAGATTGGGAGCCAATGCCATCCTGGCCGTCTCGATGGCTGTCGCCAGGGCGGCTGCGGATGAAATGGATATTCATTTGTATAACTACCTTGGCGGATTTAACGCCAAAGTGCTTCCTGTACCCATGATGAATATCCTGAATGGTGGAGAGCACGCCGATAATAATGTGGATATTCAGGAGTTTATGGTAATGCCGGTCGGCGCGAATACGTTTCGTGAAGGACTTCGGATGGGAACGGAAGTTTTCCACACATTGAAAGCTGTCTTGAAAGAAAAAGGTCTTTCCACCTCGGTGGGGGATGAAGGCGGGTTTGCTCCCAATCTTTCCTCCAACGAAGAAGCGCTGCAAACCATTATGGAAGCTGTCAAACGGGCCGGGTACGAACCGGGGGCCGATATTGTATTTGCCTTGGATGTAGCTTCTACCGAGCTGTACAAAGAGGGCTCCTATCACCTGGAAGGCGAAGGAGTGACCCGAACGGCAGAAGAGATGATTGCCTATTATGAAGAGATGGTGGAAAAATATCCGATTGTCTCCATTGAAGATGGTTTGGCCGAAGATGATTGGGATGGATGGAAACAACTGACCCAACGTCTCGGACACAAGGTGCAACTTGTGGGGGATGACCTGTTTGTTACCAACACGGAACGGTTGCGTGAGGGAATTGAAAAAGGCGTGGGAAATTCGATCCTGGTCAAGGTGAACCAAATCGGTACACTGACGGAAACCTTTGATGCGGTGGAAATGGCCAAACGGGCCGGTTATACTGCTGTAATCTCCCATCGTTCCGGGGAAACGGAAGATACCACCATTGCGGATATCGCAGTGGCGACAGGTGCAGGACAAATCAAGACAGGAGCTCCTTCCCGGACGGACCGGGTGGCAAAGTACAACCAGCTGTTGCGGATTCAGGAAGAATTGAACAAATGTGCAGAGTATCCGGGTAAAGGAGCATTTTATCACCTGAAAAAGAGATAAAGATCCCGAAGACGAAGACATACCAGAGCTACCAAGCCTGGTATGTCTTTTTCGTTGTATGGAAAATCCATTTGTTGAAAAGAGGGGACAGTTGTGATACAGTATCACCAGTGATAAGAAGGGGAAATCCCTGACGAGAGGTGTACCACGTATGAAAATCGCCGTGGATATTTTGTTGGCTATAGTGAGTGTGGCATTAATTCTGGTTGTTCTGTTACAGTCAGGTAAAAGTGCCGGTCTGTCCGGTGCAATCGGCGGCGCTTCTGAACAGTTGTTGGGAAAAACAAAAGCCCGTGGGATTGATGCTCTGCTGGGCAAAATAACTGTGGTTTTGGCGATTCTTTTTATGATTCTGACGCTTTTGGCCGGTTATTTTGTAAAATAAGGACAACACTCATAGCTTTAACGCATGAAGCGAGAAACAGCAGGGTTAACCCGGCTGTTTTTTTGTATCGTTTCCTTTCACTCCATTTTGTCTTTTTTAGGGGAATCTTGACTCCTTAATGTTTCCAAAGTGCGAAGCAGTGTTTGATATTCCGCCGGGGATAATTGATTGATCTGTTCTATATATTGTTTGGCGGTCTGCATCAGTTCTTCTCTTATTTGATTTTCTTCTCGCTGTTCCCGTTGATGTTCCTTGAGAACTTGGTTGAAATGGGTGGCCACACTAGCAGTGACGGAGCCAATCAGTCCGATTCCGGTCAGCATCAATACAATCGCAATCATGCGTCCGCCAAACGTAACGGGAGAAATGTCTCCATAACCCACCGTGGTGGTTGTGACAATTGCCCACCAGATCGCGTCATTAAAGGACTGGATTCCTTCATTAAAGTCCTTTTCCAAAAGATAGAAACCTCCAGACCCCCAAAATACAATGACTGTTGCCACGAGAATGGATAATTGTACTTCCCGTGTTCGGATAAACCCCCATAGAAAAGAGGACATTCGGATCAGACGGATCAGACGGATCAAGCGTAACAGACGAAGAGGGCGAAAAAATTCATCCAAAGGAATAATGGCCAACAGGTCAAACCAGTTTTCCAACACAAAACGTTTTTTATGCGATGCAACCCAAAAGCGAACCAAGTATTCAACAGCAAACCAGATTAATAGCATACGGTCAAACCATTGAAGTCGGTCCATCATCCAGTCGTTTTGGTGGTGAACATCCAGCCACTGGCTGACCAGAACAATCGTATAGGTAAGCGTCAATAAACAACGAAAAGTTCATACATAATACGGATGCGATGAAACCGGGGAGAAAAAAGGATTTTATTCAGCCAATGCAACGATACACCCTCCTTTCACGTTTTGGTTGTCATCGTCCATTCTAACATGGGACAGATTTCTGAAAAGAAATAACTGTCGGGAGATCATTGGTAATTTGTTCAACCTGATAAGGGTTATATCATTCCAAAAGGACTTTATGATAAATATGTATTCCCCTCTTGTCACATTTAGTGTTACATGATAATATACAGATTGTCTGGTGATGATGGCGAAGGGGACCCACCCGTTCCCATCCCGAACACGGAAGTTAAGCCCTTCAGCGCCAATGGTACTTGGGGCGCGAGCCCCTGGGAGAGTAGGACGTTGCCAGGCAACATACATTTGCCCATGTGGCAAAAAGACAGCTCGCAGGAGCTGTCTTTTTTATGGACTTCTTCTGAGGTCTTGCCGTTTCGCCAGACGTCGTTCTGTGATATCGTTGATAACATAACGTTCCTGTGATTCCGGTGAAACTCTCTTGGTTGAAATTGATATGGTTGGAAAGACTGAACCATAAAGGCTTACTATATGGGAATACACCGGGAACCGGATCAAGGAGAGATCAAATGGGAGGCGACTGTGTAAATGAAGATTCGACGCCGCCCTCCAGACCCTTTTTTTTATCAAGGGTCAGAGACCGGTATTCTGCTGATTCATGGTTTTACAGGTACACCTTCAGAATTGAGACCCATGGGGCGATATCTGGAGAAGCAGGGTTATACTGTTTATGCTCCACTTTTGCCCGGTCACGGTACTTCTCCGGAGGAAATGGAATGCACTTCATGGAAGGACTGGTGGGCGTGTGTTTTCAACGCCTATGACCGCTTGCGCCTGCAAGGGAAAGTGCGCCAGATTGTGGCTGTAGGGCTTTCCATGGGCGGAGCCCTTGCTCTCAAACTGGCACAGGAAAGAGAAGTGGCCGGTGTTGTCCCCCTTTGTGCTCCTGTTTATTTACAAGATAAAAGGCATCGGTTTGTCAATATGGTTCGCTGGTTTAAGCCTTACTTGGAGCGAAAGGGAGAGAAGCCGCCCCATATTGAAGTGCATCTGACACCGTATGATCGTACCCCGTTGAAATGTATCTCCAGTTTAAACGGATTGATCCGCCATGTTCGCCGTCGTTTGTCCAAGGTGGAAGTACCGGCAATGGTGGTTCAGGCCGTCAGGGATGAAACGGTCCATCCCAAAAGTGCCCGTTACATATACAATCATATATCTTCCAAGGACAAACAGCTGATATGGTTTGAAAAATCAAGCCATATTATTACATTGGATCAAGAAAGGAAGCAACTGTTTACCGAAGTTGATGCCTTTATCCGGCGCGTAACGGAAAACCGTGAGAGAAACGCACCGGAGGGAAAGGAGAATTGAAGCGTTGATGCAAGAACATGAGATTTTGGAATATATGCGAAAAAAAGCATACAAACCGATGAAAGCAGAAGAATTGCAACATGCATTCGGCATCGAAGACTGGAATGCCTTCATTGCTCTTTTGAATCAAATGGAGGCTGAGGGAAAAATTGTTCGCACCCGAACCAAACGTTACGGTGTCCCGGAAAGACTCAATCTGGTTCGGGGGAGGCTTCAGGGAAACGCAAAGGGATTTGGCTTTGCCATTCCCGATGCGGATTTCCCGTTTCAACAGGATGTGTTTATCCACGGGAATGATATGAATGGAGCCATGGACGGGGATCTGGTCTTGGCCCGTATACACAGTATGAAAAAGGAAGGATTGCGTCCGGAAGGTGAGATTGTTCGCATCCTGAAACGGGGGCGCACGGAAGTGGTGGGCACTTATAAGGCGTCCAAACATTTTGGGTTTGTCATTGCTGATGATAAGCGGTTATCTTCCGATATCTTCATTCCCAAAGAAGCCAAAAACGGGGCAAAGGAAGGAGATAAGGTTGTCGTTGAACTGACCGATTATCCGAAAGGGCGTCGGAGCGCCGAAGGAAAAGTGAAAGAGGTTTTGGGTCACAAAGAAGATCCCGGTGTGGATATTTTGGCCATTATTCGACAACATCAGCTTCCGGAAGCGTTTCCGGATGATGTGATCAAAGAGGCGGAGGAAGTGCCGGATACCATCTCAGTCGTGGAGATGGCCGGGAGACGCGACTTGCGGGAACGCACTATGGTTACCATTGACGGAGCCGATGCAAAGGATTTGGATGATGCGGTATCGGTTGAAGCGTTGGAGAACGGAAATATCCGTCTGGGTGTTCACATTGCGGATGTCAGCTATTATGTCCAAGAAGGAACCGCTCTGGACAGGGAAGCGTATGAGCGAGGCACCAGTGTATACTTGGTGGATCGGGTGATCCCCATGCTGCCCCCACGCTTGTCCAACGGCATTTGCAGTCTCAACCCCCAGGTGGATCGGTTAACCCTTACCTGCGATATGGAAATCGATTCATCGGGAGATGTGGTGGATCACGAAATCTACCCCAGTGTGATTCAGACCAATGAACGGATGACCTATCAAGCGGTGAAACAAATATTGGTGGATGAAGATCCGGAAGTGATCCATCAATATGAATCCTTGGTGGAGGACTTTCGGCTGATGGGTCAACTGGCTGAAGTGTTGCGAAAGCGTCGGTTTGCACGGGGGGCGATTGATTTTGACTTTCCTGAAGCCAAAATCATTGTGGATGATCAGGGAAAACCGGTAGACATTGTTCCCAAGCCTCGAACTGTTGCGGAGCAGATGATTGAAGAATTTATGCTGGCGGCTAATGAGACGGTATCGGAGCATTTCTTTAAAATGAAGATACCGTTTATGTACCGGATTCACGAACATCCGGACCCGGAAAAACTGCAAGCATTTTTTGAGTTTATCACCCACTTCGGTTATCAGGCCAAAGGAAAAGCGAACAAGATCAAGCCACGCGTTTTACAGCAATTATTGGAGGAGATTAAGGGAGAACCGGAGGAGCCGGTAATCAGTACCGTGATGCTTCGCTCTATGCAACAAGCAAAATATTCCCCGGAGTGCCTGGGTCATTTTGGATTGGCCGCATCCTACTATTCTCACTTTACATCTCCCATTCGCCGTTACCCTGACTTGGTGATTCATCGCATTATCCGGGAAGTGTTGGACAACCATGGGAACCTCCCCGATAAGCGGAAGTCGGAATTGAATGGATGGTTGCCAGGTGCCGCCCAGCATGCATCTGAGCGGGAGCGGATCGCAGTCGATGCAGAGCGGCAGACAAATGATCTGAAAAAAGCGGAGTTTATGCAGGATAAAGTGGGAGAAACATTTGAAGGAGTCATCAGCAGTGTCACGTCCTTCGGGGTTTTTGTGGAGCTGGAGAATACGGTGGAAGGCATGGTTCATGTCAGTTATATGACCGATGATTATTATCATTTTCATGAAGGCTCCATGTCTTTGGTGGGAGAGCGAACGCAAAAGGCATATCGGATCGGTGACAAAGTTACGGTTCGGGTCGCTGGAGTCAACTTAAATGAACGCAAGGTGGATTTTGAATTTGTGGAAGAAGGTAACGCTCAAAAGCCACCACACCGTCCCAAACGGTTGGGGACCCCGAAGAAGACGGCGGAACAGAAAAAGCGCAAACCACGAAAAAACAATAACGAAGCCCGGAAACGAAATGGAAACAAAAACGGATTGGGTTTCAAAAAAAGCCGTATGAAAAAGAAAAAAAGCAAACGGAAGCATCGAGCCAATTGATCTATTGACGATTCTTCGTTGATGCTGTTATAGTAAAGAATGGATTCTTCAAGGAGGTGAGCACGCATGTCAAAGGGTGGAAGCAAAGTGATTGCACGGAACAAAAAAGCTTTGCATGAGTATCATGTGGAAGATACCTATGAAGCAGGCATCGTGCTCACTGGGACCGAAATCAAGTCGATCCGACAGGGTCGGGTCAATCTGAAGGACAGCTACGCTTTGATCGACAGAGGCGAAGTCTACCTTCTCAACATGCACATCAGCCCTTTTGAACAGGGAAACCGGTTTAACCACGATCCAACCCGAACGCGAAAGCTCCTTTTGCATAAAGGCGAAATCAATAAGCTGATCGGTTTAACACAGCAAAAAGGATTTACGCTGGTTCCCTTGGATCTGCACCTTCGCAATGGGTTTGCCAAAATCAAACTGGCCCTCGCTAAAGGGAAAAAGTTGCATGACAAGCGACAGGCCGTTGCCAAACGGGATGCTGACCGAGAAATTCGACGTCAACTGAAACAACAGATGATGCGGTAATTGCACCTTTTTTAAGGGAAACGCTTTACATCTGTTGATTATTTTGTTACAATATATTTCGTTAACGCTCAATTTCCTGCCTGTCACCTTGGGGGCGTTTTGGGATTCGACGGGAACAGTTCGAGCGTCGGTAGCGAGCCGTGGGGCTGCGTCCTTCGTTAAAAACGCGGATTGCCTAAATGTAACTGGCAAACAAGAAAACTACGCTCTGGCTGCTTAATAGCTGGCCAGGATCCATGGCTCCATCGCCCGTGTGGAGTTCTTGGGTCTCATAACTGAAGCGGGCTAGCTGACTGGAGGCGCTATCGGCCGGAAAGCGAACCTTAGATAGCTGGCTCTTTGAAGCGCCTGTCGTTGGGCAGTTCAAAGAGTGAGATCTCAATACAGCGACTGCGCTCGGAGAATCCGACGTGGCGATGTTTTCGGACAGCGGTTCGACTCCGCTCGCCTCCACCAAATACCTACCAAAACAAACATGCTGATGTAGCTCAGCTGGCAGACCGAATGTCATAAAAGAAGCATCATGCTGGTGTAGCTCAGCGGTAGAGCAACGCACTCGTAATGCGTAGGTCGGGGGTTCAATTCCCTCCACCAGCACCATAGGGAAAAAGGAACAGGACAAGACCTGTTCTTTTTATTTGTATTCAATGTTCACCTTAATATCTGGCCGTTGTCGAGGACTTTCTTTAAAAGCGTTCAATGTGATGTTCTTAATGATTTCGTTCACCATTGTTTTCCACTCTTCGACGCTCAGTGATCCATATATACTTTGAAACTCTGAAAGCATGTTGTGAAGTTCTTCTTGGTAGTGGATATCCTCATCACTTGGTATAACCATTTCATTCAATGTTGCTTTGATGCGTTTTTCCTCTGTTGTCATTTCTTGTGTACGTTCAATATAATCCTCTTTTGATATGAGATCATCAACATACATCATTTGAAACTTACGTTTCCTCGTTTGTATCTTCTCCAAATCCTTTTTAAGCTGTTCAACCTGATTAACTAACCGTTCTTTTTCTTTGTCTTTCTCAATCTGACTTACGATCTCGTCGATATCGTTTTTATCCAGGTTGACTTTTATGTAATCTAAAATGGCTTCCTCAACCATTCTTCACGCAAATAAGGCATATCGCAGTGAAAGTTTTTTTGTCTGTTTACACACCCGTAGTATTTGAATCGTTTGCCGTTATATTTGCGTGAAGTACTAGACATGGAATATCCACACTTTGCACATCTAGTAATCCCCGCAAAGATAAAATCGCTGGTTGCAGCACAACAGGTGCAACGCTTTTTCGTTGGTCCAATATCTTTTGAACACGAAAAAACTGGTTTTCACTTATAATGGGTTCATGATTTCCGTCAACGATGATTTCTTGATTTGTTTTTCCTATTCCTTTTTTGCGTAGATTCCATCGGATTTTTCCGATATAGATTGGACTACGTAGAATGTAATTGATGGTGGTTGTACTCCATTTCTTTTTGGGAGCAGGTATCTTTTCATCTTCAAGCCACCTTTGTATCTCACGTATGCCTTGGTTTTTTTCATATCGATCAAACAGTTCACGGACAATGGTTGCTTCCGATTCAACAGGAATTAACTTTCCTTCCACACTTTTATAGCCGTAACTCGCGCTACCACCAGGTCTTTTTCCTTGTCGAACCATCTCTTCCATTCCAAAACGCACACGTTCTGCAAGATTCTCTCGCTCCCATTGCGCAAGGGCTGCAACAAGAGTGAGAAATAAACGGCCGAACCTCAGTGGCACTTGAAAAAGCACAGTTATGCTTTTCGAAGTGTTCAAGAAGCTTATACAGATCTAGAACGGACCGGGTTAATCGATCAAGCCGAAATACTAATACAACATCGATATTTTTCTCTTCGATATCCTGGATCATTCGTTGGAGCTCAGGTCGGTTTGTATCCTTTGCTGAATATCCTTCATCTATTTGACACTCCCCATGCCTGAAGGCAGGGGATTCTTGGGAGCTCCCGTCTACTGATAGGATCATATCCAAGCTTAAACGGTCTGCCCGACTGCAAGTACTCGAAGTCCTTCTTGCAAGATGTTTTTGGATGCATTGATGTCTCGGTCATGGTGAGAGCCACATGTAGGGCATGTCCATGCCCGAAGGTGGAGGTTCTTTACATCCTTGTTTCGGTAGCAACAGGAAGGGCAAAGCTGACTAGAAGGGAACTGTTTCCCCACTTTCACCACGTTTCTTCCATGCCAGGCTGCCTTGTAGGTAAGCATCGCGACAAACTCCGACCACGAGGCATCCGTGATCGATTTGGCTAACTTGCGGTTTTTCACCATATGCTTTACTTGGAGGTCTTCGATACA
>NZ_FXTI01000004.1 GCF_900182565.1 Melghirimyces algeriensis | reverse complement strand
GACAACCACAAAATAAAGAAATCACACGGTATAACAGGGAAAACGAACACTCTATTGTTTCCACCGATTTTTTTCTATATGATATAGGTGTCAGGAAAACCTTTTATTTTGGGCTTAAAATGGGTTTGTATCGTACCTACGAGGAATTGAAACTATTAAGACGTTCATGCGAATGAGTGAAAAAGACATCGAGTTTGTATCGTACCTACGAGGAATTGAAACAAAAAGTGGCAAAAGAAAAATGGAATCAAAGTAACAGGTTTGTATCGTACCTACGAGGAATTGAAACACAAGAAAATAAATAAACACATGGGCGAAGCTACAGTTTGTATCGTACCTACGAGGAATTGAAACGAAGTATCACCACTACAGCGGACTGGGACGATTCTAGTTTGTATCGTACCTACGAGGAATTGAAACAATATCTCATCCAGCATGTTGTCCATCTGGCTCCCTGTTTGTATCGTACCTATGAGGAATTGAAACTAGGGATACGCCGTGTGAGGCGACCCCTGAGCTTTGTTTGTATCGTACCTACGAGGAATTGAAACGCCTCCTAGCAAACTGCCATAACTCCTCGCTAAACTGTTTGTATCGTAGCTATGAGGAATTGAAACACAACAGGAGAACACTTGTTGTACACATTCTGGAGCGTTTGTATCGTACCTATAAGAAAATGAATCCACACAAAAAGCCGGATAGGAATCTTTCCCCACCCGGTTTCTCCAATTTATCCATAAAAATACTTGGTATTAGAACTGCGAAAAACTTTCATAGTGTAAATAAGTAAGACGACACTCCAAAAATGGGTGTCTTACTTATTTATTATCTATTTTTTAGAGAAAGCAAAATTAAAACAAGAGCTACAACTACAAGCAAGTAAATAGGAATTAAAGAAACATTATAAATCGACTTTGCACTTTTCTCGATAATCCCTGTATCAATTTGAATATTGAACCAACTAACGCTGACAGGGTTTTGGACTTCCATTGAAATATCAGAAAGGTAGAGTGGATTTTTAGAAATAGACCATAAAGTGTAAAGGAGGCTAGACAGGAGTAACACATTAGAAGCGATCAGCTTTTTCACTTATCTTTTTCCTTTCTATATTCAGAATCAATCAATGAACTCTTCTTTTTCACAAATTTTTCTACAGGGTTTGCATCGTACCTATAAGGAAATCCACACAAAAAGCCGAGCCGGAGTTTATTCCCCACCGGCTTTTCTAAGTCTGTCTATCCCCTTCTTCTAGTACATAGTAAAATATTCATAGGCAAGGGAGAATGGAAAAGCCTCACCGCCAGGGCCGAGTTTACGGCAAAGGGGGTGAGGCCATGGAATGGCTGCAAGGAATTGTGGCGATCATCGTCGCACTTGTGACCATTGCTCGCTTCTTCCTGGAGGGCATGATCGCCATCGGAAGAAGCAGCGTTGACCCTCTGAGTTGGGCAGAAATTAAAAGTCATAGGTAAAGCTGGCACTTTACCTATGGCCACAGGCCCACGGTGGTGGCTTCTTTTGCCTTTATTATACACATTTTTGGTAAAGATATTCAATATACAACGTTTGAGAAGATTGTCGTCGACCCCCAGTAATGCAAAAACCCCCGGAGATCGACGACAACCGCAAAATAAAGAAATCACACGGTATAACAGGGAAAACGAACACTCTATTGTTTCCACCGATTTTTTTCTATATGATATAGGTGTCAGGGAAATCCCTTTGTTTTGGGCTTAAAATGGGTTTGTATCGTACCTATGAGGAATTGAAACAAGGACCGTCTTCGCTCTTCTGTCGGATATAAGTACGAGTTTGTATCGTACCTATGAGGAATTGAAACATGTATTCTACAGTCCGGTAAAATTCAGCTAAACTCGTTTGTATCGTACCTATGAGGAATTGAAACCTGGTTTGTAGTTTTGGCATCCTGATGGCTCTTTGGGTTTGTATCGTACCTATGAGGAATTGAAACGCATGTCGAGAATGCGCTTGAACTCCCACTCGCTGAATGTTTGTATCGTACCTATGAGGAATTGAAACGGCACTCAGTGGCAGGGAAGGAAAGGGGACCCTGATGGTTTGTATCGTACCTATGAGGAATTGAAACATGGCCGTTCCCGCGTTTGCGGCGTTGGCTATGGGTTTGTATCGTACCTATGAGGAATTGAAACGAAAGAGAAAGTAAAATCGTTTTCGCTGTCCTTCCGGTCGTTTGTATCGTACCTATGAGGAATTGAAACCGAAGTCATGGACTACACGGATTTTCCCCTAGTGCGTTTGTATCGTACCTATGAGGAATTGAAACCCTGATGGTTGCAACTCAAAATGTTGATGACTTTTTGAGTTTGTATCGTACCTATGAGGAATTGAAACTGAAGTTGGAAGAATTGAACGTCATGCGTTCCTTGGCGGTTTGTATCGTACCTATGAGGAATTGAAACCCACGAAAATAATTCAATCTTGATTCGATTGTATCGTTTGTATCGTACCTATGAGGAATTGAAACTCGTCTCGGCCTTGTTTCCTCGCTTCGATGGATCGTCCGTTTGTATCGAACCTATGAGGAATTGAAACCTTCCTTCCACGATGGGAACCTTCCGCTTAATCCTGTTTGTATCGTACCCATGAGGATAAAACCAAACAAAAAGCCGGGTAGGGATCTTTCCCACCCGGTTTGTCCAATCTATTCGAATGGTTCGTCTAGTCTATCCATCCACTGCATGGTACATTTTCATACGCGGATGAAAATGCGGGCATCATGTTTATTTCTTGTTAGGATGATTAAACATGTAATTTAAAATTGTTGCAATGGAAGAACAATAGCACTTACCAAAACAACCATGAATCCACGTTCTTTATCTGCCGAACTTAATCCAAACAACATGCAACCCATAAAAATAAGGGAAAATAATATTTGCAATCCCCTATATCGTGTCATTATATATTATCCCTCCTATAGTTAATTGGGGTATCACACGGTATTAGTGAGCAAAAATATCTAACAGTGAAAAAAGGATATTCTTACATAAAACTTTCTTACCCACCTGTTAATGTCATGAAAGTAATTTCAGGCCGGCACCAAAAACGAAATGGCAAAATGGTAGTTCCTATCCCTCGATTGGTGTACACCGCCGTATTTTTAACTTTATACAGACCAGCGGGATATTTTTGTCCCAAGGGGGGAGTAATTACAGGACCGATCAGAGGAAAAGCGATCTGCCCTCCATGACTATGACCGGAAAGCTGCAAATCGATTAAACTGGATGAATAGTCTGCTACCTCATCTACAAAGTCAGGTTCATGGACCAAAAGGATTTTAAAAGCATCCTTTTCCAGGTTCTGTAGCATTGGTTCCATGTTTACTTCACCCTCCAACACATCATCCAAGCCAAGCAGATAAATCTTCTCCTTTCCTTTTTCAATCGCTTGATACTGATTTTTCAGAAGGTGAAACCCAGCTTTTTTAAATGCAGAAGAAATCGATTGAGGATCTGCCCGGTAATCATGATTCCCCAGAATGGCCCACTTGCCCAGCGGTGCCTTTAGCCGGGACAAAATCGTACTTGATTCTGGCAAATAATCAAAGCCAAAACGACTATCAAGTAGGTCACCTGTAAAACAGATAACATCCGGTTGAAGCTTGTTCACTTCTTCTACGACATCATATAAATCATCAGGAGAGAAATACAGCCCCAGATGTGTATCACTAAAGTGTACAATCTTTAAACCTAAAAAATTAGAAGGAAGTCGAGACAAGCGGATCTTCACCCGCGTAACCTCAAGCCAATTCGGTTCAATTATAGCGGAATACGTTCCAATTCCTGCAACAGTAGCTGCTCCCATCAACCTTACCCATATTTTCTTTATGAACTGTCGTCGACCAAGCACTGGCTTCGTATCCATTGAATAGCTCCCTTTAAACAGATTTCTTCAGAGTCCAGGTTCCTACATTGCATGATTTAGAACATTCATTCCATAAGAGAAAACGGGAATCGTAAAACTGGTAAAACATAGTGTTTCACTCTCATTTTAAGTAAGCTTTTGTAAAATAGATCACTAGTTTTTTTATAAATTATACTGTGTTTACAATTCTAACATTATTTCTCTTTAATTTTGTTTATAATTTCATTTCAAGTAAAACCTGCACGTCTTTTTCTGTTTGCAATTGGCTTGATATAATTTTTCTTAATTTTCTTTCAAGAACAAAAAAGGAGAACTGATCATAAACAGAAAAGATACTTATTATGTGTACCCGGCTGTTTATCATTATGTGAATCACCTGGGGTTGGTGTCACCTTCCCTGATTTTCCGGGATGTGTATCTCATGGAAAAAACGAAATCACGCCCATCACCATAGCACAGGAAGCACTCGCCCTTCACATCTTCAGCATGCTGGAAGACGGTGAACCTTTTACCAAAACCTACTTTAATGCGGGATCTCCAACTGGATGAATACGTAGAAGAAGGGGAAAAAGGCGTTGTGGTTTTGGTCAGCATTTCCCTGACCAAAATTCGAAAGAATAAGTGGCTGGATCTAGCGTTAGAGGATGGAATGAATTATACGCCCGTATCACTGGGTGTTTTTCGTTTTCCAAAAACATTCCCAACAAATTAAATAAAATCCTATCGCCTATTTATAGGCTGATACCACAACACACCAATACCACGCCAAGTCGTAAAAACGGTTCAACACCCTACGGCGAACCAAAATCCCCCATTTCCACACCTTCCCATATAAATAAGCACCCTTCGCTGGGGTGCCAAACAAGGATTTTTTAATTCAACTATTCCCTTCATGCAAACTTTCTATCAACTCAGTAAATGTATCACATACATAGGTTAAAGCCATATCGTCATCCGGATCAGTCTCATGGTCGTAAAATACGATAGCTGGGTTAGATTCAGATTCTCGATAGTCAAAGCAAAAGTAATTTCCAAAAGGATCATTGGCAAAAGGAATAATTCTTTCACTCAATCCTTCGATTTGTAAATCCTCAGCTTCCTCAACAATGTACATGGGTTGGTCATGATGAAAATCCAGAAGCTGACGAAAAACTTCGCCGGATCCCTTTATATTAATGACATTAGGCTCCGGACAGCCTCCATTATTTTTTTTTACACAGAGAACGAAATCTTGGGGAAAGCGAATATCAAGTTCTTTTTCAACAATTTGAATTTCCGTATCTGTAGCCGTTTTATTGGATGACTTCCATCGTACCAATATATTCCCCTCCGATCAGTCATACTGGTCTTTACCCCAAATTTTATAACCACCGGTATGACCAGTCTTTCTGTGAATTTCATAGTCTACTAATTGCATTTTACCAACTTCTTGATGATGGTGCCAAGTAAAACGCTTGGGCGTTAATCCTTTCTTAAATTGATCAATTTCATCTTGAGTAAATTTTTTAGCAAATTCCGGATCCTTTTCAATGGTTTCAGCTATGGCTTTATTACATCGGTTAAAATGCACTTCTCGTGATGATAAAAGCGTATCTTCAGGAAGGTAAGTATCAAAGTCACTATTAAATTCCGGGAACCCATTTTCATCATAGCGGATATTCGTTTTTGGATGAGTTTTACCAGCCATATGACCCATTTTAAGCTTAATCTCTTTCCCCGTTTCAGTGCTAGTTGCATAGCGTTTACCGTTTGTTTTTCCATAAAAAGTTGGTGCTTTTACACCTTTGTAAGTAGAAACCCCTGTTCTTTTCCCAATAATGTCATCAACTTGATTAGTCGCCTTCTGTGCCTTTGGTGTAATCCCAAACACAGGTGCCGCAGTTTTCGCCACCTGTACCCCATGAGTGATTCCAAAAGCAAGTACACCCGCAACAGCAGCATTCTTCCAATTAAACTTTTTTCCTCTCAAAGAATCATCCGCAAGACTCCCGGCAGATGCACCAACCGAGTTGCCAAGCAGTTGTGTGGCTCTTCTTCCAATATACCGCCCAACTCCTCGGATAACACCACCGGTTACTCCACCGCCTACGGCTCCAGCCAATCCACCGATAGCGGTATCCGCCATAATGGTCTTGAAATCGTTTCCCTGTACAGCAGAGATCCCGCCACCTACGGCAGCTCCAATTAAGATCCCGGCTCCAAATGCCTGTGCACCCGGAACAAATAACAACCCTACTCCAGCCGCAACGGTCAAACCCGCTGCAATCTCTTCTTTATGTTCCTTCGTCCACTCCCAAGTGTCGGAAGCAACTTCCTTAGTACCTTCCCAAACATCACCTGCAGCTTCTTTTGTCTTCCCCCATGGATCTTCAACAAATTCTTTTGCATCCTTTTTGAAACCATTCCATGTACTCGACAGACCGTCTCCCAACTGATCGAAAAACCCTTTTTCTTCATTCTTAGGCTTAGAATCAGGTTTGGATAACGGTTTAGAAACAGGTTTGAGAACAATATGAGAATTGGATTCCGAAAGGCTCGTATTCGGTTTTTCTTTCACAATGTTTGGATCTTTACAGGCAGGATTTCCATTTTCATCCACCATGATCGTAGAAAACTTACAAGCAATCGCTTGTTGCAGTTCTTCTTTCACAGTTTCACTGTTTGCAACATTCACTAAAATGCTGGCAAGAAGAGCCCCCGCTACAATAATCATGACATATTCAACAGTGGGAGAACCCTTCTTCCTATGTAGAACTTTCAAAAAATGATGTAATAATTTCAAATAAGCCTCCCTCCTTTGTTCATAATTTACTATATTTTTCAGAGGGAGAAAATGGTTATTATATATTTTCTTAGAGTAAAAACATAAAAAAGCACCCGATTGGGTGCAAGCTTTCATATTCTAGGTCCCTTTCATATAACACCCTGTCTGACTCAAAACACCCCGGACGGTTGCCACAAATGCATGAAACCGTTCATTCCGACTTCCCCACCGTCCTACCGCTGTATATTCATCAAACAGATCGGAGCAAACCGCTTGTAAGTTCAAGCTGTACCCCGCGCCCAGTCAGGTTATCATTGCAGATGTTCGCCGGAACGGTTCCGACGATATCTGAGGGTACCAACTTGCATTGATTCCGGCTGCATTCAGCGCCGTAATGATCCGGTCTTCCCATAGACCGATCCAATCCGCCCACATAACAGATTTGTTCACTTCCGTAACAGCCATGAACACTGATCACCTGCGTAGTCTGTTGTACCATATATCGTCCCCATTGAACGTTTAATTGCATCCATCACGGTCCCGAAATGATTGAACCTCAACCCAAAGGGACCAGATCACTTTCTTGACTTCCTCCAACCTCCGTTGTCTTTCCTCTTCTGTAAGATCCGGGGCCACTATGTGGATGGTGGTGTTTCCGATCTGATAGGTGGCATCATACTCTTTCCGATCCCGCATGGTTTTTCACCTCAATACACCTTATGCAGGATGACTGTTCGTACTGGCATTGGAATATAATGGATTGTGGAGGTGAAATATGGAGAGGGTATGTATGTATTTGCGGAAGTCCAGGGCGGATATGGAGGCTGAAGCCAGGGGGGAAGGAGAAACCTTGGCGAAGCACAAAAAAGCACTCTTGACCGTTGCGAAACAACAACACTTGAATATTGTCCGAATCCGACAGGAAATCGCTTCCGGGGAGAGTATGATTCATCGCCCGGAAATGATGGAGTTACTGAAGGAAGTGGAGTCCGGTTTATATGATGCTGTCCTGGTCATGGACATGGACCGACTGGGAAGAGGCAATATGAGGGAACAAGGTCTGATCTTGGAGACGTTTCAAAACAGCGGAACCAAAATTATCACGCTCCGGAAGACGTATAACCTTCAGGATGAGTGGGATGAGGAATATTCCGAGTTTGAAGCATTTATGGCCCGGAAGGAACTCAAGGTGATCACCCGCCGGTTACAGGGTGGGCGGGTCCGATCCGTAGAAGAGGGAAATTACATCGGAACCCGTCCTCCCTACGGCTACCAAATCACCACAGACGATCGAGGCCGGTATCTGGTACCCGATCCGGATCAGGCGCCGGTTGTAAAAATGATTTTCCAATGGTATACCCATGAGAATCCTGACGAGCGAATGGGGACCAGCAAAATTGCCAACAAATTAAACCAACTGGGATATCGGAGCTACACGGAAAAAGAATGGACTGCTCCATCCGTTTTGACGATTATCAAAAACGCAGTCTATGCCGGTCGGATTCAGTGGAAAAAGAAAGCATACAGCAAATCTTCCACCCCACTGAAACGCAGGGAAACCAAAACACGACCCCAGGATGAATGGATTGACGTAAAGGGAAAGCATGAACCACTGGTGAGTATGGAGACATACCAGAAAGCCCAGGAGATCCTGAAACGCAAATACCACATTCCTTATCAGCTGGAACATGGAGTTACCAATCCGCTAGCTGGTCTGATCCGTTGTGACATGTGTGGATCATCCATGGTGTACCGTTCCTATACCAAGCAACCTGCTCATATTAAATGCTACAACCGCCACTGCGAGAGTCGAAGCACTCGCTTTTCCCATATAGAAAATCGGTTGTTACACGCTTTGGAGCAATGGCTTCAAGCATACAAACTGGAGTGGGAGACCGGTCAGCGCCCGGATCAGTCCATGCATAAAATTGAACTGAAAGAGGCTGCCTTGAGAACCCTACAGCAAGAACTGAAAAACCTGGAAACCCAGCGAAGCAGACTGCATGATCTGTTGGAACGCGGAATCTATGATGAAGAAACCTTCCTGGAACGTTTGCAACAGGTAACACATCGAATCAACAGGATTCGAGCTTCCATTGAAACCACAAACCAGGAGTTAGAGAACGAAAAGAAACGGGCAAAAGCCCAGGTGGAGATTATTCCGAAAGTGGAACACGTTTTGGAAATCTATCCGAAACTGGAGGATCCCAAACAAAAAAACACCCTTTTGAAGAGTATTTTGGACCATGCTATCTATCGAAAAGAGCAGGTTCAACGCGGGGATGCGTTTACATTGACGGTCTATCCCAAGTTATAGCTTTACGGATAAACCGATGATGTGAACTCATTCCCTTCTTTATCTGTACCAATTGGGTCTTGAAGGGAGACATCCTTTCTTGCTTTTTTCAATGAGCGCAGATGCATCAGAATTTCATTTCTAATGTCATTAGATTGCAACGATTCGAACGTATTGCATCCACTCTGGATAAAAATGGATTTTGGAGAGCCCTGCAAAAAGCTCATCTGAGGTGCCGTCTGTACCAATAGTTTCAAATGATGACGGCTGTGATGATCGGAGTAAACCTCTCCCTCCTCATGTCAGATTTTCGTTGAACCAAAATCCTGAATAGGTGGCAGGATCATCCTGACATGTTCCAAGATAAGGGATCAAGTTCATTTCATCAATCAGCGCAAGAATATAAGAAAAAGCACCCGGTTGGGTGCCTAGACTATTCAATGAAGAAAAAAGAACAGTTAGTAATATCTAATCATCATCTAGATTGTTTGCTGCTTCTGTTAACTCATCAAGGAGAAATTTATAGAAGTTCTTGTATTGTTGTATTCCTACATTACCTAAACGATCCCAGTCAATAACCGGACACTCTCCATTATTCATTTTTGACGTGTCCAAACAATAAATCCATTCATTGCAGTTCTCGATAACAACGAAAGAATGAGGTAAGCCATACTCTCTGTATTTCTGTGTGTATCTAACACACGTAGGTATCTCTGATTTTGCGACACCAAGGATTTCAATTCCAGCAATGCCTCCATGACCAAAGTTCCGAACAAACCATTTATAATCTTCAGGAAGAGTAACCTCCAGCATATTTTCAATTTGTTCGATTCGTGTTTCATCTACAGAGCCTGTGAAATCATGGCTATCACCATATTCTCGTATTATCATTAATATTTTTTCTTTTTCCATGTTTAATCGCCTCCCCCATCTTGTATTTGCCTTGCTCTCCACCTCCAATATTTTTTTCTGAAATTATTATACTGTTTATCCAATACCGGATCATTGCTGAAACTCCTTCCATTTCCAACTAACCCGTGTAATTGCCTATGGTATTGATCATGAGTTAATTCCATAATCTCTACCATAGGCCCTGTTTCCTTTTGGATAACATGGTGCAGTTCAATTTGATTTCCATCAGGACCTATTGGAGCCCTTCCCTTTTTGGCTAATTGAAGATTTGACAATCCTGTGTTGGGATCAACAGCTTTCCAGTCAATATCCTTTCTTTGGTAAATTCTCCTGCTCACATTTCGGATTTCACCGCCTACTCTAACTGTGCCCTCAAAATTCAGCAGGACTGTATATTTTTGATTCTTTTAATCCCCGATAGACTAAACCAACTTTTTCAACTTTTGTCGTTGCTTGATTCGCCTTTGGCGTAAAACCAAACACAGGTGCCGTAGTTTTCGCCACCTGTACCCCATGAGTGATCCCAAAAGCAAGCAGACCTGCAACAGCAGCATTCTTCCAATTAAACGTTTTCCCTCTCAAAAAATCGTCCGCAAGACTCCCGGTAGATGCACCAACCGAGTTGCCAAGCAGTTGTGTGGCTCTTCTTCCAATATACCGCCCAACTCCTCGGATAACACCACCGGTTACTCCACCGCCTACAGCCCCTGCCAATCCACCGATAGCGGTGTCCGCCATAATGGTCTTGAAATCGTTTCCCTGTACAGCAGAGATCCCGCCACCTACGGCAGCTCCAATTAAGATCCCGGCTCCAAATGCCTGTGCACCCGGAACAAATAACAACCCTACTCCAGCCGCAACGGTCAAACCCGCTGCAATCTCTTCTTTATGTTCTTTCGTCCACTCCCAAGTGTCGGAAGCAACTTCCTTAGTACCTTCCCAAACATCACCTGCAACTTCTTTTGTCTTCCCCCATGGATCTTCAACAAATTCTTTTGCATCCTTTTTGAAACCATTCCATGTACTCGACAGACCGTCTCCCAACTGATCGAAAAACCCTTTTTCTTCATTCTTAGGCTTAGAATCAGGTTTGGATAACGGTTTAGAAACAGGTTTGAGAACAATATGAGAATTGGATTCCGAAAGGCTCGTATTCGGTTTTTCTTTCACAATGTTTGGATCTTTACAGGCAGGATTGCCATTTTCATCCACCATGATCGTAGAAAACTTACAAGCAATCGCTTGTTGCAGTTCTTCTTTCACAGTTTCACTGTTTGCAACATTCACTAAAATGCTGGCAAGTAAAGCCCCCGCTACAATAATCATGACATATTCAACAGTGGGAGAACCCTTCTTCCTATGTAGAACTTTCAAAAAATGATGTAATAATTTCAAATAAGCCTCCCTCCTTTGTTCATAATTTACTATATTTTTCAGAGGGAGAAAATGGTTATTATATATTTTCTTAGAGTAAAAACATAAAAAAGCACCCGATTGGGTGCAAACTTTCATATTCCAGGTCCCTTTCATATAACACCCTGTCTGACTCAAAACACCCCGGACGGTTGCCACAAATGCATGAAATCGTTCATTCCGACTTCTCCACCGTCCTACCGCTGTAAATTCGTCAAACAGATCGGGGCAAACCGTTTGTAAGTTCAAGGATCAAGCCCTAATTATTTTTGGGTATTTTTGTCATTTTTAGTGTTATTTATATTCACATATGGGGTCCTAACATCTTTCTTAGCTGTTGACCGCTCCCCATGCGTAAACGCAGGGGATTCCTGCGAACACCAATCTAACGACCCGTTATCTTAGCAGGCTCTACCCGTGGGCCCCACGGTGCAAACAAAGAATGCTCTGCTATGCTCTCCTGCTTTCGCTTGGTTTTCGCAACTTCGGAGAGCCGGGTGGTTGAAGATTTTACACGACAGACCGATTTCCTGTAGCAACCCTATATCTTCAGTTTTCAACGAGCGAATGTGATTCTACCAAAAAATGGTCAGATTTTATACAGGGGGAATATGCACCCCTCCCTCATCTGACCTTAAATCCAGGGGTTTTCTCGCTCTCAAAGATATAAAGAAAACCGCGTATCAAACGCGGTTTTTTCAAGCCGAAGCTTTTCCGCGTTTCGTCGGAAATCGTCCTGTGTATCACATACGCGGAACAAATGGTCAAAGCCGAGTCCTGCGGAATCCGGTCTTACGCTGTATCCAATACGTTGAGTGTCACGTCGATGTTACCGCGTGTGGCCTTTGAGTAGGGGCAGACCTGATGGGCCGCCTCCACTAGTTCTTGGGCTGTTTCTTCTTCAACGCCGGGGATTTGCACTTCCAAACGTGCGGACAGCGCAAATCCCCCTTCTTCATCTTTGCCGATGGAAACATGGGCGGTGACTTGGGTTTCTCCGGTTTTCACCCGTTTCTGACGGGCGACCAGGGCGAGGGCACTGTCAAAGCAGGCGGCATATCCCGCGGCGAAAAGCTGTTCCGGATTGGAGGCGTCTCCACCGGGGCCACCCATTTCCTTGGGCATGCGGACATCGAGGTTGATCACCCCGTCCGGGGAGACTACTTTACCATTGCGGCCGCCTTCAGCGGTGACCGAAGCAGTATAGATCGGCTTCATAAAGCGAGCACTCCTTGTCATTGGGATTCATTTAAGCATCGGATCTGTTGCTGCAATCCCTGCAACCGTTCCAGAAGATCGCGCAACTCCTTCTCAGGAAGATCACTTTTTTGGAGGAAGGTCTCTGGGATGCAACGAGCCCGTTCTTTCAGGGCTTTTCCGTCTTCTGTCAGACTGACATTGACTTTGCGTTCGTCTTTGGGAGACCGTTGACGGCGGATCAGACCGGCGCTTTCCATCCGTTTCAGCATCGGAGTCAACGTGCCTGAATCGAGGAAGAGAAGAGAACCCAGTTCCTTGACGGTAAGTTCCCCTTTCTCCCAAAGGACCAGCAGGGTGAGATACTGGGGATAGGTGAGACCCAGTTCGTCCAACAACGGTCGATAAAAGCGAAAGATCTCCCTGGAACAGGCATAGACGGCAAAGCAAAGTTGATTGTCCAAGGCGAGCATTGAGTCTTTGTTCATGGTAACACCTTCATTGGGCAAGGGCTTTTTCGATATCGTTCCTGATGGTGGAAGGCTTTGTCGCCGGAGCATAACGTCCGATCACTTCACCTTTTCGGCTTACGAGGAACTTGGTGAAGTTCCATTTTACAGCATTGAAGAAAATGCCAGGAGCGTTTTTACTCAGATAACGGAACAGAGGATGAGCATTTTCACCCTTTACATCCGTTTTTGCAAACAGTGGAAATGTAACCCCATAGTTCAGTTCACAAAACTCCCGGATCTCCCCTTCTTCTCCGGGTTCCTGATTCATGAACTGGTTGCTGGGGAATCCGAGCACCTCAAATCCCTGCTCACGGTATTGCTCGTACAGCTCCTGCAATTCTTTGTACTGCGGAGTGAATCCGCATTTACTGGCGGTGTTGACGATCAGGAGCACCCGACCATTGTACTCGGACAGGGATCGTTCTTTCCCATCAATTGTGGTAGCACTGTATTCATAGACACTCATCCACCCCACCTCCCTGGAATTATTGTTTCGCAATTACATTGTACACAATTAAATTGGTTAAAATCAATATAAAAATAACGGCGGAGGAAAAGGGGTTTCTCTTTTCTCCCGCCGTTTGGAGGATCAACCCACTTTAAGTGATGACCAATTCCCCAGCTGTTTTTAATGCTTGGAGATCCACTTAAAAGCCATCTCCCAATCAAAATCTTCCAAAAGAAGGTCTGAATCTCTCCATAGAACATTATTTTTGACGCTTGCAATAGATATGCGTTATACACTCTAGACCTTTGAATAATTAAAAAGCGGACGTAGTTACATACAACTATGTCCGCAGCTATTATTAAAAGTCACTTTTGTTTAGGGTCTTTTCTTTTAACTTTTCTTCTGTGCTGTTACCTTTCTCTTTGGCATATTCCATTTCACCGGAATCACCTACGATGTCGTCCAAGGTATCTTTTGATACTTGGAAATGATCCCCCGCTTTTGTCATGGTAAAAGTGATTTCTTTTTCCTCGCCCACTGTATCGATTGGATAGTTTTGATCTCCGTAAATAATTGAGTAAAGTTTGAAGTTAAGCAAATTATTGATTGCTTTCATATCTTTGTTTTGGGAGTCCAGAATCATTTTTGAGGTATTCACATCACCAAAAATTTGGCTGCGAGCAATGGTAATCGCATTGGCTACAGATTTTAAAGCAATAGGGTCAATTTTTGCAGTAATTTCAGCCGTATCTTTCGTGATTTTTACTTTTTCAACAGAGTAAGTAACGTTTTGCAAGGATTTAATAGAAACACGGCTGTAGTCTTGAATAATTTCATCAGCTGTATACGTTGAGCCATCCACCACAAGCTGCCAATCATCGCCTGGATAATCTTTCACTTTTCTTTCATATAAGCTTTTTTCCAAGTAAGCCGTTGTATCATCACCCGACATCCCTGTGACATCTTTAATGGTTCCTTTCTTACCTTCATACAGAAAGGCTAGCAAAGTACTGGCATCTGCTTTGGCAACTTCTTCCGGCTTGACTTCTTCCTCCTTGGCAGCCTCTTTTTTACTAAAACAGCCTACCAATGATAAGCTGATCAGCAACATACAGATGGAGACAATGATTCCCTTTTTTTTCATGAACTATTATCTCTCCTATGTAAAATGGTTTTGTGAAGCTTATTGATCAACAGCTTTAGGTTTTATGTTATTTTAACATAAAAAATGTGTTAATTAATATAAAAAAATCCACACTTGGTGCAGGAAAGAAAGTGGGGCTGATCTCTTACTGAAGAACACAAAAACTCTTTGCCGCCTCACGGGTATCTGAAACCAATCATATGTGTCAAAATAAGGGGTGAACGATGATTTTATCAAGGAAAATGATTTCAGCATCGATCTCTGGTTCTTTATTTGCTGCTTTACTGGGGATCATCAATCCCAATCCATTTGGCGAACCGATTGTTTCCATACAAGATTATTTATTCTCTGTGGTTTCCATTCTCCCCATATATATGCTGTATAGCTTTCCAGCTATTTTAATTTACGGTGTTCTTACTTCTATGGTGAGTGATAAAATTGGTGAACTCATATCTTCCAAAATCAGAATAGAAAAAGCAGAGCTGATTCTTTCAGGGATTTTACATATTATGTTTGGCCTTATATTGTTTCCGGTCAGTTTAGGTGCCTCTATATTGTTTTTTATTACGGATCAAATCCTACGAAAAAGAAACCATAATGATAATTGGTTAGAAGCAATTAAAAGTTTATCCCTACCAATCACTGTATGGTTTCTTTGTATATGGGTTGTTTGGATCAAGGAATCTTTGTTTCCAGATGGATAGCTTTAAAAGGTATAGATCTCCACCCGATTACCATGCACTGTTATTTCCCGAACCACCTGACGGATCAGTTCTTTTTTGTCTGCAAAGGTTAAGTCTTTTTCTCCTTTGCTGAAATAATAGGTAACCGCTTCCTGGGTCAGTTCCTGACTATATTGGGATTTATCCCGATTGGTGATTATTTCCTTCATTTCTCTCAACCGAACCCGCAACTGTTCTTCTTTTTCTTTCAGCTCCTGGATGGACTCCCGTACTTCCTCCTCTGCAATGTCTAGCCCTTGAGCGAAGAGGTTTAACACCCGCTTTCGTCCTTCCTTTGTCTTTTCAATCTCTTTTTCCAACCGCTTCGTCTCCATCTCTTCCCAAGTGGAGGGGGAAGTCTCTGACATCTCTTCAGCCACGACTGCGATTTCCCCAGGATGATCCAGCCAGCGAACAATCTGTTCCCACACCGGTTGATCCAGCTCTTCGCACTTTACCCTTTTCCCACATCCTCTATGTTTCGCCCCAGCGTAATTTTTGACATCTGTATACTCATATACATACTTTCCCCAGTTTTTCACCTTTCGCCCAGTCATCGTGTTGTGACACTCTCCACAACGGATCAGACCACTTAACAGGTACTCACGTTTCCCCTTCTTTGCCCATCTTCGCCGGGATTCCTTCAGTAAACTCTGGGCGTGATAAAAGACAGCTTCATCCACAATTGGGGGACAAGGAATCTTGATCCACTCTTCTTTCGGACGCATCCGCATTTGCACCCGTTCTTCAGATGGCTTAAACTTATTTCCCAGCATTCCCTCTGTATTCCATTTGTTTTGGTAGAATTCCCCGATATAAGCCCGGTTCATCAAGATCTGACGAACCACTTGGCGATGCCAAACGTTAGCCCCGCGCTTTGTAGGGATCCCTTGTTCCGTTAGGTAATGGGCAATGCCATTGATCCCCTTCACCCGGTTATTTGGTTGGGTGAAGAGAGTAAAGATCAGACGCACGACTTCCGCTTCCTGATCATGGATGACAAACGATTCTTTTTCCTTATCGTAATCATACCCATAAACCTGGAAATCCCGTAACAGCTTCCCTTGTCGGGCTTTCTGCTTCCTGCCTCGCGTCATCCGTTCATTAATTTTCGCTTTCTCAAACTCTGAAATCGCTCCGCGCATACTATAAAACAACTGTCCTTCAGGCGTTCTGGCATACTCGCCATTTACAAAAAGCAATGGAACGCCTTGGCGGTCCAACTCTTCTGTGACAATCAGTTGATTCATCAGTTTCCGGGATAACCGGTCGGGGTCCAGACAGACCACCTTGGTGATCAGCCCTTTCCTTATATCCTCCCGAAGTTTGCTTAATCCCGGTCGATCCAGAAACTCCCCGGAAATCCCTTCATCAATATACTCCATGATTTCATCCGTCGCCGCTTTCTTTCGACAATCCTGAATCTGATCCTTGATACTGTATCCCCGTTTCGCCGACTCCTCCGTACTGACTCGAACGTAAATCCCCACCACCCTGCAACTTCTCCCTCCTGTATTTCTGCACAAGATAAACATAACAAGCCCGACGGATTCGGTCTGCGGAGTCCCCTTCAATCATTTTCAAATCCATCAATGCCTCACCCATAAAAGGGTATGCAATCACCGCATGTCCGCTTTCCACAGGGGACTAGCCTTTCATTGTTATTACAATCGAATCATACATTTCCCGGCTATCGAGGCAAAATGCCAACTTACTTTTTGAGGTTCATGACAAAGTGGTGAAGGGGCGATATCCGTTTCCGCATCTCTTTCCTCCAGCAAGGAAGCGGAAGGAGTCCGCTTCACCCCCTCCGATCCCAACCAGCGGACAAAATATCCGCTAAACGGTTGGGACCGAAAGCGAGTCCACTAGGTTGTCGGAAAAGGATGCTCCACCGGATCTCCCCCTCTTTGTCAGGAATCCTCTACTTTTTATTATTTTTTTCAAGTCCCCAATTGAAAGATGAAGATATTTTCGATATACTGTGAATTGACCGAAAATTGGTCTATACATCTAGATGATTAGTCCTATAAGGAGGTGAAAGCGCTTTTATTTGCTGTCAGTCGTCCCGTATTATTCCAAATATTCGAAATGGAGTGAACCATATGGAAAAGTGGTTTGAGTTTCTCCGCTCACAGGTGCGCAAGCCTTGGTTTTCCCTGTTGATGGTCCTTGTTCTGCTGGTTCCTTTATGGGGACCACCCATCGAACCTGTCGCAGCTGCATCCGAACCACCCGGAAAACCTGCCTTGAGTCACACGCACTGGAACAATGATGGCAATTACAAAGTGGAAATGAACCTCTGGTGGGGAGTCAACGGCAGCTCCTGGAAACTCTATGAAAACGGACAACTCATCCACGAAGAAAAGTTGAAAGAAAACTCCCCTCAACCCCAACATGCATCCGTCTCCTTTCAGGATAAGTCCCCAGGAACCTACAAATATCGGGCGGAACTGATCAACAGCGCGGGTTCCACCTCCAGTGAAACCATCACACTTCGAATCAATGGCGAAGGGGATGAAGAAGACACCAAAGCCCCAACCGCTCCCTCCAATTTGCAAGTCACTTCTACTACAGCTTCCTCTGTCTCCCTTCGTTGGGACACTTCCGAAGACAATGTCGGTGTAACGGGATACCATGTATACCGCGAAGATACGGAAATCGCCACCGTTCAAAGCCCATCGTTTACGGATACCGGATTAAACGCTGACACCACGTACACCTACACAGTAAAAGCGTTTGATGCCGCAGGAAACATCTCTCCTGCCAGTTCTGCCGTCAAGGCTCGCACGAAAAAAGAAGACGGAAACGAACCCTCCCAACACAAGATCATTTCCTATTATCCCAGTTGGGCCACTTACGGACGCGATTACCAAGTGATGGATATCGATGCTTCCAAAGTGACTCACATCAATTACGCCTTTGCCAACGTCCGCAACGGAGAAGTTGTGGTGGGGGACACGTATGCGGACACGGATAAGTTTTTTCCTGGGGACTGCTGGGAACCGGGATGTAAACGGGGGAATTTCAACCAGTTACACAAACTGAAGCAGAAATATCCTCACATTAAAACCCTGATCTCGGTGGGTGGATGGACTTGGTCCGGCAATTTTTCCGATGCAGCCCTCACGGATGCCTCCCGCACCAAATTTGCCAACAGCGCCGTTCGCTTTGTTCGGAAGTGGGGATTTGATGGGGTGGACCTGGATTGGGAGTACCCGGTATCCGGGGGATTAAAGCCTGGACGACCGGAGGATAAACGTAATTTCACCTTATTGTTGCAAAAGGTGCGGGAAAAGCTAAATGAAGCGGGAAAAGAAGACGGGAAGGAATATCTGTTGACCATCGCTTCGGGAGCGGGACCCGACTATGTGAAAAATACCGAATTGGATCAGGTCCAACAACACCTGGACTGGATCAATATTATGACCTATGACTTCCATGGGAGTTGGGAAAAGACGAGTGGCTTCAATTCCCCGCTCTTCCGGGACCCCGAAGATCCCTTCCCCAAAGCAGACACCTTTAATGTTCAGGCTGGGGTACAAGGTCACCTGGACGCAGGTGTACCTGCCAACAAACTGGTCATGGGCCTTCCCTTTTACGGTCGGGGCTGGAAAGGCTGTGATTCAACCAACAACGGCTTGTATCAAGATTGTACGGGACCCTCAGACGGTACATGGGAAGCAGGTGTTTTGGACTACACCGATATTAAAAACAACTACTTAAACAAAAACGGATTTACTCGCTACTGGAATGACACCGCCAAAGTGCCCTGGTTGTTTAACCCCAAGACGGGAACGTTCATCACATACGACGATAAAGAATCGATCGGCTACAAAACCAGCTTTATCAAGAAACAGGGTTTGGCAGGCGCAATGTTCTGGGAACTTTCCGCCGACCGCAATCACGAGCTCCTGGAGAAAGTACGCAACGACTTGCCGTAACGAAAAAACCCCCACAGGAAGAGCCTGTGGGGGGAATTGATCATTCCGCTCACCGATGCACCCCTAATGACATTAGAATCTCATTCTCAATGCAACGGGCAGCATATGTGGCCAATTTTGTTCCTTTGTTCGGCCGGTAGGATTCAATCGCTTTGATTAAGCCGATGGTGCCGATGGAAATCAAGTCCTCATTGTCTTCATTGGTATTCTCAAACTTTTTAACAATGTGGGCAACAAGACGCAGATTGTGTTCGATCAAGGCGTTTCTCGCTTCGGTGTCCCCTTTCGCCATCCGTTTCAGGCACTGGACCTCTTCCTCCTCTTTCAATGGCTGAGGAAAAGCGTTGTTCTTAATGTAGGCCACGAACAACATCACTTCACGGAACAGCATCGCAATGGTCGTAAACAATCCAGGCAAGCCACCGTCACCTCCGCTCCTGTTCCCGTAAAAAACAGGTGTTTCTAACTTATGTGAGGGACAAATGACACGTGCCTGTACGGGAGAGATTTCTTTATCCGGCAAAGAAAATAGAAAATAGCGACGGATCTGGAAAGGATACTTTTAAAAAGCAAAACAATGAGACTGCTGACAAAGATAAATAAGAGGGGGATATCCGGTGGAGCATCCTTTTCCGACGACCCAGCGGAACCCCTGGAGGTCCCAACCGTTTAGCGGACAACCTGCTTTTCCTTTTTGTCCGCTGGTTGGGACCGGAGGGGGTGAAGCGGACTCCTTCCACTTCCTTGCTGGAGGAAAGAGATGCGGAGACGGAAATCCCCTCTCCCCCACTTTGTCATGAACCTCAACAATGCCCCACAATTTATCCCAACAGGTGATCCACCACTTCTTCCATCACATCCAACGCTTCCTTTAATTGATCCTCTGTAATGACAAGTGGGACCAAAGTCCGAATCACATTGCTGTATAACCCGGCACCCATCAGAATGACTCCCCGTTGCCCGCATTCATGGATAATGCGTCCAGCCAGCTCTTTATCCGGTTCCTTGGATCGGGGATCTTTAACTGTTTCAAAGGCACACATGGCCCCGATCCCCCGAACTTCTCCGATTTGCGGATGCTTATCTTTCAAACGGTGAAAATGGGACAAAATGTGTTCTCCAATGACTTGCGCCCGCTCCGGCAGTTTCTCTTCTTCCATCATCCGAATCACTTCCAGAGCCGAAACACATCCCAATGGACTCCCCCCATAGGTTCCGCCGATTTCACCGGGGGATGCGGCATCCATGATTTCTGCCCGCCCGGTTACAGCACTGATCGGCAGACCGGCACCCAATGATTTAGATAGGGTGACCAGATCCGGGATAACTCCAAAATGCTCCATCGCAAAGAGTTTGCCGGTACGTCCGAATCCGGTCTGCACCTCATCGGCGATAAATAGGATGCCATGCTCCTCACACAGCGCTTTTATCCCCTGTATAAAGGTTTTTGAAGGGATGATAAAGCCACCTTCCCCTTGCACCGGTTCCATAATGACCGCCGCAATATTTTCCGGTTCAACCTCTCCCAGGAAAAATTCTTTTGTTTGGCGCAACAATTCCTGATCCAACTCTTCCGGAGTCATCCCTTCGGGTCTCCGATAGTAGTATGGATACGGCAATTTGTACGTTTCCGGTGCAAAAGGGCCAAAACCGAACTTATAGGGCTTCACCTTGCTGGTCAGAGACATGGTCAACAGCGTTCGCCCATGAAATCCCCGATTAAAGGAAACAATCGCTTGTCGTCCGGTGTATTTACGAGCCAGCTTCACTGCATTTTCCACAGCTTCCGCCCCACTGTTGAGGAAGAAGGTTTTTTTCTCATAATCTCCCGGTGTCAGTTCATTCAATTTTTCGGCAAGTTGAATGTAGGGCTCATACATCATACAGTTAAACCCCGGATGAATATACTTGTCCAACTGTCGTTTTAACGCCTCAACCACAGAAGGTGGACAGTGGCCGACATTCAGCGTACCGATGGCTCCCGCAAAGTCGATCAATCGGTTTCCATCCACATCGGTTAACAACGCTCCTTCCCCTTTTTCTGCAAATGTAGGGAGGTTGCAAGCCGGCCCCTGAGGAACATGGGCCTGACGACGTTGTAACAGGCTTTGAGCCTTTGGTCCAGGGATCGGGGTGTTCAACTGGATATAGTTACGGGTAGCAGATGGCATGGTCGGTTCCTCCTCCATTCTTTTCTCACTTTGACTTCAGGGATACAGAGACATACTTCGTTTCCAGGTATTCCTCGATACCGTACTTGCCACCTTCCCGACCCAGACCGCTCTCCTTCACTCCCCCAAACGGCGCTTGGGCGGTGGAAGGCATTCCATCATTCACCCCGACAATCCCATATTCCAACGCTTCAGATACCCGGATTGCCCGTGCGAGATCATGTGTATACAAATATGCGGCTAAGCCGTAAGGTGTATCATTGGCCAGAGTAACGGCTTCCTCTTCCTCCGTAAAACCATGCAGGGGTAAAACAGGACCAAAGGTCTCCTCCTGTTCCACCAACATTTCCTGTGTGGTATCCAGTAAAACGGTTGGAGCATAGAAACAGCCGCCATCCCATTCCTTACCCGTGATCCGTGTACCACCAGTAACCACTTTGGCACCCTTTTCTTTTGCATCTGCAACGTGACGCTCTACCTTCGTCAATGCTTTCTCATCAATCAGGGGGCCAATCTGTACCTGTTCCTGCAACCCTTCACCCACTTGAAGCCTTTCCACTTCCTGAGCCAGGATATCTGCAAAAGCCTCTTTGATCCGGTGATGGACATAGACCCGGTTGGTGCAGACACAGGTTTGCCCCGCATTGCGAAACTTGCTGGCCAACACTTCCCTGGCTGCCTGTTTTAGATCTGCATCTTCAAACACCAGGAAGGGGGCATGACCACCCAACTCCAGGCTAATCCGTTTGACCGTATCCGCAGCTTTCCTCATCAACAACTTTCCTACTTCCGTGGAGCCGGTAAAGGTAATCTTTCGTACCCGCTTGTCTTCCAGCAGGGCCTCCCCGATTATATCCGCATGGGTCCCGGTCACTAAGTTGACAACTCCCGCAGGTACTCCCGCCTGATCCATGATTTCCATCAGAAAGGCCGCCGTCAGCGGTGTTTGCTCCGCAGGTTTGACAACCATCGTACAGCCAGCAGCCAATGCAGGGGCGACTTTACGAGTAATCATGGCAGCAGGAAAATTCCAAGGAGTAATCGCCGCTGTCACACCTACAGGCTGACGCAACACCCAAATTCGCTTATCTGGGGAGGAGGAGGGAACCGTATCCCCGTAGATGCGCTTCGCTTCTTCCGCATACCATTTAAAGAAGTCCGCCGCATATTGCACTTCCCCCTGGGCTTCCGCCAGTGGCTTTCCCTGCTCCATGGTCATCAAACGCGCCATCTGTTCTTTTTGCTCTATCATTTTGTCATACACCCGTTCCAAGATGACAGCCCGTTCTTTTGCCGCTTTCTGGGACCAATCGGGAAAAGCACGATAAGCCGCATCCACTGCCTGCCGGGTTTCTTTTGCACCAGCATCAGCCATTTGTCCAACCATTTCATTATTGGCGGGATTTGTTACATCAAAGAACGCCCCTTGATCGGCATTTTTCCATACGCCATCAATATATAATCCATATTGTTTCATACACCACGATCCTTTCTTGAAATGATTCGTTCTCCAACATTACTCCATGTGCGTTTTCACTTCAGCCAAATACGATTCCGATACGTTCATACGGAGGAGGAACAGGACTCCTGCTACCCACCACAAAAGGTTAATCAACCATTCCTGCCAATTTAGCGAGGCCTCCATTCCTGGCATATACTGCACGGCAATAAAGAGACTGAGCAGAATGGCCAAATACCCTACAACCGGACCTTTGCCTGCACGGAAAGGGCGCTTCATATTGGGTTCTTTCTTTCTTAAAAAGAGGAAAGAAACGGCGACGAGGAAGTAAGATACGACAATGTTGAGTCCTCCTGCATTCACCAGCCAGGTCAACATTTCCTCTCCGAAAAAGGGAGCGATACAAGACAGCCCACCCAGTAATAGAATGGCATTGGATGGGGTATGGTATTTGGGGTGCAGCTGACCGAGCCAAGCTGGTAGCATACCAGACTCCGCCATGGCATACAACACACGGCTGCCACCGATTAAAAAAGCATTCCAACTGGTCAAAATCCCAGCAACCCCCGCCAAAACCAACACGTTGCCTATGAGTGGGGTTCCAAAGATTGCGGCGATGGCATCCGCTGCTGCCAAATCGGATTGCTTGAGAGCCGCTTGGTCCAATCCCATCCCAACCCCCACAACAATCGCCATATAATAGACGACTGCCAGCGTGACTGAAATCAGTAGCAAACTGCCAATTTTTTTGCTGGGCACATTCATTTCTTCCGCTGCCTGAGGAATCACATCAAAGCCTACGAACAGGAACGGAACCATGACAATTACCGACATGACACCGCCAAATCCATTGACAAAGAAGGGATGAAAATTTTCGGTACTTCCCCCAATCGGTGCACCGATAAACAGCAAGAGACCGACCACGATGATAAACAGTGTACATATCGTCTGAAAAACGGCAGCTGGCTGAATCCCGAAATAGTTTAAAGCTGTGATCACAATCGATCCGAGTACCCCAACCAGAACCCATGTGATGGTTACTTCAGACCCGGCAACCGTCCAAAGATAGCCTTGTCCATACCCAGGAAACAAATAGTCCAACACAGAAGGAAAGGCCACAGCTTCTATACCGACGACCGTGAGATAGCCCATCGCAATCGCCCAGGATGCAATGAAGGAGGCCTTGGGTCCCAACGCCCGCAGCGTGTAATAGTGCTCCCCTCCCACTTTGGGCATGGCAGCCACCAATTCTGCATAGGTTAAGCCGACAAACGTAACCATCAAGCCACCGATCAAGAAGGCAACCATTCCACCCAATGTACCCGCTTGGGTGATCCAATCACCGGAGAGAACCACCCAGCCCCAGCCAATCATCGCACCAAAGGCCAGAGCAATCACATCTTTCCGAGACAAAATTTTCGTCATTTTCTCATTTGCATTCCCCATGAGAACCCTCCTTTTTTACTATTCCATATTTTTACCATCACCCCTCCTGTCACCCAATCATAAACTTGCAAAAACCATGCCAAAGACCTATAAAACCTTGTTTAAAAAACAAGTGAGGTTCATGACAAAATGGGGGAAAGGGGATTTCCGTCTCCGCATCTCTTTCCTCCAACAAAGAAGTGGAAGGAGTCCGCTTTACCGGATATCCCCTTCTTCTTATTATTTTTGTCGGCAGTCTCCCTTGTTTAAAAAACAAGTCCATTGTATTACGCAGATATTTTCAAAAAAGGTCTACACAATGTTTGGAAGAGCGTCCTATTAACCGCCGATTCATTATTCAATTTTGCATAATTTATGCATTATTAGATAAGGTAAGCGAGTTTACCCCTCATTCTGTATAACGTTGTAATTTCCGAACCACCGTAGATTGGCTGATTCCAAACCGTTTGGCGATCTCCGTCGTGCTTTTCCCTGCCTTTCTCGCCTTGACCAATAAGTCTTTTTCCACCTGGGCAACAATTTCCGGCAATGTTTTACCTTGAATCGCTTCCCATGAAACATCGGGAACGGCTGTCCGTTGCATCTGTGTCGGTAAATCCTCCACCCGAATCAGCGAATAGGGGGAAACCACCACTAAGCGTTCGATCCAGTTTTCCAATTCTCTCACGTTACCCGGCCATGAATACTCCATCAAACGTTTTTTGACCGGAGCATCCAGCCACTTCTGAAGTTGATGCTTGCGACAGTATTTTTCCAACAGGGAATCAATCAGGACCAGCAAATCCTCCAGGCGTTCCCTTAACGGCGGTACCGTGATGGGAACAACATTGAGCCGGAAAAATAAATCATCCCGAAAATCACCGGCTTGAACTTGCCTGGCCAGATCCCGATTTGTGGCTGCAATCAACCGAAAATCCGATTGAATGGGGCGCGTTCCGCCAATCCGATAAAATTGCTTTTCCTGAATCAGCTTCAGTACCTTTACCTGAAGGGATTTCGGGATCTCTCCCACTTCATCCAGGAAAAGGGTCCCCTTGTGCGCCAATTCAGCAAATCCAAGTTTCCCCTTTTTCTTGGCACCGGTAAATGCACCCGCTTCATAGCCAAATAGCTCTGATTCAAACAGCGGCTCCGGGATGGCACCACAGTTTACCTCAATCAATGGACCCTTCGAGCGGGGGCTTTGTTGATGAATATAACGAGCGAGTGCTGTTTTCCCCACCCCAGATTCTCCCTGCAACAACACATGAACATCCACCTGCGCGACGCGGCGGGCGGTTTCCAGCGTCTGCTTCATTGCTGGATGTTTGGCGACAAATTCGGTGGAGTCCAGTGCTTCTTGGCGAAGATTGCCCAATTCAGACCGGAACCGTTCCATCTCCTGCTCCATTAACGTTAAGTGCTCTTTTAAACGCATCGGCTCCGTAATATCACGGGAAAAACAGATCACTCTGGCAAATCGTCCCTCACCGTCAAAGGCTGGAATCGCGGTCACTTGTACCCTGCGCCCTTTTTCCGTCGTCTGCATACCCGTCTGCTTCGTTTTGGTTTCCAGCACCTTTTTGGTAATTGACGGACGAAAAACCCCCTTCCGTTCAAGATCCCGTACATTTTTCCCGATTAATTCTTCTGAATATTTCCCATATAGCTGTTCAAAATGACCGCTCAGTTTTAAGATGTTTCCGTTGCGATCTGTAATCAGAATATCGTCATACAGTGAGCCAATCACTTCTTCCAATTCCCAGCCACCTTTTGTGCTTTCTTCAGACAGCAACGTAGAGATGTCCTCATCGCAAGGAAAAAATATCCAGGACATTCCGCTGGGAATGGAACAGCGAACCCCTTTCCACCGTCTCTTTTCAAACATCAGGGTTCCCTCTTCTTCTCGCTGGCTGGTATCCCACAACCATGGAGATTTGGGGAAGTAATGCTGTACCCTTTCCCTTCGCGACTCACTTTCGTCGATGCCAAAGACCATGGATGCCTGTTCGTTGACATAGTGAATATCATGATCTTTTCCGATCACGATGATGGGATATGGAAAGGTATCCACAAACGATTTCCATATCCCATCTGACGTTGGGATCGATGTCACGTTCTCACCTACTTCTATACGGTTTATCCCCATTGTAGCGAATGATGCAATTTTGCATAAGGGGCTGAAAAAAATGACAATTCCCATAAAGGCATTAAAAATGGCGGCAAGGTTCTCCTCACCGCCGTCAAAGTATATTTTTCACGCTTTACTACTGTTGTTGTAAATGGCAAAATATAGACTCAACGTCCCTGCCTTATTCGTCAAACAGCTCATCGTCCTGTTCATTAAACGCTCCTTCTTCCGAATATAACGGTATCTCACGTAAACGTTGTTGTGGAGATTCCACCACACTCTCAAGCAACGTTTTATATTGATCAATCATTCGCTCAATCGTTTCCTCGGTAAAAAGGTCGGTACAGTACTCCACACTGCCTACCAGTCGGTCCCCTCGTTCTTCCATAAAAAAGGTGAGATCAAACTTTGAGCACTCAAGACCGATTTCGCATACATGGATCGTCACATCCTGACAAACGACACGTTTCAGAGGTTCCTGTTCAAACGCGAATAAAACTTGACAGAGTGGCGAGTAGCTTCGATCCCGTTCGGGTTGCAGTTCCTCAACCAATTTCTCAAATGGAACATCCTGGTTGGCATAGGCCTCTAGGGCTCTTTTCCTTACATGATTCAGCAGTTCCTCAAAGGTTGGGTTTCCCGATAAGTCACTGCGCAGGACTAACGTATTGACAAAAAATCCAACCAATCCTTCAATTTTACTGTGATTCCGGTTGGCAACCGGAAAACCCACCAAAAGATCCTCTGCTCCGGACTCGCGGAACAACAAAACCTTGTAAGCCGTGATTAGGGTCATAAACAGGGTAACACCTGCATGGTCGGATTGTTTTTTCAATCTGTCACTCAGAGCTGCTGACAGCTCAAAAAATCGAACCGCTCCGCGATAGGACTGTATGGAAGGACGCTGGTAATCGGTTGGCAAGGACAGAAGGGATGGTGCGTTTGCAAGTTGATTTTTCCAATATCGCAGCTGTTTTTCCAACCTCCCCCCTTGCAACCACTTCCGTTGCCACACCGCATAATCCGCATACTGAACCGCAAGCTTTGGCAATGGCGACGATTGACCTTCCGCGAATGCTTCATAAAGCTGGGTAAGTTCCTGGATCAGAATGTTATTTGACCAACCATCTGAAATAATATGGTGCAAATTGAGAACCAATAGATGTTCCACATCGGAAAGCTTGACTAAATGACTGCGAAACAGGGGACCTTCCGCCAGATCAAACGTCTCTTCTGCCAGCTGGTAAATCAAGCGCTGAACCCGTTCGCTCCGGAGTTCCACCCCTTCCTCCCCGCTCAGATCAATCAACGGGATGTGCCAGCCGGAAGGCGCTGGTGCAATATCCTGTACAACGTCACCATCCACCTCTTTAAAGGTTGTACGTAAGATTTCATGACGCTGAACAATCTCCTGAATGGCAGATGTGAGAGCCTTTTGATTCAGTCTTCCCTCGATGTATAGCGGTAAGGGAATATGATACAGAGCACTCGTTCCTTCCAATTGCTCCAAAAACCATAGACGTTGCTGGGCAAAGGAAGCAGGCAACGCTTCTGTCCGCTCAACAGGTACCAGCGGAACCTTCTCTGTCGATTCTGATACCGTTTCATCCACCTGTTCGGCAAGTTCAGCAATGGATGGAGCTTCAAACAATGCACGTACCGGCAGTTCAATATTCCACATGTTACGGATTCGGGAAATGACTTGAACCGCCAACAGCGAGTGGCCTCCCCTCGCAAAGAAATGATCCTCTGCACTTATCTTTTCCACATTCAATACATCCTGATATATCGTTGCCAGCCGTTTTTCGGTCAGTGTACGTGGAGCCACATACTCCCCTTCGGTTTGTTCCTGTGTTGGGGGTGGAAGCTGTTGACGGTCTGCCTTACCGTTTACAGTCAGCGGAATGGCATCCAGAACCATGATTGTCTGAGGCACCATATAGGATGGCAACCGTTCCGCAAGGTGCTGTTGCACATCGCGGGCATTCCATTCATTTCCCTCCGAAACAGTTACATACGCAACCAAACGTTGATCACCGGGGGTATCTTCACGTAAAATCACCGTTGCCTCTGCAACACGGGAATGCTGAAGTAAAACCGCCTCAATTTCACCGGGTTCAATGCGGTAGCCTCGCACTTTGACCTGATCATCCACCCGACCCATGTACTCCAGGTTGCCGTCTGAAAGATAGCGAACCATATCCCCTGTTTTATATAATCGGTCACCCGGCTGATTGGAAAAAGGATGGGGCACAAATCGCTCAGCCGTCAACTCTGGACGGTTATGGTAACCATCCGCCAGTGCAATCCCACCGATATACAACTCTCCCTGCACCCCGATCGGAACAGGTTGCATGAATTCATCCAGGACATATAATTGCATATTGGCGATGGGCCGTCCGATGGGCACCGGTCGGTCTGTCGCCTCGACAGCTTCATACACTGCGCAACCCACCACCGTCTCCGTGGGACCATACTCGTTGATCAATCGGGTTTCCGGAGCCGCCTGCTTCCAGAAAGCAATATGTTCACCCAAGAGGGCTTCTCCACCGATGACGACGGTACGCACACGACCGGACAATTCCTCCGGAGAAAGCTGTTGGGAGAGAAGTTGCAAATGTGTCGGTGTAATCTTTAACAGGCTTACATTTCGGCGCTTCCGCAATTCCTGACTCAGTTGTTCCACCTCTTCCCCTTCCCGAAGCAGAATCACCCGACCGCCGGCTAACAGGGGGAGAAACAGACTGGTGATGGTCGCATCAAAGGCCAGTGAGGTGGATACAATCGATCCAATGCCTTTCTCCACCTCATAAGCATCCAACGCCCATGTGAGATAGTTGCTCAAACCGCGGTGCGGAATCAATACTCCCTTGGGGGTTCCCGTGGAGCCTGAGGTATAGATCATATAGGCCAGATTGTCGGCGCCAACACGGCTTGGTGGTGGACCATCCACCGTGGAGGCGATCCGGGACGCATCGCGATCCAAACAGACCACCTGTCCGTTAACCTGCGAGAACCGGGCAAGCAGCCGTTCCTGTGTCAGCAACAGGGATACTGCTGAGTCGGTGAGCAAAAATGTCAGCCGTTCCTGTGGATGCGCAGGGTCGATGGGTACATATGCCCCGCCCGCCTTTAAGATCCCGAACAGTCCAACCAGCATTTCCACGGAGCGCTCCATACAGATCCCTACCCGCACATCCGGTCCAACACCCTGGCTGCGCAGAAAGTGCGCCAAACGTTCAGAACGTTCATCCAACTCTTGATAGGTGAAGGTCGCACCATCCGATTCCACTGCAATATGGTCAGGCTTTTGTTGTGCGATCGCCGCAAACCGTTCATGTATAAGCGTTTCTGAAACGTCCGTTTCTGTTTTGTTAAATTCTGACAAAATCCATTTGCGCTCTTCCTCGGTAAGAAGGGGTAGCTCACTCACCCTTTGCTGTGGATGGGTTGCCACATGATGCAGGAGATGACAAAAATGATTGGCTATTCGCTCGATTGTCGCGGCTTCAAACAGGTCTGTATTATATTCAAAACTGGCCAGCAATCCGTCCTCCGTCTCTTTTACAAACAAGGTCAGATCAAACTTGGATGTTCCAGGATCAAATTCAGTCGGTTGGATGCTTAGCCCTGACATTTCCATCGCTTTCACAGAAGTGTTTTCCATCACAAACATCACCTGAAAAAGCGGTGAGTAACTGAGGTTACGTTCCGGCTGTAACTCTTCAACCAATTTCTCAAAGGGAATATCCTGGTTGTCATACGCTTGAAGAGCCACTTCCTTCACCTGATGCAACAGATCCTGAAAGGTTGGATTGCCTGACAAATCGGTGCGCAACACCAAAGTGTTGACAAAAAAACCCATGATCCCTTCCGTTTCACTGTGATTGCGGTTGGCAACAGGGAAACCGACCAGAATATCCGTTTCCCCACTATACCGATGGAGCAAGGTGTTAAATGCAGCCAACAGGGTCATAAACAGGGTCTGATCCGCCTCGTGGGACAACTGTTTGATCTTTTCGTAGAAACGTCCTTGGATCGTAAAGCGGTGAATCGCTCCTCGAAACGTCTGCACCGCCGTGCGCGGCTTGTCCGTGGGCAATTGCAAAACAGGCAAAGAGCCAGCAAGTTGTTGCTTCCAATACTGTAACTGTTGCTTTGCCACATTCCCATTCATCCACTCATGTTGCCAATCGGCATAATCCGCATACTGAATCGGCAATTCAGCCAATGGTGAGGGCTCTCCATTGAGGAAGGCATCATACAGCGTTACCAGTTCCCTTTTGAATAACTCTTCTGACCATCCGTCCGAGACCATATGATGCACAACCCAGATCAGATAATGCTCCTGCTCGTCCGTCTGCACCAGTGCACCCCGAAACAGCGGAACGTCAGTCAAATCGAAGGGCTTGTTCGCCAGTTCCTTTGCCAACGTATATACTTGCCCGCAGTCCGCCTGGTCCAAATGCACCAGCGGAATCTCCACATCAATCGATTCCTGGATCACCTGTATGGGTTTCCCATCTTTTTCGCAAACCCTTGTACGAAAAGACTCATGACGCTGAATGATTTCCTGGACACTGCGCATCAACACATCCACATGTAAAGATCCCTTCAGATGCAGCACCGTTGGAATATTGTACGCAGGATTCTCCGGGTCCAAACAATGCAGGAACCACATCCGCTGCTGGGCGAATGACATGCGCAACGCCCGGTTTCGTGGAATCGGATGCAGCGAAAGTGCTTCTCTCTCTTTTTTTTCACACCGTTCATCTTCAATCCGCTCAGCCAGTTTTTCCGCAGATTTCTTCTCAAACACCTGATGCATCGATAACCGGACCTGAAACAGATCATCGATTCGGGAAATCAACTGGGAGACAAGCAACGAATGGCCGCCAAGATCAAAGAAACTCTCATCGACTCCAATCGGTTGCACACCCAGCAATTCACTAAAAATAGCAACTAACTTCTCTTCTTCGGTAGTTCTCGGTGGCGAAACAGCAACATTTCGATTTATATGAGACGAACTGGGGGCAGGCAAGGCACGGCGATCCACTTTTCCGTTGGGTGTCAACGGCAGCGATTCCATTTCGATATAAGCAGATGGCACCATATACTCCGGCAATTGTGTGAGGCAATAATCACGTATCATTCTGTCCGCAGGCAGTGCTTTACCTTCAAGATAGGCGATCAACCGCTTCTCACCCGTTTCATCGCCATGGGCAATCACCACCGCTTGATGGACCGCTGGATGTCGTTGCAACACCGTTTCAATTTCCGGCAGTTCAATGCGGTAACCACGCACCTTCACCTGATGGTCAATACGTCCCAAATATTCCACCGTTCCGTCGGACAAATAGCGTACCAAATCACCGGTCCGATACATCCTCCCCTTCCCTGAAAAGGGGTTGGGAAGAAAGCGCTCTGCGGTCAAATCCGGGCGATTCAAGTAGCCTTGTGCCACCCCCTCACCACCGATATACAATTCACCCGGTACACCGATCGGCACTGGCTGCATCGCTTTGTCCAACACATACAACTGGGTATTTCCAATCGGTCGCCCCATCCGAACATCTTCCGTTACATGGTGTACCGTTGACCAGACCGTAGTCTCAGTCGGCCCGTACATATTCCACAGCTCTGCACTGCGAGCTTGCAATTCCTGGGCCAACTCGCGCGTCCACGCTTCTCCCCCGCAAAGAATCTTCAACTGCGGGCTTCCCTTCCATCCTGCAGCGAGTAATAAACGCCATGTTGCTGGAGTGGCTTGCATCACCGTTGCGCTGCTCTTCTGGATCGCCTCAGCCAGACGCTTCCCATCCATTGCTACATCGCGACTAACCAGTACAGTAGTAGCCCCCGCCATCCATGGCAAAAAGAGTTCCAATGCGCAAATATCAAAGGACAACGTCGTCACTGAAAGCAGACGGTCTTCCTTACGGATGCCCGGCTCTTTCGACATGCTGGTCAGAAAATTGATCAACGATCGATGTGAGACCTGAACCCCCTTGGGTTTGCCGGTTGATCCGGATGTATAGATCACATAGGCCGTCTGTTCACTCGATGCTTGGAGTTCCGGTGTTGCTTGGCAAGACTCCGAAGCGAGTTTCCTGCCAATATCATTTAAGTGAATGATCTGAACATCCGATTGTGCCCATAAAGGCATGGACGACTGATCTGTCACCACCACCTCGCTACAGGAGTCTTCCAGCATATAGGCCAGACGATGTTCCGGAAAGATTGGGTCAAGCGGGACATAAGTCCCGCCTGCCTTCAAAATTCCAAGAAGAGCCACGACCATATCGGGAGAGCGTTCCATACAGACAGCAACCTTCACTCCCGATTCCACACCCTGCTTACGGAGATAATGGGCCCATTGATTGGAGCGCTCGTCCAGTCGGCGGTATGTCATGTGTTCCTCCCCAAATTCCACGGCAATCCGGTCAGGATGATGAAGCGCTGTCTTCTCAAACAAATGATGCAGACAGGAATCTGCGGGATAGGAACGGTCGGTTTGATTCCATTCCACCAGCAACGTCCGCCGTTCTTCTTTACTTAAGAATGGAAGATCTTTGACCGCCTGATCGGGATTGGATACGATCGCTTCCAGTAAGACAGAAAAATTGGTCAACATGCGTTGAATCGTGGAATGATCAAACCGCTGGGCATTGTAGAAAAAGGTTGCATCCGTCTTTTGCTCTGCAAAGGAACATACCAAAAACAGATCATATCCTGTCCACTGACTCATATCCAAACGGTCTGAATCGTTTCCGCCATAAAAAAGTACCTGGGTGGACGGGTTTTCCTGCAATCCCTCGTCACCCTTCTTTTTTTCAACCAGTTGTCGGAGCATTTGTCCGAATGAAACATCCCCTGTGCAATCAAACGGAACGGATTGCAATCGGCCCTCCTCCACAAGGCCTACTGCCAGTCTGTTTTGTGAAGAATAGCGGTGGATGAATAGGAAATAGGCTGCCAACAAAACGGTACTCTGTGAAACGCCCGCTCGACGGGAATATTGAGATAACGCTTCCCATACAGAACCTGTAATGGATACGGAATGATTTCCAGGCATAAACGAGTGAATTCCCGATCTTTTTTGATCGATAGGTAATTCAATCTGTGGAGGTTGTTGAACCATGCTGGTCATTGATAAAACCACCCTTAAAAGCGAGTATCATTGCAAAACATGTGAAAAAACATCATAAAATTGCCGCCTTCACTTCCATTCGTTAGATAGCGAATGGTACACATACACGTTCAAATAGGATTGTTGCAATTTTTCCTTTAACTTCGACAACTTTTGCCGATATCGTTGATCTTCCTGACAGAGTAACAAACCGATGAACGTACCACTGTGTGCATTGACAACACCCAGTGCATCATGCTCACGGGAAAGCTCCAATAGATATTGCAACGAATGCTTCTTGTTTCTCGATTGATTCATCATGGTGCTTCGGGTTGCCACCTGTCCAATCGTTTGAACATCCTTCATTTGAACGGCTTGTTTCAAACATTCCAAGAGGCGGATATATTCCAACTTTTCCGCTGATGTATAGGGAATTCGACAATTGTTATATTCAATGGTATCCACTTCTCCACCCTCGTCGATCGCGACAACGGTCAGACGCGGAATAAACCCAAATATTTGATGAAGCTCCACTTTACGGTGATAGAAGGAGACGACCTCCGGATACATCACTCCGTCGGTCGGCTCAATTTTTGCCATTAACGACTGCAGGAAAGAAACCGGAATCTTGATCTCATAACATGATTCGATGGCCCGTGCTGTTGCCAAAAGATCTGCAGAGGAACTCGCCAATCCTTTTCCAACGGGTAAATCACTCTCAATCGTCAGTGTTCCACCGCTTGGAAGGTCAAAATGCTCCAGTAAACACGCAGCTAACTGAACAGACTTTTGTTTAAAGCAAGGCACCACTTTCAATACATTGGATGAATCGGGACGGAGGGTGACTCTTGAACCTTGGTCGATGGGGAATGTAACCAGAAAATCAAGATCATTATCCGCATGAACACCCTGTAACAATTCCCCAAACGTTCCATTTGCCGTACCCGTTCCCATTCTTCCACGCTCTGTTGTATCTCCTGATCTCAATTGCTTCTGCATCACCCTTCACCTCCCGACAGTGGAGAGGCTTTCTCCCAGCTCAAAACACTTTTCATCCTCTGGGCCAATTCCTCCACATTTGGCGGTTCTCCCATCGTCATATGATCGCCCGGTACGTGAAACACATGAACCTCCCCGGTGGTCCGAGGTGTCCACTCTTCTGGTCGAACCAGTTCATGACCGTGATTGGACACATTGTTTACGCGAAACAGATAAAGATCCGAACCAATGGGTCCACGGTATTGATAATTTGTCGCCGCTTGTCCACATGCGATTAAGACATCAACCTTTCGTTGCATCGAATCGATTGTCATACCTGGTGGTAAGTCGCCACGCTCTTTAGCATGCTCCAAAAGCAAAACCAGTCCCTCTTCCCGGTCCATTCCTGCAAATTGATCCGAATGCAGATCAAACAATGTTGCAAAATAAGTCATCGCATCCTGTTCAGTAAATTCCTCCGACACCTCTCCGGGGCGATCCAACGGGTGCACATCCAACAGTCCGATGAAATCCACCTGTTCCCCTGCATTCTCCAGCTTTCTCGCCATCTCGTACGCAACGGTACCGCCAAAGGACCAACCCAACAGACGGTACGGACCCTTTGGCACCACACGACGAATTTCCTCCAGATACCGTTCAGCCATCGCTTCAATCGACGTCAACGGTTGAGCATCTGACTCATAGCCAACCGCTTGCAAGCCATACACCGCTTCCTGGGGTCCAAGTGCCTGAACCAGATGAACATAGGGCAATACGCCCCCACCCTGAGGATGGATGCATATCAAAGGTGGATGGCTGCCATTCCCCTGTTGAAGCTGGATCAAACATGAATCGCTGTTCATCTCCGTTTGGCCTTTCAGATACACACACAACTCAGCGATGGTCGGTTTCTGAAATAACGTGGTCATCGGTATTTCCACACCGAATTGCTCCCGAATCCCGTTTAACAGTTGCAATGCCTTCAGCGAGTTCCCTCCGATGGCAAAGAAATTGTCGTAAATACCGATCGGTTTGATATGCAAGAGGTCCTCCCAGATCTGTACCATGCCCAGCTCATTCATATCCCGCGGAGGGGCATAGGTATCATGAAGTGTCGCATGATCCGGGGAAGGAAGTTGTCTGTGATCCACTTTGCCGTTTACATTCAGTGGCAGTTCATCCAACACCACTGTCGCAGAAGGTACCATATAGGATGGCAACCGTTTTGCAAGGTGCTGTTGCACATCGCGGGCATTCCATTCATTTCCCTCCGAAACGGTCACATACGCAACCAAACGTTGATCACCGGGGGTATCTTCACGTAAAATCACCGTTGCCTCTGCAACACGGGAATGCTGAAGTAAAACCGCCTCAATTTCACCGGGTTCAATGCGGTAGCCTCGCACTTTGACCTGATCATCCACCCGACCCATGTACTCCAGGTTGCCGTCTGAAAGATAGCGAACCATATCCCCTGTTTTATATAATCGGTCACCCGGCTGATTGGAAAAAGGATGGGGCACAAATCGCTCAGCCGTCAACTCTGGACGGTTATGGTAACCATCCGCCAGTGCAATCCCACCGATATACAACTCTCCCTGCACCCCGATCGGAACAGGTTGCATGAATTCATCCAGGACATATAATTGCATATTGGCGATGGGCCGTCCGATGGGCACCGGTCGGTCTGTCGCCTCGACAGCTTCATACACTGCGCAACCCACCACCGTCTCCGTGGGACCATACTCGTTGATCAATCGGGTTTCCGGAGCCGCCTGCTTCCAGAAAGCAATATGTTCACCCAAGAGGGCTTCTCCACCGATGACGACGGTACGCACACGACCGGACAATTCCTCCGGAGAAAGCTGTTGGGAGAGAAGTTGCAAATGTGTCGGTGTAATCTTTAACAGGCTTACATTTCGGCGCTTCCGCAATTCCTGACTCAGTTGTTCCACCTCTTCCCCTTCCCGAAGCAGAATCACCCGACCGCCGGCTAACAGGGGGAGAAACAGACTGGTGATGGTCGCATCAAAGGCCAGTGAGGTGGATACAATCGATCCAATGCCTTTCTCCACCTCATAAGCATCCAACGCCCATGTGAGATAGTTGCTCAAACCGCGGTGCGGAATCAATACTCCCTTGGGGGTTCCCGTGGAGCCTGAGGTATAGATCATATAGGCCAGATTGTCGGCGCCAACACGGCTTGGTGGTGGACCATCCACCGTGGAGGCGATCCGGGACGCATCGCGATCCAGACAGACCACCTGTCCGTTAACCTGCGAGAACCGGGCAAGCAGCCGTTCCTGTGTCAGCAACAGGGATACTGCTGAGTCGGCGAGCAAAAATGTCAGCCGTTCCTGTGGATGGGCAGGGTCGATGGGTACATATGCCCCGCCCGCCTTTAAGATCCCGAACAGTCCAACCAGCATTTCCACGGAGCGCTCCATACAGATCCCCACCCGCACATCCGGTCCAACACCCTGGCTGCGCAGAAAGTGCGCCAAACGCTCAGAACGTTCATCCAACTCTTGATAGGTGAAGGTCGCACCATCCGATTCCACTGCGATATGGTCAGGCTTTTGTTGTGCGATCGCCGCAAACCGTTCATGTATAAGCGTTTCTGGAGCATCTACTTTGGTCTCATTCCACTCCGCTAATAATTGATGGCGTTGCTGATCCGTCAACAAAGGCAGCTCCACAATTTTTTTCATGGGATTCTCTAAAATTGCATCCATCATCACAACAAACTGCTCCAGCCAACGGTTCATGGTTTCTTCCTGAAACAGATCTGTGCGGAATTGGAACCGGATATCAAGTCCCGATTCTGTTTCGGCACAGACGATGTTCAGATCAAATTGGATCATACGGGTTTCGATCGGTAACAAATGGAGGTCCAATCGATTGGATGAAACCTCAACTGAGCGTTGGTCCAACTGAAACATCACGGAAAAAATGGGGGATCGACTTAAATCACGCTCCGGTTTCAGCTTTTCCACCAATTGGTCAAAGGGGTATTCATGGTGAGTATATCCATCCAGCGCAACCTGTTTACAATGTTGCAACCATTCCCTAAACGTTTGTTCAGAGTGGACATCCAGGCGCAATGGCAAGGTATTGACAAAAAATCCAATCAGATTCTCCAGCTCCACTTGACCCCGTCCAGCTTCCGGCGTACCGATGACAAGATCCTTTTGCCCGCTCATTTTTGATAGAAATGCTCCAACAGCAGACAAGAGCGTAATAAACAAGGTTGCCCCCTGCTCCTGGGCCAGCATCTTCATCCGCTCCAAGCGCTCCGGTGCCAGTGTGAACGTTACCTCCGAAGCAGAAAATGTCTGCATCGATGGACGCGGGTGATCCGTGGGCAGATCCAGAACGGGAAGGTCACCGCTAAACTGCTCCAGCCAATAAGACTCCGCTTCCGCCAGCATCCCACGCTTCAGACGATCATTTTGCCAGCTGGCATAGTCTTTGTACTGTATCGTCAAAGGTGGTAAGGAAGGTGTCTTTCCTTCGTGCAATGCATCATACAGAGTGGCAAAATCCCGGATCAGCACCTGCCATGACCAGAAATCCCCAATGATATGGTGCATATTCATCCACAACACATGGCACTCCTCGGCCAGTTTAAATAGACGCGCACGGAAAAGCGGTCCTCTCTCCAGATCAAAATCTCTCTCCGCCTCCTCTCGTTCCACAGCTTTCATCCATTGTTGCTGTGCATTTTCGTCTTTGTTTGACAGATCCTCATACGGACATTCCCAGGAAATCGCATCCTCCACCCGTTGGACAGGTTGCCCGTCATAGACCGTAAATGTGGTGCGCAGTCCCTCATGTCTGTCCAACAACAGTCGGAATGCTTCCTGAACCGCTTCCACATCCAAGACACCTTTCAATTGAATGGCAACCGGCATATTATAGGATCGATTTTCCGGTTCGAGCCGATTTAGTAAAAACAGACGGCGCTGGGCATGGGACATGGGATAAAACGCGGCTTTCTCTATTTGTGGAATCAAGTTTTTTTCCATATCATCCTGATCAGTCTGTGAGGCTTTTAGCACCGGTGCCAGCTCCCGAATGGTTTGGTTGTCAAACAAATCTTTTAACACCATCTCTACCCCAAGCAGCTCTTTGATTCGAGAACGGATCTGAATTGTTTTAAGCGAATGCCCTCCCAGATCAAAGAAATTATCGTCGATACCAATCTTGTCAACCTCCAAAACGTCTTGCCAGATCTTCACCAGTGCCTTTTCCCAATCGTCACGCGGAGGTATGTAAACCGTGGTGGACCGTCCGGAGGCATCAGGGTCCGGCAAAGCCTTGCGATCAACCTTTCCATTGCGGTTCAAAGGCATCGATTCCAGAATCATCAGGTGTTCCGGCACCATATACTCTGGCAAATGTGTCTCCAGGTATTCGCGCAATTTGTGTTCTTCCACGGATTCATTTAACACCATATAGGCCAAGATGCGATTGTTGCCACCTTGATCTGGCCGGACAAGTGTCAGACATTGTCTGACCGCTTGATGACGCAATAAAACGGACTCGATTTCACCCAGTTCAATACGATATCCCCGAACTTTCACTTGAAAATCAGCACGTGAGATAAATACCATCCGACCATCAGGCGTTATCCGGGCCAAATCTCCCGTTTTATACATTCGCTCGCCCAATCCATCCGAAAATGGATTTTTCAGGTAGGCTTCAGCCGTGCGTTCCGGATCGTTCAAATAGCCACGTCCCACTCCGATCCCCGTAATATAAACTTCTCCGACACAGCCAACCGGCACCGGCCGTTGCCAAGGATCAAGCAGATAATGTTGCATGTTGGGAATCGATGTTCCGAGAGCAACATGGGAATGATCATCATGCGGATACGAACCACTTATCACTTCATGGACCGTATCATCTGAACATTCGGTTGCTCCATACGTATTGACAACCTTTACGTTCGGATACGCTTTAAGCCACTTGCGACAAAGGGAAACTGGCAACCCCTCTCCTGTGGAAATCATATATTGAAGCTGAGGAAGAAGGCGTTGCTTTGGTTCATAATCACCTGCTTCATGCAGAAGCATTTCAATCATGGCAGGCACCATTTCCAAGACGGTCACACCATCCCGTTGCACAGAACGAAATAGTGCCCGCGGATCGGTCGCCGTATCATTGCCATAGATCACAACCCGCCCACCAGTCATCAAGGGCGCCAGAAACTGCCAGACAGAAATATCAAAGCAATGGGATGCGTTCTGGGCAACCACACTGTTCTCGTTTAACCCCAAGAGATGAATTTTGGCATATAGGTGATTAAGCATCCCTACATGCTCCACCATCGCCCCCTTCGGCTGCCCCGTAGAACCGGAGGTAAAGAACACATTGGCCAGATCTCCCTGTTGATTCACCAACTCCGGATTTTGTGCAGGGTAGGAAGTCAGCCCGTCTATATCTGCACACCGACCATCTCCCTTATTGAGAGAAAAAACAACAGGTGCTTGCAAAAGTGCCGAACTCAACTCTAGGCTTCGGGATTGCCAACGGGATTCCGTCAGAATCATCTTGGCACCACTGTTTTCCAGGATAGTCAACAGTCGACTGTCAGGATGTGCAGAATCCAATGGTACATAAGCCCCACCTGCTTTCAATATGCCAAGAATCCCAACCAGCATCTCAATACTTCGTTCAGCCAACAGAGCGGCCAGATCATCACGCCCAAACCCTTGTTCACGAAGCCAGTGCGCCAATTGGTTGGCGCGCTGGTTTAACTCCGCATAAGTGACAGACTCCATACCGCACACCGCTGCAATGGCATGTGGTCGTTTTTCCACCTGATCCTCAATCACCTGATGAGCTATACGGTTGAGGGAGGGTACGGCCAGTTTGGTTTGGTTAATCTGCTCCTGAATCAACTGGCGTTCCTCATTGGACAACAGAATTAGTTCACGAAGTTGTGCACTCGGATGTTCGGCGATATTGGTCAGCATTCTGATAAAATGCTGTTGTAAACGTTCCAAAGATTGTAAAGATCCATTGCCAGGCTGAAAGCATTCAATTTCCCACTGTGATCCAATCGATACAATCACTTCAACCTGTTCTTGCCCCGCACGGCAGAGGAGCTGGGGATTGCCGGAGTCACCTTCAGCCTTGTGCCGTACGGTCACCAAACTGTCAAACAGGTCGGTGTCTTCTCTGAAACCGCCATACTTGCGCACGGTCTCATTTGGGATATAACCAAAGGTGTTCAAGTTTTCCCATTGTTGCTGTGTGGAGAGCAGCAATTCATCCACACGTTGATCAGCGGCAAGAACCGTCCGCATCGGCAAGGCATGGGATAACGGACCAATGATCAGCTCTGCCCCTTCACACGAATCTGGACGCCCTGGCACGGTTGCACCACAAGAAACGCTCTCTTCCCCGCTGTACACATTGAGCAACAGAAACCATGATGCAAGTGTCACTGCTTCGGAAGAAACATTGTACTGCTTCGCAACCTCTTCCAACTGACGAGAAAGTCCTTTTGACAGTAGAGTACGACAACGAAGGTTTGTGCCGTTTTCCAGCGCCTGGTTCATTGTCTCCAGCATCGGAGCCGGTTCCCAGTCGGCCAGTTTCTCTGTCCAATATTGCTTGGCCGGCATCCCATCCTGTCCTGCTTCCCATTTCAGGTAATCCTGATACAACCTGCGCTGCGGGATGGTTTGCTCCATCCCTTTTGCACGCGCCAACCACTCGTTGACAATCATGTCACGACTGTTGTCATCCATACACAAGGGATGATGGGTCCACAGAAGCAGCATCCGCTCATCGTCCCATCGGCACACGGCCAAACGGATCAACGGTCCCTGATCGAATTTGATCGGTTCGCGATGACGGTTGGCAAGCGATTGAAATCGGGCCTGTTTTTCCTCCTCCTTCAAACCACACAGATCCTGCCATTCCATGGCAATCGGCCGTTGTTTGAGCAACACCTGCACTATTCGGTTCTTAAGTGTACGAAACACGGATCGCAACGACGGATGCTCCGCCACTGTCTCCTCCCATGCCTCGCGCAGACAATCCCGATGAAGACGATCCCTCAGGGTGTAGACAACCTGTGTAAAGGTATTGCCATCTAACATCTCTTTTTGTATCAGAGAAAGTTCCACTATCCCCTGTACATTTTCTTTGGACAGATAATTCAAATCCATCACCCTTTCTAAACATTCAATCATCTGCTGATTCGATGAAAACGTGACGCATGCGATAGGTTGTTCTCCAAATCAGACTCAGATCCACGATTGTAATCTGTTAATCAAATAATTCATCCAAATCTTCTTCTTCTTTTGATAGCTCCACTTGTGACAGACGAAGCTCTGGATGTTCAGCCATTTGGGTAAGTACATGCTCCATCTGTTCCAGAAAACTGTCCACCGTCTCCGGTCGAAATTTGCTCGGATTGTAGCGCGCTTCCAGCAACAGGCTGTTTGGGTCTTCAAAGAGATATAGCATCAGATCAAACGTAACCTTTTCATCATCGTTAAACCTGTCGTTTGCAATGCTTTCCATTTTCTCTTCCTGTAGGAGACTCTCTGGCGGACATAGGCGAAGTGTAACCCCGTCATACTCCAGCTTTTCCGTATGCGCATTCTGACCGATGAAACTGATGGTATAGAAGGTGGGATCCCCACCGTGTCGTGTTCGCTGATCTTGAACAATCAGGTCAAAGGGATAATCCTGGTTCTCATAAGCACCAATCGCTGTCTTCTGAACACGCTTCAAGATCTGCAAAAGTGTCGGATTGCCCGACAAATCCGTACGCATCGCCACCGGATTAATACAAACGCCAAGAATTTTTTCCAAATCGGAGTGTGTTCGTCCGGAGAGTGTCGACCCAATCGTAATCATAGTCTGGTTGGTCAGTCTTCCCAGCCAGATTTTCAACGCTGCAAGAACGGTCATATAGCTTGTCCCACCCACCTCAGACGTTAACTGACGAAGGGACTGAACCAACTCCGTTTTCAGTGAGCGTACCCGAACATCCGAAGGGTTCTGTTCTTCCGGTGGAATATCTGTATCATGTGGAACATATGGTACTTCCACCACGTCTTTCAGCTTGTCCAACCAATACGTTCGCTGTAACTCCAAAGAACCGTCGTTGAGTCGTTCATGTTGCCAACGGACAAAATCTACATATTGCAGTGGCAATGGCAACTGTGATGGATCTTCTCCCTGAACAATCGCTCGGTACATTTTAAACAGATCTTTCATGAATACCTGATGGGACCAACCATCATGTCCAATGTGATGTACACACAACAAAAGCAAATGCTTATGCGGGGTCAACCGAAAAAGCGTCATCCTGTAAAACGATTCCCGTGTTAAATCAAACAACTTGTGACTCTCTTCTGCAACCGCTTGGGCCAATCGTTTGGAGCGTTCTACCTCCGATTGTTGTGACAGATCCTCATATTGACACGGTACGTCCAATGACGGTTGCACCTTTTGATACGGTTTCCCTTCACGTTCAATCAATGTGGTACGCATAATCCCATGTCGGTCAATCAGGACGTGCAATGCTCGTTGCATCGCTTTCGCATCCACTTCTCCATCCATCTCGTAAATGTACAAATCCCCAACAGTGTGACGGGTAAACTGTTCCCGAAACCATATGCGTTTCTGTCCATGGGAAAGCTCATAAACTCCCGGTTCAATCGCGTTGACCTTCGTTTCTTGCAATGACTGAATCGGTCGGCAGTCTTTTTCATCCATTTCATCCAATCGTTTGGCCAACTCAGAAACGGTTGGCGTCTGAAACAGCTCACTAAGGGAAAGTTGCTTTTTAAACTCCTTCTGTATTCTGGAAAACATCATGGTCGCTTGCAAAGAGTTTCCGCCCAAATCAAAGAAATGATCATCCAGACGGACCGTTGAGATCCCCAGTACGTTCTTCCATATCTCTCGAATTGTTTCTTCTGTTTCACTGCCCATATCTTTTAAATCCGACTCGCCATCCGCCGCTTCTTCCGGTGTTGGCAACCGGTTCATATCAATATCTCCTTCTGGTGTCCGCGGAATCACATCAACGACAACCAACTGTTTTGGCACCCAATAATCCGGCATTTTTTGCAACAGTTGTTTTCGCAGCTGTGCTGTATCCACATTGTTCTCATCCGTTGTCACATAAGCTGTAAGCATAGCATTTTTACCATCCTCGTCCGTTTGTGCCCTAACGAAGCACGACGTGATGGATGGCATGGCTACAATCGATTGTTCAAGCAAATCCAGATATACATCGTGACCTTGAACCCGCTTTCGGCGTTTTACCGATCCAAATTCTGTTATTCGACCATCCGCATTTTGAAGGGCCAGCATTCCGGTTGAAGAGAACGTTTTTCCATCCCGAACAACATACTCACCCATCACACCGACAGGAGCCGGTTGCATATAGGAATCTAACAAATAAACCGCAGTATGGGTGTCCCGGTAGCCCACAAACGCTTGTTCAAGATCTGGATCGGCAAGTAAAGATAGCTCTGAAAAATCGGGATTATCACTGTTGGCCAAGGTTTTCAAAAGATGATGAAAATACTTAGCCCACTGCCGGAATGTTTCAGGGCTCACCCAGTCCGTATTGATATCAAAATCAAACCAAATCTCCCCATTTACATCCATGGCATTCAGGAACATATCATATTTTGAATACTGAATGGGAATGGACATCCATTTGGCCTTAAAGCCAGCAAAATCAAGCTCTTTCATGGGCCTGTCCATATTAAACAGAACATTCATCCTTGGAATGGCAGGTTCATTTAGATTCTCTGTTATCAAAGACAATGGAATATGCTGATAGTTTTCGAGATCCATCATCAATTGCTTTACCTGAGCAAGATAGTTGAAGAAGGATTCTTGCTCCCCGATCTGGGTGCAAACGGGCAGCAAGTGTGTACAATTGCCCATCAGAACAGGCTGTTCCATCTGGGCCTGTCCGGCGATTGGAACCCCCACCACAATCGATTGGTTTCCGGTCAAACGATGTATAAACACTTGATAGGCTGCAAGAAGTGTGACAAATAGGCTGTTTCCTGACCGAATGCTCAGCGCTCGCAATTTCTGTGTCAGTGAACGATCGATTTGAATGCTGACTCTTTCCCCCCGAAAGGATGGTTTCATCATCCCTCCATGCTCGGATGGAAGGTCCATCGCGGGAATGGGGGAAGCAAACACTTGATTCCAAAATGCAGCAGCCTCTTTGTTTGTATGATTCATCAATTGTCGCTGCTGCCAATCCATAAAATCCTGAAACTGTGTTGGAGCGGGCAAACTCTCCGTTGGTTTTCCTTGACAAATTGAGGTATAAAGCGTCGCCAATTCGCGGATAAACAGATCGATCGACCATCCATCCATCATAATATGGTGGAAAGTAAACACCAGGATATATGAAGATGGATCCGATTTTAAAACATGAATCCGGAACAACGGATGATTGGACGACAGATCAAACGGGATTCGGCCTTGCTTTTCAAACCACTCCTCCATGTGTTGCTCCCGTTGATCCTCTGGATCATCGGAAAAATCCACAATCGGAATGGTGACGGGAACATCCGGTAAAATATGTTGCTCTTCGCCATTGGGATGGATCACCGTTCGCAAGGTTTCGTGGCGTTTTACAAGAGTTTTTACGGCATCATTGAATGCATTCCGTTGGAATGCCCCATTCAACCGAAGCGCCACCGTTTCATTAAATGCTACTGACTGGTCGTTCCGCGCCTTTGAAGCAAACCAGATCTGTTTCTGTTCCTCTGTTAACGGTAGGGTTACAGGAGTGCTGGGTGTATCATCGCTTCTGCCATCTCCATCTCCATCCGGTGGCTGTGGCGGTTCCGGCAGAAATCCACCTTCTCTCAATTCATGGATACTTTCTTTCACCGCCTGAATGATCCGGTCAATATCCTCATCGGAGTGAGCCGTTGACAAAAAGCAGTTGCGTCCCTCCCAGATATAGATCCCTTTATGAATCAAGAGATAGAAAAACAGTTCAATATCTCCAAAGGAAACAAATCGGAACAATGAACCGCAATGAACCACTTGCATGGGTACATTGTTTTCTTTGAAGAATGTGTTAAGTGTTGCTACCATTTTGGCCGTTCGATGATTTAATTCTGATTGAAGACCTACTCCCTTTGATTTCAGATGCTGAAGCACTTGCATCGCTGCCGTCATTGCCAGTGGATGGGTACAGAATGTTCCCCCAACAAACGTTTTCTTCCTTACATTGGAGGGCTCAGATGCATCTCCAAACTGCCACATGCCTCCGTCCACAGCATCCATAAATTTAGATTTTCCTGCAACCACCCCGATTGGCATGCCTCCACCGATCACTTTTCCATAGGTCACCAAATCTGCCTCAATCCCATACCAGGCCTGAGCACCTCGAAGGTGAATGCGAAACCCTGTAATAATCTCATCGAAGATCAGAGCGGTACCGGATTGTTGGGTGATTTCCCTGACTTGCTTCAAAAAGTTTTCCGGTTGCAAGTCAGGCCTGCGGCTTTGGACGGGTTCAACAAGAACGGCGGCCAGTTCATCCGCATGCTTTTGAAGCAGTTCCAAGGAATGTGGATGGTTATAGTTTAGAACGATCACGTCCTCCATCATGCTGGAAGGAACTCCTGGAGCCATCGGTTGGGCTTGTGCATTTTCCGAGTTGGGATCTGAAACGGCAAGCACCCCATCAAACGTTCCATGATAGGAGCCGGCAAACAAAGCAATTTTGGAGCGTCCCGTGACCGCTCTGGCCAAACGAAGCGCAACCATCACGGCTTCGGTACCGGAGTTATAAAACGCAACGCGTTCAACCCCTGTGAGCTCACTGATCAATTCAGCCACTTTACTTGCAGTATTGGACATTGGACCCAAAGGCGGCGTATTGGAATGGATCTGTTTGTGTAATTTATCTGTTATCCATTCTGGATTATGACCGAACAGATTGACACCAAATCCCATTGTCAGATCAATATATTTGTTTCCATCCACATCCCACATATAGGGACCAAAACCCCGTTCCGTAACAATGGGGTATATGATTTCCTTCCAGTAGGAACGATACCCGGCTGCATTTCGGTTATTTGCATGGACAAACCGGTTATCCTGGATAAAGGTTTTGGAGCCTTGCGTCCGTTTGACATACTTCTCAATAAAACGATGCAAAAACACCTTTTGCTTTTCCGTAAAATTTCCCTCTTCTCCAACCACAATGGGTTGATAGGGAGTAAAGGGATTGGATGGATCGTTGGGACGGGTCCGGTTGGACGAAGATGTAACTTGCTTGGAAGACGTTTTGACTCGTCCCTCTTGTTGAACCGGCTTGGGCAACTCCTGAAGCGAAGTGGCAGCGGCAACTTCTCTTTCTGTTTGCAGCCCTTTGAGCACTTCCAATTGTTGACTGAAGATCTGATTCATATTTTGTTGCTGCTGATTCAGCAACTGCAGTTGATTCTCCATAATGTGTTCAACCGATGACCGGTCACCATAAATTTTTGTTTCCATTGAGTCATCCAGCTTCTGTGCCGGCTGTTCCGTATGCTCCATGGGGGTATCTGTATCTGAAGGCATCTTTTTCAGCGCCTGGGTAGGGACTTTTTCTTCAATAAAGCGAACCAATTTATGCAAATCGGTGATCGATTCAAAAAACCGGTTGACAGGAATATCTATATGAAAAGCATTCAAAATCTCCTGCCTCACCTGATTCAGCATAATGGAATCCATTCCCAGCTCCAGGAAATGAGTCGAGGTCCCTATTTCATCCGATTTTAGACCTGTCGCATGTTGAATGATGCTTTTTACGGATGAATGAATATCCGGTGAAATCGAATATACCTCTTTCTCTCCCAAGTTTGTCCTCCTCTTATGTTCCGTTTCCTCAACATTTTTATCTGTTTGATCGGTGGGAAAATCTACCCAACAACGCAATTTTTCAAATGGATAATCCGGTAATGGGCATTTTTTTCGCGGTGTTTTATGAACATAAAACTGTTCCCAATCGATGTTGGCCCCTTTGATATAGAACTGGCACAAAGCAGACAAGTCATTTTCTGTGATTTTTTTCTTTTCCAACCATTTCATCTGGAGCGTCTGAGCAGCTTCGGTCTGCTCCATATTTCCATCGGGTGAACACACACCGCTGAATACGTTGTCATATGAAGCATCGTTCTCGATAAATGCTGCCAGTCTTTCTTTCAGTTCGTTTCGATTTTTTACGATCATGGCCAGTCGATGATGATGGTGCGCTCTACCCGTATTGGTTGTATAGCACAGATCATTTACAGATACATTCGGTTTCCTCACCACAAAGTCTGCATACCGCTGTGCCAGCTTCTTTAAGGCACCGCGGGTTTTGCCGGACAGGGTAAACAGGTTTAAATCGTCAGAAGAGGGTTGGGTATGCTCCTCACCGTTCTCTGTAAACTCTTCCAACACAATATGACAGTTTGTCCCGCTGAAACCGAATGAACTGACACCGCACCTTCGGGGCACACCGTCCGTTGTCCATTCTGTCAATTGTGTCGGGACATAGACCGGAGATTGTTCAAAGTGAATGTTCCGGTTCGGTTTCTCAAAATGGGTCATTTGGGGAATCTTTTGATGTTGTAAGCACAAAACTGCTTTAATCAATCCGGCAATTCCAGCCGCCTCGTATAAATGTCCAATGTTGGCTTTGACAGAGCCAATCGCACAGTATTGTTTTTTGGACGTATACGTGCGAAATGCCCGTTGAATCCCATCAATTTCCACAGGGTCTCCCAATGGTGTTCCCGTTCCATGCGTTTCCATATAGGTGATGGTTTCCGGATGAATATCAGCATCCTCCCACGCCTGAACCATCAATTCACTCTGTGCTTGGGGATTGGGCGCTGTGATGCCAACAGTGGTACCGTCTTGATTGATGGCGCTTCCCTTGATAACCGCATGAATATAATCTCCATCCTGGATCGCTTGGTTGAGGGGTTTCAACAGAACGGCTGCCACCCCCTCACCCCATCCGGTTCCGTCAGCATGATCATCAAATGCTCGTGCTCGGCTATCCGACGACTCCATTCCGATTCCCGCCCGTACAGGCAAAGGGAGGGTATTGACTCCACCTGCAAGAGCCATCCTGCAATCGCCGTTCAACATGCTTTTGCATGCCATATGAACCGCAACCAGAGAGGAGGAACAAGCGGTATCAACCGTAACGGCCGGTCCCTTCAAATTCAGAAGATAACTGATGCGACTGGAAATAATGGAGGAAAGGTTTCCCACTGCATACTGGGGCAACGATTCCGGAGTCACTTCGGACAATAAACGATCATATTCATATCCGCTTTTAGAAAAGCCTACATAAACACCTACTTGATCCCCTGACAACTTCTCTCCACCATAGCCAGCATTTTCAATTGCGTTCCATGCAGTTTGTAAAAACAGTCGTTGATTGGGATCTGTCAGACTTGCTTCTTTGGGTGTCAGTTTAAAGAAAGGATAGTCAAATGTATCAATCTCATCCAGATAGCCACCCTCCACAAATTCCCCCTTTCTTCCCAAACCATTCAGGTACGCTTCAGCATCCTTTCTTCTTGTTTCATTCAGAGGACCGATACAATCCCTTCCGGTTGCGACGTTTCTCCAAAAACTGTCTATATCATCTGCTTTGGGAAATTTCAGGGAAATACCGATGACGGCAATATCCTTTTCGCTTTGTTGGGTGTTGCCATCTTGCGCCTTATTCGCTGGACGGTTCAAATGCGACTCTTGACCATGCCGACTGGTTCCGATGAAATCCGCAAGCTTGGAAATCGTCGGATTGGCAAAAAAATCAGCAACCTCAAGATGAACCCCAAGCTCCTCATCAATGCGTTCTGCAATTTCTACCAACTTCATCGAACTGATACCGATCTGAAAAAAACGATCCTGTACGCTGATTTCTCCAGACTGCAAATGTTCCCTGAATATTTCCAACAACCGTTTTTCTATCTGGTTCTTTGAGAGAGCGGAATCATTCGCTTCTTGTGACACCCATTTTTTCAACTCTTTCGAAATATCATCATAGACTCCATTCTCATAATCATAGGCCAATTTGAAACGTTGCACTTTTCCACTCGTCGTTTTTGGAATTTGTCGAATGGGAATCACATCGCTGATCAACCAGCCCGTTCGTTCATTGATATGCTTGCGCAACTCCTGAGCCAGATGAACAAATGTTTCCAGCTTATTTTTATAAACGACAAAAACAACAATCTTCTCCTCATGCGTATCAGCATGACGCACTCCGCAAACCGCTGCTTTCCCTAATTCAACCCCTTGCACTTCTTCAGCAATTCTTTCAATGTCATGGGGATAAACATTTTGTCCATTGATAAAGATAATTTCTTTTCTTCTGCCGGTAATAATCAACCGTCCGTTTTGAACGAACCCCAAATCACCCGTCCGTACCCAGCCATCCTGGGTAATCGCTTTTTTCGTCGCTTCAGGATTATTGTAATATCCCTGTGTCACATTTTTCCCCTTGATCTGGATCTGACCGATCACCCGTTCCGGTAACGGACGGTTATGATCGTCACAAATCCGAAAAGAACAATCGTCCACGGGCAAACCTTCATCAACAAATGTAAGACAATCTCTGTCTCCCTCTTCCACTTCATGGATCGGCTCTCCGACATTGAGTTGATGGCGATGGAGATGAATGGGACGAAATTCATATCTCCCAATGGATACAGCCACAGAAGCTTCAGCCAGACCATATCCCATATGCATAACATTTCGCTTTAACCCATACTGGCCCAAACGGTTTAAAAATTGGTCGCAAAGTTGCGTGGAGATGGGCTCCGCTCCGTTCAAGATCACCTTGACATGGGACAGATCCCATCCCTTTGCAACGTTCGGTTTAAGTTTTGAGAGAAAATATTTATAGCCGAAATTGGGAGAACCAAGGATCGTTGCTCGATGATCATTTGTTTTTTTCATCCACAACGATGGACGCCGAATAAACAGCGATGTAGGCATCAAATAGTGTTGTACACCTGCAAGCACTGGTGTAAGATGAAACGTAATAATCCCCATATCATGGGTTAATGGCATCCAGGAAAGGAAAGCATCTTTTGGCTGAATCTCAAGTCGATTTTTTATAGCACGTGTATTGGTGATCAAATTTTCATGGGTGAGCATGACCCCTTTGGGAGATCCCGTCGACCCTGAAGAAAACTGAATAAATGCAAGTTCTTGCGGAGATGCATCGTAAACCGTTCCTTTCTGCCGGTCACCGTTTATATCCTCCAGCAAAAGGGAACGTTTGTTCATTTGTTGGACACAGTGGAGATCCTGAGGATCTTTTGTATGTTGAAACAACCGTTGAATCGCTGAATCAGTGGTCATCACATAGGGGTTGTTCAACGTTTTCCAGATTTTAAACAGCTTTTTGCGCTGTTCATTGTTACTCCCTACCGTTACCGGAACCGCGATGATTCCACCCAGAATACAGCCCCAAAACGTTGCGGTAAACGAATACAGGTCATTGTCTCGAATCTGAAGAATAAGTTCGTCCCCCGCTTTGATTCCCATACTTTGCATATATCCCAAAATAGACCGGGCACGGTTATACAGTTGTTGATAGGAGACAAACTTTTCTTCCTTATCGCTGGAAATAAAGGTGATGCCACGATTTTCTTCTTCTTTTAAAGCCGTGATCACATCGACCAATGTTAAAGGTGATTGCATGGAAACAGCCTCCATCTATTTATTCAATGGTTGTGATTTTCTGACTTCTCAATAGATCCTTCATTCCGCTCTCTTGAAATAGCGATTGTAAACGCTCTCGCTGAACCTCACCGGGAGTTTTTTTGGCTTTCCATACTGTACACAACAGATCCACCGCCTGTTGCAAATGTTGAAGTGTGGGTGAAGAATGATCCATCCCTTGTTGCAAATGCTTAAGCTTCCTGTAAACCTCGCTGGTACTCCGCTGGTATTCCATGTCATCTTCATTTCGGTTTGGCATACTGATGGCTGCCGTGTAACATTTTGCAAGGAACAGATTCATCTGTTGGGGGGACGGGTCACCCGAAGAGGTTTGTTTATCCCGCTCAGAAATAACCGATATCACTTTGTTTAGATCCGTGCTTGTACCCAAGGCAACCGCATCCATCTGACTGTCAAACTCGTTCATGAAATGACGCAATACGGTTTTGGGGCCGAGTTCAACAGCCATCTCCACCCCTAACCCTTTGATATACGCCATGGTGTCCAGCCAACGAACAGGATGCGTCATCTGTAATGTCAGTGCCCCTTTAATCTCATCCTTCTTGATATAAGGGAGTGCATCCACATTGGAGATCACGGGCCAGGACCATTGACAAAATTGGTAATCCTCAAATTCCAACGCCAATTGATTGGCCGCCTGTTGCATAAGCGGACTGTGAAAGGCGGCAGAAACATTTAAAAAACGGTATTTGATCCTCCAACCATCCAACTTTCGGGTGATGGAAGTGATCGCTTGACTTTCGCCGGAAATAACGGTCTGTCTGTTTGTGTTGTAACAGGCAATGGAAATCAAATATCCTTGCTGAAGCATCTCATCACAGATTTGCTCCATCCATCTGAAATTGTTATGAAAAACAGAAATCATCACCCCTTTTGCCTGTTGCATCAACTCCCCGCGCCGCTTGACGATTCTTAAGGCATCAGAAAACGATAATGTTCCGTTGCATACAAGCGCAGAGTATTCACCTAAGCTATGTCCTGCTGCAACTTTCGGCTTAAGCGCCACTTCCTGCATAAACACTCGAAAAGCGGCCACACTGACCGTTAAAATAGCAGGTTGTGCATGGACAGTTTTTGACAATTCATGGGGATCATTGAAGCATCGTTTTTTCATATCCATTTTCAGGATATCGCTTGCTTCTTCAAACACAAGATCAGCCGAAGCGAAATCCTGACAGAGACTTTTTCCCATACCGGCATACTGGCTTCCTTGCCCAGGAAACAATAAAGCGAAATTCATTCACGCCCTCCTTTTTAATATTTTTTGATGGATGAGATGGATCATCTGATCCATATTGTGATGAATAAAGAAATGATCTCCATCAAGTTGATACAAGGATGTATGACCATCCGTATAAGCATTCCATGCCATCAAATCTTCATTATGAATATTGTCTTTCGCTCCACCCAAAACAGTGAAGTTGCAATTTAATTTTGTTTCCTTCGGAAAACATTCATAGGTCTCAATGATTGTGAAATCAGCTCGTAAAATGGGAAGAAACAAATGTAACAAATCCTTGTGTTTTTTGATTTCATCCGGTGTCCCCCCCATTTTCATCACCTCATCCAAAAACTCCGCGTCCGGTAAATGATGAATGCTCCTCCTTTTCCTTTGCCGATCCGGCGCCGATCTTGCCGCCAAAAAGACGTGTTGAGGATCTCGTCCTGTCCAGTCCTTTACCTTATGCGCCAGTTCAAATGCAAGCATACTGCCCATACTGTATCCAAAAAGAGCTACCGGAGAGCCATCCAGATACGGCTTCACCCGATCAAACAGATCTTCAATCGCCTGATGCCAGGAAGTATACAAGGGTTCAGAAAATCGCAGCCCTCTTCCCGCCAACTCAATAGGCACACACTCGATTTGGGGATGCAAATGATCCTTCCATTTGCGATAGATTGTGGCTGACCCACCGGCATAAGGTAAACAAAACAGCTTGATCTTCCCCACCCCGTATTCCTCACTTTAATCACTTGATCTCATTCTTCAGGACATCAACTTACGTATAATCAGCAAAGCCTGATCAATATCAGCCGTCTGCACACCGGAATGCGTCACAGCCCGAATCCGTCCATGCCCTAATTCCCCGATATGGAGACCGTGTTCACGGGCAGCTTGCACAAATGTTTGCCACGTATGCCTTGGATGATCGATTCGGAAAAAAACAATATTGGTCTCCACATCTTCCACACGAATGTCAATGCCTGGGATCTCTGAAAGTCCTTTTGCTAACCGCAATGCATTGGCATGATCATCGTTTAAACGATCAATCATATGTTGGATAGCAACCAACCCCGGTGCAGCAATAATCCCAGTCTGCCGCATCCCCCCGCCAAGCATTTTACGCAATCGATAAACCTTTTGGACAAATTCTTTTGTTCCAGCAACAATTGAACCGATCGGTGCTGACAATCCTTTGGACAAACAAAACTGAACGGAATCGGCATAGCTTACAATCTCTGACGCCTCAATCCCCAATGCCACCGAAGCGTGAAACAGACGGGCCCCGTCCATATGTACGGACACACCCTTCATTTCAGCAAACGTCCGCACCTCTTGCAGATAGGAAAGAGGTAATACGCGCCCACCCATCCGATTGTGTGTATTTTCGATACAGATCAATGAAGGCAGGGCAAACTGCGGATCTTCCGGCTCGATCGGAAACGCCTTTTCCATATCGGATATTGCCAATCGTCCATCCAACTGCGTCGGAACCGGTTCATACATAATCCCACCACATACAGACGCGCCAGCGGCTTCATATATATAGATATCGGATTCATCACCTACAATCACTTTTGATCCACGTGGACAATGCGCCAGTATCGATGCAAGGTTGGCCATGGTTCCGCTTGGCATTAAAATCGCTGCCTCTTTGCCCAGCTTTCGGGCAACCTCTTCTTCTAATCGTTGCGTCATCGGGTCCTCATCATAAACATTGTCACCCAGCTCCACTGCTTGGATAGACTCCATCATCTTGTCTGTTGGCAATGTAAACGTATCGCTTCTCAGTTCAATCACACGATTCACACTCCCGGTTCCATAACCAATGTCTTGGTGGATAATATGTCGGAGATCTGGTCTAACCGTTCCGTCACCTCATCATAGGACGTTCCACTAACAATGATATATCCCAGACGGTCAGAAAAGCTTTTCGGCGGCTGAACAGCCTGTCCAACCTGTGCTTTGATCACAACTTCCTGCACGCCCTCAAGCTTCAAGAGGCTTTCCAAATTGTCCACGGAGGATAGTCGCCCTTCTTCTTGTGCCATAAGAAACTGAATACCGGAGTACCTGTTTTGCTCGAATTGGTTGCTTTCGGGGGGCACTCCTGCGGCACAGCGTATCTGCCAATCGAGTAAATCCATTCCGGTTGAATGACGGATCAATTCCGGGATCATTCCTCCTGCAAGCCGGGCATTCGTTTCAATCATGACGCATCCGTCCGGCGTCCATTTCACTTCTGAATGCGATGCCCCAAACTGAAAATCAACTGCCTCAAGCGTACGTTTCACCGTCTGCATGATTTCCTGCTTCACTTCAGCCGGAAGTACAGACGGAAAAACATGTCTTGACTCTACAAAGTGTGGAAATCCCGTTACATGTTTTTCTGTAATCCCGACACAGATTGATTTTCCTTCCCAGGAAAACATCTCCACACTATATTCCGGACCTTCAATATACTCTTCCAACAATACGGTCTGTAATGTTTTCTGTCCTCGCGCATTATGCTTTTTGGCAAGGATCTCCATGGTCATTTGCTCTACTTCTTCCCAATTGAAACAGAGACGAACATTGTTTGATCCACTGCCATCCGCCGGTTTCACTAAACAAGGAAGGAAAACCGACTTGCGAATGTCCTGAAGCTCCTCCACTGACTGAACCACAGTAAATCCCGGTTGTCGCACTCCTTCAGAGCTAAGCGTTTCCCGGTACAACGCCTTGTTTCGACATAAGCGGATGGCCTGTGGAGTGTTTCCAGTGAGCCCAAATGCCTGTACCAATTTGGCCACCGTTTCCAGATAAAAGTCACTGGTCGTCAATATTCCGGCGATTTCTTCCACATTCTCTTGTAATATGCATTGCTTCAGATCTTCTATTGAATCGGTGTCCGTTATGATCGTGTGACACCCTGACTCATTGAGCCCATCATAACGATTCGCATTTTGTGTCAAGAACACCGACTGATAACCGAGTTTTTCCGCCTTGCAAATGGCCAGCATTCCTGTACCTGTTGTATTTCCTTCAACGAATAACAGTTTTTTCTTCATGTGGATGAACTCCCATCAGTTTTGCATACGACCATGTGGTCACCTCAGCATCCAAATTGACGCATTTGGGCTCTTTAGAAAACATACACGTTTTTGATAATTGGTTCTGTTTATGATACAGATCGCTGTAGACTGTATCCGTATAACGATCCCCTCGATCCGGCAGGATCGCCACAATATTGCATTCCTCTGAAATCTGACCTGCAAGCCATCTGGCAACTGCATATACGGACCCTGAACTGTTCCCTGCAAAAATTTGTTCATTTTGTGCAAGCTCCAGTGTGGCCGCAAAGGCCTCTTCATCATTCAACCAATGCACATCATCCATCACATCAAATTCTACATTGGCTGCAACCAAACTGTTGCCGATTCCTCCCTGTAAACGGGTGGGTCGATCCGGTTGTCCAAAAATCACACTTCCAGTTGCATCGACCGCCACAACTCTCAGTTCCGGGTGCACCTCTTTCAAAGCACGTGCCGTTCCGGACAGAGAACCTCCACTACCGACAGAACCGACCAAGATATCAATTCGTTCCAGATCATGCATGAGTTCCATCGCCAACTCTTGGTACGCTTTTGGATTTTCCGGATTCTCATACTGTCGGGGCCAAAACGCCCCCGGATATTCCTTCATCAGTTCCTGTAGACGTACAAGGCGCGAGCTCTGCCACCCATTTTGACCCATTTCCGTTACAATATGTATGTGACAGCCCAGCGACGTCAATTTGGCATAGGTGATGGAATCGATCCGCGGATCGGTTACAATGTGCACTGGGTGCCCAAGATATCTTCCGACAAGTGCCACTCCGCAAGCCATTGTACCTGAAGAGCTTTCAATGATCGGTATACCATCCCTTAATTCTCCGGAAGATTTTGCTGCAAGAATGGTTTGCTTGGCCACTCGGTCTTTCATTCCAAAAGGATTCATTAATTCAAGCTTGGCGTATACCGAAGCGGCCGATGGAATGTTCAAGCGCAGCTTAACCAACGGAGTTTTGCCGATGACATCCACCATACTTTTGTATAACACCGAACCCCGTCCTTTCATTCTATGTAGAGGATAGTTCCTGCAACAGCCGCTTTCTCTCTGTTTCTGCCGTCACCAATTGCTTCAATCGCCTTCTCCGCTCCCTGTCCAAGTCCTGTACCCGATCCTTTTGTACCATCAACCGTTTCCGCACTTGTTCTGGATGGGTAGAGCCTGTAGACCTTTTTACATACAGATTTCCCTGCACATCAAATACATCGGCAAGTATGTCACTTAAGTCCGAGACTTCAAAACCTTCCTCAGCACACTTTTCTCTCAATAATTGAGGGTGTTTATCGGACGGTTTTAAGCCCTGTTGAATGAGACTCATAATATACTTTCCTGCAATCACCTGAGAGGTTCGGTATGGAATGTTTTCTCTCATAGTCAGCCTATTGGCAAGAGTAAAGCCGCCAAAGAAATCACGTTGGCAGATCGCAAGCATTTCTTTTTCCTTAAAGCTTAAATGATCCGTAACAACGGTTAACAAGCGAAACAACGACTTGCATGTTTGAAACAGGGTCCAAAGATGAGTACCCGCTTCTTTTGAAACTTCCACTAAGTTTGTGAACGGGGTGTTGCGCTGTCCAAGAACCATGTCCAGATGAAACGCAGACAAATGAGCGCTTTTCCCTCGTATCCTTTCCAAAATAGGGAAATTCTTCTTTTGTGGCATGGCTGAGGAAATTCCGGATAGCTCATCCGGCAAATCAATCAAACGCATCTCACTGTTGCCCCATTGAATCAGATCGGTTACAAACCGGGATAGTAAGACAGATAAAACAGAACATTCAGATGATATTCGCAATACCCATTCGCGGGAAGCGACGGCTACAAGAGCGTTTGAACGAGGCTGACGAAATCCCAACAGACCAGAAAGCCGATTGCGATCCCAGTCCAACTCGGTACCAGACATCGCTCCTGATCCAAGAGGGCACTGGTTGATCTCATCATATAATTGAACCCAACGCGTGAAGGTTTGTAAAAGCTCCTCGGCAATTGCGGTCAGATAATAACCTGGTGTAATAATCTGCGCTGTCTGGTAGTGTGTATACCCCGGCATGGGCATCTCCCGATATCGTTCTGCCAATACAACCATGGATTCAATCAGTGTTTGAAGACCTTCCATTAACTCCAGCCACTCAGAACGAGCAAACATTACCTGAGCACACGCTTGAAAATCATTGCGGCTCCGGTCCATATGCCAAGCAGGCACCGAAGCAGGAAGCGAAGACTCTACCGTGCGTTCAATGGCAAAGGCAATATCCGACATATTTTTGGTTGGATCTGCAGTCAACGTATCGTGATTGATGGAAAGCAATAGATCGGATATTTTCTGTGCTTCCGGTTTGGGAATGTAGCCCATTCTAACGTATTCAAAAAGCATCACCAACTCAATTTGAATGTACGCAGGTAACAAATTTTCAACCTCGTACGCAAACTGCGGTTCCAAAATTTCTTCATGCAGAGGATGAGTGGGCATTCCTGATATACGACCCGTCAACTTCTCTCGCATTCAAAATACACCTCATTTTAAACGTTTGACCAACTCCCCATACGTAAACACAGGGGATTCTTGGGTAATCTCTCGCAACCGAGAGAAGATAAACAAACATTCTACTAAAGTCCCACTCCTGTATTATTCCCATTAAAAAGCAAGACCCTGGCAGATCGTTACCTCTGCTATTTAACAACTTAAAAAAACAGACAAAAATCCATAAACAAGTATAGCAATATAAAATCATGCCAAAGAAAAATAAAAATCAGGATCAAAGGAGCACTCCTATCAAGCTTGAATGACCAAAAATTCATGGATATAATCCACGCATCGAACATTTTTAAATAGTATTTATATTTATGTAAATATTTTATCAAACAACATTATTGATTACAATAATGATAATATGAATAGATTGTATAAAGTCTACTAACTTAATATAATTTATTCTTCAATCTATAATAAGTAAAAACAGAATATACAACAAAAACCGCAATTCCTTACGGATTGCGGTATAAGCTTCCCAACCGTTTATTGATTCGGCTTGTTGATTCGGATTTTCCTTGGACCTCTCGACTGATCCTTCGGCACATCCACATAAAGGACCCCATTCCTGCTTTCGGCCGTAATCCTTTCTACATCGGCGTTTTCTGGCAACGTAAAGGATCGTTGAAAGGTACCGTAACGGCTCTCCATCAGGTGGTAGCGACTCTCTTCGCGGCGCTCTTCCCGGCGTTCGCCCCGAATGGTCAAGGTGTTCCCCTGAACCTCAATATCAATATCATCCTCCTCCATCCCTGGCATTTCCGCCTGAATCACATAGCGGTCGGCTTTTTCTTCCACATTCAGAGCAGGCAGGAATGTTCGTCCCCCCAACCCTTCCCCAAAAAACGTCGGATCATCAAATAACCGCTGAAAAGAACGATCCAATTCATGACGCAACCGTGTCAATGGATGGTCATCATTTCCATTATATCGCTCCAAAGATCCCATTTTATCCAACTCCTTTCGCAATGTCTCCCTTATTATGATCCACCGAGAAAAATATATAAGCCTTGCAAGCAGAAAACAATCTGACAATGGGTAATTCCAATAGGTTTACAAAACCCGGTTTGAACATTTCTCCAAAAAATACAAAAAGGAGAACCTTCCCGAAGAAGGTCCTCCTCTCCATCCTGATTATACATTGATCGCTGTGAAATCCAAATTTACAATCGGAGTTTCGTTTTCAATCTCATAACGATATTGCTTCAACATGTTTGCTTCTTCATCTTTCAGATCGTTCAAGTCGAAAAACTGATGAAACAGCCCATATAACAGCATATGGCGCAGACGAAGGAAGTCTGGGATATATTGATACCACCACGGGTCCAAATCATTTTCCTTCCTGTATCCAGTCATAAAATGGGTGAAGAAATGGCGTACAAACGCTTCCCGATCCTCATAGGGAACCGTTGGAAACCATTGGACATTGTAAAGGAGAATGGCAATGTCATTCATAAACCAGTTATATCCGATATCATCAAAATCAAAAGTGATGATTTTCCCCTTATCCCAATGAAAATTCCCTTGATGGAGATCGGCGTGTACCAATCCATAGGAATCCTTGCCTTTAGGCAGTTGATGAAGTTTTTCCATCAACTCTTCTGTTTTCTTCATCACCTGTGTTTGATGTTCTGGAACGTATTTACGCAAGTTTAGTTGCTCTTCTTCGTACCATTCTTGACGTTTATATGCGGGATTGCTCAACGTATACTGTTTGGTTAGGGAGTGCATCCGTCCGACATAAGCTCCCCATGTCTGAAAAAACGATTCATTCCAATCTTCTTTCCCAATCGGTTTCCCTGGAGCTTTTTCATAAGCGATGGCCAAAAAACGGCCTTCTTTTGCCGGAATCCATTCAATGAGATTTCCATCCATAGAAGGAACGGCTCGTGAGACGGTCAAACCATGATCCGCCAAATAATTTAACCATTCCAGTTCCCCCATGATATAGTTCGGATTGCGACGAATCGTGTGAGTGATTCGTAAAATTAAGGGTTGTTGATTCCTTTCAAACTCATAAACGTAATTCTCCGCATCTTTCACAAAGCGAACCTGCTCCACAGAAACTCCGTGTCTCTTTGCGGCTTCCGACAAAATGCCCTTATGGAACAGATCCCGAATTTCCTGTTTCAATGAAAAACCACCCTTTTTCATAGATACTCTTCGCCAGCAGTTCTTTGTATTTCTGAAACTCCGCTCTGCCCATCTGTTCACTTTCCCCTTCAAATCTTCACAAGAGGAAAAAACATTTTGACGCCACCCGGCATAAAACACCACCTTTCATATCACGAACTCATTGATACATACGAATTAAATCAATTCAAAAACCACTCACCATCTCTAAGTTGATTCCTTGAATACATCAAACGGACCGCCATATTTTTTCTTTAAAATTACCGCCAACAATGCAGATAAGGCAAACAAGCTGGCTGTCACAAAATAGACGGTCTTTACTCCCCATACATCAGAAATGAAGCCCATGATAAGAATGGATAAACCAAACGTTACATTGATGATTGTATTTTGAGCGGAAAACGCTTTTGGCAATAAATGACTGCTAATTCTATTCTGAAATAATGTTTTCTGAGCAATTCCACGCAATTGATAGGCAGGACCCATGAATACCGTCAATAAAAGTGCGATCCAGGGATTTGTATTGAAAGCAAACCATAATGTAAAGATACAAACCCCTGTCGAGCCCAGAAACATACTGTGATAGATGTGCTGATAGACCCATTTGGCAACAAACCAGATGACAAGCCCACCAATAATGGTACCAGCAAAGTAGCTTGCATTGATGAACCCCCACCAAGCTTCACCTTTCTGTAAAACATCTTTCACAAAAACGAGTACAATGGCTCCCGCCCAAATACTCCTTCCACAGATCTCAAACATCTCCATTAAGGATACCGAGCGCAGGATTGGATCTCTCCAAAGCGCAACCCATCCCTCTTTCATGTGATCCAGTTTACTTTTACTTTTGTCCCTTGAATCCATTGCCCCTTTTGGTTCTTTCAACAAAAACAGTGAAGCTGTGGAGACCGTCATCATTCCAATAATGATCCAGAGAAGCTTTTCCTCTCCTATATAGGCAATGAGTACTCCTCCCAGAGACCAACCCAGCAACCGAACCACCTGATCAGATGTGGCCAATAAACTGTTTGCCTGAATCAGCTGATTTGGCTGAACCAGCCTGGGTACCAAAGCATTCCGTGAGGGATTGGTCCATCCATCCAGAAATGATATAGAAAAAACAACCAACAACACCAAGGGCATAAAGAATGTAGCTGACGAAATAGGAATCAGAAAAATCGTCAAAATCATAAGAAGAATCGTTTGACCGACTTGAGATGTCATTAGAATCAAAGATAATCGGTAACGATCCATGACTAGAGGAGCCAATACTCCACTAATGGACTGACCCCCCACTTGCAAGACAGTAAATAATGCTGTAAATGTGACGGAATGAGTCACTTTATATATAAATGATATGATGGACAACATAAATAAAGCATCCCCCAGGTTCGCGAGGGACTGCCCGATCCAGAGAAATTGAAAAGAGAGATTTTTTTTCATTCATGTGCCTCCATTTAATACCTGCATCCATTGACTCTCTCTTTGAAGGAGTTATTGAAAAGGCGGTTCTCGGATCGTCTTCACATCCTTCCTCTTCCCACTTAATTATACAATGAAAAACAATCATTGGATGCCAGTATCGTCATTCCAGCCGCATTTTCCCCAAGGTGTCTGGAACAGCAATTGAAAGCGACGGATATTTCCCCATCCCTTTCATTACCACCTTTTTAATTTTGAACATTATTCGACACAAAAAATAAAAAAATTTCAACTGGTATCATCCATACACCCTTCCTCAAAAACATGGCAAACTCCCAATTTTTAATATACTATATTTAAAATAAAATATCTACTATGAATATCTCGCTCTGCATTCCCTTCTGTTTTCATTCTGTTCAAATCGTTGCTGCCTTTCTCTTAACCACAAATAAGGACCCATCCCAAAGGATCGGTCCTTGTGGTACGAAGTCAGCGTCTCCAAATTTGAATGACGCCCCCACGTTTTTTCTCTCTTTTCACTTTGATGCGAAGTCCGTATTTGGGGAGAATTTTACCCACGGATTCAGCCCCAGGCATGGAGTAATTCTTATGATCGTTAAATTTACGCGTTGGCCTAAAGGAGGGATACTTCAAATCTCCGTAATCCCGATAGCCTTCAATATCGACTGGAGAGGTTCGGCTGCGACTGAATGCTGCGTCTTTCAGCAAGTAACGGTCCGAGGCAGGCTTGGTCCAATCTTTGTTCCAATAGAGAAGTTTTTGATGGGCATCGACCACACCAACCAGACCATAGCCTGGATGTTGGCTGGTATTGTTGTCCATGTAGCGACCATCATAATGCCAGACGACCATTCCAGGATCATAGGTGAGGAAGCTGTCTCCTCGACGCAGATTGGCCAACCCTTTATCTACGCCATGATGGGTCCGCCACTCCACCAGATAGTAGCTTGGATGCTTGGTTCCAGTCCCATCAAAGCGGATAAACCCGTCCAAGTCAAACTTGGGGTCTTCGGCTCCATCTTCGAATAGGGTTTTATCATCCCCTGTCACTTGAATGTTATCTACATAGAATCCTTCTTTTGCCAACCCACCATCTGTAACGTAGTTAAATTCCAATTTCACTTTCTTTCCGGAAAAGCGGGAAAGGTCCAGTTCTTCTCTTACCCACTTGCCGTTTGTATCGTCGTCATAGGCTTGCAATTCTTGCTTTTCACCGGTGGCCTCATCAATCACATTGATATACAGGTAATCATATCCTGCTTCAATTTGACGCCACGAATCAAAGAAAAGGGTAGCATTGGATACGTCGGAAAGGTCCACAACCTCCGAGGTCATCTTGGTGTTCAAGTTGTCACCCATTTTGGAAAAATAAGCATATTCCCCATCTTTCGGCTTTGTAGGAGGCTCTTTTTCCACATCTGGCAGGTTGATCTTCAGTACTTTTCCAAAAAGATTCTTACTGTTAGCCTCTTTCAATTTCACTTTTTTCTTACCGCGAATATCCTTTAGGTCAATTTCCATCGGATGGGACCAATTTCCGCCAAACGTTGCCTGCAGAAACTGTTTGGACCAAGGATCCAGACCGGTCGGTTCCGTCCCAAGAATCTTACCGTTCCAGCTTCCACCTGACATCAGCGACCAGGAGCCAACTGGCGAACCGAGACTGCCATACGTGGTGTCATATAAATCAGGCAAGCCAAGGTTATGACCATACTCATGGCTAAATACCCCCACCGCTCCATCTTCCGGCTGAATCATGTAATCATAGGCCTTCAGAGATGTTCCCGGAATCGTTACCGGTTTTTTCAATGTCCAACGATGAGACCAAATCGCATCATCTCCCAGATCTCCACCGCCAGCTTCTTCTCCAATGCCTGAATGAACAACCATCAGGTTGTCCAACATCCCATCGGGTTCCATGACATTGCCATCTCCGTCAATATCATAAGGGTCCCGCTGATCATACTGATCTTCTTTCCCCTTGATCGATTTCCCGACGGATTCCAGAGTCTCTTTCACTAACTCACGAGGAGCTTGGTCGTTTTCTGTTAACGGATCATTTCCTCCGTAATGGGCTGCTTTATTCTTCGCCTCGGTCCAAGGGGTAACCGAACCGTCCACCGTCCAGCTTCCACTCGACTGATCACGATAATACTTGGCCATTGTGATCATCTTCAATCCCTCTGGGGTCTTATAGGAACGACGATTAAACAGCATCCCCTCATAATGTTTTGGACTAAAGTCCTTTGTATACAAAGAACCCTTTTCCTCTTTGATTTGGTTATGCTTGTAATCTGGAAACTCGATTAATGCCAAAGCAATTTGATCCTTATGTATTTTGGGACCTCTCTTCTTCTTTCCTTTGTTTGCCCGCGCAATGGATCGAGCCTGCATTTTTTCTTTTCCTTTTTTGGCTTTCTTACCAAATTTGCTAGAAGTATCAATTCCATTGGGAATTTGCCGTTTTTTCACATATTTGCGAACGGCTTTTTCCACTTCATCCGGAGAAGCGTTCTTTTTAATTTTCCCCTTTTTGATCAGTGCTTCCGCCAAGCGGTCAATATTGACTGTACCTACATCCACTGTCTCCTGACCTTGTTTCGGTTGGATCTTCCGCGTATCTTTCTTTTTAGCGAAAAGCATCCCAGGAGATGCTGCAACCGTTCCCGCGACAAGGGCCAAAGACAAAACTCCGGCCGCTACTTTGCCCAATTTCAATCTCATCATCCTTTCCCATTAAGATAATTCAGAATAAGATAAGATATCAAATCCATATCTAATTTTTTACAGAATCACCCCCCAAGTTATAATACTGAAAAATAACCTATGTTAATAAATTCGTCAATCATTTTTTCTAACCCTTCTTAAATTTATTTTTTTGAATGTATTTTGTGGATTTTTTTATTTTGGGTCTTTTTCCGTGACGAATGATTCTTTAAACTCATACTCTATTATAAAAAAGTAGAAAAGGTAGTTGATAGAATGACAACGATCATGATTGATCCCGGTCACGGTGGAAAGGATTCAGGTGCTGTATATGGCAGTTATAGAGAAAAGGATTTTACGCTGAACATTGGACTTCGCGTTCAGCAATATTTAAAGAAGCACTATCAAGCCACCATATTCATGACAAGAACCACAGACACTTATGTCAGCTTGTCCCAACGCACTTCCATGGCAACTGCCCAACATGCGGACTATTTCTGTTCCATTCATGTAAACGCGGGAGGTGGGACCGGCTGGGAAAGCTATATCTATAACGGCACAGTTCCTTCAGAGACGGTTGATGCTCAAACGGTTATTCACCAGCATGTCATGGGTGAGATTGGACCCAAATACGGGATTCGGGATCGAGGGAAAAAACGAGCCAACTTTTACGTCCTGCGGGAAACGAGCATGTCCGCCATTCTGTTGGAAAACTTATTTATCGACCATTCTTCTGATCTGAAACTGTTAACCGATTCAACCTTTATCCAGGATCTTTCCATTGCTATTGGTGATGGAATCGCTAGCGCCCTTCATATTCCAAAAAAGTTTATCTATAAAGTGATTGCCGGTTCATTCAAAAACCAATTCAATGCGGTTGATCGCGTGAATCACCTATCATCTCATGGGATTGAAGCATTTATTTGGAAAGTGACAATAGACGGAGAGGTTTACTACCGTGTTCAAGCTGGGGCCTTTCATCATCAGGATAATGCGGAGGAGCGATTAAAGGAGCTTAAAGCCATCGGAATCACAGATGCTTTTATCCTTCCAACGGAATAGAGGATTAGGCAAAAGAAAAGAGGAGCCTGCGCTCCCCTTTTCTTGTCATCCTTCCTTAGATTCTTCCCCTTACGTCGCTGCCTGAAAACAGTCTCGCATCAGTAAGAACACTGTTTTGTTCCATTCGTTTATTCTATGGGTTCACAAGTGAACGAGCTACTTTTTCCGCAGTCTCTTTCACCGTTTCCACCTTTTTCTCCCCTGTCGCAGGACTGGCATCAATCGCTTCCGTTTCAGGATGATGGATAAAAAACAGTGCCAATGCCATCAGAACAGATATTAGTTTCAACGATGTTTTACGCAAGATGGAAATACCTCCCCTTTTGAACAAAGCTCCTATGCATTTATTCGAAAGGGAAGGAGATTTTGAAACCTTTTTGTTTTGATTTTTATTAAGAGCTCCCATTCATGTGAAATCGTTTTAAAAACTCCTGCAACCGTTCCGTTTTGGGTTGAGTAAAAACCTGAGAAGGGGGTCCTTGTTCCTGAATGATTCCTTCATCGAAAAAGCAGATCCGATCTGCCACCTCATGAGCAAAACTCATCTCGTGGGTAATCAGCATCATGGCCATATCTCCTTGCTTGGCAATATCCTTGATGACTTGAAGCACCTCACCCACTGTCTCCGGGTCTAAAGCTGAAGTGGGCTCATCGAACAACATCACTTTGGGTCGCATCACCAAGGCCCGTGCAATGGCCACACGCTGCTGTTGTCCCCCGGAAAGGCTGGCGGGATAATCCTTCGCCTTTTCCAACATCCCCACTTTATCCAACATCTCCTTTGCCCGTTCTTCGGCCTCCTTTTTTGAAAGACCCAGAGCCTTTACAGGAGCTTCGGTACAATTTTTGAGTATGGTCATATGAGGAAACAGATTAAAATGCTGAAAAACCATACCGATATCCCCACGAACCTCGTGAAGATGTTTTTCATCAGCAGGGACCAGTTGTCCTTTGACTTCCTTATGCCACAGATAACGTCCATCCACCTCAATCGTACCGGATGTAGGCTTTTCCAAGGTCATCAGAAGTCTTGCCATGGTCGTCTTCCCGGAACCACTGGGTCCAATGATGGCCACACGTTCACCTGGATAGAGATCAAAATCAATCCCTTTTAACACTTCGGTATCCCCAAAGGCTTTTTTGATCTCTCTATATTTTACAATAGGGTCCTTATCTTGAATATTATAAGCCGTCAAGGCATTTGCATCCTGTGTTTCTACCACGCTGATTCACTTCCTTTCTTATTTGCGGTTCAAATCCAGTCGAAGCTCCAAACGTTTAATCATCAGCGATGCGGGATAGCTCATCAAGAGGAAGAAAAGTCCAACCAGAGTGATCGGTTCCAGATAACGGAATGTGGAAGAACCGATGCTTTGAGCCGTGCCCAAGAGTTCACCCACACTGATCGCCGCGAGAAGCGGGGTTTCTTTAAACAGAACGATCAGGTAATTGCCCATAACAGGAACGACGGGACGGATCGCTTGGGGTAGAATGATGGATTTCCACTTTTGAACCGGTGAAAAATTGAGTGCGGTAGCAGCTTCCCACTGCCCCTGGGGTACCGATTCAATGCCGGCCCGGTATACTTCAGACAGATAGGTACTGTAATGGATACCCAATCCCAGAATCCCCGCTACGATCGCTGGCAGGGCCACACCAAACAAGTCCGGAAATACAAAGAAAATAAAGTATAACTGAACGAGTGGTGGCGTTGTACGGACAAATTCAATGAAGCCGTATGTGGGCCAAGAAATCCATTTCTTTTGTGACCGACGGCCTAAAGCGAGGATCAGACCCCCGACAAGCGCAAAGGCAAAGGCTCCGATTGTGGCGCCAATCGTGACATGAATCACCTGAAGTAATTGTGGTAACACATCAGCAAATGTAAATTCCCAATCCCATACAGACATGGATTAAACCCTCCCCGCGCTGAACTTGCGCTCAAGCCAACGGAAAAGAAGTGTAACCGCATATCCGACAATAAAATAGGCAATGAGCAACAAGGACAAAAGTTGTGTATCGTGACCCACGGTATTTCGCATCTGCATCATTTTCTCCGTCATGTCAGATGTCAGCGCCAGAGAAACCAAAGCCGTTCCCTTCAACAGCTCGATCATCAAGTTCCCAAAGGATGGAAGCATGATTCTAAACGCTTGTGGCAGAATGATGCTTCGCATCCGTTGTATCGGAGTCATATTCAAAGCAATCCCCGCTTCTGTCTGTCCTTTGGGAATAGCCTGGATGGAGCTCCTCACGATTTCGGAACCATAAGCTCCATAGTTTAGTGATAATCCGATGATTGCCGCCAAACCTGGAGCAATATTAACCCCCAACAAAGGAAGGGCAAAAACGAGCCAAAATAATTGAACCAACAGGGATGTCCCACGAATAAATTCTATAATCAATCCGGAAACCCACCGAACAGGGGCAATCCCGGACAGCCGGCTAAAGCCGCCGATAAAGGACATCAAAAAAGATAATATTCCGCAAATCACCAACAATTGCAACGTAACCATGGCTCCCTCCAAAAGCAAGGGAAGCACGATGGAATAAACATCGATGGATATCACGCCCTTTTCCTCGATTAATGGAAAACACGGATAATCATTTCAATAGAGCGGGGGAGATTCCCTCCCCCTTCATAGGACACGTTTATCCTTTACAGAGTTCCTCTTGTGTTTTTCCTCCAGGCAGGTTTTCCTTTGAAAAATTAAATTTCTCCAGAATCTCCTGCAACTCTCCTGATTTTTCCAATTTATTTAGTTCTTTGGCGAATTGATCGCGGAATTTGGTATCATCTTTTCGGAAAGCAGCAGCACCAAAGCCGACAACGCTCTTTCCATCAATCACCGGCTGTTCAAAATCTTCCACTGTCTCTATCCCTTCTTTTCCTTGTGCTTCTAATATTTCTCGGAGAGAAGGGCCCGTCATGGTAATTGCATCGACTCGACCCGATTTAAGAGCCTGAATCACCGAGGGTTGATCTGAGAATGTTTTAATCTGGCTGTCTTTTACACCCAATTTCTTCATATAGTCGATTTCAATCGCTCCCCGCATAACGGCGACTTTTACTTCTTTTTTATCAGCAATATCTTGATAGCTGTGCAGATCCTTTGGATTTCCTTTCTTCACTGCCAGAGACTCCCCAATCTGATACTCAGGATCTGAAAAAGCAACCTCCTTACACCTTTCAGGGGTAATATACATGCCAGCAGTGATGACATCAAAGCGTTTGGCTTTCAGACCGGGAATCAATTGACCAAAGTCCGTCAAGACCGGTTCAATTTTTTTGACTCCCAAACGTTTGAAAATCTCACGTGAAATTTCCACCGCTTCCCCCGTCACTTTCCCACTTTTATCCCGGTAGGCGTAAGGTTTTTCATTGGCAAAACCAACCTTGATGACTCCCTCTTCCTTTGCTTTTTCCAGCGTAGATCCGGAGCTTCCCCCGACATCAAGGCTTCCACATCCTGTCAAAGAAAACACCAACACCAATGCGAGGACGATATGCATGATATTTTTCTTCAAAATGTCTCCTCCTCATCGTTTTTCTCAGCTTTTCAGCCGAAAACAAACCACTTTAGTTTCCGTCATCTCCCCCACGGCATGGCGGACACCTTCCCGGCCGAGTCCAGACTGTTTGACACCGCCAAAAGGCATCGCATCAATGCGGTAATCACTGCTGTCATTTACCATCACACCCCCGACTTGGAGTCGGTGAATGAGATCAAATGCTTTATCCAAGTCTTTTGTAAACACCCCGGCCTGCAATCCAAAATGCGTCTGATTGGCTCGTTTGACTGCTTCTTCTGCATCCCGTACCGGATGAAGGCTGACAACCGGACCAAACACTTCGTCCCACTCGATACGACTCCCCTGCGGGACATCGGACAACACTGTCGGAGTATAAAATGCTCCATCACGCTCTCCGCCGCAATACAGAACAGCTCCCTCTTTCATAGCTTCTTTTACCCAACGATCCACCCGTTCTGCTTCGCGGCAGGTGATAAGCGGACCCATATCTGTCTCTTCCGACAGTTTGTTTCCCGTGCGATATTGCCGTGTCCGGGCCACAAAGCCTTCCAAAAAGTCGGGGTAGACGGAATCTTCAATATAAATTCGTTGCACTTTGAGACAATTTTGTCCTGCTGCCCAGAACGCCCCGGATACACAAGATTGGATGGCTGTGGATAGATCCGCATCCCCAAGGATGATGGCCGGACAGTTGGAACCCAGTTCCATGTTTGCTTTTTTGATCCCGGCTTTCCCCGCAATTTTTTTTCCTGCTTCCACTCCCCCTGTAAAGGAGATCATACGAACCTGTGGATGTTGCACCAACGTATCCCCAACTTCACTGCCACGTCCGGGAACCACCGAAAAGACAGGGGAAGGGAGTCCCGCTTCCTGCATGACCTCCCACAACTTGAGGGCGCTCAATGGTGTAACGCTGGCAGGCTTAACAATCACGGCATTGCCGGACGCCACAGCAGGGCCCACCTTGTGTGCCACCAGGTTGAGGGGGTCATTAAACGGAGTAATGGCTGCTACCAGACCTACTGGAACGCGATACCAGCCACCCACCCGGTTTTCGCTTCCGGGCATTTGGTCAAAGGAAAGGGTTTCCCCATGGATTCGGCGTGCTTCCTCCGCACTGATCCGGATCGTCTCTACAGCACGACTCACCTCCTTACGCGCCTCCCGGATCGTTTTACTTCCTTCTCTGGCAATGACCATGGAAAACTCCTCTTTTCGGGAAGACAATAGGTCAGCCGTTCGATGCAATATGGAAACCCTTTGGTGAACCGGCATCTCTGCAGCGATCTTTGCACCATCCGCAGCGCGTTCTACCGCTTTATTCATACCTTCAGGAGTCACAGCGGGGACAGTTGCAATCAGGGAATCATCCTGTGGATCTCGAACCTCGATCCAATCTTTACATTTCACCGAATGTCCGGGACTAAATTCCATTTTGTCATGAATCGCTTTCATTTTCAAATCGCCCCCAACTTTTTAAATATTCATCTTTTCTGATGATGCAAATGAATCAAGTCTGCAAGAATGGAGAATCCTGTTTCCATTCGTCCTGCACCCGCTCCAATCAATGTCACAGGACCCAATAGGTCACATACATAGGTAACTGCATTGAGTGCCCCTTTCACTCCGGCCAAAGGATCTGCCTCCGGAATGGCAACCGGTTGAACGGATGCACTCATTTTCCCGCCTTCCTCCCGGATCACACTTAAAATTCTCCACCTCATCCCACCCGTTTTTGCTTTCTGAATATCCTCGGATGTCACAGATGACATCCCCTTTCGCAGTACATCCTTTCGCTTCAACGGTATTCCCATGACCACTTCGGATAAGATCATCATCTTATACAGTGCATCAAACCCTTCCAGATCCCCCGTTGGATCTGCTTCGGCATAACCCTTGTTCTGCGCTTCCAACAATGCATTTTCCATACTTACTCCGTCTTCCATACGGGTCAGGATATAGTTGGTTGTGCCATTTAAGATCCCCCTGATTTCTTTGATCCGATCACCCGCCAAGGCGAAACGGGGCATTCGAAGCGCAGGGGTTCCGCTCATCACTGTTCCCTCAAATCCCCAATAAACTCCGTTTTTTTCAGCCAGTTCAGACAGTTCCGCAAATGCCAGTGCCACAGGCCCTTTATTGGTGGTCACTACGTTCTTTCCCGCTTCAAAAGCGGTTCGGCAGTGTTCAATCGCCGGTTGACCGGTTTCCACATCCGTAAACGTAACCTCCACTATGGTGTCTGCATTGCTGTCCTGGATTGTTTTCAGACTGTTCCATCCTCTCTGGAGTCCAGATGTCTCCGGATACGCCTCCAGTGTCCCAGATTCCTCCAAAGCCAGGAACACCTCTGTCAAATTTAATCCATCGGGATGATACAATGATCCCTTTGTCATGTCAGAAATTGCAGTAATTTGTGCTACAAAGCCTTCTTTTTCCCATAATTCCCCTTTTCTCTCCAGCAAAATGCGCGCCAAAGCCTGACCCACGGTTCCAAATCCAATCATCGCCAATCGTCGTTCCATCACGTTCCCTCCCTCTCTCTTTTCAACAATTGCAGGGCTGTTTCCGCCAAAATAGCTGCTCCAATCGGAAGGCAGTTCTCATCAATATCAAAAACCGGAGTATGCAAATCCCGGTGTATCCCGTCCGGAAGCGCACATCCCAAAAAAAACATGGCCCCTGGAATTTTTTCAGTCATATAACTGAAATCTTCGGCTCCCATTCCAAAGGGGCCCCTGTATATCCTCATATCCGGATAAAGATCCCGGATCACCGCAGAAATCACCTCGTTTACACTTGGATGATTATAGAGTCCGGGCTCCCCTTGCTCTACCTGAAAAGTGTAATTTCCACCCAACGTATCAACCAGAGAAAATGCCTTTTCCAGTTCCTTAATCATCATTTCGCGGGTCTGCGGATCGTAGGTCCGAATCGTTCCCTGTATAAAAACTTCCGACGGGATGACATTGCTCGCCGTTCCCGCATGAATCTGTCCGATACTAACCACTGCCGGTTCAAGCGGAGAGACCCGACGGGCAACAATCCCGTGTAACGCTTGAAGTACCGGAAGCAACATCCAAGCGGGGTCCGTCCCCAAATGTGGATAAGCCCCATGTCCCCCTGTTCCATAAAGTGTCCCCTGAAAGGTATCCACACTGGCCATGGTGTAACCGTCATTTAATTGAACAGCTCCCACCGTCCGTTCCGGATTCATATGGAGAGCGATCACCCGATCGACTCCATCCAAAGCACCTTCCTCCATCATGCGGGGAGCACCTGTGCTTCCATAAGGTCCAGTATGCTCTTCTGCTGGCTGGAATATCAATTTGACCGTTCCCTGAACCTCTCCATTTTGAAATTCCTCGCCCAACAACCGAGCCACTCCCAGGAGAATAGCTGTGTGCGCATCATGTCCGCAGGCGTGCATCACACCCGGATTTTGCGAACGATAAGGACGGTCTTTGGCATCCGCGATCGGCAAGGCATCCATATCTGCACGAATGGCGACGGTCCATCCATTCCCCTGAGACAATGTTCCAATGACCCCGGTTGTCCCCACTTCTGTCTTAACATTCATTCCTTCGATCCGACTCAGTTCCTGTGCCACCAAACGGGAAGTTTCAAACTCACGAAAGCTCAATTCCGGATTTTGATGGATATGACGCCTCCATTTCACCAACATTTCCCGGATCTCTTGCGCCCGTTCTGCCATCGTCTTCTCTTTCACTCAGATCCCTCCATGAATTGAAGCCTATATCCATCCTGCTGTTCTATTTACTTTCTCTTATGAAGAACAATCTATGCGTTCCGGAATTGCCTCCAGCGCTTGTTCCAAATCATTCAGAAGATCTTGTGTCTCCTCAATCCCCACAGAATATCGGATCAATCCTTCGGGAATTCCCAAAGCCTGACGCTCTTCTTCTGTGCATTCCACATGGCTGCTGGTTCGGGGAGGTCCGGCTACCGTCTCAACCGATCCCAGATTAGCAGCCAAATGTGCAAAGCGAAGTTGGGGGAGAAAGGAACGAACCATTTCCATTCCACCCTTCAGAGAAAAACTTAACACTCCGCCAAACCCTCGCATTTGTTGACAGGCAATTTTATAATGAGGGTGGGACGGGAGACCCGGATAATAAACTTCCTCAATCTTAGGATGAGTTTCCAGCCATTTCGCAATGGTTAGAGCACTTTCATTCTGTTGTTGAATCCGAAGGTGTAATGTTTTCATCCCGCGAAGAAGCAGATAGGCCGCCATGGGTTGAAGAGTCGCTCCATGTATCTCCCGATACGAAAAAACCCTTTGCACCAATTCTTCCGAGCCACAAATCACTCCACCCAAGGCATCCGCATGCCCTCCCAAAAACTTGGTGGCACTGTGAATGACCAAATCGGCTCCCAAATCCAGAGGGTTTTGATTGATTGGAGTGGCAAACGTATTATCCACCAAAACCAGAGCCCCTTTACGATGAGCTGTTTCAATCAGCCGTTTTAAATCCAACACTTTTAATGTGGGGTTGGTTGGTGTCTCCAGATAGAGAACTTGACATCCCTTGGCGACCTCTTTCTCAATCCCGTCCGCATCCTCAGTTTCACACATCGCCACATCGATCTGAAAGCGAGGCAAATGATGCAAAAAGATCTTTCCTGTTCCTCCATAGGTATCTTTAATTGTTACCACTCGATCCCCCGGAGACAGAAAGGTAAACAAAGAGGAGGAAATGGCAGCCATACCGGTGGAAAAAGATACTGCCGCTTCCGCTTTCTCCAGACTTCTCACCTTCTCTTCAAACACTTGCACAGTGGGGTTGGTATTGCGACTATAAATATGACCTTCCTTTTGTCCGAGCGCCACTTCATGCCAATGGTCAATATCCCGATATCCAAAGGAAACACTGTGAACCACAGGTACTTGTGTGGCTCCTTGAAGAAGATCCTTCCCTTCCCCTGCCCATACAGAACGGGTACCGCTTGATGGACTTTCATTAGTAAACAATTGTCGGTTCACAATTGAGCACTCCTTTACAATATGTTAAAGTCGAACGCCCTTTTTCTGCTGTTTCAACCGATGGTAGGCCATGATCGCAATCACCGTATCCTGAACACCAACCCCGGTAAGGTCGCAAAGGGTAACTTCCTTGTTGGAACGGCGACCGGGAGCACGGCCGGCTACAATGTCCCCCAACTCCGTCACCTCTTTATTTCTAAGCCGTCCTTCATCCCAAGCCGAACGTAACTCTCCCAAGCGAAAAGATTGTTCGCGATCGTCACAAATCAATCGGTCTGCGGAAGCAATCGCATCAACTTCCACCTCTTGTTTATATTCCGAGTCGGAACCCATGGCGGTAAGGTGAAGCCCATCATGAAACCATTCCTTTTGGACCAACGGCGTAGTAGACGGGGTGGCAGTCACCACCACATCCGATCCCCGAACCACCGGTTCCGGATGGGGAAACACCTCAACTCTCACTCCCAGTTCCGTTTTCATTTCCTTGGCACAGTCTTCCGCCCGTTCTCTACTTCGCGACCAGATCCGTATTTGATCAAGGGAACGGACCAAGGCCAATGCCTTCATCTGATAACGCGCTTGGGTGCCTGCTCCGATCATTCCCGCTGTCTGGATAGTTTCCAGAGCCAAATATTTGGCAGCCACCGCTCCCGCAGCAGCCGTACGGATGTCTGTCAAATATCCGTGATCCAAAAAGATCGCCTCCGGGAATCCTGTTTCTACATTCAGTAAAATCATCATGCCACTTCCGCTGGGCAAACCTCGATGGGGATTGTTAAAAAATCCAGAAGAGATTTTAACGGCAAAATACGGTTCACCCTTTACTACCGCTGTCTTCACATCCACTTCTCCCTGATATTCCGAAAGATCCACCCGAAGGATCGGAGGGACTTGAACACGCTTTTCCACCAGGGTAAAAAAACCTTTTTCAATCGCTTTTACCACTTCCATATCCAAGGAAATAGCCTCTTGAATCTCTTGTTCACCAAATACCCACATCCCTCTACGCCCCGCTTTCTTCAATGGATATGGTGGAAAGCGGAAGCTCAGGTAACTGGTACAACTCCCTGGGGAAATGCGTTAACACTTCACAACCCGTCTCTGTCACCCGAAAGGTTTCCGAAAATTCAACTCCATAATGATCCAGCCAAATGCCGGGAATCAAATGAAAGGTCATATTGGGTTTTAGAACCGTAGAATCACCGGAACGGATACTGGCAATATGTTCCCCCCAGTCCGGTGGATAATTTAAGCCGACAGAATAGCCCAGTCTGGAATCTTTATGGTATCCTTTTCCTTCAACCACCTGACGCCAGGTCCATTCCAGTTCCTCACAGGTCATTCCCGGTTGAATGGCATCCAATGTTTTCGTCAAACCCTCAATCACCACATTCGCCAAATCCACGACCTTTGGAGAAGCACTTCCAATGACAGCAGTCCGGGCCATTGGAGCATGATACCGTTTATAACAACCAGCCAACTCCAAAATCACTGCGTCCCCCTTCTGATATTGACGATCGGTCCAAGTGAGATGAGGAGTGCATGTTTTGATCCCCGATGGAAGCAATGGGACAATGGAAGGATAGTCTCCTCCGTAATCCGGTGTTCCACTAATCTGTGCGTAACTGATATTGGCTGCTACATCACATTCCCTAACACCCACACCAATGGATTGAAGACCCGCCCGCATCGCCCTTTCCACAATTCGGGCCGCCCGACGCATATATTCAATCTCCTGATCCGACTTGACCAGTCGAACCCGGTTTACCAACAGGGTGGCATCGAAAAAACGGGTATGGGGCATCTTTCTCTGCAAACGATCCATAGACCGTGCAGAAAAATAATAGCTATCCTGTTCCACCCCCATTCGTCTTTTTGACTTTCCGATTTGGTTCAAAATCTCTGCAACAAAATCCATGGGATGTTTATCGAAAGCCTGAACATAATCATCAGGGTAAGGGATAATCCGGTTGGGGTGAAACCAGGTAGTAAGCTTTGCCCCACCCGCATCCTGCTTCCGACCGATCCAGATAGGTTGCTCTTCGTCTGATATCACCACCAGAGCTTGTGGCACATAGAAAGACCATGCATCATATCCGGACAAATAATTCATATTGGCAGGGTCCGTGACAACGAGAATATCCAGCCCCCTTTTTTCCATCTGATGCTTTACGCGCCTTAATCTTTCCGTATATTCAGACACTGAGAAGGGCAGAATCCCATGCACCGCTTGAACCCCCTTTTTTACGTTTCTTTTATCTTACGAAGGAAGCATGAAGACCGACAATTGCCATAATGTATGAAATTAAAGGAATTCTTTTCGTCATTTTATCTAATGTGGAGGAAAAGATTTTAAATGGGAGGTATTCCTTGTGAATCACTATATAAATGAACTTCACCACATCTGGAAGGCCCGAAAGAGAATCCGTTCTCTGTTCTCCCCAACCCCTTTGATCCAATCAGAAGAACTTTCTCAAACGGCAGGGGTTCCTGTATATCTCAAAATGGAAACCCATCTGCCCACCCACACCTTTAAAGTCCGTGGAGCAGCCAATAAGATTCTCAGTCTGGACAGAGATCAACAAAAACGGGGGGTCACCACCTTCTCCACCGGAAATCATGGAATGGCTGTGGCTTATGTAGCACGTCTTCTCGGTATCCCAGCGGTAATCTGTGTTTCCCAACATGTTCCCCCTGTAAAAACAGAAGGAATTCGTCGATTGGGAGCACATCTTCACATCGATGGTGAAAACCAGGATGAAGCAAGAGCCGCTTGTAACCGTATAGAAAAGGAAGAAGGTCTTACTGTCATTCCGCCTTTTGATGACCCCTGGATCATCGCCGGTCAAGGAACCATCGGGCTGGAGTTGATGGAAAGTCTTCCAGAACTCGGTTCCGTGGCCATCCCTTTGTCCGGGGGAGGGTTGTTATCCGGAATCGGCCTCGCGATCAAGGCCAACCACCCTTCCTGTCAGATCATTGGAGTCTCCATGGAAGGACCAGCTGTGATGCATTACAGTTTACAAGAAGGAAAGCCCTTAGAGACCATTCAAGAACAACCTACTCTCGCTGATAGCCTTTTGGGAGGAATTGGTACGCCTAACCGATATACCTTCCCCATGGTACAACGTTTCGCCGATCAAACCATCTTAGTTGGAGAATCAGAAATCGCAGGTGGAATTACAGTGATGCTAAAACACCATCGTACAGTGGTGGAGGGAGCTGCCGCGACCACCATTGCGGCTCTACTGCATCAGAAAATGCCCGCCAACGACGGACAACCCATCGTCTTGGTCATAAGTGGCGGGAATATAGACCCTTCCACTCTGTTTCAAGCGGTGGAAAAAACATCCCTTTCTCCTTAAGCACTCACTCTCAATCGGGGGAGGTAAGTCGGATGCTAACCGTTAAAGATGTAGTGGAAATGAAGATGATGAAGGAAGCTAGGGTGCGGACAGCCAAAGATTGCCTTTCCCTGCGTCGGGTGAACTGGGTTTCGGTCATTGAAGTCCCCGTCGACAATTTTATCCGGGAAAATGAGCTGGTCCTCAGTTCAGCCATCAGCTGCGGACACAATCCCTCCCAATTCTATCGGTTTGTCCATGATGTCATCCGTTCCGGGGCTTCTGCCCTGGGTGTTGCCACAGGATACTATCTCACAGATATACCGGATAAAGTGCTGCAGTTGGCGGAAAGCAACAAATTGCCTTTGATCGAAATCCCGTGGGAGCTCCGGTTTTCTGATATCGTTCAACAGGTGGCCAATAAACTGAATCAAAAGCAGAATCAAATGGTTCAATTATCAAAAGATGTCCAGGGGCACCTGTTACAACTCCTTTTGCAAGGCACCAATCTATCCGAAATTGCGGCTACAGCGGAAAAGTATTGGGGACAACCGTCCATCATTGTAGATGAAAACGGGGAAATTCTCGGCCAAAGTCCCCGTTCCAAATCGTTCTCGCAATTGCAAACAAAGCATTCCAAGCAAAAGAAGTCAACATTTATCTATCAACTTTCAGCGCACCGAAACCCCATTCATTCGGAATGGCGCTGGTTTCAAATGGATCAGTACACCTGTCTGGAAATGCCTATCCGATCGTCACGCAAACTCCGCGGATATCTTCTTTCTCTTCTTCCTGAAGGAATCAATCCAGAGGAGTTTGCAAAGTCGGAGAATTTAATCATCTTGGAGCATGTTGCCACCACAGCCGCTTTGTGGTTTCTCCAACATCAAGCGGTGCGGGAAACGGAACTGCGTTTCCAACATGATTTTGTTTGGAGTTTAGCCAAAGGGGAATTTCACTCCCAAGAAGTCGTTCAATCCAGGGCACGTACATTAGGGCTGGACATCAATCGATCCTATGTTTGTCTGGCGGGTCGTTTAGAGGAAAGACCCCAACGCCCGGAGCCGGAAGTCCCTGACCTGCTTCAGACCCGGTTGGAAAGAAAAATCCGGATGATTGGACATCGAATGGATCGTCGCCTCTTGGTTGCCTCTCAAGGAGGAGAATGGGTGATTTTTTTGGAATCGATACCGGAACAGGCGATAGAGGTAGCTCATGAGTTTCTGGATCGATTGGAAGGAAGTTTTTTGCCCGACGCACCGGATTGGTATTTATCATGGGGAATCGCTGAAAATCGAACCGGTGTCTTTACTTTTGAAACCGGATATCAGGACGCGCGAACAGCTCTTGAAATCGGAAGAAAACAAAAGGGAATTGGATACCGCAGTTTTTTTAAAGAGACAGGGTTGTACCGTGCTCTTCGCCACTTGGGAAACCATCCGGAAATGCAAGAGATTACATGGAAAACCATGGAGAATCTATTTGACTATAGTCGCAAACGGGGAATTGATCTCATCCAAACCCTGAAGGTCTACATTCGCCACCAATGCAATGTCAGCCAAACTGCACGGGAATTAAATCTTCATCGTCAATCCCTTCTCTATCGGCTTCGTAAAATTGAATTTCTTACCGGTCTAACCTTCCTAAATCCGGACGATCTCTTTCTTCTGCATCTAAGCCTTAAGATCTGGGAGAATGAAATCAATGAACGGGAGTAATTCATTTACTCTCATAAAAATTTATATATCATAACGGTTTGATTGCGAAAAATCTAACTTATTTTTAGCTAACATAATTTGATTCCACCAAATTTCTCCTTATCAAAATCTAAAGCATATCACACCATAACGAAGGATTTTTAAAGAATTGGTTCCTCAATGACTGCTGTTGTAAATCTGAATGCTTTATCTTCTCTAAGCCGACTATATTCCTTTGGACGATTATGACAAATCGCGTTAGCATTAAAAAAGTGATTCAGCATTCAACTGAATGACCAAATATTATAAGGTGGGTGATGTCCCAATTAATGACACTCAGACTGCCCAAACAGTGAAAAGCCCCTCAAAGCGTTCAAATATCCGGATTCAAAGACCTTCTGGATTGGATGTAATCTTCCGAAAGCCAGAGGATGAAGACGGATCAGAAGTATGGAAATTGATTAAGAGGGCTGGAGTGTTGGATCTCAATTCTCCCTACAGCTACCTGATGTTATGTAAGTTTTTCTCTGAGACTTGTGTAATCGCTCAGGACAAAAATGGAAAGGTAGTCGGATTTGTCTCCGCTTTCCGCCCTCAGACAACCGAGGACACAATCTTTGTCTGGCAGGTTGCTGTCGATACATCTCAACGGGGCAAAGGGTTGGGCAAAGCGTTGTTAAGGTCACTCCTTTCCCGCGATTCCTGTGCAGATGTCAGGTATTTGGAAGCGACTGTGTCGCCTTCCAACATCCCGTCTCAATCGCTTTTTAAAGGGCTGGCTAAGGATCTTGAGACCCAGTGTGATATTTCGGAATGCTTTTCAGAGAATATGTTTCCTGAACACGGTCACGAGTCTGAATGGACTTACCGAATCGGTCCTTTCAAGACAAAGGAAATTACCGAGGAGGTTCTGTAAAACATTGATACTGACTTCTGAAAAAACGGACATGAGTATTTTTGAACAATTGGAGTCCGAGGTGCGAAGCTATTGTCGCAGCTTCCCTACGGTGTTTGAAAAAGCAAAAGGTTACAAGCTTTGGGACAGAGAAGGTCGTGAATACATTGATTTCTTCGCCGGTGCAGGGGCATTAAATTATGGCCACAACAATTCCCGGATGAAAGAAAAGCTGATTGAATATCTCTCCTCTGATGGAGTAATCCACAGCTTAGATATGGCTACTTCAGCTAAGGAATCCTTTTTGCGTCGGTTCCATGATGTGATTTTGAAGCCCCGAAATCTGGAGTACAAAGTGATGTTCCCTGGTCCTACAGGTACAAACACCGTCGAAAGCGCTCTGAAGCTCGCACGCAAAGTGACCGGTCGGGATACAGTGGTCAGCTTTACCCGTGCTTTTCATGGAATGACTTTAGGATCACTCGCTGTCACAGGAAATGCATTTAAACGTAAAGGTGCCGGAATTCCATTAACCCACTCTGTTTCCCTTCCATACGATCAATATGATGAACATGTGGATTCGCTGACCCTGCTTGAACGTTATCTGGAAGACAAAGGAAGCGGCATGGACCTCCCCGCCGCTGTTATTCTGGAGACCGTCCAGGGAGAAGGAGGTATCAACGTCGCCAGCTCCGAGTGGTTGAAGCAGGTTGAGCAAATCTGCCGCCGCCATGGTGTTCTGTTGATCGTAGATGACGTGCAGGCCGGTTGTGGTCGGACCGGAACCTATTTCAGCTTTGAACCGGCCGGCATCAAGCCAGATATTGTCTGCCTATCCAAATCCCTCAGCGGATATGGATTGCCCTTTGCCATTACCTTGATTCGTCCGGACTTGGACGAATGGGGTCCCGGTGAACACAATGGTACCTTCCGTGGGCACAACTTGGCCTTTGTTGCCGCTACGGAAGCCCTTAACTTCTGGGAAACTGACGATTTCGCGAAAGAAATTCAACGCAAAGGGGAAAAAGTCCGCACAAATTTGGAAAGAATAGCGGAAAAGCATTCTAGTCAAAATGGAGAGGTTCGTGGACGCGGACTGATGCTGGGCATTTCCTTCCCTCAGGAAGGGTTTGCTGAAGAAGTATGCAAAGAAGCATTTAAACGTGGTTTGATTATGGAAACCGCTGGACCTGACAGTGAAGTTGCCAAACTTCTTCCCCCGCTCACCATTGATGATGAAGGACTGGAAAAAGGTCTTTCCATTCTGGATGAGAGTGTGGAAGCAGCCAGCCGCTCACTTCTGTAATCAATTTGAAACCCGTTATGTTGTTGAGCCGGGAACAGTGAAGAAATACAAACCTGACAATGCATCTATCTGATCAACTAACGCCGGGAAGGGATGAACTCCAAATGATTGTAAAACAGTTGGAAGATCTAATTGGAACGGAAGATGAAGTAAAAGGGGAAACATGGACCAGCCGTAGGCTTTTGCTGAAAAAAGACCGTGTCGGCTTCTCCATGCACGACACATTGATCAAAGCGGGAACCACTTCTGAATTCTGGTATAAAAACCATATTGAAGCGGTTTACTGTATTGAAGGGGAAGGTGAGGTAGAGACCCTGGATGACGGAACGGTTTATCCGATTAAACCGGGCACTCTATACACGCTGGATGGTCATGAAAAACACCAGCTTCGTGCCAAAACCGACTTGCGAATGGTCTGTGTCTTTAATCCTCCTTGTACGGGTCGGGAAACCCATGATGAGGAAGGTGCCTATCCCCTCTTAGATTAAGATGTGTCTGTGAGATAAAAAGACTGGGAGCGATTTTTCGGTTTCGTGTCCTTTTCCATCAACCACCTTCAGTGGGAGCTCTGCGGGAGCAAGAGGCGCGGAAATGGGAATCGACTCCCTATCCTTTATAATAAATCGACCTAATGATCAGACATAACTGAAAACCGCTACAATAACCAAACATTGATATCGACCTTCCAATAAATAAGTTCAACAAACAATTCGAAGGAGACGAATCCAAAATCCATTTACGGGAGTGAATGTGATGGAAGATCTGTATCCTTCCCGGGTCTATGACAAACCGAAGATTATCAAACGTAAGGACCCTGTACTGTTCAGTGATCCCGAAAAGCTAAATGAAGGACCTCTCAACCAACAACAACTTCACTTCTACGAAAAAAACGGGTTTCTTTTACTGGATCATTTCTTTTCTCTGGATGAAGTGAACGAAATCAAGAAAGAATTGGATCGTGTCTGGGATGAAAACAAGCATAACCATTCCCAGGAAGTGATCCGAGAGCCCAATAGCGATGAAATCCGATCCATTTTTGACGTCCACCGCAAAAATGAACTGTTTCATCGCCTTTCCCAAGATCCGCGCATTACGGATCGGATCGAACAGATTCTTGGAAGCAAAATATACGTTCACCAGTTTCGGATTAACTATAAACCGGGCTTTAAAGGAAAAGAGTTTTACTGGCACTCCGACTTTGAAACTTGGCATGTAGAAGACGGTATGCCCCGAATGCGTGCCATCAGTTGTTCCATCCTTCTGACCGACAACCATTCATACAATGGTCCCTTGATGTTAATACCCGGTTCCCATCGATACTTCGTTTCCTGTGTTGGAAAAACGCCAAAAGACCACTTTAAAGCCAGCTTGAAAAAACAGGAGTTTGGTGTCCCGGACAACGAAAGTCTGTCCTGGATGACTGAGCAATTCGGCATCACTACAGCTACAGCTCCGGCAGGATCTTTGCTCCTGTTTGAATGTAATATCATGCATGGGTCAAACGGCAATATTACGCCACTGCCACGAAGTAATGTCTTCTTTGTCTATAACAGTGTAGAAAACACCTTGGTTCAACCATTTTCAGGCCAGAGCCCCCGTCCGGATTTTCTGGCCAACCGTAGAGTCCAGACCCATGCAATGCAAAGCTGAGATACCAAAAGAGTCGATCCCTTCCAAACTTGGGATCGACTCTTTTGCATTGACACTTTTTGAAACAAAAGAGACTTCTTGAGTGAATAACGTTTTGATAAATACAGCGGTTTATCCTGTAAACCGGCTCTGCAACCGGGGTTTTAATCGTCGATACAGAGGGAGGAACACCAAAGCTACAATCATGCCCTTTACCAGATTAAATGGGGCAATCCCATAAAGAACGAGAGCTGTCTTCTCTGGACCTTCCACTGCCCAATTAATTAAAAACGCATAAGCAGGAAGAAACACCCAATAGTTTGCAATACTCATCAAGATCGCCACGGTCAAGGTAGCGGTGCCCATTCCTACAATCAATCCCTTGGTACCCGATATGTTTCGGGTAATCCAAACGGTAATCAGTACAAAGGTGCTTCCTGCCAGAAAATTGGACATCTGACCAATCGGAAGGCCCGATTCACTCCCCGTAAATATAAAATGGAGGAGATTTTTTAGAAACTCTACGGATACTCCTGCCAATGGACTAAACATTAAACCAGCTACTAACGCTGGAAGTTCACTAAAATCCACCTTGAGAAACGTCGGGAAGGGTGGTAGTGGAAAATTGAGATATTGCATGAAAAAAGCAATTCCAGACAGTAATGATAACATTGTCAATTTCTTTGTTGACCGTTTCTTCGTCATCAGATCAACACTCCTTTGCTTGTGCATCTGATGACAACGAGTACAAACAAAATACCCGAAGCATGCAAAAAGGGCAAACTTCGGGTAGGGAAACTCAGGCAAAACGAAGAGAGGAGACCCTCTCTGTGGTGAATCACCTGAAACGTGTGTACACGCTATCATCCTTCTCCCATCCAGACTATACTGTCGGTCCCGGAGTTTCACCAGGTCCACCGCTCATGCGGGTCACGGACTGAGGCATCCTTGTGCCATCACCGCCGGTCGGGAATTTCACCCTGCCCCGAAGGATCAAAACGTTATTCATTTAATTTTATTCTAGGTCAACAGCTTACTTTCTTCAAGTAACAATTGTCTTTTATTTGTCCCTACTCTTTTTCTTTAACTCCTGAATTCCCTCCATCACTTGCCGAAAAATTTCATGAGCACGCATATCACTGCTGTCTGAAACCGAACGAACCAACACAGCAACGGAAACTTCGGGCCGTTGATACGGACCGTAACCCACCATCCATTTGTTATAAGTTGTTTTATCCGGCCCCAATTGAGCGGTTCCTGTCTTGGCCCCCATTTGGACGGACGACCCTTTGAGAGATTGGGCAGTTCCTTGGGTAACAGCCAGTCGCATCATATGGCGAACTTCCTGAAGCGTTTCAGAATCTATTTTTTTCTTTGTTTTTAACGCATGATGGGGAAACCGAAAAAAGACTTCTCCGTCCGGACGTTGTATTTCCTTAACCACTCTGGGATTTAATGTCTTCCCCTTTTGAAACAATGTAGTTACCATATTTACCGCTTGCAACGGTGTCATTTTGACATCTCTCTGCCCAATCCCCGTCTGAGCAACAGCCCCCAAATCCTTTTTTGAAGTATTCTCTGAAAAAATCAAACCGCTTTGTTCTCTGGGTAACTGATGAAACGAAGGATTTTTCAGTACCCTTCCAGACCACAAGATCTGTTGTCCCAATCCCATCATATGGGCATACTCCGCGATTTTTTCACCTCCGATTCTTTCTGCTACCTGGGCAAATACGACATTGCAGGAGTTGGCATAGGCTTGAGCGAAATTCTGTCGGCCATGACCCTTGGGATTGGAATCTTTCATTCCATAACGTCCTAAATGCCCATCACAGTGAAAAACCTCTCCAGGCTTTACTTTTCCCATGTCCAGAGCGGCCACGGCCACCACCGTTTTAAATATAGACCCTGGCACGGTCTCCATTAAGGCCCGATTATCCCATGGATTCTCTCCATGACGGACCGACACAGTATCTGGCCGGCTAACCATAGCTAGGATATCCCCACTGGAAATATCCTGCACCACAATGGCTCCTTCCTTGACTCCTTTTTTATCCAAGGCTTGTTCTGCGACCTTTTGAATCTTTCGATCCAATGTTGTCACAATCTGATAGGGAATGGGTCCGCCGCTTTCTTCCGTCATCATATGAAGTCCATTTAGAGGTCTCCCTCTGCCATCTGTCTTATATGTAAGTAAATGTTCTCCTTTCCCTCGCAGAAAAGATTCAAAAGCCCCCTCCAACCCGGTGACACCAACCCAGGAGTAATTTGGATTTTCACCGCGATCCCAGTCGTTCGGATATTGTTTTCGTACAAGAAATGGATTTCGTTCTACCCGTCCAATCAATTGTGAAGCCAGTCGATCCCTGTGATAACGATTATCGCTCCTGCTGGCATACACACCTGGAATCTTCAACGCCCGAATAGCTTCTGCCTGTTTTTCTGTAAGAGTCTCCATGTTTCCCTTCCGATCCGGAAACACCTGTGGACGGTGCAAATCCTTCACCGCCTCCCGAAATGCCTTATAAGAATAGCCAATGGTATCTGCCACTTTTTCCAGTTTGCCTCTATAAGCAGCCCACTGATTTTCCGATAAGGGAAAAATGATCAACCTCCAATCTTTGTCTCCCACCAAATATGTTTCATTTCGATCCATAATGCCACCACGACCACTGTCCACCACAAATACGCCCCGTTGCTGCTCTTCCGCTCCGGCAATCAGATCCGCTTCCTCTTCAGAAAAGGAATGAACTGCGATTTGTTGAATCCAGTACAATCTAAACAAAAGCCCACAAAAGGCAACCACTAAAACAGCGGATATCCATCTCCTTCTCCATTGCCGTTTTTTCATCCCCATTCACCCCGCCTTTCACCATCCAGCTTAGGCAATTAACGCTTGAGCTATACGACGAAAAGCAACTGACACAAAATAAAAAAGCCCCCGCTTCCGAGAGGGCTTTTATGGATATTTTTATTTTGATTTGTTAGAAACTTCTTCTGAAACAGACGGAGCACCAGGGGATTCCGACTTCTTCTCTAAGTGATCATCACCAAGTAACCCACTTGTTGATTCTTTAAACTCCTTTATGGTTCGGCCAAAAGCTTGCCCAATCTGCGGAAGACGACTGGGGCCAAAAAGGATTAACGCCAACACCAGAATCAAGATAAGACCGGGAATTCCTATACTGGCAAGCATCAGCCTTTAAATCCCCGTACCGCTACCACGGAAGCCTGGGGTTTTTCTCCGCGGGGCCAACGGCTGGTTGGATGATGACGGTCCACAGACTCTTCCCCAGGATGCTGTACGGCAATAAACAGTGTTTCCTCATCCGGTGTAAACCAAGGACCGGTCATTTCGCTGTGAACGGGTCCAGAAGCAAACTGGTAGGCCATTCCCTTGTTTTTACCATAAGTGGGAATAAAGAATGCTCCGTTGTTTTTAAAGCTTTCATAAGCTCCTTCTTTGTTTTGTTTACTGGAGGAAATGTCACAGAAGACCCACAAGTGCCCTTCTTTATCAAAATGTAAATTGTCCGGACAAGCAAATCCACTCTGTGGCCCACCAACAGCAAAAACTTCAAATGTAAATGCGGTGGCAGCTGCATCATCCCCTTCTTCTATAAAGCGCAGAATTTGCCCATAATAGTTCCCATGCTTGGTATTGTTCGTCAAGGCCAGATAAGCTGATCCATCCACAGGACTTACTTCCACATCCTCAGGACGATCCAGTGGAGTTGCCCCCAAGTGCTTGGCTGCCTCTCTCGAATGAACCAAGACTTCTCCTTGATCACTGAATTTCTCCTTCAAAGCCGGAGATTGTTCCAAATCAAGAGGAATCCATCTTCCTCTGGACAAATCGGCTACATATAGCGTTCCCTTTTCCAATAATCGGCTGTTGTCATGTTTGTTCTCCTTCACATATTTTCCATCACTGATATACTTGTAAAAATGCTCATCCGATGCATCATCCCCCATATAGACCACCAGATGTCCGTCTTTGGACAATGTCATGGCCGCATTTTCATGAGAAAAGCGACCCAATGCCGTATGTTTTTTTGGTTTGGATTTGGGATGAAAGGGATCTACTTCCACTACCCATCCGTAATGGGTTTCATTTCGTCCCCACCGCTTCGCATCGTATTGAAAGTTCTCCTCACACGTTAAGACCGTATTCCATAAGGTACGGCCTCCACTGCAGTTGGCAAACGTACCTTTCACTTCTGACACTGATTGGACAGCAGCAGCCCCTTTAGCCGGCCCTGTCAGATCGATCATGGTATTGGCAGTGATTCGGCGAGCATATGGAGTATCTTTAACCAATTGCCATTTTCCATTCACCTTCCGGATTTCAATAACACTTCCTCCAAGATTATATTGTTCAATTCGATACTTTTCCGCTTCCGGTGTGTTTTCTGGATAGAGAAAGAGTGCACCATCACCGATGTATTCATGGTTTACCCACAACAGACCGTGGCTGGAAGAACCATTGATGGGAAAATAGACGGTTAAATCACAGTTAAAGCCAAATGTCTCCCCATTTCCGATATCATCTCCCCAAGCCGCGATCACATCATAGGAAAAGCCTTTTGGTAAGACGAGATCATCCTTGTCCGTCGGATCAATTGGTTGAAAAGGAACCCGAACCATTTTATTGTTATTTCCAACGACTTTTTTTGCCGTTTCTTTCGCCTCTACCAGATGATTGACTCCAGTAGCAGACCCTACCAATGCTGCCGTCCCCACACCCATATACGTCATAAACTGACGACGGCTGATCTTTTCCATCCCAATCTCTCCTTTTAAACGAACTCGTTATTCGGTTACCAGTCTAGTCCTAAATATTTGACCTTACTTTAAGGTTCATTTAAATTCATATAAATAAGAAAAAAAGCATGGAGATGGATATTACGATCCATCTCCATGCTTTTTCGCTTCCTGTTTACTTCGTTCAATATTACGCTGGTGTTCCGCTTCAGTACGTGCAAAATAGTGGAGACCTGAACCATCTTTTCGAGTGACATAGAATAAGTACTGGTGATTTTCTGGCTCAAGAGCAGCTTTGAGAGCTTCCCGACCGGGATTTGAAATGGGGCCTGGCGGCAATCCTCCAATCCGATACGTATTATACGGACTTTTGATTCTTAGATCCTTGTAGTAAAGGCGTTCTTTTTGTTCACCCAATGCATATTGAACGGTGGCATCCACCTGCAATTTTTTCCTGATTTTCAAACGATTGTGGATGACACCGGATACTCTTGGAAACTCATCCTGTACCTTGGCTTCCCTTTCAATAATGGAAGCGATGGTGACCCATTCATCCATCGTTAAACCATGTTTTTTCAACTTCTGTTGAAAGCCTTCCTGTTTCATATGTTTTTGAAACTGTTTCAACATTTTATCAACCAATTGATCAGGGTCTGCGTCCTTGGGAAGGTTATAAGTCATCGGAAAAAGATATCCTTCCAAACGATATCGTCTTTTTTGGTTCACTGGAACGTTTCGAAGGAAAGAATCAGACCGATCTTTCCGGTTGACTGCTTTCAAAAAAGCTTCACCATTCATTCCTTTGTTTTCCAATTTTTCTGCAATCTGTTTGGCGGTGAACCCTTCTGGAACTGTCAAACGCATGACATTTTTCGAACCGTCGGTAAATATATCCAAAATCTCATTTGCATCAGAGCTTGGAGGTACTTCGTAAACACCCGCTTTGATATCCTTAGATTTCCCCTTCATATAGACATAAATCGCAAATAGAAACTTGTTCTTTACCAAGCCTTTTTCCTCTAAAGCCTTCCCAACACTGAAAACAGAAGCCCCAAGTGGAATCTCTACTTCCACCGTTTGGTTCACAGAAGTGGGAGACAGACTGTAACCCACATAATAATATCCTGAAACGGAGACGACAGATAAAAGAAAAATCATTAACAACAAGCGAAAAATCCATCTCATTAGGGGTTACATCCTCTCCAGTTGTTTTTCCGTCACTAAATTACCATAACCTGAAAGGATTGTACACCGATCCAAACCTGAAGCCGCAATTTAAAAGGAAGGAATGCACCCTCGTGCAAACTCCCTTCCCTGTTTGTTCATTCTCCATTCTGTTGTGCCCGTGTCTTTTTACTTTTTGCGTTAAACTCCTTATGTTTGTCAAATGTCTCGGCAAAATAGTGTTCTCCTGAGCCATCCTTCTTTGTAACATAATATAAATATTTATGTTTTTCCGGTTTTAATGCAGCCAAAAGAGCTTTTTCGCCGGGATTAGAGATTGCCCCCGGAGGCAGACCTTTATTTCTGTAGGTATTGTATGGTGTTTCCTTCTTTAAATCCTCAAACGTAAGAGGGGCTTTCTGTTTCATCAAGCCATATCGAACCGTGGCATCCACCTGAAGTCTTTGGCCGATCTCCAGCCGATTGTAAATTACTCCGGAAATCTTAGGAAACTCCTTTTTCACACGCGCTTCTCTTTCCACAATGGAAGCCACATTGACCCAATCATCCACTGACATATTTCTCTGTTTCAATATAGTTTGGACATTATATTCTTCCATCTTCTGTTCAAATTGTTCCAACATCATACCGATAACCTTTTCCGCTTTGGCTGATTTGGGAATGTTGTATGTGCTGGGAAACAGATATCCCTCCAAACGATAACGTCTTGCGGGATCATCGGGCAGATCCTGAAGAAAATCATGATCATATTCCTTTTTTTCTGCCGCTTGAATAAATTCTTCCTTGCTAATGTTCGTTTTTTTCTCCAAATGATCCGCAATCTGTTCAAGCGTATATCCTTCAGGGATGGTAACCGCATTTTGTGAACCACTGGTCACCATTTCCAAAATCCTGTCCAAGTCAGCATCCGGCGGAATCTCATAAACCCCTGCCTGTAACCCCTTTGATTTCCCGGTATACCACGTATATGCACGGAAAAGCCATTCATTTCGAATCAAATGCTGTTTTTTCAACACTTGACCAATTTCGGAGGTGGATGCACCGGGTTTAATCTCTACTTGGACGTTTACGGTACGTTGTGGCGTGCTTAGTGAATAATCCACATAAAAATAGATGAGAACCGACCAAGCCACAAATAGAATCAATGTATAGAGGATGCGAATCTGCCAACTCATCCACCGTGCTCCTTCTTTGCTGTTTTCCCTCTTATGTTAACACACGTCCAATAAAAAATAACGGGGGTTTCCCCCGTTATTCGACATCAATCGTCAAAATAGATCATTTCGTCCAGTGCATCGGCCACTTGGTCCCATTCCATATCGTCTACTACATGTTCCAAACGATGATCATCATCTCCATGATTCATCACCCGAAAGATGTAGGCATCCGGGTCATTTCCTTCAGACTCTCCCAAAATGGCATAATGACGTCCATCTACTTCCAATTCTTTCAGGATCTGATACTTAAATTCCTGATCCATCTTCTCTTCGTCTACCAAGGTTAATTCCTGACCCAGTTTGTGTTCAAGTATATTTAGCTTCTTGGTGAGCCTCTCTTCCTGGAATTCCAATCGCATCACCCGTGATTTTCAGCATTCCACTCGTTTTCCAAGGTATTCAGGACTTCTTCAATCATGTCCCACTCTTTATCTTCCTCAATGGGGATCAAATTAATGCTTTCCCCTTCCCCTTCATAGCGGAATGCATAAACTTCCTGCTCCATCACTTCTTCATCATTGGCCTCTTCCGTTTCCTCAGTTTCGGAAGGGGTCAAAAGAATATATTTTTGACCATTATCCTGTTCAAAGCGGTACAAAACATCAAAGGTTTCCTGTTCTCCTTCCTCGTTGCTGACAATCACGGTTTCTTGTTCATTGTTTTCATTTTCGGACATTCTTATTTCCTCCCTTGAGCATCCAGATACCCTTGCAAGATCCAGGATGCTGCCATTTGATCAATTACCTTCCGCCGTTTTTGTCGACTCATATCCGCATCAATCAACGTACGTTCTACAGCAACTGTCGATAACCGTTCATCCCAAAGTTCAACCGGAATCTTAAACTGTTTTTCCAATAAACGGGAAAGTTCTTGACAGGCTTCCCCCTTTTCTCCAATTGATCCATCCATATTGCGTGGAAATCCTACTACCAGGGTCTCCACTTCATACTGCTCAATCAGTTTCGCAAGCTGATCCAACCACTCTTGACGGCCATCCCTTTGGATGATCTCAATACCCTGTGCCGTCCAGCCCATTGGATCACTTACCGCAACACCCACCCGTTTCTCCCCCACGTCCAAGCCCATAATCCGTTTCAAAGGTTTCGCTCCCACATTTCATATTATTGTTCGTGTTGATTCACCATCGATGGGGGGAATTCTAGCAAGGAAGGACGGTCTGCGCCCTTCAAGTCAGATCCTGCACTGGGTAGAATGGCAAAGCTCGTTTCCAATACACACACTGCTCCTTCCCCAAATGAATGGATCATCAACCATCCTGGTTTTCCGGTGATTTTTGATTGGCTTCAAGAAAAGTCTTCACCAGTTCTTCCAACAATTCATCCCTCTCAAGCTTTCGAATCATCGCTCTGGCATGATTATGCCGGGGAATGTAGGCTGGATCGCCAGAGAGAAGATAACCGACCAATTGATTGATCGGATTGTATCCCTTCTCTTTTAGTGCTGCATAGACGGACAATAATACGTTCCGAGGGTCCGCTTCCTGCTCCTCGCCACGGAAGTCGAACTTCATCGTTTTATCCATGGACACACTTAACACCTCTTTATTATCTATTGACCACCTTTCCGTAATTCATTCGTTTTACCTCTTCTATTATCCTTTTTCCCCTGTCTCATTCAATGCAAAACCAATGTACCCCAAAGGTTCAGCTGTTGTCATAAATATACTGTTCCACCGTTTTTAAAGCCTCATCCAATTTTTCAGGTTTTTTACCACCCGCTTGAGCCAAATCCGGTCGACCACCCCCGCCGCCGCCACAGAGTGAAGCCACTTCTTTCACCAGTTTACCGGCATGAAACCCAGCTTGTACATATTTGGGTGAAACACTGGCAACCAACTGCACTTTCTCTTTGTTCACAGTGCCCAAGACAATGATTCCCTCCGGAATATCCGTTTTCAGATCATCAATCATTTTGCGCAGAGAATCCATGTCAGAAACATTTACTTTGGCTGCCAACACGGGCACCCCAGCTACTTCCTGCACACTTTGGGCAAGATTACGCCCTTCCATTTGGTTCAGTTTAGAACGTAGCGATTCGTTCTCTCTGGATATTTCTTTCATCCGCTGTTGCAACAGTTCAACCCGTTCAACCAATTCAGCAGGCCGAGCTTTTAACAGCTGAGCAGCGTTTTCCAACCACTGAAGTTTTTCATCCATCAAACGATAAGCATGGCGACCTGTAACTGCTTCAATCCGCCGAATACCGGAACCAATTCCGCTTTCGCCGACCAATTTAAACAGACCGATTTCCCCACTTTGTCCAACATGGGTTCCTCCACAAAGTTCCAGGCTGTAATCTCCCACTTGAACCACACGCACCCTGTCACCGTATTTTTCACCAAAAAGGGCCATGGCTCCCATCTCTTTAGCTTCTTGCAAGGTTGTTTCAAAGACTTCTACAGGGATATTCGCCCAGATTTGTCGATTGACCTGTTCTTCTATTTCCCTTTTTTGCTCCTGGCTAAGCGGTTCAATGTGAGTAAAATCAAATCGAAGCCGTTCCGGTGCCACCAACGAACCCGCCTGGTTGACATGATCACCAAGTACTTCTTTTAAAGCTTTGTGCAAAAGGTGTGTTGCTGTGTGATTTTTAACAATGTCATCCCGAAAGGAGTTATCAATCTGGGCATGAGCTTCATCTCCATTATGAAGCACTCCTCTTTCCACCCGTACTTGGTGAACATGTTCTCCTCTGGGACCTTTCTGGACATCTTCCACTGTCAGATGGGCATCTTTGGTCACAATCCTGCCCCGATCAGCAATTTGTCCTCCACTTTCTGCATAGAAAGGCGTTTCCTCCAAAACGACCAGACAGGTTTCCCCCTGATCAACCTGATCCACTTCTTGATTGTTGCGGATCACAGCAACTACTTTTGTATCGACACGATCAGTTGTATAGCCGTTGAACCTGCTATCCACATGCAGGTCAGCAAGCGCTCCTCCTTGTACCTGCATGCTTCCCATATCTTTACGTGCTTGGCGGGCACGTTCCCGCTGTTCCGCCATCGCCTGTTCAAAGCCTTCTATATCCAGAGTGAGCCCGTTTTCTCTGGCAAAATCCTCCGTCAGATCAACTGGAAATCCATAAGTGTCATACAGAGTAAAGATATCTTTCCCACTGATGGTTGTCTTCCCATCCTTTTTGAGATTAGAAACCATCTCTTCCAAGATGTTCAATCCATCAGACAAGGTTTCCAAAAACCGTTCTTCCTCTCCTTGGATCACTTGACGGATGAAGTCCTTTTTCTCATATGGTTCAGGATAGTATTCCTTCATAATTTCCACGGTAACATCCGTCAGCTGATAAAGAAATGCCTCTTCAATCCCTAGTTTCCGGGTATAGCGGACTGCTCGTCTCAACAAGCGACGAAGCACATAACCCCGTCCTTCATTGGATGGGATCACTCCATCACCGATCGCAAAGACCAGCGTTCGAATATGATCAGCAATCACTTTAAGAGCCGTATCCACTTCCTGATCGGTTCCATACTGTACATTGGCTTTGGAACATGTGGCCTGAATGATAGGTTGAAAAAGATCTGTGTCAAAATTGGTCGGTACATCCTGCAATACGGAAGCCATCCGTTCCAAACCCATACCTGTATCGATGTTCTTCTTGGGAAGCGGTGTATATGTCCCATCCGGATTATGGTTAAACTGAGAGAACACTAAGTTCCAGACTTCAAGAAAACGTTCATTTTCCCCACCCGGATAACATTCCGGATCGGACAGATCACCGTATGCTTCACCGCGATCATAAAAGATCTCGGTATTGGGGCCGCTTGGACCTTCTCCAATATCCCAAAAATTTTCTTTCAGTTTTACGATTCTCTCTTTAGGAATCCCCACCTTTTCATGCCAGATGCGAAAGGCTTCATCATCATCGGGATGAATCGTGACAGACAAACGATCCGGCTGCATCCCCATCCATCTTTTGTCCGTAAGGAATTCCCAAGCCCAAAGAATCGCCTCTTCCTTAAAGTAATCTCCTATGGAGAAGTTACCCATCATTTCAAAAAATGTATGATGTCGGGCTGTATAGCCCACATTTTCTATATCATTGGTACGAATGGCCTTCTGTGCGTTAACAATACGAGGATTTTCCGGTTTTACACGACCATCAAAGTACTTTTTCAGTGTAGCAACCCCACTGTTAATCCAAAGAAGTGATGGGTCATCCACTGGAACCAACGAGGCACTGGGTTCCACATGATGTCCTTTTTCCTTGAAAAAGTCGAGAAACTTTCTCCGAATCTCATTTCCTTTCATTTCACTTTTCACCCCTCAAGAAAAATAAAAAAACCCTTCCATCCCTTTCAGGGACGAGAACGGTTCCCGCGGTACCACCCCGATTAACCTTCACCTGACAAGCAAAGGTCTCTTTATACAGATAACGGCGCAGAGGCCGGCGGGCTTCAATCACCCGCGCTCCGAAACTGGCTTTCAATCATCGTTGCCGGAGAGGTCTTCCAGCCATGAACCTCTCTCTCTAACCGGACAATGATTTACTTCGGTTTCGTCATCGCGTTATAAACTATTCTCTCAACCCATTATATCCTATATTATACTACGAAATCCCAACACTTCAAACCCGCCTGTGTTTCACTTCAGTCTGGGGATTCATGACAAAGTAGTGAAGAGGAGATATCCGTTTCCGCATCTCTTTCCTCCAGCTACGAAGTGGAATGAGTCCGCTTCATCTCCTCCGGTCGCAACCAGCGGACAAAATATCCGCTAAACGGTTGGGACCTCCATAGGTTCCGCTGGATCGTCGGAAAAGGATAACCTAATCTCTTTGTCAGTAGTCTCAGTTTGGTCTTTTTGTATGATGGCTCACCACATGTTCCACAATGACCTTTACAACTGCAAAAAAGGGAACAGCCAAAATTAATCCCAGGATTCCTCCCAATTCCCCACCCACTAAAAGAGCAAATATGATAAACAAAGGATGCATATGAAGGGTTCGCCCAACGATTTGCGGGGATAAAACATTGCCTTCCAACACTTGAACGATTAAATTGACAAAAACCACTTGGATCACCATCTCTCTGGAGATGGATAGAGCCACCATCAAAGCCGGCACGGCTCCAAAAAACGGTCCCAAATAAGGGATGACATTAAAAATCCCCACCAAAAGAGCAAGAATTAACGCATAGGGCAATCCAATAATCAAGTAACCGATATAGGCCAAAATTCCAACAGCCAAACAGACCAAAAGCTGTCCACGGATGTAGTTTCCCAGCGCCTCATCGATATCCCGAAAGAGATGAAGGACTTCTTTACGCCGACGAATAGGCAACAGAGTAATCAGAGTTTTCTCAATGGCATCTACATCCTTCAGCATATAAAACACCAAAAATGGAATAATGACAGCGAGAAACAACTGATTCAACGTGGTGCCCAGCGAGTTCATCAAGTTTCCCAGTCCATCCGTCACACCCGTCTCCAATCGATCCAACGATTTTTCCATCCCCAATCGAAGTGTGTCGGGCAGAGCATCTTTGCTGTGGTTATACTGATCAATCCACGATTGAATGCGTCGGTTCCACTCCGGTAAATGTTCAGCCAATTCGTTTAACTGTAAATGAAACAGAGGAACCAAATTCATCAAAACAATCGTAATGGCACCGATAAACATGGAATAAATGAGAAGTACCGCCAGAGAACGAGGAACCGCTCGATTCGCCAACAAATTGACAATCGGGTTGAGGAGATAGGAAATAATAACAGCTACCAAAAACGGACCGATTACAGCCTTCATAAAAAAGAAAATGGATCGGAGAAGGGGGCCAATTTGAACCAGCAAAAACAGTATCCCCAATAAAACCAAAACCAACAGTGCCCTTTTCAACAAATAAGTTTGTGTATAGCGCCCCATATCCATCCACCTCCCTGTCCCTTTGTTAATGAGTATATGTCCAACCTATAGGTTTTACCCTTTTTAAAAACCCCTGGATTTTAATCCAGGGGTTTGGGCCATCTAATCTAACCGTATCCATTTTTTGCAGGAAAAAATGCATTGGGAACGTCAACGACTGAAACGACGAACCAACTTGCGACCCAGCACTTGGGAAGCAATTCTGGCAAAGGTCATATTCATTCCCATATCCCGTATCCACCTGGGAGTACGCATCATCCCCATGCGATTTCCCATCATCCGATCCATAAAATCTTGACCGCGACGGGAGCGCCGGAATAGCATCGTAGCTGCTGAACCGATCAGCAAAACAGAAAGGAACCGTCTCACGGTAATCCCCCTTTTGGGTTACATGGATAAAGAATCCTGATTTTGCTCCAGGAACAAATCGTTCAAGGAACTCAGCGTTCCATCTTCCTCCACTTGATAAACGGAGACAACTTTACCGTTGACGACGGACAGCTCAATAAAACATCCCCAACAATAATACTGGCCGGAACTTACTTTTCCCAAATCATGTGAATTGCAGTTGGGACAGCGTAACATCGGATATCCCTGCTTTCTTCAGACGTCCTGTGTGGGTTGTCCGTCCATAGAAGCGATCAGTACATCTTCTCCCCACATTAATGGAGAACCGGGGCGAAACACTTTGCGCCCCTCCGTCAAATCGCTGATCAATCCTTCGGACAACTCGTACCCTAACAGGATTCCCCTGTTTTCCAAAATATAGACGTCTTCCACCATCCCAAGTTCCTGGCCATTTGCCAGCATCACGGGACGACCTTTCAATTTACGCTGTCCGGTTAAAAGACCATGCCAGTCTTGATTCTCCTTGACAGAATGGATATCCGCTTCGCTGTTCACAATGACTGCATCCGCCCCAAGAGAACGGATTTTGAAAAAGGGAATATACCGTCCCCGCCGAATCCAACCGGGATGTTCCAGTAAAACGCCAATCATTTGCTGGTCTGCGTCAAATAAGAGATCCTGAACCGTCCCCAACCGCTTTCCTGTTTGCAAATGGATAACCGGAAGACCGATGACTTCTTGAGAGCTGCGCAAGGAACCTCAACTCCTTCCGCATCCCTTAGTATGTTCCCGGTTTGCTTCTCCATGCTGGGGGATGCTTACCATTCCCGATTGATCAGATCCGTCAGTTGACTGTTTCGCTGTTCACGCTCTTTTTGTTTTACCCCATATTTCAGTGCTTCCGGTTCCCCGCACAGAATCAAATAGGACTTGCTTCGAGTAATTCCTGTATAGATCAGATTTCGTTTGAGCATTCGATGATAGGCCATGACAACAGGAAAAATGACAATGGCAAATTCCGATCCCTGGGCCTTATGAACAGAGCAGGCATAAGCAAGCGCAATTTGATTCAGCTGATTCCGTTTATATGGAACCTCCTGACGGTCAAACTGAACCCAAAGAACAGGATCATCCTTTCCGGCCTTTTCGTCAATGGATGTAATCTTTCCCATATCTCCGTTGTAGACAGGGTGTTCGGAATGATTCACCAATTGCAGAACCTTATCTCCATAACGGAACACAGAATCTCCCCAAGTTAATTCCCTCCGATTAGGGTCTGGTGGGTTGACTGTCTGTTGAATCACTTCATTAATCTTATTGACCCCTGCAGGTCCCTTATAGATGGGAGCCAACACCTGAACGTCAAACAGTGTATACCCCCGATTTAAAGCCTGTTGGTATGTTTTTAAAATGACATCCGTGACCTGGTCCCGTTTACACGGAAAAAAACGTCGATCTGAATGGGGAGCCAATAAATCCTTTGGAATTTCTCCGCCTTTGAGACGATGTGCCAATTCAATAATGGAAGAACCCTCTTCCTGCCGGTAGATATCCGTCAACTCCACGCGGGGGATGGATTCCACCTCCAGAAGATCTTGAAGAACCCGCCCCGGACCCACAGAGGGCAACTGATCATCATCACCAACAAGAATCACTTGCATTCCGCGGGGAACGGCGCGAAACAGCTGGTTGGCCAACCAAATATCCAACATGGATACCTCATCCACAATGAGGAGTGACCCTTCAATCGGATGATCAGCGTCCCGCTCAAAAAAATCACCTTTCCACCCTAACAAACGGTGTATCGTTGTTGCCGGAATCCCTGTTGCCTCAGACATTCGTTTGGCTGCCCGTCCGGTTGGGGCCGCCAGTCGGATCGGGTACGGTTTTTCCGATGCTTCATAATCCTTTGGGTCCAACGAGCATTCTTCCAACTTGGCAAACAAATGACAGATTCCCTGAATCACAGTGGTCTTTCCCGTACCGGGACCACCTGTCAAAATCATCACAGGAGAATCAATCGCTGTGATCATCGCTTCCCGTTGTCGCTCAGCATAAGCAACCTGAAGCTCTTCTTCCACTTCCCCCACTGCTTTATACAACTCATGAGCAGGAGTGGGCTCCACCTTCCGTTCCAACCACTCCTTTACCCGTACCGCTACCCCATGTTCCGCATAAAAAAGGGAAGGTAAATAATATCGATCGTGATCTTCAATCATTCGCTCTTCTTCCACCATCCGCTCCAACAGCGCTTGCCGGTTTTCAAGCGGAAACAATTCCTGGGCATGAGGATTTAACAAGCGATCAATCTCTTCATCCAGCTGGTCCCTTGTCACAAAAATATGTCCTGTGGACAGACAGGATTCCCTTAATGCAAACAAGGCAGCGGCCTCAAATCGCTCTGGAGCATCCAAAGCCAAGCCACCTTTCCGTGCAATCGCATCCGCCCGGCGAAAACCGATTCCCTCCACTTCTTCAATCAGGCGATAAGGGTTTTCCCGTATTTTCTCCACCGTGTTTTCCTTATATGTTTGAACCACCTTTAAAGCAACTGCCGGACCCAAACCAAACTGATACAAGTAAACTAATGCTTGCTCCAATGCCTGATGTTCATGAAGACCATTTGAAATCGTCTGGGCCCTTTGCTCCGACATCCCCGGTACTCTTTTCAGAATTTCAGGATCGCGAGCCGCCTGTTTCAGTACATTGGGACCCAGGAAATGAACGATTTTTTCCGCGGTCTTTTTTCCCACACCAGGAAATAAGCCACTGGAAAGATACTTAACAATGGCCTCCTGGGTTTGTGGAAGCTCTTTTTTGATATGACGGACCTGATACTGCCGTCCATACTTCACATGCTCTTTCCATTCCCCGTATACCACTATCAATTCATCCGGATGGGGAAGCACCATGTTGCCAACAATGACAGCCTCATCTGTCTCCATGGTTTCAGATGATTCAGTAACCCGCATTAAAAACACACCATATTGATTTTCTTCATTATAAAAAATTTCTTGAATCAAAAATCCCTTGAGATAGTCTTCACCTGAAAAGAGATTCAGATCTGATTGATCCATCTGTCACACCTCGACCGATCCAATATTCCCCGTTCAGTATAATGGGAAATCACTTACATGACCATCATACCAGTTTATGACGCAACGTTGAGAATCAATTACACCGTAGAGCAAAATAAAGAAGAACAATCATCTGGAGTAGAGAATGATTGTTCTTCACATATATTTTTAACGATCTGCCACAGTTGCTTGCTTACACCATGGCGGAATATGTAAATTGTATTTTTCCCCAATTCCAATTAATGAGGAAGCCAAGCGCGCTTCCAAATCTGGGCGAACCATGCGGATATAACCGGCAGTTCCCGAAATGTATTCCCAAAAATTCGGATGGTTGTCCCGGTTTTCTTCGTTTAGCCCGTTGATCTCTACGCGATGCAACAAGGCACGAAAACGGCGCAACTCTTTTCTCCGGATATTCGGTTTTTGATTCACCACTATCCCGGTAACTGTTTGTCGGTTGGTATCACGCAAAATTCGTGTCTTTTTTTCGTTCGTTTTAAACCCTTCAGACTGAATAATCGAACGGGCTCCGTTTATCAAACCACCCAGTTTTTCTGCATCATGTTTGGAACAGGAAAATGTTAGGTCATCTGCATAACGGGAATATTGGAATCCAAACTTACTCGCCAATCCTTGTAAACGGCGATCCAGACGTCGACAAAGTATATTGGTCAACGTTGGACTGGTGCAAGCACCTTGTGGCAGTTGCCGGTCCCCCATGGCAACATAATAATAGGTTCCATCAAACTCCACTTCTTTCCGCGGAGGCTCCGTGCAAAGAAGAGCAAGAAGGGTACTGACTGATTCACTGTAACCAAAAGAAGACTGAAACAGTCCTTTGACCCGACGAAAGGTGATCGAAGGAAAAAAGTCTTTGAGATCCATCTTTACGACGACGGACTGTCCCAGATGTTGCCGGGCATTTACCAAGGTGCTTTTTCCGGGAACAAAACCACAGGCGGCGGGATGGATGGGCAACCGATCCAATAGTTGATGTTTCACCCATTCCTGAGCCTGCCTCAAAGATCGTTTGGGAGCAGAAATCTCACGTTTGCCACCGCTTCTCTTCGGAATCGTAAACCGGTGATAATGACACAGGGTAGCGGTATTGCGATGGTACGTCAGCCACTTCAAACGCTGGAGGGGGATGTTCATTTCTTCGGCCAGTTGCAAAGCAGAACCAATCACAGGAAGGCCATTTTTCCTCAACTTTGCTTCTTCATATTCTGTATTTTGAAGACCGCCGGATACGCCCTCTCCAGCATGAATTACATGCGTCTCTTTGTATTCCTGCCATCGCTTTTTCGCTTCCGCTTTTTCCTTCTCCCGTTGTGCTTTTCTCTCCGCCCGCTTTCTTTTGCTTTCCTCAATCCGTTTTTTTCTCGCTTCCTTTAACAGTTGCTTCAGATTGGAAAGCTTGGCACTTTCCATTTTTAACTTGTTCAGTTCTTTTTGCAGACGTTCATACTCCTCATCTTCCAAGGCTTGCTGTTGCTTTTCCTCCGGAGATAATTGTGCATCATTCCAAAAGCCAAGACGAATCATTTCTTTTCGAATCGTTTCCATTCTGCCTTCACTCTGGACACGTTTTCTCCATTCCTCCCGCGTCAGCGGTCGTGTTTCCTCTTCCGCCACGGTGTCTCCCTCCCATCTACTTATTTCCTTTTATGAAGCAGAATCGTGGCAATCATATGTTCACAGGGACCTTGCATCAGGCGGTTTTGCTTATAAAACCAACAATCACAGGAAGCATTCCGCAACCGCCCATCGGAATCCAAGGTCACCTGTGGTTTCATGGTTTTGTTTTTTTCCTCGACCAGTGCCTGCAACGTCATGCCACCATCTGAAGTAGGAATGCGGGACTGCAAGGAAATCCGACCTTCCGAAACCCATTTCTCCCCTTTTTCTTCCCTGGGATTGGCATATTTCAACTGATCCATCGGTAGGGGGTCCTGGGTTAATTCCCTCAATCGGTACTTGCCGATTTCCAAGTCAAACATGACTCTACCTGCACTGCACAATTGACGCAGTGCTGCCTGTACCGTCGCCTCGGAAAGATGAGTCCATCGAGCAAGTTCACTTATGGCAGCTGTTTTTTTCATCTTCATCTGAGACAACACCAAAGCGCTTTCCCGTGGAGTCGCTTCTCCCCCGGTTCCCACCATCAAATCAAAGTTGGCACTTCCTGCCCAATCATTTCGCGTCCAGCCGGAAAGACCCAGCGTAAAGCTTAAGGAACCCAAATCAACAACATAAAAACTGGGCATTCCTGTTCCTGCCAAGTGAATCGTTATTTTATGGGATAATGGCAACAATCGCTCCAGCAGAAACAAACGTCTTCTTCCCCATGTACGGATCTCCTGCTCTTCACTTCCGGTATACACAGAATCCTGAAACACCATCTCTTCATTCCACGGCTCGATCCTTACCTTGACCGGTTGGCCCGGTTTCAGGATAAAACGCAGGGAACGGGGACTGTGCCGTTCTTTATTCCGGCGAAGGAAGGTGCAAAGGTTATAAATATCAATCGGTTTCACATCAAAAGATACGGTCGGCATACCCATGGAAGATTGAACTTGCAAAAATCCGCGAATCCAGCTGGCGGGTACATCGATTTTTTTCTCCTTGTATACTTCACGTCCCTGAGTCGCCACTTCAAAGCCGGATGGATCGACTTGAAAGTCCGTCGGCCGATAGCTGCGAATCCGTTTGATTTCATCCAACAATGTATCGGAAAAATCAATATTGGTCGTCCCGTATTGGAACTCTTTTACATCATCCAGCAATTCTGAATGGACCGCCAACCGTCCGTAGGAGGATTCATCCAGAGAGAATGCCTCAAAAAAGACTTGATCCGGTGCCACAGTGATCACCGGGTCCAGAACCCACCAAGCATCAGGGCTATGATCATACAACCAATTGAAATAACGCCGTTGCGCTTTGTAAAAATCTCCCATACGTTTGTTTCGCAAATGATTCAGTTCTTTGAGACGAGCTTGAATTTGATGGATTTTCTCCCCAATCGCTTCTTTCTCTTTCAGTGCTCCTGCAATGTCAATCATGTATTGTTCCTGTACCCATGCCTGGTAAGCACTGTGATCCTTTGGCTGATAGTTTAGATCGGATACAACCACATCCCGAAGGGCGATCATGGCATCCCGATAACGAATGGGCTCCCGAATTTTCCCCTGAAAATAGGTGGGGTCCCGTCCCACATCCGGTGCAAAATCAACCATGGTGCGTCCGCCGGCATGGCTGATCCCACTCGGCTTACTGTATGTTTGCTGAAAAAGCATGTCGCTTCTTCCCTCCTTCAGCGAATGGTTATGGGTGTCCGAATCTCCGGATACCTTGCTTGCATCTGGGTCAGCGCCATTAAAATCTGTTCAAAATCCCGTTTACCAAAATTGTGACATACATCCGCCAAAATCGGCACAACAACCTCTGCCATCTCCTGACGCTGTTTCCCCAGGGACATCAGAAGCCGCAAGGCCTGTTCTTTTGCTTTTCGTCCCGAATGGACACGAAGCAATACGGTTCGAAAGAAAAGCTCCATGTGTCTGACCGTTTCCGGGGTCCATTCCATTTTCTCTGCCAGCTGTAAAGCATATTCCTGAACGGCCAAATGGGGGCTCTCTCCAGCACGAAGCATCAATTCCATCAGGTCCAGTCTTTTCTCATGAATCCTTACCAAATGCATGGCAAACTGTTGAATATCGTTCCGGGATGTATCCAATAATCCATAGATTAAGTCCGGGTTAATTTCATCTGATGATCGGGTATTTAAATAATCCAACACCCAATTTCGGGTATCATCCCACTCCGTTTCAGCCAGGTTCACCAGCATTTCATCGTTGACCTGTTCGATCTTTTGAATGATCAAGCGACGCGCTTCCTGGCGAGCCAATGCCACCGGGCAGTGAGCCAAGCGAAGCAGTTCACCCAATGTGACATCCTCCGGACCCGGAGCCATTGCCTCAAACAATCGTGCCCCCAATTCCTGAAGGGAAGTCTGATCGTGATTTAACAGTTTTAACACCTTATCCAGTGATGTGTGGCCCACCAATTCATTGAAAAAGAGACTCCCCAAAAGGTCTTTCCTTATGTAATCCTGAACCTCTTCCGGTGTATCGGACCGCAATACACGAACCCACAGCTGGTGAAGCAATTCCGGCAGATGGGGAACGAGCCACAGCAGACGGTCGGTGAAAAACTGGGTGACATAAACTTGGTGTTCTTCACCTGGAATCGAGGCGAATTCCGCCAAAAATCGACCGTCCAATTGCAACTGGGTAAATCGGTCCGATAAGATCCGGCGTGCCACTTCCCGTGGGGTTGGGTGCTCACTTTTTAAGAAGGGAAGCAACTGATCCCCGGTAAAGGGATGTTTGTGAAATTCAATTTTTTCCAGGATGGCTCCCGCCAGTTCATGAAGGAAAGATTGATTTGACTCGGCCATCTCCTGGGCGAGATCAATGGTAGCGACTCTTGACAATACGTCGGAAAGATGATTCTGAATCATATGGGACCAATCTTCAATCACTTCCGGCCGGATCTCACTGTCCGATTGCAATTGTTCGATAAAACGCTTTAACAGTTGAAGACATTGCTCATCCGTCCAATCCTTGTGGTATTGCAGAAAAAATTGAAAGGTGGCTTCTCGAATGACACAATCCGAATGAATTGACAGGGAGAACCATGTATCCAGATCCGGATTCCTCACATCAGGGTGAGCCAGACGTTCCAACAACATCCGAGTGGCCCATTTCTTTCGTGCCGATTCAAATGACCGAAGGAGGGAGCGGAGTTCACTTAATGGAATCTTTTTAACAAATGATCGATTCCCTTTCAGCAAAGCCTGGCCGGCAAATTCAATGACCGGAGTCGCCTTCCCTTCGGTAAACAGTTTCCATAAGGATTCAGGATGCTGGTCCCATAATTCCGGAAAGGCTTCTTCTCTCTTCTCTGCTGTCCATCCAGTCCAATCACCGACAGCTTTCCATGTTTTGTTTCCCGTGTAAATAAAGCGATCGCTGTGATGGTACAAAATATGGTTCAAAACCCAGAGATGGGTGAACGATTCATTTGTCATCGCCGTTTTCCCGTCAATCCAAACTGTTTTTGCATCCTGATCGCTATAGCACAGCAACAGTTCTGTAGCCAGCCGAACATAGTCGGAGGAACCCGCTCTCCCCAGATTTCGCAATGTACGCCAACTGCGACGCCGAAGATAGTGATGTGTTTTGGCAGAATAAACGGAGGAATGAACTCGCTCTCCCTGTTCTTCCGATACAATGTATGAATCAAAATCCTTTTCCACATCAAACCGGTAAGCTAGAATCGACCATATTTTGTCATCTCTCCGCTGTTCTGCAAGCTTATAGATCCCTTTGATATAGCGAAAATAAATTGGCGTAAAGGCGATGGGTGTATACCGGAATCCTCTATGAAAATCCAGTCTTACATCATTTAACCACCAGCGGACTGGCTTTCCATCCGGAGCAAGAAGCTCCGCAATTCGTGACAATTCATTGTAATCGATATACTCCAGCAATTGCCGCAAGGCATCTTTCGCCAGCAACTCATTTCTTAAATAGAGTGTCCATAGCCAGGAGCCATCCCCCTGATCCAAATCCAAGTCCGGACATAATGGATAATGTTTATACCTTCCTGTTTTATCATCCAATACTTGATAACGATCTGCTACATACGCAATGGCAAATTTCTTGATCTCTTCAATAAAAGCAGAGTCTCTGTTCTCAAGCAGCCTTTCCAGTTTGGAAGGCAGGCGCATTCGAGGCTTTTCCTTTTTCCACCAAGCCTCATGCTTTCGGTACTCTTCTACAGCACGTTCAGGCAATCTACGGCTACCCAATCGTTATCCTCCTCTCTAAATGAAAAGCCCAACCTGTGCTTGAGGTCGGGCCCAAGGGGGTGTGTTGATCCACTACAAACCTCAGGAATCGTTCGAAAAATTGCGCGCTTCATGTCCTATGTAGTGCACCATAACACTTCATCCAAATATATGTTCCCATTTTAAAATAAAATATTAAATTGGTCAATAGTTAAGAAATTTTTTAAATAAAAACCCGACCTTGAATCAGGTCGGGTTTCAACGGAGTTTTGAGTGTTTGTTCACTACAGATCTCAGGAGTTGGCTTCGCCACTGTACAGGCCCGCATCAGGGGTACCTGTTGAGGAGCAGCGGCTACGCCTGTTTAGGGGCTCCTTAACAGGTACCCCTGATGCTTTGGGCCTGCCAAGTCGCGCGGAGCCGGGTGATGAATCTCTCACATCACGTCACACATGGCGGTACGCCATGCAGGGTTGCTGAACAAACATCTCATCCAAATGTATGTTCTTATTTTAAAAGCAAATAACAAAGATGTCAATAGTTTATAGCATATTTTTTGCAAATCATTTAGTTCAACCTGGCAATCACTCTACCCACCGTCCGGGCTGCCTGTCGTACATTTTCCTCTGTATTTCCCAAACCAAAACTGAACCGAATGGCGGAATGCAGAATCTCCTCCGGCAAATGCATCGCTTTTAAAACATGGGAAACTTCCAGAGTTCCTGATGTACAAGCAGACCCACTGGAACAGGCGATTCCTTCCATGTCCAGGTTCATCAGTAACACCTCCGTTTCCACGCCGGGAAAACTTAGATTCAAGATATGGGGAAGATGTTTCTCCGGATGTCCATTCACCACAAACTGCACGTTGGCATGTTTTAACTCTTCCAGCATTACCTGACGAACATGTCGGATGTTTTCACTATATTGCCCACGATTGCGTACAGCAATTTCCGCTGCCTGACCAAAACCAATGATTCCGGGAACATTTTCTGTTCCTCCCCGACGCCTTCGTTCCTGCTCTCCACCATATAAAATGGGTAAAATCGGAGCATCCGGTCTTATATATAATGCACCGACACCTTTGGGACCGTTGATCTTATGGCTGGAGACGGTTAACAAATCCACCGGCATCTTTTCCAGATCCAGCAACTCCATCCCAAAAGCTTGCACTGCGTCCGTATGGAACAAAACGCCTTGTTCCCGTGCCCGTTGACCAATTTCCTCGATAGGTTGCAACGTACCCATTTCATTGTTCCCATATATCACACTGATGAGTGCCGTTTGTTCATCTACCGCATTCATTACTTCATCGGGGCAAACACATCCCGTGGAATCAACGGGAACATAAGTAACCCGAAATCCCAACCTCTCCAGAAATCCGCAGGTATCCAATACGGCACGGTGTTCAATCTGGGAAGTAATCACATGATTCTTACCCTGCTCCCGGAGAGACAGAGCCACTCCAGTCAAAGCCATGTTGTCCGCCTCTGTTCCTCCGCTAGTAAACGTTAACTGTCCGGGTTTGACATTCAAGGCATAGGCCAATTGTTCTCTCGCACGATCAACAGCATTGCGGATTTCACGACCAAAGTTGTGAATGCTGGAAGGATTTCCAAACTGCTGATCTAAAAACGGCAACATCTTTTCCCTTACTTCAGGATGGATGGGAGTGGTTGCCGCATGATCTAAATAGATACCCATTTCTGTTGTTCACCCTTCCATCAAATATAAAACATATAGGAATCCTTGTGATCATCAACAGATTGGCTGATTAGGTCCTGTAAGGTGGTATGATCCAACACGTCAGCGATGGCATCCCGAATCCTTCGCCACAATTCACGACGGCCAGGATCTTCCTCTTCCGTAAATTCCACAGGAGTAATCGGCCCTTCCAATACCCGGATGATCTCACCTGCTGTAATCTCTTCCGGTGATCGGGACAGCTTATACCCTCCGTAGGCTCCTCTCACACTCTTGACCAATCCCGCATTTCGCAAAGGTGCCACCAACTGTTCCAGATAATGTTCAGACAAGTTGTGACGCTCTGCTACACTTTTCAGGGAGGTTGGTTTTTCCCCATACCTTGCGGCCAGATCCATCATAATGGTGAGACCGTAGCGCCCTCTGGTGGATATTTTCAATCAAAACACCTCTTCCCAGATGCTGTTCTATCCTCTTTTTCCATATTGTATCCAAGGTTTCTGCAACGGTTCAAATCCAATACCCCTGCCAGTTTACCATAGGTTTCCGATCCAATACAGATGGCAGGTTCCCGATCCGGTCCAAATAACCTCAATCCATTCACCATAACCATATCCTTACGATTTTTAATCCACTTCATCCCTTCGCAAGACTCCCGTTCCTAATGTACAATACAGCAAGGAAACACATTGCCAATACATGTTGAAAGTATGATGGAAAGAAGGGTAACCATGAATCTTTTCGATTATGGACAGGAACGGGAGAAAGAAAAGAAAGCACCCCTTGCGGCCCGTATGCGTCCCCGCACGCTGGATGAAATGGTTGGACAATCCCATATTCTAAATCCCGGAAAACTGCTGCGACGCGCCATTGAGGCAGACCAGCTTACCTCACTCATTCTCTTTGGCCCGCCAGGAACGGGAAAGACAACACTGGCCAAGGTGATCGCCAACACAACAGAGTCTCACTTTGAACAATTAAATGCGGTAACGTCCGGAGTAGGGGATATTCGGCGATTGACTGGAGAAGCCAAAGATACCTTGAGCATGTATGACCGACGAACTCTTTTATTTATCGATGAAATCCATCGGTTTAACAAATCGCAACAAGATGCACTCCTTCCTTTTGTGGAGGACGGAACCATTATTCTGATCGGAGCGACAACAGAAAACCCATCCTTTGAGGTCAATGCTGCTCTTCTCTCCAGATCCCGCGTTTTTCAGCTCCACCTTTTAACCGAAAATGAACTGAAAACACTTGCAGAGAGAGCGCTTGCCGACGAGGAACGGGGACTTGGCCATTATCAGACAAAGATGGATGAAGAAGCGTTAAATCACCTGATCAGAATGGCCGGCGGGGACGCCCGCAACCTTTTAAATGCTTTGGAGCTGGCTGTAACCACTACTTTACCTCAGGAAGACGGATTTCGTCACATTACCCTGGAGGTGGCAGAAGAATCGATCCAGCAAAAAGTGATTCGATATGACAAAGGTGGGGATAACCATTATGATACAATTTCCGCTTTTATTAAAAGCATGCGAGGCTCTGATCCTGACGCAGCCCTGTATTATTTGGCAAAAATGATTCACGCGGGAGAAGATCCCCGATTTATCGCCCGACGAATCTTTATCCATGCTGCTGAAGATGTAGGGATGGCAGACCCCCGTGCTTTACTGATCGCTTCCGCTGCCGCCCAAGCCGTTGAACACATTGGTCTCCCTGAAGCTCAGATCCCTCTGGCGGAAGCGGTCATCTATATCGCCACCGCACCGAAAAGCAATGCTGTAATCAAAGGTATTTCCCAGGCAATGCAAGCAGTAAAAAATGAATCCCGTGGTGAAATCCCTCCCCATTTAAAGGATGCCCATTTCAAAGGAGCCACGAAACAGGGGCGGGGGACAGGCTATCGATTTCCCCACGATTATCCCAGAGGATATGTGGAACAGCAGTATTTACCCGATGAACATATAGGCAAAGCCTTTTACCATCCAACAGACATCGGCTATGAAAGAAAATTGAAAGAGTTTATCCGTTGGGTCAAGCAACCCAACAAAGAGCATTAACCCGAAACGGATCATCCTTTCGAAGGCTCCAGTACAGGCAGACACTCCAAAAAAGCCCGTTGCCTTCTGGGTTAGGCAACGGGCTTTTTTCAAAATCAGAGGATCTTACATCCCGATATCGGATCATTTAATTTTTTCGTTCAATCAAGTCATAAGCTTCATCCCAGCTGGTAATACGGGGCAACTTTCCTTCGTACTCCTCATTATAAGCTGCCGCCATAACAACTGTCGGAATCTCTGCTTTCATTAGTCGATCCAAGTGTTGTGGGGCATCTTCAAAAAACAATTCCACTCCGATCTCTTTCGCTATTTTTGCTTTATCTGTAGAGCCCAAAAAGAGGTTATCCTCTTCAAGCGGAAACCCATGTTTTATCAGCCAATCTTTGGTCACTTGGGCGAGTTGAGGCAAATCCGGGCGAGCCGTAATAAAATATATACGATGCCCTGTTTGCTTTAAACGCTGCAAAACCGGGGCTGCATTCTGCAAAGGCAAACCGAGAGAATAAATTTTGGCCTCCAATTTCCTCCACAGCCTTCGACCTTCTTTCCGGGTCAAACCATATGCCCGATCCAAATGAAAATCCTGGATCTCTTCACAACGAACCGATCGATTCAACTCTTCATTAAAGCACTGAACAGCCGCTTCCTGTGTATTTTTTATCGTTCCGTCAATATCCACACCGATTTTCATGATTCACATCTCCTGGTGGTTCATTTTACACATTATTATCTCATAGATTTAGGAGGATTATCGATCGTGAAGAAACATTGAAAATTTTTAGATAAAAAACAAAAAAATGGAGAGCCCCATTATGCCGTGGCTCCCTAAGTTTTGAACCTGCTCTCGGCAGGTGGGTGCCCTGCACTTGTGTTAACAAGTCCCTTTTGGGCATGTGCGCTCACAAGTGACCCAGGCTCCCGTAGATTAAAGTGTTGGCTCAAAACTATCGGTGGTTCACGTACATCTCAGGGCTCTGTCGTTGTGCTTTTATGGTAACATATGATTTAAGGAACGATCAAGCGGAAGTTTGTGCCTTACCGGATTTATTTTCTTAATCTTTCGATCAATTCCCTTTCCTCAGGGAAATATGAAGTTCTTCCAGTTGATGCTCTGAAACACCAGCGGGAGCACCAGTCATCAGACACGTGGCACTGGCTGTTTTCGGAAATGCTATTGTATCGCGAAGGCTGGTCTTTCCTGCCAGCAACATCACAAGACGGTCAAAGCCAAAAGCAATCCCACCATGAGGTGGTGCTCCATATTCAAAGGCATCCAACATAAAACCAAACTTCTCTTTTGCCTCTTCCATACTTAAACCAAGAACCTTAAACATCGTCTCCTGTACTTCCCTTTGATGAATCCGCTGACTTCCTCCACCAATTTCATAACCGTTTAACACCATATCATAGGCCTGAGCCCGCGCCTGACCGGGGTTGGTCTCTAAGAGTGGGATATCCTCGGTTACTGGACTGGTAAAGGGGTGGTGTTCCGCAACATATCGACCCTCTTTTTCATCATAGGAAAAGAGCGGGAACTCTGTGATCCAAGCAAATTTGTAAATTCCTTCTGGGATCAGGTTTAATTCTTTCGCCAGTCGCAGTCGCAGTTCACCCAACACTTCATTTGCTAGATCCGCTTTGTCAGCCACAAAGAAAAGAAGGTCCCCTGTTTTCACCTGCAAGGCTTTTTGGGTTTCATTCCATTCCTGTTCAGACAGGAATTTTGCCACAGGACCCTTGATACCATCCTCCCTGGCAGCCAGCCAAGCCAAGCCCTTGGCTCCCAATTGCTGAGCAGTTTCATTCCAAGTATCAATCACCTTGCGACTCCAGCCAGCTTGTCCCTTCACATTGATTGCTTTGACTTTCCCACCCCCTTCCACAGTGGATGAGAATACCTTAAAGGAGCTGTCTTTCATTATTTCCGAAAGATCCACCAGCTCCATCCCAAAACGGAGATCCGGCCGATCACTCCCATATCGATTGATGGCATCCCAGTAAGGAATCCGGGGGAAAGGTCGCTTTACTTCCACACCAATGGTTTCCTTAAACAATGTTGCCACCATTTTCTCCATCATGGATAAAAAGGTCTCTGTTTCCATAAAAGAGGTTTCAATATCAATCTGTGTAAAATCGGGTTGACGATCCGCACGGAGATCTTCATCCCGAAAACAGCGAGCGATCTGAAAGTAGCGCTCGATCCCGGAAACCATAAGCAGCTGTTTAAAGATTTGCGGGGATTGGGGCAAGGCATAAAACTCACCTTCATGAACCCTGCTGGGCACCAAATAATCCCTCGCACCTTCCGGAGTGCTTTTGGTTAGCATCGGTGTCTCCACTTCAATAAAACCCCGCTCATCAAGAAAACGTCGCACCCATTGCAACGCCCGATGGCGTAACATCAATGTTTTCTGCATGGCTGGGCGCCGAAGATCGAGGTAGCGGTATTTCAAGCGGGTGTTTTCATCCACTTCAATGTCATCCGCAATATCGAAGGGTGGGGTCTTGGATGCATTTAATACCTCTATTTCTTCTGCTCTTACTTCAATTGCCCCCGTCTTCATTTTCGGGTTCACCGTATCCTCGGCACGAGCCACAACTTCTCCCTTAATTGCCAACACATATTCCCTGCGCACTTGGTCAGCGATTTGTGCCGCTTTAGGAGAGGACTCAGGATTGCAGACCACTTGAACTGTACCGGAACGATCTCTGAGATCCAGGAAAATCAGTCCCCCCAGTCCCCTTCGTTTTTGTACCCATCCATTCAAAACAACCGTTTTCCCCACATGAGACGTTGTTAACTCTCCACAGGAATGTGTTTTATAGCTGGATTCCATGTCCATCCTCCTGATCATCTTAGCTTTTTCGCCCATTCCGGATGTATTCAACCAAATGATCCAATTGAATCGTTTCCTGCTCTCCGGTAATCAGACTTTTCACTCCGATTTTTTTCTCTTGCAATTCTTGATCACCCAAAATTGCCACGTAGGCAGCCTGTATGCGATCGGCTGCTTTCATCTGTCCTTTCAGTTTGCGGTCAAGATAGTCACGTTCAGCAGAAAGACCGGATTCTCGCAGTTTTTTCAGAAGCGTTACTCCGTATTTCTTCGCTTCGCTTCCTAAAGTAACCAGAAAACAGTCTACACCGGTCTGAACCGGAAGAGTGATTTCCTGTTCCTCAAGGGCGAGAAAAATCCGTTCTAGGCCTACAGCAAAACCGATTCCCGCCATATCGGGGCCACCCACTTCTTGAACCAGTCCATTGTATCGACCGCCCCCACCCAGGGAACCGCCTCCTTTGCCTTCCAGAACAAATTCAAATGCGGTCTGGGTGTAATAATCCAATCCACGAACCATCCGGGTGTTTACCTCATAAGGAACAGCCAATTCATCCAAATATTCCTTGACCGCTTCAAAATGAGGAGCGCATTTGGAACAGAGATAATGAATCATTCTTGGAGCCTTTTCGGTTGCCTGTCGGCAGCTTTCCTTTTTGCAGTCCAAAATCCGCATGGGATTGCGGTTCAAACGGGATTGGCAATCCTGGCAAAGCTGATCCTTTTTTGTAGCCAGGTATTCTACCATCGCTTCCCGATGATTTGGACGGCAATCCGGGCATCCCACGCTGTTTAATTCCACTTTCACCCCGGACAACCCCAGAGACGTGTAAAGACGATAGCCCAAATCGATTATTTCTGCATCCACATCGGGCTCTTCTGTTCCAAACACCTCCACACCAAACTGGTGAAACTGTCGATAACGCCCAGACTGAGGACGTTCATAGCGAAACATGGGACCCATGTAATACAATTTTGTCGGCTGGGGTTCAACATACATCTTCTTTTCCACAAAGGAGCGAACCACGGAAGCTGTCCCCTCTGGTCGCAATGTCAGACTGCGTCCACTCCGGTCTTCAAATGAGTACATTTCCTTCTCTACGATATCCGTTGTCTCACCCACACCTCTTTGAAACAACTCCGTCCGTTCAAAGATCGGAGTCCGAATCTCCGAAAAGTGGTAAGAACGACAAAGGTCTCGGATTTTATTTTCCACATATTGCCATTTTTCCACTTGACCAGGCAACAGATCAAATGTTCCACGGGGAATGTTAAGTTTCACTTTTCCGCCTCCTATTTGTCCGCAATCTAAAAAATCTCCCGCCACTGACCTGATTGTCAGGGACGAGAGATTGATTCGCTGATCTTCCCGCGGTACCACCCTTGGTTGAAAAACGCAATCATATCCGTTTTTCCGCTCAGGCCGGATATCGTTCGGCAAACGTCCGAATCTACTGTCCCTTTTAAGGAGTTCGGTCCGGACCCTCCAGGTGTCTTTCCCCGAATCGTGGTAGAGAAGCGTTTACAGCCAATGACGCTTCTTCTCTGGCTACCCGGTATTCGGTTACTTTCCCTTCATCGGACTCGTTATGTGAAAATCATTGTTGAGTCAGAATTCTACGGGATCAATGAATAAAAGTCAAGATCATATGTGAAAAAACCCCCAAAACCTTTGACTCTTCCACACAAACTGTAACACACAGAACAAATTGTTATATGACAATTATTTATTTGTTGCACTACAGAGGTTTACTTTTCATAAACTGTTATAGTATAATGAAAAGGACTTCACCGGGAGGGATGTTGCATGAATACCGAACTCCACAGCCAAGATGTATGTCCCGTCTGTGAAAACCCAATTGAAGACAATAGGGACACTGCATTAAACGACTGCTGTTCCAATCAATGGATCAAGCAGCAAATTGATTTTTGTTACGCTTAACTATTTTTATTGCGAATACTCATTCTTTTCCCTCTATTAGGTCTTCTTTAACGGAGGTCAAACTGCTGAACGATTATCAGCAGTTCTTTTTTTGGTTCACAAGGGATACGGTTTTTCCTGATAAACATAATTGGGCAAAACACGATCATCCTGATACTCGCGATGAAAAATATGTGTGGTGGCTGGAGAAACCGGGGGAATCAACCATGTCCAATCTCCCGTCACTTCCCGGCCCTGTTTTTTCTCTTGTTGCTCAAAAAGCTTGAACTGCTGAGCTGCTGTATGGTGATCCACAATCGTGACACCATTCTTTTTAAACGAATCGATTACCGCAATATTTAATTCAATCAATGCCTTATCCTTCCATAATGTGGAATTTTTATCCTTTTGAAGCCCCATATAAGAAGCGATCACAGGCAGCATATTGTAACGAAAGGGATCAGCCAAATTCCGCGCACCGATTTCCGTCCCCATATACCACCCGTTAAAAGGAGCCGCTGTGTAATGAATGCCTCCAACCTCCAGCCTCATGTCAGAGATAATGGGAACGGCATACCATTGAAGGCCCAGATCCTTAAACCATGAGAAATCGGGGTGATGAATCGGAACCTCCAGAATGATATCCTTGGGAATATCAAACCAGCGGGGGCTGTTGCCACCAATTTGAATCACAAGAGGAAGAATATCATAGTCTGTTCCTTTCCCCTTCCACCCCAGTGAATGACAAGCCTGGGTAAAAGAAAGGGAAGCAGGATCACCCCTTCCCCCTTCTTTTGTCTCGTATCCGGCATATCTTAGCAATTGATGGTTCCATAATCTCACTGATGTGAAATCCTCAAGATTTGGCTTGAAAACCGTAATCGCCGGCCGGATTTTCCCTTGATTGGTCGCATATTCTATATGGTGACATAGAGCCTCAAAGAGATCTTCTTCCGTTTCAAGATTCCTGGCATCAAACACTTGCAATGTATTCCAGAACAATCGCCCGATACAACGATTACTGTTTCTCCAGGCCATCCTCGCCCCGTGCTCCAGCTCTTCAAAGGTATGCTCATAAAAACCGTGTGTTTCGATGTCCATTTTTACTTCTGCCAGCCGTTGTTCTGTTTCTGTCTCCGTTTTTCCCAATTCCATATAACAATTTTTGATAAAGGCTGTTGCATGTTGATAAAGTGTCGTTGTCTCCATTCCGCCCTCCCGATCCACATCCTATCTTTTAACACTCTAAGAAAACCTTCTTTCATTGTAAGTCATGACTGAACAAGAGTCCAAAAACATTGCCGGAATTCCATCAATACATATATTCATGTGCGAACACATCAAAAAAATCTATCCACAAGATCCAACAACCAACAGCTTGAAGACACATATAGAAAAAACGTGAACATGTATCTGCTCATCGCAATTTCTTTGTCTTTCCTTTGCAGTCTGCGATTTTTTCGAATCTTCCAGTAAGCTTTTTTATCTTTTAAGGCGGCAAACACTGCAATTCCGGGTGTAATATTGGATTCAAAGATCCATGGTCTTCCCTTTGCATCTACTCCGATATCTACTCCTTGTTCCAGACACTCAGGATATCCTTTGTTCATCGCTTTGGCTGTTTCCATAGCAAGACGTTTTATTCGTTCGATTACACGCTTTTCTTTTTTTCTGTTCCATGCCAAATATTTTCTAAACAGTTGCTTTATCCGGAGTGGACGGCCACCCTGATGGCGGTTGGTGACAATATTCGAAGGAGAGCCCAGCCTTCCAACGATTCCTCCGATCACCCATCTCCCTCTTACTCGTTGAACATGAACCCGAAAATCAAAAGGTCGTCCATCTGATGTTTCACTTTGAATACCCTGCTGGATTATATAGTTCTGCGCTTGTATGAGTATTTCTAGGCATTGGTGTACACTGTTTACGTCAGTACACATTTGACTGTAATGATTTCCTTGTATGTGATACTCCTTGGTCAACTTCCTCGTTACACGAAAGATTCCCCGACCTTGTCCTCCAGTATCCGGCTTGATATACACAAAGGGGTGGCGTTTCAACATATCTTTCAAGTTTTGTATATTGTAAAACAAGGTCTCCGGGAGTGCTTTTGCAGTAACATGGTTCCGTTTCAGCAAATCAGCTTGTTTCCATTTACTCTTTTTATATTTCATACATTCATCCCACCTCAGGGAAAGCTTATAATCTACATTACGCCGATCCGCTTTGCACAGTGTTAGGTTCACAGATCATAAATCCCGAAATAGACGCCATATCCGTTCTATTTACGGAATTTTTTTAATAAGTTAAAGTTGTTTTTACAATAATTGGTTTATAATGATTTTGTAACAATCACACCACAAGGGGAGGTTTGAAGGTGAATCATTGTAAAACATTTCTCTGTTGTCTGTCTCTGTTTCTCGTCGTAGGTTCCTTGATGCTTGGAGGTCCCGGTTTGAAGAAAACAGCGTTTGCGGAAGTGAAAACCGATTCACGATTCATCAATGTCGCTCATCGGGGAGCATCCGGTTATGCACCTGAGAACACCATTGCTGCCTTTGACAAAGCAGTGGAGATGAAAGCGGATTTCTTTGAACTGGACGTTCAACGAAGCAAGGATGGGCATCTGGTCGTCCTGCATGATACTTCCGTGGACCGGACGACAGATGGAACGGGTTATGTAAGGGATATGACATTGGCTGAGCTGAAACGTCTGGATGCCGGCAGTTGGTTTAGCTCCAAGTATTCTGGAGAAAAGATTCCAACATTGGAGGAAGTTCTGGAACGGTATCGGAACAAGAGGATCAATATTTTGATTGAATTAAAGAAACCCTCCCTATACCCCGGCATCGAACAACAGGTGGCAAACCTCTTGAGAGAGAAGCACATGGACAGATGGCGGGGGAAGGTGGTTGTTCAATCATTCAATCATGATTCCATCCGTCGCTTTCACCAAACCATGCCTTGGGTGATGACCGGTGCCTTGGTCAGCTACACTTCCTACAAAGATACCGGAGTAACAAACGAACATCTGAACACCTTTGCCCGTTACGCTGACTTTGTAAATCCCAATAAAAAACTGGTGGATAGAGATCTGGTGAACCGTGTGCATCAACGTGGTATGAAAATCCTCCCCTACACGGTGCGAAGTTCGGAAGCAGCTGATCGACTATTTCATATCGGGGTAGATGGTTTTGTCACCGATTATCCGGAATTGGGATACATTTATTACGCTCAGTAAAAACCCTTTTCCCTGCCGCCGAAAAATAAAGACCCGGTTTGATCCAACCGGGTGAGGTTCATAACAAAGTGATGAAGGGATGGTCATCTCTTTCCTCCAAAGGAAGTGGAATGAGTCCGCTTCACCCCAACCAGCGGACAAAAAGGAAAAGCAGGTTGTCCGCTAAACGGTTAGAACCTCTAGGGGTTCCGCTGGGTCTTCGGAAAAGGATGCTCCATGAAAATCCCCCTCTTTTTCTAATATTCCCTTTGTCAGCAGTCTCACCCGGTTGATCCAACCGGGTTATTTCACGTTTACACATCGCTTATGTTCCCCCACAATCAGGTGCCCGGTCGATAGGACTCTCATCTGCATTTTCTCCCAAATGTTCATCCCGAAGCTGTTCAGCCGTTCGTTCTCGAAAATCTTCTGCGGGATATGAACGCATTTCTTCTGCATCCATTTTTTGACCTCTTGGATTTCTTTTCTCCCTGATCGAAAACACCCCCTACATCAGATGGAAGGCTGGTTGTTTATGCAAGCCATATTTGAGGAGCGATCCAGGTTCAATCGTAACGCACCCATTTGTCGGTTATGATGCATGAATGGGCGTGTTGATATGCAAATCGTCCCTGGGTAAGTGATTCAGACATCCATTCATGGATCGGATTTCCATGATCCAGTGGATCGGCTGCCCCATACACAATCATTTGAGCATGAAGGGTTTGTTCCTTCTCAGTTCGCCTCATAAAACAGATTCTCCCCCCTTTTACCTCTCTTCATTATTTCCACCCAGGTCCTATACATGCTGACAAAAAAAATTGGCACAGGACATCCCTGAATGACATAATATGGTAAATACCATCTCATTTTGCGATGACAAGGGAGGAGATAAACATGACTGCCATCGCCGGATTAACCCTTATCATCTTTGGATTAACCCTGATTGGGCTTTCCATTCCTGAATCACAACCACAGAAGGCAAGAGATGATGATTATTTATATCCTCGATACTCCCCCGTTCAGACAGAGAACCATCAACCTTCCAATATTCTTCGGGACACTGGAGGATTGCTGCTTATCATCGGGGTTCTTCTTATGTTTTTGTAGATTGTTGCATATTAACAGTTTTCATTTGTGCTGAGATGTAGTATTTTTATAAATAAATTGTTTTATATATACATGGTCTAACCATCTATAAGCTAACCCCTTTTGATCAAGGATAATAATTCCATTGATTTAATTCCTCATTCAATAATACAATATAAAGCAGTGAATACGCTTTCATCTTTCTTTGTTGTTTTTTTTGAACTATTTCAATACAGCTAGAGGTGACAAAGTTGAAAAATCAATTATCTTATTCCTGGTCTGATTATCTGAAGTTTCTTATCCCTTCGTTGATCGGTATCCTTCTGTTTATGACTCCCATTCCATCCAAAGATGGTGTCACCATTCCAGTGGCGGTGATGGCCGGGTGGTTGCAAGAAGCTCTTGGAGATACTTTACCCCATCTGATGACATTCATCATTCTGTTGACCGTGATGGGTTCCCTTCTTGCCAAAACATTAAAACCTTCATGGATCATGGACAAATCCTTCTTTAAGACTCTGTTTGATGTCAGCCCATTTTGGCTGGTTGTTCGGATCTTGGGATTAGGGTTTGCTGTCCTGACACTTTACAAGATTGGTCCGGAAGAAATTTGGTCGGAAGCCACCGGTGGTTTACTCCTCTTTGATCTGATTCCTGTATTATTTTCTGTCTTTTTGTTCGCCGGATTCTTCCTTCCACTTTTGATGAATTTTGGCCTCCTAGAGTTCTGTGGAATGCTTTTATTCCGGGTGATGCGCCCCCTCTTCACATTGCCTGGCCGTTCTGCGATTGACTGTATTGCTTCTTGGTTGGGGGACGGAACTGTTGGTGTGCTGTTAACCAACAAACAGTATGAAGAAGGATTCTACAGTAAGCGGGAAGCCGCAGTAATCGGAACCACATTTTCCGTTGTCTCCATCACCTTTTCCATTGTGGTCCTATCTCAAATGGAATTGGAACACCTATTTCTCCCTTACTATCTAACCATTGTCGTTGCAGGATTTGTAGCTGCGATCATCATGCCACGCATTTTCCCATTGTCCAGAAAATCGAAATCATACTATAAAGAGCCGTTAATTAAAATGGATGAAACCATTCCAGAAGGCTATACCGCACTAAGTTGGGGAAGTCGCCAAGCCGTTGACCGCGCGCAGAAACAACGGTTTGCAGATATGGTAAAAGGCGGAATACAAAATGTGTTGGACATGTGGATGGGGGTTATCCCTGTCGTCATGGCCATGGGAACCGTCGCCCTGATTATCGCGGAGCACACTCCCGTTTTCAAATGGCTTGGTGAACCTTTTGTCCCACTCCTTACACTTTTGCAGGTCCCTGAAGCCGGAGCAGCCGCTCAGACGATTGTCATCGGGTTTGCAGACATGTTCCTTCCTTCTGTCATCGGAAGCGGAATCATTGAAAGCGAAATGACCCGATTCATTATCGCCAGTCTATCCGTTACACAGCTGATTTATATGTCCGAAGTAGGCGGACTTTTGCTCGGCTCCAAGATTCCTGTCAATTTCTTCGATTTGATTCTAATTTTCTTGCTCCGAACACTGATTACTTTGCCAGTGATTGCCCTGATGGCACACATGATTTTTTGAATCATATAAACGGACGGTACGGGCTCATTCCCGTGCCGTTTTTTTATGATTTCCAACAAAAACAATCCCCGACAGGATGTCCGTCCTGCCGGGGATTGTTCAAGAAAGATCATACGTTGTCTAACGTTTTATTCACCTGTTCAACAACATGTTTCACGGTAAATCCGTATTTCTTCATCAACAAACCACCTGGAGCCGAAGCACCGAAGGTATCAATACCGATGACTTTTCCTTCATCACCCACATATTTCTCCCAACCGGAAGGATGAGCGGCTTCTACAGCCACCCGCGCCTTAACCGCAGGAGGAAGAACTGCCTCACGATAGGCTTCTGGCTGTTCATCAAACAGTTCCCGGCAAGGCATACTGACCACCCGAACGGTCGTCCCCCGCTTATTCAGTTCCTCCTTGGCTTCCAAGGCCAGGCTAACTTCTGAGCCTGTTGCAATCAGAATGACATCAGGGTGACCCTTTCCATCATCCGCGAGGATATAGCCCCCTTTCAACACTTCATGCTCCTTTTCTGCCGTGCCTTTCAAGACAGGGAGATTTTGCCGGCTAAGAGCCATCGCCACTGGACCATCTTGGTTTAACATCGCATAGCGGTAAGCAGCGATGGTTTCATTGGCATCGCCGGGACGGAACACTTTCAGGTTGGGAATCAACCGCAAGGAAGGAATATGCTCCACCGGTTCATGGGTGGGACCATCTTCACCGACAGCAATGCTGTCGTGAGTCAGTATATACAGAACCGGAAGTCCGGATAACGCGGATAAACGAATCGCTCCTCTGAGATAGTCGGAGAAGACAAGGAAGGTTCCCCCATAGGGACGAAGACCTCCATGATAAGCCATCCCATTCAGCGCAGCGCCCATCGCATGCTCCCGCACTCCAAACCAGATATTTCGACCGGAGTAGTCTTCGGGATGGAAATCACCTACACCTTTTAACATGGTCTTATTGGAAGAAGCAAGGTCGGCAGATCCTCCAAACAAGTTGGGCACTCTTTTCGCCAACGCATTCAATGCATCGCCGGATGCCGTTCGGGTAGCAACCTCCTTCCCTTCTTCATATGTCGGCAACGCCTGGTCCCAATCATCGGGCAGTTCACCCTTTATTGCGGATTCCAGTCGTTTTCCAAGATCGGGATGTGCTTGTTTATAGCTTTCAAAAAGAGTGCTCCACTCCTTTTCCACCTGTATTCCTTTTTCTTTCAACTGGGCGAAGTGCTCTCTTACATTGTCAGGAACGTAGAAAGGCTCCTCCCATTTCCAATCCAGAGCTTTACGGACTTTGGCCGCCTCATCCGAACCAATCGCTTTACCATGGACTTCATGAGTGCCAGCAAGATTGGGGCTTCCATAACCGATCGTGGTCTTCACTTCAATCAATGTTGGCCGAAGGGTTTCTTTTTGAGCCTTTTCGATAGCGTCAGCAATCGCATCCAGATTGTTTTCCTCTTCCACACGAATTACCTGCCAACCATACGCTTCAAAACGCTTTTGAACATCTTCCGTAAAGGAGCGGGCGGTTTGGCCATCCAGAGAGATATCATTAGAATCATACAAAACCACCAATTTACCCAATTGAAGATGTCCTGCCAATGAGGCTGCTTCAGATGCCACCCCTTCCATGAGGTCTCCGTCACCACAGATGGAATAAGTAAAATGATCAATAACCGGATAACCTTCCCGATTAAAAACCGCAGCCAGGTGGGCTTCTGCCATCGCCATTCCAACTGCATTGGAGATTCCCTGACCCAGTGGACCCGTGGTCGATTCAACGCCGGGTGTATGGCCAAACTCCGGATGTCCTGGTGTTTGACTGCCCCATTGTCGGAAGTTTTTCAAATCCTCCATGGTAAGATCATATCCAAAAAGATGCAGTAAGCTATACAAAAGCATCGACCCATGACCCGCAGACAAAACAAAACGATCCCGATTGAACCATTCCGGGTTTTTTGGATTGTGCTTCATAAAACGGGACCAGAGTGTGTAAGCCATGGGTGCGGCTCCCATAGGCATTCCCGGATGACCGGATTGTGCCTTTTCCACACCATCAATGGACAGCATACGAATCGTATTCACGGCTAATTGTTCAACAGACTGGCTGGTGTTGGACATAAGTACAAAGTCCTCCTTGTCCTCTGCTTTTTCACTTCTGGTTATTATAGCATAGCCGAAGATAAAAACCCCTTACTTCCAATAAGGAAATTTCGGGGTTTATTTGAAAAGTACGCGAGATCGCTTCCATTTTCCAGAAACATTCATCTTTTTTTGACAAGATCCCGACTGTCAAGAATTAAGGTTACCGGGCCATCATTTGTTAATTGCACTTGCATCATGGCCCCAAAAACACCCGTACCCACTGTTACTCCACGGGATTCCAGCTCGCGGTTAAACTGATGATACAAATTCTCCGCCACATCCGGCGGGGCGGCAGCCAAAAAGTTGGGCCTCCGTCCTTTTCGACAATCTCCGTACAAGGTAAATTGGGACACGGACAAGATTTCTCCACCCACATCCAAAAGTGAACGGTTCATCTTTCCTTGTTCATCATTAAAGATTCGCAGATGGATCAACTTTTCAACCAGATAACGAATCTCTTCTTCTCCATCTCCATCCGTAAATCCGACCAGACAGACCAATCCATGGTCAATCCTCCCAGTGGTTTTCCCTTCCACGATTACTTGGGCTTCTTTCGCCCGTTGTACCACAACCCGCATATTCCTCCCCCTTTTATAAATCCTTACTGCATGATTCGGCGAACACTGTAAATATCGCGTACGCTCTTGATTTTTTCCACCACAGACTGCAAATGGTTGATATTGCGAACAGAAATGGACATATTGATTTGGGCCATCCCCCGTTTCCCCACTTTGCCACTCACTGCGGAAAGTTGCACTCTGCTTTCTGAAACAGCTTGCAACACTTCATTTAACAGTCCGTTTCGATCCAGTCCCGATACTTCAATATCCACATTATAAAATGGATCGGGAGCACCTTCCCATTCCACTGGAATCATCCGGTTTTCTTTCACACCTTTAAAATTGGGGCAATCTGAGCGGTGTACGGATATTCCTCGCCCTTGAGTGACAAACCCTTTGATCTCATCGCCAGGAACCGGATTGCAACAGCGCGATAAACGTACCAGCAGATTGTCTACACCTCTCACCCGGACACCATGCCCCACCTGTTTCCGACGGGGTGGCATCGCCTTCACTTCAGGAAGTTCTAATGGCCTCTCATCCTCCGGATGGAGTCCTTCCGTCAGTCGATTGACAACTTGAGTCGGAGTAATCCCTCCATAACCGACAGCCGCATACATATCCCCTTCGTCATTAAAGTTAAATTTCTTGGCCACTTCCTTGATCCGTTCGTTGTTCAAGACAGTGGCTGGATCAAGATCTTGTTTCTTCAGTGCCTGCTCAATCATCTCTTGCCCTTTAGCCACACTCTCTTCCCGACGTTCTTTCTTAAACCAGTTCCGGATCTTGTTCCGCGCCTGGGAGGACTTCACCAACTTCAGCCAATCCCGGCTGGGTCCATAGCTGTGTTTGGACGTAAGGATTTCTACAATGTCCCCGGTTTTCAGCTTGTGATCCAAAGGAACGATTTTATTGTTTACTTTGGCCCCGATACAACGGTTGCCCACTTCTGTATGAATGCGATAAGCAAAATCCAAGGGAACGGAACCGGCGGGCAATTCCAATACATCTCCCTTTGGGGTAAAGACAAAGACCGCATCAGAAAACCAATCCACTTTCAGATTTTCCACAAACTCTTGGGCATCCTGTGTTTCCTGTTGAAGCTCCAAAATCTCACGGAAATACTTTAGCTTATCATTAAAGGAGCTCTCCTCCGTTTGTTTCCCTTCCTTGTAGGCCCAATGAGCAGCAATCCCGTATTCCGCAATCCGATGCATTTCTTTTGTACGGATCTGAACTTCAATCGGTTCCCCTTTGGGACCGATCACTGTGGTGTGCAGAGACTGATACAGGTTTGACTTGGGCATAGCAATATAATCCTTGAACCGACCCGGCATGGGTTTCCATATCGTATGGATAATTCCCAAAACCGCATAACAATCCCGTATCGATTCCACAATCACGCGAACAGCCAAAAGATCATAAATCTCATTAAACTGCTTGTGGTGCTTCACCATTTTGCGATAAATACTGTATATATGTTTTGGGCGGCCAGAAATTTCTGCCACCAAATTCATATTTTTCAACCGTTTGCGGATTGTATCAATCACTTCACCCAGGTTTTTCTCCCGTTCCGCACGCTTTTGCTTCATAAGATTCACAATGCGATAATATTGTTTCGGATTTAAGTTTCGAAGAGCAATATCCTCCAATTCCCATTTGATGGTGGAGATCCCCAGTCGATGGGCCAATGGAGAAAAAATCTCCAATGTTTCCTGGGCAATCCGGCGCCTTTTTGCTTCCGGGAGATAGCGAAGTGTTCGCATATTGTGTAACCGATCCGCCAATTTAATCAGAATCACCCGGATATCCTGTGCCATCGCCACAAACATCTTTCGGTGATTTTCCGCTTGATGTTCTGCATTGGATGTATATTTCATGCGCTTTTTCAGCTTGGTTAAACCATCCACAATTTGAGCCACGGTTTCCCCAAACTCCGCTCTTAATGTTTCTAACGTGACACCCGTATCTTCCACCACATCATGAAGAATCGCAGCCGTTAAAGTGGTTACATCCATCTGCAACTCTGCTAGGATTCCTGCCACTGCCACCGGATGAAGAATATATTCCTCCCCGGATTTGCGAGTCTGCCCTTTATGTGCTTCCGCAGCGAAAAGATAAGCCCTTTCCACCTGTTCCAACTCTTCCGTTTTTAAATATCGACCCACAATTTCCAGCAATTCTTCGATTAACATAACCACTCACCCAGTCGCTCAAAAAATAATTTTCCTTACATTATCTCGAATGAACGCCCTAAAGTAAAGAGAAAGAGATTCCAGTATCGGAGTCTTCCTCACTCGGTCAGTTCCATTTATTTCAGTGTTCCAATGCTAACCGACGTTTGAACCATGAGCCAACAAAGAAACCCGGCGACAAGGCCGGGGGCATCAGCGCTGACGGCGACGCAATTTAAAGCCTCCACTTTGAAAGCGAAGGTAAAGAAAAAGTGCCGAGAAAAGAATCGCGAAGATCAGCATGGCTGTATACTGTGCTGTTTGTTCACTGTTTTTCATCATATATGGTGCCACAAACACTCCCCCATAGGCCGTCACCTCAAAGGAGAGTAAAAATCTTTTCCAGGCGCGGAAAAGGTAATCCCGTACATTGATATCGCCGGGAGTAAACAGTTCCTTAAAAAAAAGGAGCAGTACCAAAGCCATCCAAATGACAAACCCACTCACCACCAAACGGGCAAAACCACCAATCACATCGTCAAACAACGTTTGTTCGCTCCTTTGCTTTAATCTGTCGCAAACACATTTCCGGATCACTCATCAAAGAAAGAAGAATCCTGGTTGATACGTTTAGGACGTTTCTGGTCATCGCTAGGGAAGTCATTTCTGTCTCCTTCGGACTAAGCCACTAACCGAACACAACTCACGAATGGTTGTTGCAGGGGCAAAATCCCCTCTATGATCGATCAGAAACACTACCACTTTATCCATTGATCCAGTTCCTTTTTCCATTCGTCCTTCTTTTTCTCCCACTCTTTTTTCAATTTTTCCCTCAAACTTTCATCTTTTCCTTTTTTTCTGCTTCGCGCTTCATCATCTTCTTTTTCAATCTTAGGTGGCTTCTTCCACTTTACTTCGGAAAGATCAAAATGCTTGACTGGTTTCCCCTGAAGTGCTCCAGCCATGATTTCACGAAATACAGAAGCAGCAGTCGACCCACTGGAACCGGACAGATAATGTTTAGAATCCGTCTGATCATAACCGATCCATACCGCTCCCACTAAATCGGGAGTATAACCGACAAACCAGTGATCCTTTGCTCCTTTTCCTTGACTGCCAGGAAGCTGGGTTGTACCCGTTTTCCCGGCAGTGGACCGTCCAGGAATCCGGGCATTTTTTCCCGTTCCTTCCCGCACCACTCCCCGTAGCATATAGGTGATTTGCTGGGCAACTTTGGGTGTGGTGACACGCACCGACTTTTTATACCATTTCCCCAACAGTTTTCCATCCGCTGTTTCCACACGACGGATGGTATGGGCATCCACCATCACTCCGTTATTGGCAAAAGCGGCATAAGCTTGAGCCATATGCAAGGGGGATACCCCTTCATTCAAGCCGCCAAGAGCGAGTGCAAGCTGTTGATCTTCCTTTGTCAAAGGAATTCCAAGAGATTTTGTAAAGTGAATCCCTTTTTCCACGCCGATTTGATTCAGCAACCATACCGCAGGAATATTGAGTGAATCGACGACCGCTTCGTACATCGTCACCTCACCACGATACTGTTTATCGTAGTTTTCAGGTGCATAGTCACCAAATTCCATCCTGCGATCTGCAAGTCGGGCATCGATCCCATACCCTTCAGCCAAAGCAGGAGCATAGACAGAGATCGGTTTGATTGTGGAGCCAGGCTGTCGTTTCAGCTGTACGGCCCGGTTAAAACCACGAAAAACATGCTCCCCTCGCCCTCCAACCAACGCCTGAATGCCTCCGGTTTTTGGGTCTACCAGTACACTTCCGCTTTGAACCATATGATCCTGGGTGCCTTCAGGAAACAGTTCATTTTGACTGTACACCTTTTCAGCCACTTTTTGCATTTGGGGATTCAACTCTGTATAAATGCGCAATCCCCCGTTTAAAACCTCTTTCTCTGTCAGATCATACCGCTCAATCGCTTCAAGGATCATTGCATCCACATAGGAAGGATATCGACCTTTATAGTCATCTGATTCCTGTCCTTCAAGAACGATGTCCTGTTTCTTGGCTTTGGCTACGTTCTTTTCATCAATAAACGTTTCTGCTTCCATACGATCCAAAACCACATCCCGACGGACCATCGCCTGATTAAAATTTTTAAACGGAGATAAGGTGGAAGGAGCTTTAATGATTCCTGCAAGCAAAGCTGACTCACCAACAGTCAGCTCCTTGGGTTCTTTTCCAAAGTAGGTTTGAGCCGCTTTTTTCAATCCCCAAGCACCTTCACCAAAATATATCGTATTCAGATACAGCTCCATAATTTCATCTTTGGAATAAGTCCGTTCAATCTTTTTGGCCAAAAGAACTTCTTTGAGCTTCCGTTTATAGGTTCGATCATGGGTAAGAAAAATATTTTTAGCGAGCTGTTGGGTGATCGTGCTACCACCTTGCACCGTAGAACCGGCCCGAAGGTTGGTATATGCTGCACGAAAAGTCCCCTTATAATCCACCCCGGAATGGCTGTAAAAACGACGATCCTCAATCGCCACTACAGCTTGGATCATATGCTCTGGAATCTCTTTTATATCGACCCCTTCTGATTTGGAAACAGAGATTTTACTGGCAATTTTCCCATTCCTGTCCAGAATCACCGTTGGTTGGGGAGTTGCTTTTTCTAGGGCACTGATATCTTGAGTCCAGATGAGGAGATTAAAAGTGAGAGTAGAAAGGAGGATCAATGACCCAAGAATCCAGACTGTTTTCCGGACCCATCGTTTGTTCCACCAACCCAAAATTTTTTGTTTCACCCTATCTTGGATCGGTTTCAGTTTCATTAGAAACTCTCTCAAAATCACCCCCCCTTCCATGATAATTTTAACTTAGAACGGGAGCCAAGTAACGAAGAAATCATTTCATTCATTTGCTGTTTCCATACAATAGCTAAATTGTATCAAAAAGACCTTTAACTTGCGAGAGAAACCCTCTTGCCTTTGTACATGATTTTCGTTTTTATAGGAAATCCTATGAATAATCGTTCGCTGAAGTACTCTAAAAAGGAGAATGGTTGATGAAACCTCAAAACCAGCGTTTGCCGTCCACTTCGGTTGAAAATGAAGACATGCGTCAACAAAAATCCATTCAAAAATCCGTTCATGGAGAACGCAAAATATCCACTCCCCATCGAGAACACAATCCTTTTATCGGTCCTTCTCCAGACCGAGAGCTGGATACGCGGGATGAAGGATGAAACAATCGGATAACCCATATAATCAAATAACCGGCAAAAATCACAAAGGATTTGCCGGTTATTTCCAAAAATATAGAAAGAAAAATCCTGTTATCAATTGTAATATGTAAAATCGATCTCCTCCTCTTCCAGGATCGGACGTTCTCTGGTTTGATCGGTACACAAGATAAGTTGGTGATCCAAAGCAAAATTGTTCAGTATATGAAAAGATTCCCGTAACTGATGATCATCAAAATGTACAAAACTGTTGTGTAAAATCACTGGCAACGGGTCTTTTCCTTGTGTTGTATAAAAATTGTTTAAAGCAAGTTTGATCGCCAAATAGAACTGATCCAGCGTCCCACGGCTTAAACGTTCAATCGGCTGTCGCTTGCCCATATCCTGAACAAACACACTGACTTCAATCCCTTTGGCAGGGTCGACCAGAAAATGGGTGTATCGTCCATTGGTTACTTGCTCTACCCAACGGATGATATAAGGAGCCAATTGCGGAGAAAGCTCCTCCCGCAGTTCGTTTGCGGTTTCACTCCATACCGCCTTAGCTGTTTCCAGCGCCCGATGCTCCAACTCCAAACACTTTTTTTCCTCCCGTATCTGAAACAACAACGTTTCCTGAACTGCCAAAGAAGAAAAATTCTCTCTCAACGTGCGTAATTGTTCCTTCAAACGCATGAAGGCAGTCTTTGTTTCTTGATGTTTAGAGTCGAGACCATCTAATTCCTCTTTCGCTGATGTCAACATCGTGGAAATCCGTTCAGGGGATTCTCGCTCTTCAGATGCCTTCTGATCCAATCGATATTGAAGTTTTTTCAGCACGCTCTCCCAACGGTTTCTTTTTTCTTTTTCCCATTCATTCTCACTTTGCAACCGAAGAATCCTCAGTTGATCGTCCAATCGTTGGACTTCCTCATTTGCGAGTATCCATTCCGACCACTGTGAAAGATGATCGGTACCCAAACGTTCCTTCCAATAAATCAGCCTTTGTTTCCGATTCTCCATTTCAGGAATCACACGTGCCAATTCCTTTTCAAGAGAAGCCGCTTCCAATTTCATCCGTTGCAGCTTTTCTTGCACGTTCCGGGCTTCATCTCTGATTCTCTGCAATTCCTTCAACCATGTTTCTGGATGGAAGGGTCCCAAACGTTCACAAAAGTCCTTCGCCCAGCTTTCCACTTCTTCTCGAATTCTTTTTAAATGTTCCCGGTTTTCCCGATCCGCCTTCCGAGCTTCTTCCCTTTCACGCAGTTTTTGTCGATACCGATCCATGGCTTTTGCTAAATCTTCTCCGGACTTGACATTCCATCGGTTTAGCAGTACTTCCCGTTCATGCATCCCGGCAGCCATTGATTCCTTGATTTCCTTCCGTTCCCTCTCTGTTTCAGAAAGATGATCTCGCAATGTATGAAGATCCGGCAATGACCCCTCATGATTCTCTATGTGTCTCCGCTCCTGTCGAATATGCGCAAGATCATTTTCCAAACGTTGATATCTCTCATGCCATTCTTGATGAACCTGGGCGTCCACTTGGGACAAGTGTCTGTAGCGGTAAAAAGAGATCCCAGCGAAAACCAACCCTGGAAGTCCAAGAAACGGCAAAGGGATGATAACGAAAAGAGAAAGGATAAAACTGATCCATGTAATCCACAGCCAACGGGAACTGGAACGAGCAGGGGGAGACTCCTCCGCAACCATACGCGTCAAAAAGTCTTCCCGCTCCAACACTTCCAGTTGATGACGGTATTTCTTCACCCTTCTGTCCAGGTCCTCCCTGATTTCCCGCCATTTTTTATCCTGTTGACGAAGTTCATGAAGACGATGATAGTCTTTCTCTATCTGCATTCCCCTGACACGGTCCTCCATCGTGTTATAAGAGGCGAGGGGCATCAACCGCTCTTCCAAGCGTCTATATTCTTCCAACCTGGAGCAATACGTATCCAACAGCGATTCATCCACACCAAGAAACGCAGACTGATCTTCTTCCCATTTCTCAATCTTTTTGGAAAGGGAATCCAATCTCTCTTTCATCGCATCCACCTGTTCTTTCGGCTCGTTCTTTTTATCCATCATTTCCCGCAATTCATCTATCTCTTCACGGGTCAGCCGATGTGGTGGCATCGCTTCCACTTTCCGCCTCTCCAATTGGGCAATTTGCTCCTCTATTTCTTTCCATTTCCCTAATTTATTCTTAACATCATCCACTTTCTTTTGAAGAAAGGCAACTTTTTCCGCTTTTCTCAACCGTTCCTGTAAGCGCTCTATACGATGAGTCAATCGACATCGTTGCCTTTGAAGAGAATCCATATCATTTTTCATTTGATTGAGCCGGACATAATCCTCTCGAAGCCGTTGGTAGCGCTCCCGCAAATGGGATACTTCCTCTTTTTGTTTCTCATATTGAGACCGCAAGGATGAGTCAAAATCGCTCGTCCGTTGCATACGGTTCCCCAAATGTTTCAATACAGAATCAAGATTCGTCTCTTCTCCCCGATTGGCCAACTGCCGTATTTTTTCCACTATCTCGTCATTATTTAACCTTGGATTGGAATGGACATGGGACATGGTAATCAAGTGATTGGGGGAGTATCCTGTCAATTTTTTCAAAAGACAGGGTTCCTTCCCGTCCAAAAGAAATTCGTCCGTCAGATCCTTTTCAGACTCAAGGTCCAACAGCTTTGGTTGTTCCCCATTTGAATGATGAGACTGGACCAGGCGGTATGACCGATTCTCAAGGGTAAAATCCAGTTCACCTCCAACAAATCCTGTTTGGCTGTAAATCCCTTTCTTCTGAAGTGGATTTTTTACCCCATATAAAAGAGCACTCAATCCCTGAAAGAATATCCTTCGATCTGTTTCATCCGATAATTCCAAAAGATTGATTCCGTGGCTGAATCGAAACTCACGACTTTTCTCATGATCAGCCCCCCTAACATAGAGGCGATCCAATTTCACAGATACTTCACCTCCTTCAATAACGCATCCAATCCTTGTTCGAGAGCACGATAAAGCACCATGCGTTCCTCAGGGGCAGCTTCTTTGATTTTCTTCTCCATTTTTCGAATATAAGCTCCCAGCAGCCCCCCATGACTTCTCAATTGATCCAAGTTATAACCCATAGTCGTTTGATCCTGGACTTCCACATGAAAAAAGGACCGTTCTTTTAACTTCTGTGAAACCTGGTCGGGATGAAGGATCAGACCAGGGTCCCGTCGGCCAGTAATTTTCAAACACCAACAGACTTCCCGATCTTTTCTCTCCGGAATGCTCTGGACGATTTTCTCTAACACTTCGTCGATCGATTTACAAGCTGTAACATCCACCTCAATCCTTTCAAGGCGACGCGTCTGAATGGGAAGGTGCTCTATGGTCAGACCATCGGAATCAAACTGGCCCCAAGTCACTGTCCGTTCCCCGGTTTCCTTCCAACTGATCCCTTCAGGAGATCCTGGATGGCAAACAACCGTGTTTCGGGTGTTGTCCAACTGATACACATTTCGTTGATGGTTTTGACCTAAAGCAACATAATCCAACTCCAAAGGTACAAGATCCGCTTCATTAACATCCCCGTAAGTGATCATCATTCTCCGTTCTTCTTCGGCAGGACCAGTAACCCATGCGGGAAGCGCAACATTCGACACGTTTTCTCCCTTTCCTTTTCCTATGATACGAAGAGAGTATTCCTCAAAGACGAGCTCTTCCCACTTATCTGTAAAAATATGAACATGCTCTGGCCAATCCAATGTTCGATAAAAAGAATCCTTAATCCAAGGATCACTTTTACCAGGGGAAATGAATACACGGGTCGCAGGAAGTTGATGAAATTGGTCCATAATCCATTTCACTGTGGACCAGGCAATCGTTTGATGTTCCAAAAAATCTCCGCTGATCAATAAGAAATGAACTTGACGATCCTTTGCCAAACGGATAATTCTTTCAAACGTTTGTCGGTATTCACGCTGACGAAGCAACAATTCCTCTGTGCTTCCCTTCCATCCTCTAATCGGAAGGTCAAGATGAAGATCAGATGTGTGTATAAAGGTAAAAGCTTTCACCGGGATGACTCACCTCATCCAACTGATATGTTTAACTTCACTGGTGAAATTGGTCAATCGCGTTTTCTCTTAAATTGAAAAGGGCGGCCTCGTGGAACAGGCCGTCTTTTCCAACAAACATATTGTATCACCAGAAAAGAAACCGTGAAGGAGGTTCATGACAAAGTGGCGAAGGGGTGATATCCGTTTCCGCATCTCTGTCCTGTCGCCGGAAATGTGCTCCTCCGGAAATTCCCCTCTTATTCTCTTTGTCAGCAGTCTCCATGAAGTCTCTTTTCTTTCAACACTCTACATTTTAATACAAACCGATTCCAATGGTAATGAGGTTAGGCTATTCTGTAGGATATCCCGATCCACTGAGACACCTAGAAGAACATTTTCTCCCTGTTGAATATATTGCATAAAAATCAACCACATCTCATCCTTCCAAACCTCCTCTTCGCAAATCACCCCTGATTCAGAAAAAATTTTCACTTGAAGTTCCCCTTCAGGGGAAGGAGTAATTTTTAGACCCAGGTCATGGAACTGGTTCAGTCGATCAATGGCACTTTCCGCTTCATCTAGGCTGTCAAAATCGATGGCCACAAATGGATGAGGTTGTTGTTCCTCTTTTTCATATCCTCCAATAAAAATATCGGCAGCGGGAAAATGTATCATCAAACCATCCCTTCTATACCTGTTCATGTCCAGAATACCATACAGCCAAAAAAAGGAACATCCAGTATAACAAAAGAAAAAACCGTCACAGATTTGTGACGGCACTCGCTTCAATTGATGGATACAATTTTAAATTCAATGGTTCCAGAAGGAGCAGGAACTTTAATAATCTCTCCCTCTTTTTTCCCAATCAGTTCAGCTCCAATCGGAGACTCATTAGAAATTTTTCCGGACAATGGATCTGATTCAGCACTCCCCACAATGGTATAAGTCTCCTCTTCACCATCAGGGATTTCTTGGATGGTTACTTTGGCTCCAACACTGACAAAGTTTTTATTCTGACTGTCCTGATCAATGATTTTGGCATTTCGAATCATGTTTTCCAGTGTCACAATCCTGGACTCTACAAATGCCTGTTCTTCTTTTGCTGCATCATACTCCGCGTTTTCACTCAAATCCCCCTGAGCGATCGCCTCTTTTAATCGATTCGCTACTTCTTGGCGGCGTTTTGTTTTAAATGTGTCCAATTCTTCCTTGATTTTTTGCAAGCCCTCTTCCGTAAGAAGAACTTCTTTTTTTTGTGTCATACCGATTCCTCCTTGAGAAGACACAATGTCACCATTTTCTTTTTGCAATCCCTTTCACAACAACATTTAGAAATGACACCTTGCATTGTATGCTTAATTTATAATCCTTAGCCAAACAATCCTTTCAAATCCAAAAAAGATGACTGAGAGATATATTATCACAAATCCTTCCACCGTAAAAGTGAAGACGGAGCCAACCCGTTTTTTATGTACATGATTCAAGGATTCCCATTTGTTTTCGTTACGGCTTCAGAAAAAACCTTCTTCTTATTCACTTTCAATTGACCCGGTTTGATTGACCCATATCATCAAACAGTTCAGCCAATACATTTTTGGCAGCCCGCCATGCCATAAGCTCCCGGGTTTCGCGGGTGGCGCTGCCCAGGTGAGGAGCCAAGACGACATTTTCCAATTTTTCCAACCCCGGAGTCAACTGGGGTTCCATTTCATATACATCAAGCCCTGCACCTGCGATCTTCCCTTCCCTAAGCGCTGTCAGCAGAGCCTTCTCATCGATCAGCCCTCCACGGGATGTATTGATCAAATAAGCTGTCGCTTTCATCCGAGAAAGTTCGTCCGCCCCGATCAGGTGGTGTGTTTCTTTTGTATATGGAGCATGTAACGATACAAAATCGGCGTGTTGCAGAAGATCTGTAAAGGAAAGGTAGCGAACACCCAAGCGCTGTTCCTCTGCTGGACTCAATCGAGTCCGGGAAAAGTAGACAATTTCCATATCAAATCCCAAAGCCCGTTTAACCATTGCACGACCAATCCGACCAAAACCCACAATGCCCAATACAGATCCGGTCACTTCTTTTCCCAAGTGAAACATCGGGGCCCATTCTTTCCATTTCCCTTTCCGATTTAACCGATCGCCTTCCGTTACACGGCGAGCGACATCCATTAAAAGAGCCCAAGCGAGGTCTGCTGTCGCATCCGTCAATACATCCGGGGTATTCGTGACGGAAATACCGCGCCGGGTTGCTTCCGTTATATCTATATTGTCATATCCCACTGCATAATTGCTGATCACTTTTAAATCCGGTGCGGCATCCATCACTTCCTTGTCCATCTGATCAGTCAACATGGACAAGACCCCATCTTTTCCCTCTATCAGTTTCAGCAGCTCTTTCCGGGTCAGCATCCGATCTTCAGCCCCAACGGTAACTTCACAATACTCTCGCAAAAGACTTAACCCCTTGAAAGGAATCTTTCGGCTGACAAGTACTTTTGGACGATTCCTCATCATCGATTCCTCCTTTTAAGCACAAACCCATTCTCTTACTCTTTTTCCAACAGCGGCACCCGACGGATTGCAAGCCAGGCAAAAAGCTGGATAAATCCTACGGGCAACAACAACCATCTCAGCTGAGTCAGGTTGGGAGCTTTCTCAATCCACCACAGGAACGTACTGACGCTTATGACACGCCCCACATTAAGTGCCAACTCCCTGGCAACCACATATTCTACCCGTAGACGGGCAGTTTCTTGGGTTTCACCAATAACATCGAATACGGCCGATGTCAACGGAACCATATAAACAGGATAAAAGAGCGCCGCCCCTACGCCAAGGGCCACCAAAGTCCAAGTGTTTACGTCCCAGATCAGTGGTATGACAACGATTCCCAACATCGCTGCACCCAGAAAGATACTCTCATCTCTCCAGCTTATTCGCATCAACCGACCCACTGCAAAATAGGAAAATAGGGCGACAAGAGAAGACGCCGTAAGATATCCACCCAAAGCCAATTCATTTCCCGTCGCCACAAAGATCAACAGGCTGATCAAAAAAGCGAATAATCCTTCACGTGTCCCTTGAGCAATCATTGCCAAATTCACCCAAAACCAATGGTTGCTGCGATCCAATGCCAACCGGATGATTCTTCCCAACTCATAATCCCCATGAGCACTTCGTCGCTTCAACATAAAACTGACAACGACAGCTAACAGGAATACCCCTAAGGAAGAGGCAAAAATGATCCGATAACCGGTAAAATGATCCACTTTTGTAATGATCCAGCCTGAGATCACCGGAGCTAAAATACCTGCGGCGGAAGTCAAAAATCCGTTAATGCCGTTATAAATATCCCGATTGTACTTTTCCGTGATTTCAAAGTACAGAACATTGTACGAAAGCCAGTAGAACCCGGAACCCACACCTAAAAATATCCCCAAAAAAAGGACCTGCTCTACCGCCTTGGGTCCAAGAAGCAGTACAGACAAATAAAAAAAAGCCTGTAATGCCACCCCTACCCGGATTGCGATCACACGGTCTACCTTTTTCGCCAAACGACCGGCAAGTACAAACGTAACAGCCATCGCCAGATAGCTGGCCAGGTTAAATCGACCGATGACGGAAAAATCCTGTTTCAGCTTCCACAGATACACATTGACAAACGTATTGGACATTGCGGTGGATACCGCAAACAAACCACTAATCACCAAAAGAAGCCATGCCGGGCGATCCAAACGATTTGTTTCTCCAAATAAATTCATATGGCCTCACCAAGCATAGCTTAACCAAACTTCGTTCGATTTACTGAAGAAGTGAAAAGGTAAAAACTTCAGTGGATATTCCTATTTCCTCAAATGCCTTTTCTCCTGCGAAGCAACGGACCTGCCAATAAAAATCCAGATACCAAACCGCCAAGGTGAGCGATCAGATTAATGGACGGAACAAAAAAGCTGAGAAGGAGGTTGATTCCAATCAACGCTAAAAATCCTTTCCCTGTATTCGGGTCCATCGCTCCCCTTCTGAATAAAACCAAGTAGGCATAGACCCCGAATAACCCGTAAATCGACCCGGATGCTCCTGCACTGATTCCAGGAACACTTAAATAAATGGTTGCCAAGTTCCCTACAATCCCTGTCAACAGATATAAAAAGATAAACCGCCCACGACCAAATAACCACTCCAGTTGAGGACCCAAAATATAAAGGGAAAAGCTGTTAAAGAAAAAATGAGTCAGTCCGATATGCAAAAAGATCGGAACGATTAATCGCCACCACTCACCTTGAAGTGGATATACCAAAGCCCCAAAGCGGTAAAGCACTTCAACATTTGTCGATCCTCCACTGAATGTCATTAACAGAAACAAAAGGGCCTGTATAATAAGAATTCCTGTTACCACCGGAAAATAAGATTTAAAACGTCGAAAAGGCAATTGTGTGTGCTGAAACAACCGGAATACCTCCTTTGCTCCACCCTTACTGGAGAATCCGTGCAATGGGTTCACCCATACGGACCTGGGTTTCGGGAACAAGTGTGTCGATCCATTCGATTTTCCCAGGTTCAAAGAGCAGGATGACTGTGGAACCAAATTCAAAGCGCCCCAATTCTTCCCCTTTTTCCATTTCATCTAAATCTACATACGTGCGATTTTCAATCACTTTTTTCCCTCGGCGATTCGTATATATCTCTTTATCATAAACCACCCGGATACTTCCCACATTCGTAGCTCCCACTTTTACCAATGCCATTTCATCAACCGGTCCATTCAAATAAGTGATTAACCGTTCATTTCGGGCAAACAACCCCGGAATGCGACGAACACCAAAGGGGTTAACCGGAAAAAGACTTCCCGGTATATATGTTAATCCTTTTACCTTCCCGCGAATCGGCAGATGGATTCGGTGATAGTCTCTTGGACTTAGGTAAATCGTAACAAACTGACCTCCTGAAAACTTCTCAACTTTTTCTTGGTTTCCCCCAAGAAGCGCCTCAAGAGTATACGTGACCCCTTTGGCCTGAAGAAGTGTCCCGTTTTCAATGGTCCCTGACTGGGAAACGGTTCCATCCACAGGGCTTACAACACATGTGGAATCCAAATCGACCGGCCTTGAACCTTCTTTCAGACCTCGAACAAAAAAGTCAAGTAAGGTGGGATATTGAGAGATCGGTTTTTCCACTTGAGACAAATCAACGTCAAAGCGTCGGATAAAATAGGGGATCAACCGACGGCTAAACGGGGAACGAGCAAACCGCCCCATCCAGCGGGAAACCGTTTTTTTCGGCATAACATTCATCATCGCCATTAAGATTTGTTCCTTCATGATACCTCCCAAGGCAATAAATGTATCGAGTGAAACCCCTTATTCTGGACACAATACTAAACACGGAGGTGATAAAAAAATGGCTTATCAACCCAAAGGCGCTGCCAAAACCAATGCCCAAAAAGTGCGCCAGCAAAACCGCCAATCTGCTCAGGCTTCTCCGCAGCAACAACAGCAACAATTTCAAAATGAGTTTGCTACTGAGACGAACGCTCAAAAAGTTCGTCAACAGAACCAGCAATCTCAAGCGAAAAAGAATCAAAACCAACAATAATATGAATGACAGCGAATCCCATCCCGCGCATAGCGGGATGGGATTTTTTCCTTTCCATTCGAATCGCCTGATCGCGGGACAAAGATACAATTTATTTTTTCATATATTCCTGGTAATATAACTTAATCATCTTTTCAGCAATCGGCCCAGCAGCAATCCCTCCATATCCACCTTCCGGAACAACAACTGCAACTGCGATCTCCGGATCTTTCGCTGGAGCAAAAGCGATAAACACTGAATTTTCCACCCGACCCCGGCCGGGAATATCCTGCTCAGAAGTTCCTGTCTTGGCAGCCACTTGAAAAGGCAATGACCGGAACAAGCGGGAAGCTGTCCCCCCTGGCTGGGTCACTTTAACCATTCCTTCTTTTACCGTCTGAAAATGAATGGGGTCGATTTTTGCACGGTTTAAAACTTCCGGTTCAAAGGTTTTGATCACCTTTCCCTTATAATTCTTAACCGTTTCCACCAAAAGAGGCTTCATCCGTTTTCCATCATTGGCCAATGTAGCCGTATACTGAGCAAGCTGCATGGTTGTATAGCGTTGGGCCTGTCCAAAGGACCCCAATACCATCGCTCCCATAGGAGAGTAGTGATCAGCGATGGATAGATAATCCTCCGTTCCATCCTGTTCGCCTTTCAGAGGAACCTGTGTTGGGACTCCCAGGCCGAACTGATGAGTATAATCCTTGAATTTTTTCAAACTCTTTTTTCCTTCTTCTCGATACCATTTATTGGCATTCCAAGCGAAGAAGGTATTGGCTGATTTCTGAAGAGCCTTTTGAACATTGAGAAGACCGTAGTTATGATTCCCTGAATTTCGTACAGGGGGAGTGGCCGGGGCGTAATAGTATGTGCCTGGGTCCTGGAAAACGCTATGGGGACCTATTAAACCTTCATTCAATGCCATTAAAGACATCATTGGCTTAAAAGTAGATCCCAGCGGAAGGACGGAAAACGGATGCCGTTTATGTTCCTTTTCCGGATTTTGCGCATAACGGGCATCATAAGGGGCCTCCATAATCGTTCCATTGCGCATGGTATACGTCAATCGCTGATAGTCTTTGGATGAAACTTTTCCATTCCATATATTTGGATCATAATCGGGATAGCTCACCATACTGCGAATTTTTCCTGTTTTGACTTCCATTGCCACTGCGTAGGCATTCCGTGCATAGGGAGCCCGGTGGCGACCGGGAGCTTCGTTTCGCAACCAACGAAGTTGTTTTTCAATAAATGCTTCTGTCTCCAGCTGCATGGTTTCGTCCAGAGTAAGAACTAGGTCATTTCCAGGCAAAGGTTTCACTTCTTTGATCACTTCAATCGGTTTTCCAGTGGAATTAACGCGAACCACCTTGTACCCATTTTGACCCCGAAGCTGGTTTTGGAAACTGTATTCAATTCCGTCCACCCCAACGGACTCCCAGTCGAGATATCCACCGTTATCCGACTTTTCTCCTGCTTTTTTGTACCTTTCCAGGGATGTTTTGGCCCCCGCAAAGGGACGTACATATCCAATGGTTTGAACGGCAAAAGTATCTTTACGATACTCCCTGAGGGGTTCCAGAAAAACATTTACCCCTTTGTAATCGGATGGTTTTTCCGAAAGCTTTACCACTTCTTTTTTCGTTAATCGATCCTTGATTTTTTTGGGATAGTAGGGAGGTTGATTTCTGGGAACTGTATTTCCCTTGACATCCAGTCCCACGTCCATCTTCTCCAAAACGTCTTTTACTGGCATCTCCAACGTTTGAGCCAGATTTTTTGCGGTTTGCAGCTTTTCTTTTTTTCCCTCATCCGTTTCCAAATAAATGGCAGAAAAAAGGGATCGATTTCCCACGACAAGATTCCCGTTTGTATCGTATATACGCCCGCGGGGAGCGACCACGGGAATCTGCTTATAATTGTTTTGGTCTGCCATCTTTGAAAATTTTTCTCCTTCACCCAATTGAACCCAAGAAAGGCGAAGAAGCAAAGCCACAAACAATAAAAAAACGATCAGCCACAAGACGTGAAGGCGATGAACATTCATCTCCCTGTGTCCGACAGTTTTTGATTTGGGTCTGATCATTTATTCTTTTCCAGCCTCTCTGTCCATAACGATTGGCAATTTTAAGTTTAACATAACAACTCCATTTTGTGTCGCCAGGTTATTAACTGACTCATTCTAACTGCTCAGCAAAGAAAAAAGCGTGTGAAAATAGAGTCTGGGATTCCATATACCTCGCCTTGTCAATGATCACCTGTATTTAAAACTGGACAGGTGAGGTGACTCTCTTCTTCTATGAATCATACTTTACAAAAAAAGAACCTTCATAGATGGGAGATAATACCTATGTCTCAAACCCATTATCAGTGGATTCGTGAACATGGAAAAAGAATGGATTCTTCTTTGCGCACCTCATTGATTCAACGGTTACACATTCTCCGATATATTCCATGTTTGCTTCATCGATCTTCGTTGTCTTTCTTAAATCGAATGACTCAGGTTCCTGTCCTTGTCCAAGTGGATCAAAACTCTGTCAGTTCTCAATTTGAACATTCACTTCAGAACATGTATTCTCCAGTCGATTATTTTCGTTCTATTCATACATTTAAAATGAAACTGAACCTGACTCAACTGCACAAAATGATGAATCTATCTGAAGTAAAAAAAGTTTATCTGGATCGTAAAGTCTATGCACTGTTGGATACTGCTTCCTCCACAGTAAATGCCCCGATGGGTTGGTCACACGAAAACACTGGAGAAAAAGCTGGAATTGCAATTATAGATACTGGAGTTCACCCTCATCCCGATTTGATGAAGCCGAATTCACGAATTATTGCTTTCAAGGATTTTGTAAAAGGAAAAACAAAGCCTTACGATGATAATGGACACGGGACACACTGCGCTGGTTGTGCTGCAGGAAATGGCTATTCTTCAGAGGGAAAATACAAAGGGCCTGCCCCTGGGGCAAAAATCGTGGGAGTGAAAGTGCTTGGTAAAACCGGGTCCGGAAATCTCTCAGATGTTATTGCCGCCATGGAATGGTGTATTGCCAATCAGCAAACATACAATATCCGAGTGATCTCTTTATCGCTTGGAAGCCAAACCAATGATTCCTATCAAGACGACCCCGTAGCACAGATTGCGGAAAAAGCTTGGGATTCCGGTATGATCGTGGTTGCCGCTGCCGGAAATGATGGTCCGGAACCAAGGACCATTTCCAGTCCAGGCATCCATCCTCAGATTATCACTGTGGGAGCCATCGATGATAAAAAGACAACCAACAAAAATGATGATAGTATCGCTCCTTTTTCCAGCCGCGGACCCACCCCGGACGGGATAACAAAACCGGATATTGTAGCCCCCGGAAGCAATATTACTTCCCTGCGCGTTGCACGTTCCTATATTGATAAAATGTCCCCAGACAGCCGGATGAACCGCCACTACACTACGCTTTCCGGAACATCCATGGCAACCCCGATTGTAGCCGGCATGGCCGCTGTTCTACTGACACAACATCCGGACTGGAGTCCAAATGAGGTGAAGCAAGCCTTGATCCGTTCAGCAAAAAGTCTCCAACTTCCCTCCAACACACAAGGTGCAGGCATTGCCCAAATGCACTCCAACTGGTTTAAGGAATAAATCGACCCATATTGTATGCAAGGTATTGGATTGAGCGATAGGAACTCAATTTTCCGTAATCAGAACAGCCCTTGATTGGTGTTGTCGCTTGAATCATCAAATCCTTTACGTGATCTGGAGTCAGATCCGGTCGAAGGTATAGCAAAAGAGCCGCTGTTCCACTTACATGAGGAACGGCCATCGAAGTTCCACTCATGTCCCGAATCGTTGTATTCAACCAAGCGGAAGAAATTTTTTCTCCAGGAGCCGCTATATCCACTTCTTTCCCTGTGTTGCTGAAGGAAGCAATTGATCCGTCCTTGGTGGTGGCCGTCACCCCAATTGTTTCATTAAATCGTGCTGGATAATCGACATGATCAGATGTTCCTTGGTTACCAGCTGCGGCCACCATCACAATTCCTTTTCGATAAGCAGTTTGAATGGCTTGCCCCAAGCTATCACTCACTTTTGCCATTCCAAAGCTCATATTGACTACATCCATCTCATTTTCGATACACCAGTTGATGGCACTGAGGAGATCGGAAAGATTTGCACTTCCTTTCCGGTTGAATGCCTTAACTGCATAGAGATGTACCCGCGGAGCCACCCCGATGACATTCATAGCCTCCGCCCGTCCTGCAATCGTACCGGCTACGTGCGTTCCGTGTCCGTTGTAATCATGGGGGGTAAACATCGGAGACAAGATATTGACTCCACCACTGTAGTTTTTTTTAATGGCAGGATGTTCATTGTCAATCCCAGTATCAATCACTGCGATTTTAACTCCCCGACCCTTTGTATAAGGCCACACCTTATTGGCACCCACATCCCGGATGCCCCATGGAAGATGCTGGGTAGTCCCTTCAATAATCTCTCCTGCATATGGGTCCGTAATATTCACATGGGAGTCCATTTCCCAGTGAACCACATCAGGATGTCTTTCCAAACTGTAAACATCCTTCTTCTCTGGGAATTCCCCGACAATGATCCCTAAATGCGGAAGAACACGTACAGGTCTTCCCCCAGACCGTTGGATTTGTCGAATACACCGTTTTACATTGCTGAAATTTCTCAAATAAAAAATCTTGCGAATCCTGTTTGCCTTCCTGAATTTGGGGAATGATCTTTGAAACCAATCTGGATTCGGCATCTTCCGTTCAACTCCTTATCTCACTTTTAAGACCGGAATGGAATAATCTATGAGAGCAAATCGCATCTGAGGAGTGTGGTACATTTGAAACAATCCAGAATCTATAATCGAAGAAAACGTCAATTTCCTCGCCAAACACCTTTTACTTCTGAAGAAGCGTCCATAACCGGACGGATGGAAGAAATACGGAACCTTTCCCGCGAAATTTCCTCCGCCAGCGCAAAAATGGAACAATGGTTGGCCGCAATGACAAACTTGAGCCATGCTATGAAAAATGAAAAGGTATTTGAGGAATTTATCCAGTCCATTTCCAAAATGAATCCCAATTCTTCAGGAGAACAACCGTCTAAGTCACCTGATTCCAAGCGTCCGTCGATCAACAACCAAAAGGGCGATAAAGAGAATACATCGACTCCCAAACCGTTTTCAAAGGATGGAGACAGTTTATATGATCTGATCAATGCCCCCGGTATGATAAAAATCGTGGATCAAGTGTTAAAAAACAAAAAAGCGAAAAAGCGTCGTAAATAACTTACATGGTGGGCTCAGAGAGCCCACTCTGTTTTATCGATATCTCCAATCTATCTCTTCCCTTGGGAACCAATTTTCCGTTCAATGGTTTCCGCTTTATCTTTCGAGATCCATTTTTGATTGACTAAATGGTTGAGTGCTTGATCCGGGGTCCCTGCACCAATAACAATATCCATCAACTGTTTCAATTCCGTATTGCTTAATGGAATATTTGTTAAGTTACGAATATATTCAAAAAAGCCTTCCAACCCTTGTTGATGATATCCCTTTTTGGCTTCTTTCAACACTTGGTCCAGCAATTGACTATTGACGACATTTTGTCCCATCATCTGATTGATTAAGTCAGCAAAATCTTTCTTTGTCGGTCCTGAACTAGCCATGGAAAGACCCTCCTCTATTTCGTACCCTTACATCCTAGATGTATGTGACTCGCCCGGATTTGCACAGGACAATCACCCAACACAGTACAAAATGGGCGACATGAAAAAACCGCCCAAATGGGCGGTGAGGTTCATGACAAAATGAGTATAAAAAACGATCGGACTTGACGCTCATCCTGTTACGGATAGTCCTTTAAACAAAAGAACCCGTGCCGGTGCAGCTTCCGTGTCCTTCAGTTTAATCGGAGCCGCTACCATAAAATACTCTCCTTCTGGGACCTCCTTCAAGCGCAGTCCTTCCAAAATGAGCACACCAGCTTTGAACAAAATTTTATGGGTCGGATGGCCCGGCTGGCTCCGTTCCACACCCAGTGCATCAATCCCGACTCCCCGAACACCTAAAGATGCCAAATAGGAGGCACCATCTTCAGCCAGAAAGACAAACTCAAAATCAAACGATTCGCTGTCGGAATTTCGTGTTTTTAAAAGGACAAAATCCCCTTTTTCAATTCCTTTGCCCTCCAAATCTGAACGCGTAATACCGTTTTTCACTTCCGTCAAATCCAACACACGGCAGGTGCCTGTCAACTTTTCAATATTTAATGTCTCCATCGTTCCACCATCAGGCAGCATATGCAATGGTGAATCCACATGCGTTCCGGTGTGAACATCCAACTGAATTCGGGATTCCCTGGCAGGGCTTGTCTCAAAGTCCTGAACCACCTGAATCAGCGGTTTTTTTTCCGGTTTATTCTTGTAAACAGGCATTCCTTCATGAATCGACATGGATACATCATAGACCTGATAACCCATTGGTGACTTCCCCCTTCTGTTCCCATTCATTTGCTAGACCCATGCTGTTCACCCAAATCATGCCAATGAAACCCTTCCTTTTTCAGAAGCAGATCCGACTCTTTTGGACCGGTTGAACCCGCTTCATAATAGGAAAGAGTCGACTCATCCAGTCCGTCCCACACTTTTCGAATCGGGTCAATAAATTTCCAGGCAAGCGCCACTTCTTCCCAATGCGTAAAATAAGTTCTGTCCCCTTCCGTTGCATCATGAAGCAAGCTTTCATAGGCTTCTGGCAATCCCTCCTTACTATCATGACAAAAATCCATTCTTATGGGAACCACTTCACTCACTGTTCCCGGTTGTTTCGCATTGATCTGAAGTGAGAGACCTTCTTTTGGATTGATATTTATAATTAACAGATTCGGTTCCAATGCATTATTTTTATTGAAATAAAGATTATCCGGCACATTTTTAAATTGAACGACAACCACTGTTTCTTTCCGATACATCCGCTTTCCGGTTCGGATGTAAAAGGGAACACCGGACCAACGAAAATTGTCAATCAACAGTCTGCCTGACACAAACGTTTCATTGACGGAGTCATTTTGAACCCCCTCTTCTTCCCGATAGGACGGAAGCGGTTGACCACCGATGAACCCTTTCGTATACTGGCCTCTGATCATGTTTTGAAGCACATCTTCATTTTTCCATCGGCGAAGGGAGCGAAGCACCTTTACTTTTTCATCATGAATCGCTTCCGGTTTCAGTCGACTGGGAGGCTCCATCGCCACCAGTGTTACCATTTGGAGAATATGATTTTGCACCATATCCCGCAGAGCTCCAGCATGATCATAGTATTGGGCGCGATCTCCCACCCCCACCGTTTCACTGGCAGTAATTTGAATATTACTGATGTACCGGTTGTTCCACATGTTTTCAAAGAGCGTATTAGCAAAACGGATCATCTGGATGTTCTGAACCATTTCTTTTCCCAAGTAGTGATCAATTCGGTAAATCTCTTCTTCGGCAAAGGACGTTCGAATTTGATTGTTCAGTTCCTTTGCGGATTCATAATCATGACCAAAAGGCTTTTCGATGACCAAGCGATTCCATCCGTTTCCTTCTGTAAGACCCGCTATTTTCAGGTTTTTGGAAACCTGCCCAAACAGTTTGGGGGAAATCGCTAGATAAAAGAGGCGATTTACAGGGATATTCACCTCTTTTTCCCGGATTTCCAACCACTCCCTTAATCTTTGGTATCCATCCAAATCGTGAACATCCAGCGAAATATAATCAAACTTCATCGAAAATGAGTTCAGTTCTTCCGGGTCGTTTACGGACATGCGAAAATGCTCATTCACCGATTGGCGAACAATCTGCCGGTATTCTTCTTGCCCTTTCCGGGAACGTCCCAATCCAATAACCGAAAAATGTTCATGAATGAATCCGTTTCGATAAAGTCCATAAAGCGCAGGAAATAATTTCCTTTTCGCAAGATCTCCTGCTCCTCCAAAGAGAACCATGACAAACGGGTTCTTTTTTTTGTTTGACACCAAGATTCACTCCTGTTCCGTTTGCTTCCTTCTTTTCTCTTATTAACAGGTGGAGCCTTCTTTTATCCTCCCCCCAACCGGATCAGACAATCATTACAATCAGGAGCGGATGATACAGAAAAAAGCTGTTGACAGTCGGAGTCAACAGCCTGTCCATCTGATATAGTGAACTCTGACAGCTTGTCATTTTCCTTTGAGCGATTTCCTGAAATCTGAAGAGATCGAACAGCCTCCAGGGTGAAATTGAACATCCCGACCCAGTTCCCCAATCTGGTTCCAAAATTCAACCACACAATCCAATGGATAAGAGACAATCTCTTTGGGAGCAAAAAAGACGGTTTCTTCCTCACCGGTATCTTTTTCTCCCTTGGAAAAAGATACATAAAAAACCGGAAATCTTATCACCCCTTGATCCGGATCTTCAATATCAAAGTGTGTTTCATGACTGATCTCCAGACTGGAAAATGGGCGGACAATCCGATTCTCTCCTTCTTCTGAACAAGCTATCATTTCAACCCGGTCTGATTCTTCATCCAATGTTATTGTTTCCGTATTCCCGTATACATAAACAGCTTGATCACTCATATCCAAAAGACCTGTCATAACGGGAGTATTCCTAGATATGAAGTTTTGCATCAAGCGTTCCAGTTCGGGAGCTGTCATTTCCCGGATTGAAGCCTCAAAATTTATAATGTTTCCATGGGGGAAAATACGCATCTGCTTCGTCGGCTCCTTCTCAGCGATTCCCCCAGATTATACCCCATTGAACAGGTAGCATTCAAGGATTCCCTTTCTTCTGTTTCAACTCTTGCTGTCTCAACTCCACTCTGCGGATTTTTCCACTCATCGTTTTGGGGAGAGTCTGTACAAATTCCAGTTTCCGTGGATATTTGTATGGCGCTGTTTCATTTTTCACATGTTCCTGAAGTTCCTTTACCAAATCTTTTGAACCTGTTTTTCCATCTTTTAAAACGACAAACGCTTTCACAACCTCTCCCCGGATGGGATCGGGACTTGCCACAACTGCACACTCCTGTACAGAAGGATGTTTGACAAGAGCATCTTCCACTTCAAACGGACCGATTGTATAACCTGAGCTAATAATAATATCATCGGCCCTTCCTTCAAAAAAGAAATAACCGTCCTCATCGCGACGTGCTTGATCCCCCGTTATATACCATTCACCGCGAAACGTATTCGCCGTACGGGTTTCGTCCCGATAGTACCCCTTAAAGAGGGCCGGAGAGTCTCGGTGAACAGCTATATCCCCCACAACACCTTCCGGGACAGGATGACCTTCGGGATCAACCAGAATCACCCGGTTTCCAGGAGTAGGTTTTCCCATCGACCCCGGTTTTACTTTCATATCCTTCATTGTTCCAACCAGCAATGTGTTTTCGGTTTGACCATACCCGTCTCTGACCGTTACACCAAAATATTTGCGAAACGTATCAATCACTTCCCGGTTTAAGGGTTCCCCTGCACTGACAGCACTGCGAAGAGAATACAGTTTGTAATCCTCCAGATTCTCCACTTTTGCCATCAATCTGTATTCTGTAGGAGTACAACAAAGTACATTTACATGATACGTTTCCATGATTTCAAGATATCGCCGGGCATTAAACCGACCATGAAACACCAGTGATGTTGCACCACTTCCCAATGTGGAAATAAACGGACTCCACACCCATTTCGCCCACCCCGGCCCGGCGGTAGCCCAAACGGTATCTTCTGTTTGAATATCCATCCACTCACGTGCTGCTACTTTTTGGTGGGGAATGGCCCAACTGTGATGATGAATCACTCCTTTTGGACCTCCTGTTGTTCCCGATGTATAGGAAATAAAGGCAATATCATCGCTTCGGGTTTGAGGAAGAGCGATCTTTTCAGCCTTTTCACCAAGTCTAGAAAGAGATTCCCAGCGCTCCGTTTTTTGCCCATGAATCCATCCCCACTGTAAAGAAGAACAATCCAATACCGCTTTCTCAACCCGATCTTGTAAAGAACCGTCAAAAACCACCGCCTTGACTTCTGCATGCTGGATACGATAAGTAATGTCCCCTGGTTGAAGCATTTCAGATCCGGGTAAAACAATAAGCCCCGCTTTTAGAGCGGCCAAATAAACTATATAAGCTTCGGGAATGCGAGGGAGAAGGATCATGATCCGATCCCCTTTTCTCAACCCTTTTTGAAGAAATCCCTGAGCCATCCGATCTGAAGCGGTTTTCAACTCCCGGTAAGTTACTTCACGCTGCTCACCTTGGTCATTCTCCCAACGAACGGCTACTTTACGAGGATTGGTTGCATGCCGGTCCACATCTTGAGACATGTTATAATATTCAGGTATTTCCATATCCAATCACATCCTCTCAATTAGGAAATATGAATATCTAATGCAAATATTTCGATAAAAAAGCTTTAGATCCTTTCTTTATATGTAAAAGGACAGCGGAAAACCGCTGTCCAGGTAACCAGTTATTCACTTGATTACTGCATGCCACCGCTCAGTTGTTGTTCAGCCATGGAAACCAAACGTTTTGTGATTTCTCCACCAACAGAACCATTGGCACGGGAAGTGGTGTCAGGACCCAGTTGTACACCAAATTCGGAAGAAATCTCATACTTCATTTGATCCAAAGCTTGAGACGCACCGGCAACCAGCAGTTGGTTGGTGTTACGCTCACGTTGCTGTTGTTGTTGTTGCATTCTCGTTTCACCTCCTTATGGATGGTACTCTTATCATGCTTTGATTTGGCTGGGTACATTCAAGTGAATTTCTGGAATGCTCTTTCCTTATAATGGACAACAAAATAAATAAAAAAGCGCCAAGTGGCGCCATACATTGTATCATCCTGTATTTTTCATTAGTTGGTTCCATTCTACACGTAAGCTTTCCAGTTCTTCCTTGATTCGAATTTGCTCCAAAAACTCGTGCCTCTCCACTGCCTCCTTATACTCTTCTTGCTTTAGGCGATACTTATCTTTGATTTCTTGCAATTGATTTTTCAAAGAATTTACACCTCTTTCCCAACAATGGAAATGAGCTTGAGCAAATATTGAAACACCATGCTTATTTATACCCTAAAAATCAAAATCGAAAACCATGGTCGATTTCAGCCTCATTTTCCACGCAGGCGAACCGGGATGCTTGCATTTAAAACTGTCATATTATCCCAATCCCTGGATTGAGGACGAATTTCCACTTGTCCAACCACGTCATAGCCAAATTCATCGCACAATTCAACCAGACGGCTCTGAAACTTCTTTAATTTACGCTCATCAATATCGGATCGTTGGTAGCTAAGCACCAAAGATAAACGATCATCCGCTGTCGCAGCTGTCGGTCTCTCTTTTTCTTTATTAAACATGTTCAAAAAAGCCACTTTTTTCACCTCGTCAGCTCTTAGGCGATATGGAAAATCCGTTTGATCCGATGAATAAGGCTTGGCTCCTCCAATTCTAAAAAAGGAACTCTTTCTCCATTCAGTCGACGGGCAATATTGTTAAATGCGCATCCAGCCATTGATTTATCATCCAATACCACCGGCTCACCTGTGTTGGAGGAACGGACAATTCGCCGATCCTCAGGTACAATTCCCAGCAAATTGATCGCTAGGTGATTTTGAACGCGTTCCACGCTTAGCATATCTCCATCTCTTACCATTCCTGGTTGGACTCGGTTCACAACCAGATCAATCTTGTCCAAATTGGCAGATTCCAGCAATCCGATTACCCGATCTGAATCCCGGACAGAAGGAATTTCTGGATTAACCACCAATACAGCTCTGTCTGCTGGTGCAATGGCATTTCTAAATCCTCCCTCAATCCCGGCAGGAGAATCAATCAGAATAAATTCAAACTCATGGCGCAATTCATCCACAATCTGTTTCACCTGTTCCGGAGTGATCTCTTCCTTGTACCGTGTTTGAGCAGCCGGCAACAATGCCAGATGTTCAAATTCCTTATGTCGAACAAGGGATTGTCGGAGTTTGCTGGTTCCTTCCACCACATCGACCAAATCATAAACAATCCGATTCTCCAACCCCAACATCAAATCCAACTTCCTAAGACCAATATCGGTATCCATCACGCATACCTTTCTGCCCAGCTTTGCCAGAGCAAGGCCAACGGATGCCACTGTCGTGGATTTCCCCACACCGCCTTTACCACTTGTCACCGTAATCGCCACGGAATCATGCTTCATAACTCGTTACCCCTTTCCCAATGCCTGTCTACATAAAACAGCTTACAGGGATCCCGAAAGAAAAAAATCGAACCCAGCTTCATCTGTCTTTTATGTATATACAAAGAACCCGGGATCTTTTTGATCATTATGGAATGATCGCTGAAATTTTTAACATTTAACGCTCTCTATTGACATTCTATAACATGTTTCCCTTTTATTGTATCAAAATCCACTTCATAACTGAAGGGATTGGATAAAATCCCCTATTTATCATCAAAATCACTTATCATTCGACGTATTTTGCTGTTCATCTTCGTTAAAAACCTCAATCTTCGTAGATATGTTTGTGACAATGGGAACAGATTATCGTTGTTTCTTCAATGCGGTCCCCGCAGTGCGGACAGACAAAAAACGCCTTTCCTTCCGCCCAATTTTCGGAGAGTTCCGGTGTGGAAGTATGCGTGGATTGATGGTTTGTTTGATCTGTTTGGGAAGCCGTGTGGGTGTTTTTCTTTTCCATTCGGACCGGTTCTTTTTTCAAACGCTTTTCCTCGGATGCTTCCGGTTGACTCCGATTGTCGGGAGCTGGAATCGATTGTGAGTTCTCCTTTTTTTCCTGTACGGGAGCATGTTGTTGTTTCAGCTTTTCCACAGTCTCTTCCAGTTCAACAATTTTTCTCCGAACATCCTGAATATGTTGTAATGTAGCACGGGTGAGATCCGTCAATTCCAGATCTCCTTTTCGATCCCAATAACGAAAAATTTCTTTTCCCAGCTTGTAATAAAGTGCCTCTTCCTTTTCTTTCTCATTCCGAACCATAAACTTAATCCGACTGATATCCAACATTTTCTTTGATTGATGGCCTGTACTTTCAATGCCTTTTTCAAATTTGTGTTTCAGATCATCAAACAAGCCCAATGTAATCCGCTCCTCAATTCTATAGGCTGTATTATTATTTTACGATGAAAAAGCACCTTCTTCCAGAAGTATTTTCCATAAAACAAAAATCAGCCCCTGTTGGGGGCTGAAAGAAAAACCGGGATGCGCTAGAAATCATCGGGGCCAGGACCAAATCCGGGACCGGGGCCAAATTCAGGACCCGGACCAAATCCGGGACCGGGACCATATTCAGGATCGGGGCCAGGAGCAAATCCGGGACCAGGACCGGGGCCGGGACCAAATCCAGCGGGACCAGGACCGGGAGGCGGTGGTGGAGGTGGTCCACCCAGGCCAGGACCACCAATTCCTTTGGGACCTTTCAACCTTTTTGGTTTCGGTCCACCAAGGCCCCTTTTACCAAACCCTCCTAACATCTTGCCAAGAAAAAAGCCGAGCATAGAAATACCCTCCTGTTTTATCCAAGTAAAAACACAGGTCTTTTATATCCTATGTTGGCTTCTTCGTTTCCAAATGGGACAAATCACCTGGTCTCAAGCGGAAAATGAACCTGCCAATACGGACACTCGCATCACTTTGAAGCGACTTTCTGTGAATGCGATTGCCTTTGAAATTGTGAAGGGGAGTCCGGAAGTCTGCGGCGGAGCAAAAAGGCTCCACAAATCAAGAGAAAAGCTGTCAAAAGGAATAATCCCCGAATTCCAATGATTCCGGAAAGTACTCCCCCCGTGATCGGTCCGAGCATATTCCCCAAAAAAACTGCACTTGTACTGTAGCCATATGCTGTGCTTTCCTTCCCGATCGGTGCATTTTTGCGGATCAAAGTATTTAGAGAAGGTAACAATCCTCCCACACAGAGACCCAATAGAAAACGAAAGATCAGCAACTGCCAAACAGCAGAAACTGCTGCATGGGGAATAAAAAAGACAGATGCCCCCAGCATGGAAAAGAACAACACCTTTTCGGATCCAAACTTGTCTCCCAAGCGCCCTAACAAGGGAGAGGCCAGCATATTGGCTAGACCGGTGACAGCTGAGACCAAACCGGCAAAGAACGCAATGTACCCACCTGGAGCACCAAGATCCGATACAAATAAGGACATTTGCGGCATGGGTGCCACCATTGCGAATTGAAGCATAAAACCGACCAAAAAAAGGATTGGCAATGCCTTTTGGTGCAAGATTTCCGATCCATCTGCAATAAATCCCTTTTGCTTTTTCTCTGGATCAGGTTTTGCTTCCTCTTTAACTGTAAGATTAACCACAACAGTAGCCAATCCAATCGTTAAAGAGGTCAGAAAAAAGATCGTTCGAAATCCAACAATTTCAGCCATCAATCCCCCGATAAACGGCCCTATAATATTTCCGGCCACTGTACCGGACTGCAACATTCCTAGAGCATAACCCGCTCGCTCCTTTGGAGTGTTTGTAGCAACCAGGGAGATCGATGCAGGAATGAACCCGGAGATCGTCCCATTGAGCAAACGAAGGAACAATAACTGCAAGGGACTGATAGCAAGTCCCATTAAAAAAATGACAATGGTCATTCCATATCCTGATCGGAGAATCATAATCTTACGTCCCATTTTATCCGCCAAATTCCCCCATATTGGAGCCATTAAAAAAGCGGACAAAAAGTTGATACCAAAAATCAAACCGGACCACAGTTGGGTTTGATCTGGGTCTGTCACGCCCATCTCCTGAAGATAAAGAGGGAGGAATGGAATGATCATACTCATTGCACACATTACAAGAAATTGCGAAACCATCAGAATGTAAAGATTGCGTCTCCAAATTTCCATTTTGCGTTAATACTCCCTCCTGATTTCTCCAGTTCCCCTCGTATATTTCGTAAAACGAAGTATAATCCGTAAAAAAAACCACCCAGTTACATGACCAGGCAGCACATCGAACAACTAATTACTTGTTGTATTCATTGGTTTATGAAACTCGGTTGCCAATTCCCGACGAAGCGACCGATCTACACGAGTTACAAAAGGCATTCGTTCAATTCGGTAAATTAATTGATTGGCCTTTTTTCCATCCACATAGAGAAATACATATTTAAGCCGCTTGGAGACATAATGGATGTTCCCAAAGCGTCCCAGAGAACGAGCTGCCTTGAGATCCTTCACCCAAACAGCCAAACCAAGCCGTTCTGCGATCTCCAAAGCCATAAAGGATATCTCCTTTTTTATACGTGATTTTCACTTCTCATACTTTATAGAACCTAAGTCATATTTACTTAACTAAATGATAGCACAAAATCGTTATACTTGCGAGAGGGAAGAAAAGTCGCCTATAAAGAGATAACATGTTACACTTCTCTTACCACCCAACAAAACAACATCACTCAGAGCCACTGTAGGCCCTATGCCCCCTAGGAGGTGAGCAACGTGTTTGACACCTTGACAAATCAATTCGTACAACAGCTCCGTCGCAGTGGTTTGAGCGATGTTGAATCCCGGACTTATGCGGGAACGCGGTTCTTGTATATTTCAACCGAAAATAAAAATCAATCCGTCAACCTCTCCCAGATGATTCAAGAAGCCGCGCAACCCCTCATTCAAGATACCGATTTCACATTCGAATGTCGCTTTGTGCGTCAAAGCAAAGATCGATGGGTTTATCGTTTCCACTTTCGGGTACCATCCAAAAAAAGTTTTTGTTGCGGAAACCAATGTCCCAACTGTATCCTATTGTCTTCTCAATGACTCTTGCGTCGATTGCGGTTTGGCATTTTCAACTCTTTGGAATCGTTCACCGGCACCTTAATGGAGCTGGAAACGGTTCTGGCGATGGTGCGACTCACTTCGCCCAAAATAAAGTCAAGCCGTTCCTCCAACTCCATATATTCCCTTATTTTGGGGTTTCCCTTCATTTTGGTTAACCAATCCTCTGCCTCTTGTTTTGCTTTGTGATACTCCGGATGGAAGTGTCCAAAGCGCTGACACTCCTCAAACATTTCTTTTTTTCGCTGAAACTCCTTGATTAAACGCTGAGCCTCTTGATCATCGTGAATCTCTCTTTTCAGATCCAGGTAACGTTTTACTTCCTTCGATTCCTTGATTTGGTCAGCCAATTTATATGTTTCGAGTAACAACTCGGTCATATCCAACGATTTCAAAACAGAAATCCCTCCCAGGACTTAACATAACACGTCAATTGAAAAGAAAAACCTTCCCTGGAGTGGGGAAAGTCAGGAACAACCTCAAACGATCTCTTTACGGGATCGCTCTTTGTTATGACTCTTCACTGCCTGTTCCACTTTGGTGTCAATCGACTCAGGGGTCCAGGCGCTCTTGGTATCCATTCGGCTCCTTTTTTTAAACTTTCCCTTGGCATTAATCGGTTCATGATCAGCCAGTTTTTCAATCATCGGCAACACTTCCTTTCATCGGGAATTGTTGCTGGCTGGTGTTTAGAATACGAGAAACAATCATGAGAAGGTGTTTATTTTCTACTATTATATCATACAGCATTGAGGTGGCTTTGCCCAAATCGGTCATATCGAGGCGAAATACCAGAACAAATAGCTTTCTCTGTAAGACGGTGGTTACCATATATTCATATGGGTATGCATCATTCTGGGAAACGATGTCGGCACCGGTCGTCCAGCTCTCCACCTCAGGACAACCTTGATCTTGCTTTTGATCGAAAAAGGCCACAAACTCTGCTCCAGCTGATCCCAAGAGACTGAGTCCTTCCTTCTCTGACCGATAACAGGCAACCGCCAAACAGGCGAGGTCCAATTCTTTTAAAAGCCGCTCCATCAAAAGATCCGGGTTGACAGATGGATCCCCATGCAATATTACTTCATAAAGGTGTACTTCCGCTCTCACTTGAGCCGCAAGGTGAACCGAACTCTCATACTTCTCTGCCACTTGCTTCAGCTGCCTTTGCAAATTCCTCTTTTTCATCTCTGACTGATTTAAGCGTTCTTCTAGCTGGGCAATCTGCTTGTTCCATTTTTCATCTCCTGCATTTGCTCTTTCTTCTGCCCATTTTTCTCTTTCCTCATATTGTTTTCTGTTAAAGATATATTCACCGAACGTGCTGTAAAAGTAAGAATCCGGTTGGCTCACCTTTTTGGCAGCAGACTGTGCCAAAATCACAGTAACCAAAGCCAAGTACATCAATGCCACCAAAGGAGCATCCCGCCAAACTAGACGGAAATCCCCGCTCAATACGGGTGTAATAAACAATATTGTCAGCAATGCAGCACCATAACGCAGCAAAATGCCGACCTTCTCCGTCCACATGATCGCTGAGGCAAAAAATGCTCCGATAAATTTCCATACAAAATCCCCTGAAAAGCGAGGAGGTTTCGTTTCAGATTTCAACATCCCGTTTTTCTGAGGCATCGGTTGCATAAGCTCCCCGTTACGAAAAACGACCAAACCCTCAAAGTGAGGATATTGACAAGGTGGGGAGCAAAGATTCGATTGCCATCTTTGAGCAACGAGGGGGAGCCGGGTTCTACAGAGATTCGCTGGGTGTTGGCAAGGAATGCTTTACTGAAAATCGAATCCCCTTTGACAATTTTCTACTTTCTCAGCAATCTTCAAACGTAAATAAATGGTTGTGACTATGTTTCTACCCAGCGGTGAATTCGTATTGAGTCCCTCGATATGGGTTATTCAGGTTCTTAACTCCATCACTCTTTGCTCCGGTTGACTGCACGTTTTCCGTAACGGTCTCCCTCCTTTTCCATTTGCTGTTATGCGAAACGCCCCATGTTGGGTTTTATGTATAGGTGTGGATCGGTTTGGCCCAGTCTCTCTGTATAGCTTCGTCTTTCAGGCGGAAAGTCCTTCTCATCCATCAAAGAGAGAGGCTCTCCGATCAAAACATCAGGTAAGATCGTTCCATGGAGACAGAAGCTGTACCTTGACCATATCTTTAAGGTACAACTGTCGCTTTTGGCCGTCAGCATCCTTTCCTGTCACCAACCACTGCTCTCCGGAGCGAAAAACTTCCGTTGGAGTAAAGCGGGACGGTTCGTTGTTTCCAAAGGAATAAAGAACATCCAACTCCATGGAAGCAGCCTTTTTTAAGATCACCCCCAGAGTGGATGAATGATAGGACCGAAGCCCTGAAGTCCATATCTTAGGTAATTGTTTCCATCCAGGGATGGCCTCTTTAGGTGAAGGGTACCGAGGATCAACCAAAACGGCCTCCTCGGTCAACGGTTGTTCATCCAACTGGGGCTCTCCTTGCATACACCTCCACCAAGGTTCCTCATCACCTTTTCGTACAGGTGTGCACCCTTCTGCTTCCAGAACGCTCTTTACCTCTTCCACTTGCTGTTGCGGTACAATAAAGACCCCATCGGAAACCGATTTTATCCCCCACTTTCTTCGTTTTTCCGCATCCAACCCCCACATATCGCTCTCTGGCAACCAAAGCAGCCAAACCTCCTCCAATATGGGACGTCTCCGGTCATTCGTCCATCCACGCAGACTTTCTGTGATATTGTCAGGCGGTGGACCACCGGAGATCCCTTCTAATACCTCCAGCATATCTTTTTCCGTAAAACCTCTCTTCAAACCGCGCTGTACGGAAGAATAACTCAATTCATAAGTGATCAAGGGTTCTCCACCCATACAATCAGCAAATTGGGCAAGAAGAAAGCGTTGATGCAGAGGAAAAAAGGTGGGAATCAGTATTTCAAAATCCGGTTTAACATATCCTTTCATATCCGGAATTTCTGTTCCAACAGGTGGAGCCCAAGGGGTCCAACGCCAGAAAACCTCCCCTTTTTGTTCTTTGCGCTGCACCCACCCCAACGCTTCAAGTGTACATAACCAATGCTTATCTGTTTTTTCCAAAAAGCTGGTATGAAACGGTGTTCCCTTCATTTCCAACCAATGAAGGCAGGTTTCCCTGAAAGAAATCCATCCCCCGGAATAACGCATCATTTCCCACCACAATCCATCCCATTCAGGATGATCCTCCAATAACAGATCTTCGGTCAGACCAAACAGTTCCTGAATTCTGCTGCTCCAGGGGAGAAACAGCCAACGGGAAAGAAATTCTCGATCAGCCATCCATCGATGAGTTTCCTTTTTTAATATCCCTAGCCTTTCAGCACAATCTGCAACCAACTGAATAACCGGGGAACCGGCTGCACCTTTCCATCGTGAAAAATGAAGCCCTTCATCCGATATATCCAGCTCCACTTCCAGCTTTCTCACTGCCGACCTCATCACCTCCCCTTGACGGGTTAAGGGAAGACCTTCTCTCTCCAACTGAACCGCAAACTGAAACAACCCCTCCCACAGTCCTTTGGAAAACGCTCCATCCTGCTCGTTTAATACCAAGTCTTCTGTCGAAATTGGCTCTGAATCCCTCGCAGTTAAAAACGTTCGGCGAATCTCTCTGGGACACCAATGGACCCAGCCACCTGGCTGGTTTCGAAGTTTGTAAACAAGCCCTTTGCGCCGAAGAAGAATTAATGCCGTTCGAAAACGGGAAGGAGATAACGATAAAGACCGTAAAACAGGATCTTCTTCAGAAAACGGACGATCTCCCCATTGAAATACCAAAAATTCCATTACATACTGTTCCCATGGATGGATTTGTTCCATTAACCCCTGGTGAATCGCTTTTAAAATGTGTTCTCCTAATATAGAAGGATGCGTTGTACAATGGTAATGATTCGCAATGTGATAGCGTGTATCTTCTGACAACCCCTGCAAACAACAGATTAGAGACGGCTTCATTCTTTTTTTCCCCCCCACTCGTCCGATTCCATCAACTGATATTGATACCCTTGCTCTACCAAAAACAGTTGACGACGCAATGCATAATCCTGATCGATCGTATCTTTGGAAACAATATGATAAAAATATGCCTCGTTGTTCTTTTCTTTGGGCCGTAGCACTCGACCCAGACGTTGAGCTTCTTCCTGACGGGATCCAAAAGTCCCGGAAATTTGAACAGCCACTTTTGCATTGGGGAGATCCACGGCAAAATTGGCCACTTTTGATACAACAAGCACCTTTTCCTCTCCTCGCTGAAACCGTTGAAACAAATCATTCCTTTCCCTCTGGTCCGTTTCTCCTGTGATCAGGGGGGCTTTCAAACGTTCTGCCACCTCTTTTAACTGATCCAAGTATTGACCGATCACCAAAACCGGTTCCTGTTGATGCTGATGAAGGATTCTTTGCAGAACATTGATTTTTTCCGGATTTTCCGCGGCAATCCGATATTTTTTCTTATGGGATGCCTTCAGGTACTCCCGTTTTTTCCCCTCGTTTAATGGAGTACGTACCTCTGTACACACAGCTCGTGCAATCCAGCCTTTCTGTTCAATCTCCTTCCAGGGAGCTTCATATTTTTTGGGTCCAATCAAGGAAAAAACATCCTCCTGCCGTTCATCTTCCCGAACCAGAGTCGCGGTTAACCCAAGCCGACGACATGCCTGTATGTCAGCCGTGGCACGAAAGACAGGTGCCGGAAGTAGATGTACTTCATCATAAATCACCAGCCCCCAACCCCTTTCCTTGAACAACTTCATATGGGTAAAGGGTTCTTGTTTTCCTGCACGGTGAGTAAGAATCTGGTATGTGGCCACAGTGATCGGTCGAACTTCCTTGCGTGCACCTGTATACTGCCCCACTTGATCCTCTGTAAGATCCATTTTGTCCAATAGCTCTTGTATCCATTGGCGGACAGACGTTGTGTTTGGGGTAAGAATCAGGGTGGCTCGTCCCACCTTTTCCATCACATCCATCCCGATGAATGTCTTTCCTGCACCACAGGGAAGAACCAACACTCCGCTTCCACCTGTGGGATCTTCTTGCTGGTAAAAAGAATCCACAGCTTTCCGCTGGTAGTCTCGAAGTTGAATCGGTTTGTTTCCAGACAGGGGGATCGTTCTCCACCTCAAGGAAAGAGGTTCACCGTCATCATATCCAGCCACATCTTTTATAGGATAACCCGCCTTGATCATCTGTTGTTTGATCCATCCCCGCTTGTCAGGTGGAACAATAAAACATCCATCCTCTGTTGGAACCAGACAGTTCTTCCATGGTGTTGTTTCCTTCATATCATGAAACAGCGAAACATCCGCTACAGAAAGAACCAATTCCCCGTCTTTTTTCATCAGTTTGAATATCCCATAGCGGTTGATCGTTTCCTTTATTTCCTTACCAATTGTAGAGGGAAGACCAAATTTGCTCTCTTCATCCAAAAATGAAAGAATACTCTCCGCTCTTACTCCTTGAGAAGCCGCATTCCATAGTGAAACAGGTGTCATTCGATAGGTGTGAAGAGGGTCCGGCGTTTTAACCGGCTCGGCAAACGTGGATAATCGATTTCGAACCTCGATATAGGACGGATGGTCCGCTTCCAGCAGTATTTTTTGCTTGTCCTGTACAATCAGCGGTTTATCCGGACGACATCTCATCGAGTACGCTCTCCTTTCTTCCCTCTCACTATCTTTTACATTTATACCGGAAAACATGACAATAATGGACGTTATATGGTAGAATGTTAAAAAAATGAATAACCCTTATAACAGAATGGATTTTGTCTGGCTCCTTGGTCTTAATTCGCAACAAAAGCGGGTTGTCTCGTGAACAGTCAGACCTGCTATTTTGCGAAAAATTTTTGCAACTTCCCTTCTTTTGTCCCTGTCCGTTTAAAGTAGCCGTTGACAGGAGGTACGAAAATGAAACTCTGGAAGGTGGCCCTTCTTATGATGTTCTTGGTCGGCTCCATTGGAATCAGTGGTTGCGGAAGCCTCTTCGCTTCAGATGATTCAAGGGGTGGAACAGCTGATTCTGAGGAACAGTCTCTTTCCTTCAAAGAAGAATCCATGGAGCAGCTTCCTGTAGAAGTACAACATAAGCATATGGAAGTGATGAATGCCAGCAAGGATGGGCTGTCCCATACCGAGGTTCGTCATGGAGATAAAACCTATATCATTCTCTCACTTGGTCAACGTCCCACAGGTGGATATTCCATCCGAGTCAATGAAGTCGTGAAAAAAGGAACAACCATTCATGTGATTGCAGAGGAAATGGCTCCTTCCAAAGAAACCATTACCACACAGGCAATTTCTCACCCATTTACAGTAATCTCTTTAAAAACGCCGGATCAGGATGTTCAGTTTACTTACAAGGTTCAAGAAGCACCCAAGAAGGAAAACGCGGCCAATCATACGGAATTTGAAACAGCGGAGTCCTTTAGAGTGAATGACAGAACGGAAGATCACCATTAATCGTCACGTAAAAGCATAGCGAATTCCATCGTATTCAGCCCTGTGCCAGTAGGCGCAGGGCTTTTTGAAATTCCGTCAGCGTTCCCGTTTCTCTCGATCAGGCTCCTTTCTGCGTCGTTCTGGATCTCCACCACGGTCCGGCTGTTCAGGAGATGTCGTGATCGGTTCCCTGGGAGTGGATATTTCCGGATTTCGTTCCGGAGATGGCATTTCAGGAATACGCATGAAAAAACCTCCTTTTATTCACCTTTCGGCTTTTTTATTATGCCCCTGATTTCACAGCTTACCCGGTCCCCGTTTCATATGGAAAAAATCGTTTCCTTCTGTCGATACTATGAAGGCTGGATGTTATCTTCACTTTTCAATGTAAACCATGGAGACTCAGGCGATTCTGGAGAATCCCACAAAGGAGTGATCGGTTCAGAATGGCTTTTTTCTTTTCTAAATTCTCGATCTTCCAGTGTATCAGGCTTTGGGACTTTTACTGAAGGAAATCCATACGGAACGTTGGAAGAAGGTAACGCTGAAATAAGCGGATGAGCATGATGAACATGGGGAGGAACACCCATCGGCACAGGTGCAAAAGGGTGTCCTCTCCTTTGATGAGACATTGGATATACAGGATATGGAAACATATTTTCTCTCCCTTACTGGCTGAATTTTAAACCACCAAATGATTTATATGAAATAGGCCCTTGTCACATACAACTGGGCATGAGGCTGTTCCCAAATCCCTGAAGGATCTGATATGATGATGAAGGCTTTTGGAACTCTGAAAGAAAGGAGGAAAGGATCATGTCTGAAGCGAATGAGCAACAACAGGATATTGATCTCGATTCGATTAAGGTAGCTCTTCAGAAACAGGAAAAACGCTTCCTCCGCCCATTGATTGAAGAGCTCCAGCCTTATGATCTCGGACAGATCTTTTTTCGATTGTCAGATATTTATCGGCCCCACTTTATTCGGATGTTGGAACCCAAGGATATTGCCCAGTTGCTGTCAGAATTGGAGACAGAAGAACAACAGGAGATCCTGACGACCATCGGGCCAGCAAAAACCTCTGAAATTTTAAATCGAATGTCTTCCGATGAAGTGGCCGATCTGATGGGCGAGTTGGAAGAAAGCAACGTTCAGACCCTGCTCAGATCCATGAAACGGGATGAAGCGGACAAAGTCAGGGCTCTCCTCCATTATCCGGAAGACACCGCTGGCGGAAAAATGACCATGGAGTATGTCAGCGTGTATGATTACTACACCGTTGAAGAAGCGATTCAGTATTTACGCAGAGAAGCTCCAACGGCGGAAACCGTATATTATGTATATGTAACGGATGCCGATGATCGGCTGGTCGGAGTGATCTCTCTTCGTGAACTCTTGATTGCACATCCGGAAAAACCGATCACAGAAGCGATGTATGAACGAATCATTTCTGTTCCTACTGAAATGGATCAGGAAGAAGTGGCTCGACTCATGCAACGATATGACTTTTTGGCGATTCCTGTTGTGGATGATGAAAATCGATTGCTTGGGATTATTACCATTGATGATGTCGTTGATGTCTTGATTGAAGAAGCACAAGAAGATATTTCAAAGCTGTCCGCCGTCGGGCAGACGGAAATGGATATTTTAACTCATCCGTTTTCATCTGCCCGACGCCGAATCCCGTGGCTCATCCTTCTTCTGTTTATCGGAATGCTGACTGCCACTCTCCTTAGCTCATTTGAAAATACGATCAACAAAGTTGCTGCTCTCGCTTATTTTATGCCCATGATCGCTGGTATGACAGGAAACACGGGAACACAATCCCTTGCCATTGTCATCCGTGGCCTGTCATCGGGACAACTGACCAAAGACAAATATATCCGTATTTTAAAGCAGGAAGGACTCGTAGGCGTTATCATCGGGACCGTATGTAGTATCCTCATCATCGCTATGGTTACACTATTGCAGGGAAGTCTTTCTCTGGGACTGGTTGTTGGAGCATCTCTATGGTTTACGCTGATTCTGGGAACCTTGGGGGGGACAATGATTCCCCTGATGCTCACTCTGTTGAAAGTTGATCCTACCGTGGCTTCCGGTCCGCTCATCACCACAATCAACGATGTTTTCTCCTTGCTCATTTATTTTGGATTTGCTACTCTATTCCTTCATTATCTTCTTTAGCCTATTCCCAAAGGGTTTTGGGACCGGAACTACTGAGGAGACTTTTTAAAACCGACTGTTATCTATTCAAACGAAGGTATCTCTGATACACTTATTCCAACTAAAAAATTAAGCTCCGTACACACTATAAAATATAAGTAAAACTTGAGCAGGAGGTTGCTTCGGTTGGAGTTATTTCTTGAGATTGTTTGGAATCTCTTTTTGGTAGGTTTTCTTGTCTTTCTGAACGGTTTTTTCGTCGCCTCTGAATTTGCCATTGTCAAAGTGCGGGCAACACGGATTAAGCAATTGCGTGAAGAAGGAAACCGCCGAGCCAAAATCGCTGAGAAAGTGATTGCAAATATGGACGCCTATCTATCCGCCACCCAGTTGGGAATTACCCTAGCCTCACTGGGACTGGGTTGGGTTGGAGAACCGGCGATCGCTCATCTGATGGTGGAACCCGCATTAACCCTGCTTCCATTCAATGTGCCTGAATGGCTTCAGTCCACTCTTTCCCTAGGGATTGCCTTTGCCATCATCACCTTTCTCCATATTGTACTGGGTGAAATGGCCCCCAAATCGCTGGCGATCCGAAGGTCCGAAGGAACCACAATTTGGACTGCCAGATACCTAGATTGGTTCTACAGGGGTTTTTATCCATTTATATGGACTCTAAATGGCGCGGCCAACAAAATTCTCAGCTGGCTGGGAATTGAATTGGACCCAGAACAACAACAGGCACATACAGAAGAAGAAATCCGAATGCTAGTCGCACAAAGCCACAAAAGCGGGCACATTGATCAAACAGAGCTTTCTCTTTTTGATAATGTATTTGAATTTACCGACCGGGTTGCTAGGGAAATCATGGTTCCAAGGGTGGACATCATCTGTCTATACACCGAGGATTCCTTGGAAGAAAATTTAAACACGATTCGGGATGCCCGTCACACACGCTTCCCTCTTTGCAAGGAAGATAAAGACAATATTATCGGTATTGTTCATATCCGACATATCTACGAAAAGCTTCTGTCCAATGAAACTCCCAATCTAGCCGATCTAACCCAACCGGTGATCCGCGTGCCTGAGACAATGGAAATCAAAGATGTGCTTCGTATCCTGCAACAGAAGCGATCCGAAATGGCCATTGTAGTCGATGAATACGGGGGTACAGCAGGTATTGTTACCACGGAGGATATCATTGAGGAGATCTTTGGCGAAATTCAGGATGAATTTGATGATGAACGTCCGTTCTTTCAAAAAAGCGGTCATGAAACCTCCATTGATGCCCGGCTTTTAATTGAAGAAGTGAATGAATACTTTCAGACCGACATCGTAGACCCCAATAATGATACCATTGGGGGTTGGATCTTCTCCCAATTAAACGAAGTCCCCAAGATTGGAGACAAAGTTCGTCATCAGGATCTTCAATTCAAAGTTCAAGAAATGGACCATCACAGCGTGGAACGATTGTTGGTCAGCCGAACAAAACAACCAGAAGAAACCAAGCCACAACAAGACCACTGACTTTGTCAGTGGTCTTGTTTAGGAAATGCGAGCGGGAATCCTCCCCATTTTAATGGGGTAGATGAAAGCGAGCGTACCACGGGTGACCGAAGGAAATGCCTGTGGGGCACTTCCTTCGGTCGCACCACGGGCACTTCCTTCGGTCGCACCACGGGCACTTCCTTCGGTCGCACCACGGGCACTTCCTTCGGTCGCACCACGGGCACTTCCTTCGGTCGTCGGACGAGGAAAATGTTAATACATTGCAAATAAGACAATTTTTGGTAAGCGAAAACGCGTTAAACGATTTGTACCTTGAAAACCGAATCGTATGGGGTTGTAGTGAGGAAGGAACAGTCACCACGTAAAACAATTCCTGTCATGTGGGAAGACCCACAAAAACATTTTCAACATGTACCGTAGGAACTACGGGAAGTGAAGCTCGCGGAGAGTACCCGCCTGCGGCTCGATGAACCGAGAAGCTCTACCACTTTTGTGGGGAGCAGTTCACGACGAACCCCATGCCTTTAAGTGTATAGAGTCTCAACGTCCTTTCACCTGAACCAACCCTCTTCCATAGAGACGTCTGCTCCCTATGGGCATGGCTCTTTGGTACAAAAGATTCCGTACAGATGGAGCTGTCTTTCCCCAACGCCATAAAACAGCAGCTGCCCCGGAAACATGCGGGGCAGCCATGGAAGTGCCACTTAAAACCGCATATTTATCATCTTTATAGGTACTGAGAATTTTTACACCTGGTGCTGAGAGATCCAAAGCAGAACCCACAGAGGAAAAAGAAGCACGTCGATTATTGCGGTTGATAGAGGCTACAGCAACCGCAGAAGGAATTCGGGCAGGAGATTCCACACTATCTCCTGTTCCTTGACGATTCCCACTGTTTCCAGCGGCGGCAACCACCAAAATCCCCTTCCGGACAGCTGCATTGATAGCATGAATCAAGGCTTTGGAAGCTGTTGCATTTGTCGATAGACTGATATTCAAAATGTGCATCCCATGATCAATTCCCCAATCAATCCCCCGAATTAAACCTTGAACGGTACCGGAACCCTGGCTGTTTAGGACTTTGATGGCATACAGGTTTACGGATGGTGCCACTCCAACAACTCCCAGTCGGTTGTTTTGCGCAGCAATAATACCAGCCACATGTGTTCCGTGACCGTTATCGTCCTGGGGGCTTCGTCCAGAGTGGACAAGGTTGACCCCACCCCGAATATTGCGAACCAGATCGGGGTGATTTAAATCAATGCCTGTATCAATCACTCCAACTCGAATTCCCTTTCCAGCTTTGGGTTCAGGCTTTCCACGCCATACCCGTCCAACATTCCAAGTGTAAACCTGTCGAGCAGATTGAGTAACCTTTTGGTACTCCTCCCGTGTCAGAATATGACTTACTTTCGGATGAGGAATCATCGTGAAGTTGTCTTTTTCACTCAACATAATATCAGGATGATTCTGAAATTTCGATATTTCCTGCCTGGGAATTCGCATGGAAATCAGTCCAGTGTGACCACTTACGTAATCAACGAAACCTCCGAGCCTACGTATCGAATTGACTGCGGAAGGACTTTTCAGAAGAAGGGTATAGGATGCATGATTTTTTGTATTCATTGAAAATCACCTCATACATGCAACATATGAGGAGCGATTCTTACCGGCTTGTGCTTCTATCGCAAAAACGAAAAGATTGGTAGAAAATAAAGAATCGAGCAGCTTAGACCGCTCGATTCTCACAATTCTTCCTTCGGAGATACATAAACAATTGCATCCCATCGGATATAAAACTTTTGGTCTTCCTTGGAAATCAGTAAATGATCTGGATAAACCCCAGCAACCTCTCCATCCAATTCTTTTGTATATGTGCAAACGTTCACCCGCTGCCCCAACACCTGGTACATCTGTTCAGACAACAGCAATGCCTTACCCCTTCGCCTCAACAACCCTTTCAACGGATTCTTAAAGCCCCGGTCAGGACCGGAAGGGGACTTTTCCCTCGGTATAGGTGGCAAGGAATCAGGAACATTGGGCAAAGGTTGCGCATAGGGAGGACGAATGGTTTGATTGGGAAATGGCCCTTGAATCGGTTCATCATCGGACATCCAAGGAGACCCGGAATAGGGGGGCATGGGATGGAAAAAATCATTCATGGAGAATCACTCCCATTGGGGATCTCACCATACCCTATGCATCTGTCCGAAATTCGGAGCCTGGCCTTCTGTCTTTTTTATCCAGAAACCATCGCCTTCTTTGATTTTACCTGACCAAGTTCCTTCATCATGGAACGAAAGTTTTCCAATGTCAAAGACTGTGGACCATCGGAAAGTGCCACTTCAGGATTGGGGTGCACTTCCACCATCAAACCATCCGCTCCTGCCGCTATAGCCGCAAGGGACATCGGAGCTACATATCTCCATTTTCCTGTTCCGTGGCTGGGGTCAACAATGATCGGCAAATGACTTAAATGCTTGATCACTGGCACCGCAGACAAATCCAATGTGTTTCGCGTATGCGTTTCAAACGTGCGAATTCCCCGTTCGCACAGAATAACATTGGGGTTTCCTTCATTTAAGATATATTCCGCAGACATCAGCCATTCCTCAATGGTGGATGACAGCCCGCGTTTCAGAAGAACCGGTTTATCCGTTCGACCCACTTTTTTTAACAAGTGGAAATTTTGCATATTTCGCGCACCCAACTGAAGGACATCCACGTATTCCAACATCATGTCCAGATTTTCCGGGTCCATCACCTCTGAAACAATTGGCAGTCCTGTTTCTTCTCTAGCCTCTGCCAATAATTTCAATCCCTTTTCACCCAAGCCCTGAAAGGAATATGGAGACGAACGGGGTTTAAACGCTCCACCTCTGAGTAATGAGGCTCCGGACTCTTTGACTGATCGCGCACTCTCCAGAATTTGCTCCCGACTTTCCACTGAACAGGGTCCTGCAATGACTACCGGATTTCCTCCCCCAATCTCCACATTTCTCACCTGGATTCGACTCGATTCCGGCTGGAAGGAACGTCCCGCCAATTTAAACGGTTCACTTACATGAACCACTTTTTCCACACCGGAAAAGCGCTCTACTGAAAGCCCACTCAACGTCTTTTTATCTCCAATCAGACCCAGTATGGTTTTATCCACACCTTTAGAGTAGTGAATCCGTATTCCTTTTTCTTCCAAAGCTTTTGCAATGGAATCCACTTGCTTCTGACTCGCATCTCGTTCCAATACAATAATCATCGCAATGGACCTCCCTTTCTCAAAGTTGAAAAACAAAAAATCCCGCCCCCCTCTAAGGGACGAGATTTGTCTCGCGGTACCACCCTTTTTGGATTCATCACTGAATCCCACTCAAGTACACACAGATCATCCTGTGCCAATCCGGATAACGGCGGATCTCCGTTACGGGGTTCACCGGAAATACCGGCTTTAACCGTCTGCTCCGGGATGTAATTCAAAGATCGGACCGATACCGGTTTGCAGCAACCACCGGCTCTCTGCAATCAGCTCCCGCCTTTTACTTTATCCCTTCAACGCTTTTTGTTATTAAATATTGTGGATAATTTAACATGTTGTTATGTCGTTGTCAATAACCTGTTTTCATTTTTTTAAAGAGAATCTGGGTATACTCTCTTTCTTTTCCATCACGCACGATTGTTGAAATAACTCGGCCAATACATTATATCCTTTCTGATTGGGATGCACTTCATCGGCAAAAAAATCCTTGCGATACAAAAAGGCATCAAACGGATTGACCAATTGTACCCCATATTTTCGACTTAGATGAGCATATCCGAAATTCATGCTTTTTAGCACTCGCGAGGCCAACTTAAACCCCCACTCATAAGCGGGAAGAGGGAGATAAAATCCCAAAACCTGAACCGAAGCATCAGGATTTAAATCCCGAATCTGGCGCATTACCTTTCCTGTTCGATCCCACACCTTTTTCATCGATTGGGTCAAAACTGCCATTGAAGCACCCTTTTCATACCAATCGATAAAATCACAACCACCCGTGGTAATCGTAATATGGGTAGCATGAGGAATTAATTTGCGAATCGCCGACGTTCCAATCAATTCAAGCAATTCCCCCGAAGTAAGGCCAGATATCCCCATATTCATCAGTCGGCACTCATTGGAGTGCTTCAGCTTACCAAAGTATTGTGCTACAAAATGACGATCGGGTTGATCGGCTCCCACTCCTTGCGTCAAAGAATCTCCCAGCGCCAAATAGATGATTGGATGATCCATTCAAACGTTCCCCCGCCCTTCAAGAGTAACCGCATGAGCAATACAGGGGATCGATTCCCCCTGTTGGTAGGAAACCGGGTTCATCAGAGCTCCAGTCGCCACCACCATGACTCGCTCAAGTGTTCCCTGAAGCATATCATCGATAATTCGTCCATAGGTAACAATCGCACTGCTGGCGCAACCACTTCCTCCTGAAAAAGCTTCCTGTTCAGGGGTAAAGATCATTAATCCACAATCCTGAAAGCGTTCACCCAATGTATATCCTTTTTCTTTCAACAAGTCTGCTGCGATGGGGTGCCCTACTTTCGCCAGATCTCCTGTCACGATCAAGTCATAATCGTCAGGTTTCAATCCGGTATCCTCAAAATGCGTTTGAATGGTTTCCGCGGCAGCCGGTGCCATTGCTGATCCCATATCAAAGGGATTTTTTAATCCCATATCCACCACTTTACCGATCGTAGCATACCGGATTACCGGTCCCGCCTGCCCTTTGCCAAGAACACCAGCGCCGGCGCCGGTTACGGTCCATTGAGCACTGTCGGGTTTCTGACCACCATATTCCGTAGGATAACGATATTGCCGTTCAGCCGTTGCATTATGACTGCTGACTGCAGTAACAACCGTATCGCAAAAACCGCTTTCCACTAGAACTGTGCCTGTAGCCAGCGTTAGCATCGATGCCGAGCAGGCACCAAACATTCCGATATAAGGAATACTATGGGTTCTGGCCGTAAAGGACGCAGTGATATTTTGATTTAGCAAATCTCCTGCAAGAAACAGGTCCACTTGGTCCGTCTGTAGACCCGCTTTTTCCACAGCAATACTGACCGCATCCTCCATCATTTTTTTCTCCGCTTTTTCCCATGTATCTTCTCCTGCATAAAGATCGGGATAAACATGATCCAAAACGTCTTTTAGCTGGCCCTCACCTTCTTTGGGGCCGGATACAGCAGCGCATCCAAGCACTCGCACACCGCTGTCAAACGCCCAAGAACGTTTACCCATCCGTTTTTCAGGCACACTTCTCCCCCCTTTAACCTATGATGTACGTCAGCAGTGTACGGATCACTCCGATAAAAAAGGCCGCCACCACACCAAATACAATGACAGATCCTGCCAGCTTAAACATATTGCCTCCCACTCCCAGCACATAACCCTCCGACTGATGTTCCAAAGCCGCTGAAGCAATGGAATTGGCAAAACCTGTAACCGGAACTGCCGTTCCGGCACCTGCCCATTGTCCCATTTTGTCATATACACCCAATCCAGTAAGCAAACAAGAGAGAAAGATTAATGTAGCCACAGTCATATCCCCGGCATTATTAGGGGAAACTCCAAACCCTTTGATATAGAGTGTTTGGAGTAACTGTCCCAATACACAAACCAGCCCACCAACAATAAATGCTTTGAGACAGTTTATCCAGACATTTGGAGTTGGTTGGTATTTACGGGCCATATTTTGATACATCTGTTGCTTTTTCTGCTGTTTTTGCTTCTGATCTTTGTTTTGAGCCATTGAGGTCACTCCTTATCCCCAATCCTTTTTTCTAGGTTTCGAAAATAAAAGGACTTTTATTCCACCTTTGAAAAACGGAAAAAGAAAAACCGCCAAAAAGCGGTTGGGTCTGATAAAATGCGGGCTCTTTTGCCCGCATCGGCTCAAAGAAAGTGATTTATCTTTTTTCTCTTAGTCAAGCTTTCGTCCCATAACCGCTGCCATGCCTCCCAGAACCAGATGAGCGATACCAAACCCGGACACCCAATACCCCCATGCCTGACGATTGCGGAGGTTACTGACTGTCTGTTCTCTCCTGAACAGTGACAAAAATCCGGTCATCGTTACAATCAAGCCGAGAATACAGGTGATCATGCCTGTCCGTCTCATGCAAATCCCCCCTTTCACTATTAATGTGTACATCAAAGCCGTTTTGCTCGCTGGTACTTTTACCCGTCCAAATCCATAGCAGAAGTTCATCACACTGGCTGTGAATCCATCCATTTAAAAAACGCAAAGTGTATAAGTACCCTTGAATCCGAACCTTTACTTCCCGGTAATGATCCCGTTGCCGAACATCAATCATTTGCACACCATGACTTTTCAGCTTTTTTCTGAGATTTACAAGCTCTTCCTGAACGGTTTCTAGTGTTTGAGCATAATAACGCATCAAAGCCCTTTCTGTTTTCAAAGACGCATTTCTCAACCATGCCTGATCTCGTTTAAGAACTTTCTCCAGAACCTCCAAAAAAACCGTTTGTTTTACCAGGTGCATGCCCCATTCATATCGGTCTGCTTTCCACAACGCTGTTCACCTTTCTTCAAAAGAACATTTGTTCCAATTATATAGGAACAAATGTTTTATATTCATGGTTCTTTTTGGAAGTTAGTCATTTCTTGCAGATCCGCCTTTACCCATATCCACATAGATTTCATCTTCATTCTCCCGTTTTGCTGCATAAAGAATCTGACTCACATCCGAAAACCCCTGTTTTTTCAACGTTTGCTTCAACCAAGCGACATCTTTATCAATCTGTTTCAGATTTTCTTTCTGAATCACCCCGTCCACGACAAGAGATAAAGCCAGCCCACGATAAGGAGTGGAAAGGTTTAGATCTTTAGGGGTGACAGGATACAAGTCATCCTTTGGAAGGACACTGATGTCACCGGTGGGTTCCATAATGGCATATTGAACATAGCGTAAATCTGGAAACCCCTCTGAACGAATGGTAGACAACAGCTCCGAAATGGAAATTTCACATCGAGCGAGGTTATCACGGATAATCTTGCCGTGTTTCACTAAAATCGTAGGCTCTCCCAAAATCCATTGATTGGTTTTCCGATAAAGTGTTAACTTGGCAAACAGAATATGAAGCAAGGTCACCAGAACCATTCCCAGAATGGCTTGAAACCAATCTTCCACCAAAACGGGATGAGTCGCCAAGGCTGCAATGACAACAATGGCCATTAAATCGTAAGGGGTCACTTGGGCCATGGTAGACTTCCCCATCAGCCGCAGGGCAGCAATCGCAGCAGAAAACAAAAACGTCACCTTAACGATGTATAGCAACATCCTACGTCACCTCTGACTGAATGAAACAATCCCAGCAATGATTCCAAGTTTGATAGAGAAATTGCACATCGATCCGCCTTGACCTCTTCATCCAGTGGGAAGGGGGGTGCTGAATCCAAGTCAAAATCTGATGTTGTATCAAGGAAAAAGCCTGCCTTCAAGAATAACGGGGCAGGCTTTTTCGAAACATCGGATCTACATTTGAGGGGAGCTGGGCTCTGAGATATTGCTGAGTGCCTGACCTGCTTCATTGGCAAAAGGTTGGCGAACAGCCAAATCCCCCAAAGAGACAATTCCGACCAGTTGATTGTTTTCTACCACCGGCAATCGGCGAATCTGGTTTTTAGCCATGATTTGAGAGGCTTCATCCACCGACATGTCAGGGGTTCCGGTGACAATGTCGTTGGACATAACTTCCCGGACCGTCACCTCTTCATTCCTTTGCTCAGCAAGAGCTCGAAGTACCAAATCCCGATCGGTCACCATCCCCCGGACCTGGCCATTTTCCACTACCGGAATGACCCCGATATTATGTTGTTTCATTAAAGACGCGGCCCGGTATACATTGTCTTCCGGAGAAACAGAAGCCACACTCTTTGTCATAATCTCACGTAATTGGCTCATACCTATTCCCTCCTTTTCCTTGGTTATGGTCTCCATTCAAAAAAAATCCATACGCATCAAATAAGAGAAGAATCTCCTTCGTAACTCAAGCCTTCATTTTTGATACTTATCCACATACAGGGTGCCATCTGATTGCAACGCTGCATAAAAAACATCTTTGACTGAACTTATAGACGCTGTTTTTCGCACTTCCTCCAACAACCATTTTGCACTCTTCCCCACTTTTCTGAGATTGTCATAAATGATTTGCCCCTCCACCACCAGTTCCATTGGAAGATGGGGTTTTTCGGAAGGGGGGGTCAGGGAATTTTTTGGAGTGAGCGGCTCTTCCTCCGGTTTTAACATCACCGATAGATCTCCATCGTTTTCAAGCACGGCATATTGCACCTTGGAAATATCAAAAATGTCCTTTTTTCGTAGCGTTTCCATTAACTCATCCACATTGAAACGCGTTTTACGCAGATTTTTCTCTATGATCTTTCCCCTGGAGATCATCACCACCGGATCTCCTTCCAACCACCTTCTTGCCTTGCGATTTTTCAGGGATAGATAAGACATTGAAAAAGTTAATAAACCAAACAAAACCACGCCAAAAAAGTGCTGCAGGGTATTTCCATCCATATCTGTCGCCATGTTTCCCGCAATGGAACCAAATGTGATCCCATTGATATACTCAAAGTATGTCATCTCTGAAAGCTGTTGTTTCCCCAGCAAACGAGCCAGTATCAAAATGGTCGCAAAGGCGAATACGGTCTGGTAAAACACTTCAAAATAGCTTTCCATCAATTCACCCTCCATTTTTTCTAGCTTTCCACTGTCTCCTTATAAAAATCCATAAAAAATCGTTGACACTCCCATTGAATTAGTGTACTATCTACCTAGATCACCAGTGTATTATGTATCTAATACACAAAGACGCAACTGTGAAAGGGGAAGCGATTGTGAGCACATGGCGAGGTTTGCTGAAAAAGGACTTCCAACTGGCTCTCCCCTGGGTGTTAGGAGGATTCGCCCTAATCCTGATGGCAGATCTTTGGGCTGTCTGGATGACCAGCAAAGCATCGGGTCGCTTTGGATTAAGCCTTATGCCTATTCTTGCCCATATCCTTTATCTGCCGATCTACTTAATGATCAGCCTGTGGTTGGAAGGAAAACAGATGCACCAATGGTTACATAACCCGCACGGTATGTGGAAATTATTGTTATCCAAACTGGTGCTTGGAATTCCCCTTATGCTCCTATCCTTGATAATCAGTGGAATATACCCAGTCTATCTGCTTGTATCGCTAGATCTTGATATAAACCTGTTGGAGAAACAGCTGAATCTGGTTACGATCGGGCAGTTTCTGCTTTCCACTGTCTGGTTTTCATTGGACCTTGCCCTTTGGGGACTGATCCTCTGGTCAATCTTTCATTGGCTTCGTCCCTTTTTTGGCAAATGGAGCTGGGTAGTCCTTTCTGTTGTAGGACTGGCTTTTCTGTATCTGTCCGCCCAATGGGCCTTAAGCCCAACCTATGAAACGCTGACTCAATGGGGAGCCATTGTGACACTTCCTGACAATTTAACAATGTACATGGGAGAATTACTCCATGATTTGCTGTTGGGGACATCCTTTTTCTTTCTCTCTGTATGGATTCTTGAACGAAAATTGGAGGTGTAAACATGGGCGGTTGGTGGGCATTGTTTCAAAAGGATTTTCGGATGGGAGCCCCCTGGCTGTTGACAGGATTATCGATTCTTATAGGAATTGATCTCACTTCCATATGGTTCGTGGAGAATCCCGATTTAAAAAAAGGAATCTTCTTTTTTACCATACTTGTTCACTACTTCTACTTTTCTATCTTCCTTCTCAGCAACCTGGAGCAGGAAAGTAAACAGCTGCATCAATGGCTCCACAGCTCTCAACCCGCTTGGAAATTGCTGGCGTCCAAAATTCTGGCTGCTTTATCGGCAACCATTCTCTCTTTCAGTATCGGTTGTTTCTATCCGGTATGGTACTTGTTCCAGGAAGGATTCCTCCCAAAAATATGGGAAGATATCACGCAAACCATTGGAATCATCCTTCTCTCATCACTCAGTTTCGGGTTTTTGTTGATGGTCGTCTGGATGATTCAGCAGGGATTAAAAAGCCACATTGGAAAATGGAGTGGATTGGTTTTTGTTTTCTACTTTGTCATTTTCAATTTTCTTACCAATGTGGTAACCACTCAGAGTCATATACAAAATGAAAACGGTTGGAGCTTCACCATCAATCTCTATTGGACATCCTGGGTGTTCCATCTAACGACCGTAGTCCTTTCTTTCCTTCTTGCTACTTGGTTATTAGAAAGAAAAACGGAGGTGTAGCGGATGAAGGATGATTTTCAAACATCCAGCCCGATTTACCTCCAATTGGCTGACCGGATCCAGCGACGAATCCTGCGACAGGAACTGACCCCTGGGGAAAAACTTCCTTCCGTGCGGGAAATGGCCGTAGCATCCAATGTGAATCCCAATACGGTGCAACGAACCTACAGCGAATTGGAGAGGATGGGAATCGTGGAAACCAGAAGAGGTCAGGGAACGTTCATCACACAGGATGAATCCCGATTGGAACAACTGCGGGAAGACCTTCGTCAACAGCAAATCCGTACGTTTGTCCAGGCGATGGGGGAGATGGGATTTTCCCCCCAGGAAATCCTCTCCGGACTGAAAGAGTACTTGATCGAACAGGAAGAGGGAGGGAACAATCGTGATTCGGTTTGAACAGGTAACCAAAAAGTACCTCACCAAAACCGCTTTAGAGGGAATTGACCTGGAACTCCCTCAGGGAGAGATTATCGGAGTGATCGGGGAAAACGGGAGCGGGAAATCCACCCTGCTCAAATTGATCGCCGGCCTCGTACGCCCCAGCAAAGGAAGGGTATTGGTGGATGAAGAGCCCAGTCACCGCCGAATCGCCCGCAAAGTCGCGTATTTATCGGAATTGGAAACCTACTACCCTTTCTTTACGGTCCAACAAACGGTGGACTTTTACGAAACCCAGTTTGCAGACTTCAACCGGGAACGGGCAAGGGAAATGATGGATTTTATGCAATTGGACCCCCAAGCAAAAGTGAAAAACCTTTCCAAAGGAAACCGGGGTCGTGTGAAATTGGTGGTTACGCTGGCTCGTGATGCTCCCTACATTCTGATGGATGAACCACTCTCCGGATTAGATCCTATCGTCCGCAACTCCATTATCAAAGGACTGATCTCGTTTGTCGATCTGGAAAAGCAGACTGTGGTCATCACCACACATGAAATCAATGAAGTGGAAGCGCTTTTGGATCGAGTTGTCGCCATCCGAAATGGGAAAATCGTGAAGGTGGTGGAATTGGATGAGCTCCGTCTCAATGAGGGAGTAAGCCTGGTAGAATGGATGACTTCAATTTACTCAGACAACGCCAACCAATCGAAGGAGGCATAACAATGGAGAAACAACCGGTTTTAGAAATCCAGGGTTTAACCAAAACAATCGGTCAAAAGAACATTGTAGACAACCTATCCCTGAACATTTATCCCGGAGAAGTCTTTGGATTCCTGGGACCCAATGGGGCCGGAAAAACGACCACCATTCGAATGATCGTCGGGTTGATTTCCATCTCGAAAGGCAATGTGATCATTAACGGAATCAATCTGAAACAAAACTTTGAAAAAGCAATTTCCTGTGTCGGCGGTATTGTGGAAAATCCGGAAATGTACAAATTTCTCACCGGATACCAAAACCTTCTTCACTACTGGCGGATGACCCGTGGAGTTTCCAAACGTCGCATCGATGAAGTGGTGAAACTCGTTGGACTGAAAAACCGTATCCATCACAAGGTGAAAACATATTCCCTAGGAATGCGCCAACGGTTGGGTTTGGCTCAAGCTTTGCTTCATTCTCCATCCTTGTTGATATTGGACGAACCGACCAACGGGCTGGACCCTGCCGGAATCCGAGAATTTCGCGACCATCTCCGTACGCTGTCCCGTGAGGAAAACATTGCTGTGCTGGTTTCCAGCCATATTCTGTCGGAAATGGAACTGATGTGTGATCGCATTGGTGTCATTCAAAACGGAAAACTGATCGATGTCAAAAATGTACGGGAATTTGTGGGTGGCGAACAGAAACAACAAACGGTGACATTTGCGGTGGAACCGGTAGCCGAGGCCCAGGAATACATGCAACAACACTTCTCCGATCATCCGTTAAAAATGACATCGGAAGGATTTCAAATAACGGTTGCAAGAGAAGAGATTCCTCATATCAATGCACGATTGGTAGAAACGGGCATCAAGGTTTTCTCCATACAAACCGCTGCACGAACATTGGAAGATCAATTCCTGGAGCTGACTGGAGGGGAGCAAATTGTTTAATTTTATCCGTTTGGTACAAAACGAAAACATGAAAATCTTTCGACGGGTCGGGACATGGGTCATGATCGGGTTGTTGCTGCTGGCAACTGTTGTATCCGGTTTAGTCTTTAACAATATATACGGAGATCAGGAAAAGGATCAATGGAAAGAAGATCTACAAAAGCAGATTCAACAGGATCAAAAAATGTTGCAAAATGATGCTCTTGCCCCTAACATAAGGAAACAAGTGGAAGAGGAAATCAAGATCAAGCAATACAGAATTGACCACTCCATCGCTCCAGATAAAGAAACCCTGTGGGGTTTTATATATGATTCTGTTTATCTGTCTTCACTGATCATCCTGTTTACCATTATTGTTGGCGGAACCAGCGTTGCTGGAGAATTTTCCTGGGGAACGATTAAACTGCTTTTAATCCGTTCTGCCAGCCGTTCCAAGATTTTGCTTTCCAAATACCTGTCCACCTTGCTGTTCGCTTTGGCGATGCTGGGCTGTCTGTTCCTCTTCAGCATGTTGGTCGGCTCTGTCTTCTTCGGTGTGAGCGGCTGGGACAGCCCACACCTGATGGTGGAGGATGGAAACGTCATTGAGAAAAACCGGATTCTTCACATCTTCGGCATGTATGGCCTACAAAGCGTTGATCTGTTGATGATGGTCACCTTCGCCTTTATGATTTCCACTGTCTTTCGAAGCAGCTCCCTGGCCATCGGGTTAGCTATCTTCCTGATGTTTTCAGGAAACACAGTCGTGTCATTTCTCGCTATTCAAAAGGTGGAATGGGTCAAATATACTCTTTTTGCCAATACCAATTTAAGTCTCTATTTAGAAGGTGCCCCTCTGATGGAAGGAATGACCCTCTCATTCTCCATTACCGTTCTTGCGGTCTACTTTGTTATCTTTAACATTATCTCCTGGATTGTATTCAACAAACGGGATGTGGCCGCTTAAAACAAAGAAACCGTTGCCGATCGGCAACGGTTTCTTTGATGACATCCATTATTTAAGAGCCGCTAGAGCAGTATGAATCATCAGTTCAGCAGATATTTTCATCGCTTCTTCATCCAGATCAAATCGGGGATGATGATGGGGATAAACAAAGTCTTTCTGCTCATTTCCTGCCCCCACAAAACAAAAAGCCCCCGGCCGTTCCTGGAGATAGTAAGCAAAATCCTCACCCGCCATCATCGGCGAAATCTCCCACACTTGATCCTTACCAAGCATCCAGCGGGCAACCTCAGCCACTTGACAGGCTTCTGCCGGATGGTTCACCACTGCCGGATATCCCCACTGGTAACGATAATCACATTGGGCACCAAACATCTGACAGGTCTGTTCAGCAACTTTTCCGATCTGTCGCTGAATATCTGAGCGAATCTCCGGATCAAATGTACGAACCGTTCCAGTCAAAACAGCAGATTCAGCGATCACATTAAAGCTCTCCCCACCTTGCAGTTTGCCAACGGAAATCACCCCGGATTTCAACGGGTCCAGTTGACGGCTTACAATGGTTTGCAAGTTTACCACCAGATGAGATGCAGTCACCACAGCGTCTACTGCTTGATGGGGAAGACCACCATGTCCTCCTTTTCCGGTCACCTGAATCTGAAAGGAATCCGCAGCGGCCATCAGGGTACCTTCCCGAATCCCGACAACACCACGGGGCAATGGAGTCCACAGATGAACTCCATAAACAGCATCCACTCCGTCCAATGCACCGGCACGGATCATTTGGGCTGCCCCTCCCGGAATCTGTTCCTCTGCATGTTGAAACAGAAACACAATCCGTCCCCGGATTTCTTCCTTTCTTTGTTGAAGAATCTGAGCGACTCCCAACAGTGAAGCCATATGGGCATCATGACCACAGGCGTGCATCACACCATCCACCTGGGACCGATAGTCACAAGTCTTTTCATCCTGAATGGGCAGTGCATCCATATCCGCTCGAAGCGCAACAGTACGACCAGGAAGGGTACCTTCCAAGATCGCAACCACTCCATTTCCTCCCACTCCAGTCCGAACATCCAACCCCAGATCCTTCAGGATGGAAGCGACCTGCATTGACGTTTTTTCTTCCTTGAAGGATAATTCAGGAAATTGGTGAAATTGGCGTCGAAGCTCCACCATTCGAGGGTACACAGCTTCTATCTCACTTTTTAAGGAATCTTTCTTCACTAAGACTCACCTTCTTTTTTCTACGAGATCAGTATAACGTATATAATGAATCAGACCAATAGTGATTGTTTCAGGCATCTGACAGGTTCCCGTTATTCCCTTTCAAAAAAGGTCAGATTCCAGCCAACAGATCTGGCAAACTGCATTTTAAAATGGATTGACCAATCAAAACGTGAAAGAAACGTCACCCTCCCCATATTGCGCAATAGAGCAAGACATACTATCATGATGAGGACGGGCCGATAGTTCGAGACTGGAAAAGGAGGAGCATCAATGCTCGACGAGACAGGACTGAAAGATATTACCAAACCCTTCGGTGAAGTGGAGCGAGTAATGTTTGAAGCGGGCTTTGTTCGCGGAGGAGCTTGGGATTACTCCAAAGCCAGCTTTGATATGAAGTTATCAGGAGAGACAAACAATTATTATCTTCGTATTCAAGCCCATGTCGTCCAAGGACGTTTGGAGGATTCCAAAGCGGTTGTTCGGCTAGAAGATCCTGTTTTTCTTCGTCACATCTTTCCACATGGTCTTGAAAAGGAAGATGAGATTCCGGAGGAATTCAAGGAAGACGTTCAACATGCCATCCAACACGTAATCGATCATCTATCCAACTAATCTCTAAAAAGAGAGCCGGCTGATGCCGACTCTCTTTTTGTGACCGTTACTTCACACTCTTTTCTTCGTTCAAATTCTCTTCCTTAAAGTCAACCCCTTCTACCTTCACATTCACTTCCACCACAGAAAGACCCGTCATGTTTTCCACTGTCTCTTTGACGTTTTCCTGCAGTGATTGGGCAACTTCGTTAATTTTCACTCCATAGTCTACAATGACCCGAAGATCGATGGCTGCTTCCACCTGTCCCACTTCAACAGACACTCCACGGGTAACATTTTTTCCGCTCACCCGCTTGGCCCAGCCTTCTGTGATCCCACCGGACATACCTGCCACCCCTTGGGTTTTGGAGGCGGCCAAACCTGCAATTACAGCCACAACATCATCAGCAATACGTATGAAACCATCTGATCCGTTCTCCATATCCATACCTCCCGACTGTAAACATATGTAGCCAATCATATCAAGCGTCCCAAACGATTCTGTCAATATTATATCATGGAAAAACCATACTCCCAACCGCTCGGATATATGTTTTCACCCGTCAAAGCAGATCGTATCCATTGTTAGCAGGATATGATGGAAATACCTCAAAAATTCTTTCAACAATGTTTCTCTCCAATTTTGGAAAGCCTAGTCCCTAATGGAGAAAAGGAGTGAGAAAAATGAATGCCCGTTGGTTTTATCCATTATTAATCATTGCTACTTTATTGAGCGGTCTCGTCCACTGGTTTGGGTTCAATGAAACATTCCGCTTTATATTCGCTTCTCTATCCCTTCTTTTATGGGCAGCCCTTCTTGGAAAAGCGACGGAAAATGTAGCTCACTATGCCGGAGAACGGTTGGGGGGTTTTTTAAATGCCACCTTTGGCAATGCCGCCGAACTGATCATTGCTGTATTTCTTATCCGGGAAGGGTTACTGGATATGGTGAAAGCCAGCATCACTGGATCGATCATCGGTAATCTTCTCTTGGTACTGGGTTTAAGCCTTGTCGCTGGAGGCGTGAAATTCAAAGTGCAATCCTTTAACACTATGCTGGCTGGGCACAATGCCTCTTTAATGCTGCTAGCCGTCATTGCGCTGTTTATTCCTGCTTCTTTTTCCACATATCTTCCATCTGGCGAATTGGAAACTCTCAGCCTGATCATCTCCGCTCTCCTGATTGCTGGTTATCTCCTATGGTTAATCTTCTCCATGATTACCCACAAAGAAGAGTTGGCACATCCCGGAAACCAGGAACCTGTTGCGAAACAAGCAGAAAAGGATGCACTGGGCACTCCTCCCATCTCCGGAGAACAACCCTCATGGTCCCGCAATGTATCTGTCTTCCTTCTTCTTTTATCTACCGTTTTTGTCGCTGTTCAAAGCGAGTGGCTGGTGGAAAGCATTGAGGTGGTCGCTCATTCGCTCGGCTGGTCGGAACTGTTTGTTGGGGCTTTTCTGATCGCGGTCATTGGAAATGCTGCGGAACACAGTGCTGCCATCTTCCTGGCCATGAAAAACCGCATCGGTGCTGCTGTTGAAATCGCCATAGGCAGTAGCCTCCAGATTGCCTTGTTTGTCGCCCCCTTTCTGGTCTTTATCAGCCTTTTATTTCAAAAACCAATGAACCTGGTATTTACTGGTCCGGAGATGGTGGCCATTGCAGTCTCTGCCTTTATTGCCAAATCCATCTCCCGTGACGGTTCAACCAACTGGTTTGAAGGCATTCTGCTCCTGATTGTTTACATCATTCTCGGTACTGCCTTTTTCTTAGTCTAAGAAGATCTTTTAAGAACTTCCACCATTTTATCATCGTCTAATGGCTTCTTTGGAGCGGAGTATCTTCACATGATGCACCATACGGATACTCGCTCGATTCGATAAAAGGAGCCGTTGAACGAGGTCCCATCCCTTCTAAAATCCCAATTGTATATATCCTTCTCCTTTTCTTGTATTTTGAAAGAGTAAAGATTACTCTGTAAAAAGAAAACTTTGTGTGATCTAAAGAAAGGTTGTGCCTCGTTTTGTATACCAAAGCCGTCATTCACCAGATTGAAATCGCTGTACAGTCTCTGATAAACATCATCGATCAGTTAAAGGAAGAAGAACTGGATCTCCGTCCCTCTCCAGACAAACGCTCTCTCCGGGAGTTGCTGTCCCATATTTCTGTGCTATGTAAAGCCGATTATTTCATAATGAACGAAGCGTCAAAAGAAGACATGATGTTGTTTTATAAAGAAAACAACCCACAGACACTTGCGGAAATCCGCTTTCAGTTAAACGACAGCTTTCAATTTCTAGAAGAGAAAATTGCTCACTATGATCCCCATGATTTGATGGAAACCACCACTTCATACTGGGGTGTCCAATATACACGTTGCGAATGGCTGGTGCAGATTGTCGCCCACTTTTACCACCATCGCGGTCAACTGCAAATATTGATCGATGAACATATGGGAAATGTGAAGGTTCCTCTATTTGAGTAACACAAAAAACCGAGCTAAAGCGCTCGGTTTTTTACAGAATGGTCAGTCTTCCTGCGGAATGGTTCCAGTATAGAGAGATTGAGGACGAATAATTCGATTGTGATCCGCTTGATCAAAAATATGAGCACACCATCCCGCAGTTCGACTCAAGGCAAAAGTAGGCGTATACAACGCTTTGGGCAGACCAACAGCGCGCAGGACAGCTGCTGCAAAAAACTCCACATTGGTATATAATCGGCGTCCCGGTTTGTATTCCTCCAACAGGCGAAGAGCCGTCTGTTCGGTTTCCAGCGCTAGTTGAAACCAATCATCCTCTACCGACAGCTCCTCTGATATCTGCCGCAAAGCCTGTGCCCGTGGATCTTGCGTTTTATATACACGATGGCCAAATCCCATCAGTCGTTCTCCAGACTCCAATCGCGCCCGCATCCACGACTCGGCACTTTCTGCGGAGCGAATCTCGTCCAGCATTTCTTCCACTTCCGACGGAGCTCCACCATGTAACGGTCCTTTCAATGCTCCTACCGCCGCCGTCAATGCCGATAAGAGATCAGACTGGGTAGACGTTACCACTCTTGCGGCAAAGGTAGAGGCGTTCATTCCGTGCTCAGCAGTCAAAATCAGATAGGCATTCAAAGCGCGAACATGCGCTTCAGAAGGCTCTTGTCCTTTCAACAGGTAAAGATAATGGGCCGTATGGTTGAGATCCTGCCGGATCACCGGGATATCCGTTCCTTGAACCTGATGGTACCAACAGGAAATCATGGTGGGAATCACAGCCAAGACCTTTGCTCCCTGCTCCAACGTGGGAGGCCAGTCATTTGTCAACGGCAAGGCAGAGATTGCGGTTCGCAACACCGTCATTAAATCCGCCCTGGATGAAATCTGAATGATTAACTTATATATATGTTCCGGTAACGCACGATTTTCCGACAACAACCTCTGAAAGTCTTCTCTTTCTTTTTCCGATGGAAGTTGTCCCATCCACAAAAGATAGACAACCTCTTCAAAACTGTGGGAAACAGCCAGCTTTTTTACCAAATGCCCCCGATAAAGCAATAAACCCTTTTGACCATCCACCAATGACAAATCGGTTTCGGCCACTGCAATGCCTTCCAAACCGGGTATCACTTTCATCCGTTCTCCCTCCCTTGTGTTTATCATACCTCCCCCCTTATGAAAATTCCAATTTATTATTATAATGAAGTTGATAAATATTACTTATCAATTAAGGGAGAGAGCCGATGAACTCAACACAGATCCTCACCTTTTTGGAAGTTGCCAAACAGAACAGTTTCCGGAAAGCCGCTGAAGCGCTTATGTTGACCCAACCTGCTGTCAGCGCCCAAATCCGTTCTCTGGAAGAAGAAATCGGAGCCCCTCTTTTCCTTCGGCAGAGAGTCCGCCTCAGTGCTGCTGGTAAAACATTTCTTCCCTACGCCCGTCAGTTGGCAACGCTTTGGGAAGAAGGAAAACAAGCCGTCCAGGATACGGAAGAGCTCCTGCAAGGGAATTTTACTATCGGAGCAACTTCGGGAGCTGCGATCACCATCCTCCCCCGTCTGCTGACTTACTTTCGGGACACCCGTCCCCAACTTCGGGTGACTGTACGTACACTGCCCGGCGATCAAGTCATACAAGGCGTGCTGGAAGGGCAGCTGGATGCGGGAATTACCTACCAGATCCAGCCCATAGAACTATTGAATAGTCAGGTCCTTTTTTATGATACGCTCACCCTGATCGCTCCGCGAGACCATCCTACAGCCAAGGAGTCCTATTTTCACTTGGACCGCCTAAAAGATACGCCGATCATTTCTCTGGTTCCTGAAGCAACGGAGCGTAGGCTGATTGATCAACTCCTGCATGAAAAAAATATTCATCCGGAATCTTCCATCGAATTGTCCAGCCTGGAAGAAGTAAAGCGTATGGTTCGGGAAGGCCTGGGACTCGCTCTGATTCCTCGGTTCTGTATTGACCCAATCGTTGATCAGGATCTACGCCAACTTCGGGTTCCTGGTCTTAAAACCCAATTGCCCATCGTTCTTCTCTACCCGAAAGAACGGTATCTTTCTTCCGCTCTTCGTCGCCTACTGGATGACATTCGAGGAATCCACCCATTTGAAGATGATTGGTTATAATACAACAAAAAAAGACCCCTTCCAGGAGTCTCCGTCTTTTTTGTCTATGGAAAATGGACACTTCATATAGCGCTAACCCTGCTTCCAATTCGGGGAGGGAAGAACTTGGGAGTACAGATCAGCCAACTTCCGTTCCAGGTCGCTGATAATCTCCCTGCCCTGCGCCCGGTCGATCAGCCCCGCACGCACGGCAAAATCAATTTCACGGGAAAGTCCGAACATCTGGGTATCCAACACCTCTTCATACAATGGACACTTGGGTGCTGTAAGGTTTTCCAACTGAACGGCTATCAGCTGTTCGATTTTTTTTGCGTCTTCCCTGAGCAGCTGTTCGGCGCGCTGGGTCAAGTCGGTTTGAGCCGGCATCGTCAAGGTTTACCCCCCCATTTCAACCATTCGGTTCCCAAACGGTTCCACATGCGCTCAGACTTAGTGTAACACGTCCCCCTTGCATTTGCAAAGCGCACCCTTACAGTCGGTTTCAGAAGATGCTTAAATTCCATTCCCTTGAAAGATCTCTTAGCATTCGTACTCCCGCATAACTGTTCCCTTTCTCATCGAGAGCCGGACCAAAAACCCCGATCCCCATCCGTTCTGGAACGGAGGCCATGATTCCACCCGAAACCCCGCTTTTGGCCGGGATTCCGACTAAAATCGCAAATTCTCCGGAAGCATTGTACATTCCACAAGTAACCATAAAGGTTTTCACCAGTCGGGCGAGAGGCTGGGGTATGACCTGTTCCCCCGCCTGATTCTTTCCGTTTCGAGCCAAACACAACCCCATCCTAGATAAGTCATCACAGGTAACAGAAATGGCACACTGTTTAAAATAGAGTTCCAAGGTGGATTCCACGTCTTCAATAATTCCAAATTCTTTCAAAAAGTAACCCATGGAACGGTTTCGATATCCGGTAACCCCTTCGGAATGGTAAACGGCTTGGTCAATTTCAATTTCCGGATTTTCAGCCATATCCCGAACCAGACCCAGAATCCGTTCCAACCGTTCATCCACCGTGGAACCTTGAATCAGAGAACTGACGACCAACGCACCGGAATTGATCATCGGATTAAACGGCTTTCCGGGAGACTTTACTTCCAGATCATAGATAGAGTTGAAAGGACTTCCGGTCGGTTCCATTCCAACACGTTTAAATACTTCATCCTCACCTTGATCCATCAGAGCAAGGATTAAAGTGATTACCTTGGAAATGCTTTGCAGTGTAAACTGGATCGGACAATCACCCGCAGTATAAACGTCACCATCGCAGGTGCGTACCGTAATACCCAAAGCCAAAGGGTTTTGCTCCGTCAATTGCGGGATATAATCCGCCAATTTTCCCTCATGAGCTGCCGTTTTGTGCTTTTCCACCAATTGTTCCAAAAATGATTGCATCATTTACCTCCTCGCATGGCTCTATCCCCTATATTTTGTTTCCTGAACCGCTCATCATGTATAATGAGAAAAAATTGATATAAACAGGAGCGTATTTAATGATGAATAATGTCATTCTTATTATGGGGAAAACCAACTATCAAATCAACTTGGACCCTTCCATCTGGATCTTTGATGAGCGTCGCTTTTCGATGGAAGAACGGTTTGCAGGTGTCAATGGACTGGGAATGGAGCTGGGACCCTTTCTAGAAAATGCAAAGCCAACAGAAGACGCTAAAGCTGTTGTCATTCACCAGCGGGATGGTCAAACAGTGAAACTTTCATTGGATGAAGCATCCTCCGCCGTGCTCCAATTTGCCCAAGATGGAAAACCGATCCGCCCGAACGGCCCAGCCCTGCTGTATCTTGCGGACGGAAGCAACCAAGACTCTCCCATCGACTGTATAGAAAAGCTGGAACTGATTTAACCCCATCAGTATACAAAAAAACGGTTCCCAAAAAGGAACCGTTTTTTGTGTATAAAGGATATAGGTGACCATTCCCTGAAGACTCCCTTGATTCTCATTCAGATCGAAAAAACTCCTTGACGATCTGTTTCAATCCCTTCAGCCCCTGAACCGGATTGCTCCCATAGAAGAGTCGGATGAGGGACAAAACCGCCTCGTATTGTTCTTTGGAATAGGGAAACCAGTTCATCTCTCTCGTCTTTTTACCCGGATGTGTAACCACGGAAGTAGGATGAACAAACGTAAGAAGCCCTTCGGGACCATGATACCGACCGACCCCGCTCTCCTTGTTTCCGCCATAAGGAAGATGGGGATTGGCAACTCCGACCATTACATCGTTGATACAAACATTTCCGCTGTCCATTTTCGCTGCAATCCGGTTCGCTTTTTGCATATCTGTTGACCAAATGCTGGCGTTTAGCCCGTATGGTGTTGCATTGGCCAGTTCAACCGCTTCCTCCTCTGAAGAAAAGGGCATGATTGGAAGCACAGGCCCAAAGGTTTCCTCTTGCATTACTCGCATGGAGTGATCCACATTCACCAAAACCGTGGGTTGAAAATGGAGCGTCTCTCGGTTTATCCGCTTTCCGCCGCATAGAATGCGCGCCCCTTTCTCCACGGCATCTCGCAAATGAGACTCCACAATGTTTATCTGTTGGAGACTTGTCATTGACCCCAGATCTGCTTCATCCGTCCACCCCATGCGCAATGTTTCCGTTTTCTCTTTTACTCTCCGGACAAACTCATCATAGATGGAGGACTCCACATAAACCCGTTCCACTGCCATGCAGGTTTGTCCGGCATTGGTATATCCCCCCCAAAGAGCACCGTTAACCGCCCGGTCCAAATCCGCATCAGCAAAGACGAGCATTGGATCTTTGCCTCCCAGTTCCAGTTCCACCGGGATCAATCCTTCCGATGCGGATTGCATGATTTTTTTTCCGGTTGCGACACTTCCGGTGAAGAAGATCTTATCCGGGTGGGAATCAACCAAATGACGACCTGTATCCTTTCCTCCCTGCAAAACTTGGAACACCCCCTTTGGCAATGCAAGAGAGGAGAAGAGTCCCTCGATCACTTTACCGGTCCAAGAGGAAATCTCTGAAGGTTTATAAAGGACAACGTTTCCGGCAATTAAAGCGGATACAATGGGAACCATGGACAATTGGAACGGATAGTTCCAGGGTGAGATCACTGCGACCACCCCCATCGGGCGGTACTCAACCCTGGATGTCCTCCCCATCAGGATCATCGGTGTGGGAACCCGCTTGGTTTTCAGAATGGACGCCGCTTTTCGCTCATAATATCGGATCATTCCAACTGTAGGATAGATATCCGACATCAAGGCTTCCAGTTTCACTTTCCCTGTATCCTTTGCAATATGATCTGCCAATTCATCTGCTTGATCCACAATATTCTCCCGCAACCGTTTCATATAGCCCAACCGTTCTTTTAACAATACACCTTCCCATATGGAACGTGCAGATTGTGCAACCGTCATTGCCTTTTGAACATCTTCCCTTGTCGCTTCTTTCACTTCCCCCAACAGTTCCGCAGTGGCCGGATTGCGCATTTTTAATGTACTCACCATCATCCCCTCCAATTTCCGTTACATAAAATGAATGATCGATCATTCAAAATTCTGATTTATGGAACCATAAATGTCAGTCGGTCTATGATATTCTTCACTCTTAAAAAATAAGCGGCGAAACCACCACTTATTTTGTATCGGGAATTCAGATAACCGCAAAGGTACCTGTCGCATGAGCAATCCGTTTTCCTCTGTCATTTTCCACACGGCAATCGGCAAATGCCAATGTATTCCCCAGCCGAATCAACCGAGCCTCAGAAATCAATTCCTTTCCTCTTCCCGGCTCCAGATAGTTTACCTTCATTTCCGCTGTTACAGCCACTTTTCCTTCGGAGAGACTTTTATTAATCAGCGAACCCATGGTGGAATCAGCCAATGAGGCAATGATTCCGCCATGTACAACCCCACCCCGATTCAGCATATAGACAGTGATGGGTACTTGAAAACGATACGTCCGCTCCCCTGTAAATTCCCCCGACAGGCCCAGAAATCCTGAGGGGTAAGCACTCCCTCGTTCCCGTTTTTGGTGAATCGCTTTCATAGCCAGATGCAATATTTCCCTTTCCTCTTCCGATCCGTTTTGCATCACTTCCATCAGTGCGTCTTTTAAACCTTCCATAATTAAACCTCCTTGAAGAAAATGGAAGAGCGGGCGGAAACCGCCCACTCAGATGAAGTGGATGAATCAGAGAGAAGGAGTTTGGATATAAGAATAAAGCAGGGCATAGGTATTTTTGAGTGCTTCACGGTGTGTTCGTTCAAAAGCATGGGAAGCATCCACACCAGGACCAATCAAACCGTGGATGATATCATAGCCCGCCCGGACCGCGGCACTCGCATCAGAATTATACCGTGGATAGATGTCCACTTGATAGTTTAATTTCTCTTTCTCCGCCAGTTCTGTTAACTTTTTTCTCAATCCATGGTGATAGGGACCACTGGAGTCCTTGGCACAGATCGAGACGCAAAATTCATCTGTGCTTTGTCCCTTGCCAATCGCACCCATATCTACCGCCAAATACTCCCGAACGCGTTCCGGAATGTTGGAGTTCGCCCCAAAGCCCACTTCTTCCAAAGTACTGAAACAGAAATGAGTCGTATGAGGCAGCTTCATCCCCTGCTCCATAATCTGAATAATCAACTCCAGCAGGATGGCCGCACTTGCTTTGTCATCCATATGCCGTCCTTTGATAAAGCCTGCTTCCGTCTCCTGAACCCGTGGGTCAAACGTGACAAAATCCCCTACGGCGATCCCCAGTCCCTGCACATCCTGCTCATGTCTCACTCTGGCATCCAGACGGACTTCCATATTTTCTTCTTTCCGTTCCTGTTTCCCGGCATCCCCATAGACATGGACAGATGTGTGGGTTGCCAGTATGGTCCCTGTGGTTTTCCGGCCGGAACGGCTATGTACGGTACAATAATTCCCTTCCACAGATTGCCAGGTAAACCCGCCGATGTTGGTAAGGCGCAATCGACCATTTGGTTTGATTTCTTTTACCATCCCGCCAAGTGTATCCACATGGGCAGTCAAAAACCGATGGACAGCCGTATCTTCTCCCTTTACCGTAACGAGAAGCCCTCCTTTTGCCGGTTCCACCATCTTCAGCTTCCCTTCATAGGGAGAGAGCTGATTCTTTAAATATTGAACCGCCTCATCGGCCAACCCTGTTGGACTGGGAATGCGAACCAAACGGATCAAATGATCAACCATTGCGTCCACTGAATGGATTGTCGTCATAACCTTTGCTCCTCTCCTGCATATCAAATTCCCATTTAAATTATACCAGTCAGGAGGAGATTACCACAAAAGTAGCAGACAAAATGAGGGAGAGGAGTGATTCCCGTCTCCCTACCTTTACCTTCCAGCAACATACTTGAACCTGTCACTACTTCTTCCTATGGTATTGGATACATTATCCTGTTAATTAATTAAAGGGTTTTATAAGAATGTGTCGAAAATGTGATAACAGGTAATCATAAATCCAATCATAAAATCGAAGAAGGTGATGATCCCTTGTGGAAATCAGTTGAAGAAACACTTCTTACCTGGATTGGCGAAGTGAATGGGTATGTATGGGGATGGCCCACCCTGATCCTGCTTGTGGGTACCGGAATCTTTCTGACCTTACGGTTGGGTTTCCTTCAGGTCCGTACATTACCCTATGCTTTAAAGCTCGTCTTTTCCCGTAATAAAAAGGATGAAACCGCCAAGGGAGACATCTCCCACTTTCAGTCTCTGATGACAGCTTTGGCGGCCACAATCGGAACCGGTAATATCGCAGGTGTGGCCACCGCCGTAGCCACTGGTGGACCGGGAGCCATCTTTTGGATGTGGATCACGGCTCTATTTGGAATGGCAACCAAGTATGCAGAAGCCATTCTGGCGGTAAAATATCGAACCACCAACGAAAAGGGGCAAATCTCCGGAGGCCCGATGTACTATATAGAACGAGGGCTGGGAATGAAATGGCTGGCGATCCTTTTCGCCTTGTTTGGTTCCATTGCTGCCTTCGGAATCGGAAACATGGTTCAGTCCCACTCCGTCGCCAGCGCATTGACAGAGGTTTCCGGAAACGCCATCTCACCTGGTGTTACAGGACTGGTTCTGGCAATCCTGACCGGATTGGTTCTACTGGGTGGAATTCGCTCCATCGGCCGGATCACTTCCTTTGTCGTTCCCTTCATGGCTGTGTTTTATATCTTGGGTGGAATCACAATTATCCTGCTTAACATTGATGCTGTTCCTAAAGCCTTCGCCCTCATATTTGAAGACGCTTTCACCGGACAGGCCATGGCCGGTGGTGTGCTTGGACAAGTAATCAAGATGGGGGTAGCTCGTGGTCTATTCTCAAATGAAGCAGGGCTTGGATCGGCTCCTATCGCTGCTGCAGCCGCCAAAACCGACCATCCTGGACGGCAAGCGCTGGTTTCCATGACCGGGACCTTTCTGGACACGATTGTTGTCTGCACGATTACCGGACTTGCCATTGTCATGACCGGAGCCTATGATAATAAGGGTTTGGAAGGACCGCAGATTACCGTGGCTGCCTTTGACACCGTTCTTCCCACCATTGGCGGTCTCATTGTCTCCATCGGGTTGATTCTGTTTGCCTATTCCACGATTTTGGGATGGTCCTACTACGGTGAAAAATGCTTCACCTATCTGTTCAGCGACAAAACCGCCATCTTCTACCGGACTGTATTTGTTCTTGCTGTGTTTATCGGTTCCATGCAACAAATCGATTTGGTCTGGACATTATCAGATACCATGAATGGACTGATGGCACTTCCCAACTTGGTCGGACTCCTATTCCTGTCTAGCGTGGTTGTTTCCGAAACGAAAGACTTCCAAAAAATCGTGATGCAGGAGAAATTAAAGGAAAAGCAGACCTCGTAAGACAGATAAAAATCCCCGTTTGAATGATAACGGGGATTTTTTTACGTTTGCTGATTGAATGTTTACTTCAAATTTTCCGGATTTAAAGGCTCCAGATCAGAAACGGTGAAAAGACCATCTTTACGGATGAGTTCGCCGTCAAAATATATTTCACCGCCACCATAATCGGAACGTTGTATATTGACAATATCCCAGTGGATCGCTGACTTGTTACCATTGTTGCATTCTTCATACGCCCGGCCCGGAGTAAAGTGGAAACTTCCATTGATTTTTTCATCAAACAACGTGTCCAGCATCGGATGATGAATATGTGGGTTTACTCCCAAGCTGAACTCTCCGATATAACGGGCTCCTTCATCCGTATCCAGAATATGGTTCAGTTTTTCTGTGTTATTGGCAGTCGCTTTTACAATCTTTCCGTTCTGAAACTCAAACCGAATATTTTCAAATGTCGTTCCCTGGTATACACTGGAAGTGTTATAGGTTAGCACACCATTGACGGACTCCCGCACCGGTGCCGTAAAGACTTCGCCATCAGGGATATTGGCCTTTCCAGCGCACTTGATAGCTGGAAGTCCTTTGATGGAAAAAGTAAGATCCGTTCCCGGTCCCTTGATATGAACGTGGTCCGCTTTTTCCATCCGTTCCACCAGTGGCTTCATCGCTTGATCCATCCGTTGATAGTCAACTGTGCAAACATTAAAGTAAAAATCCTCAAAAGCTTCCGTACTCATTCCTGCCAGTTGGGCCATTGATGGATTGGGATATCGGAGAACCACCCACCGGGTGTTGTTAATCCGCTCATTATGCACCACTCGATGATACCGCTCTGTATAAGCTTTCATCTTATCCGGTGGTACATCGGCCAATTCGTTGATATTTTGCCGCCCCCGAATCGCTACATAGCAATCCATATCTTGCATCCGGGCCAGATCATACTTGGCAAGTAAATCCATATGTTCCTCTGATGTAAAAAGAAGTTGTCTACGAAGAAGGGCATCATGATTTAACTGAACCAAGGGATACCCTCCTGCCTGAAACACCTCATCAATCAAGGCACGTGCCAGTTCATCCCGCCCTCCGAACAAGTCTACAAGAACCTTGTCACCCTGCTTCACTTCCATTGAATACTGAACCAATAAACGGGCCAAATCACTCACTCTTGCATCATGCATTTTTCATACCCCTTTATTATGTACTCAACGCTCATTCTACCATTTGTCTGCAGAGGTAAAAAGCTTTAAAATGGGGAAACAATGATCACTGGGGGGATAAACGTGTTTCAGTTAAAACAGGAGAACGGTAACCGGGAAAAACGCTATCAAAGCTTATTGAGCCAAGCACAAAATCTTTTACAGGATGAACGCGACGGGATCGCCAATATGGCCAACGCCGCCTCTCTCTTATATCACACGCTGGAAAAGGTGAATTGGGCGGGGTTTTATATCCTGCGGGGAAATGAACTTGTCCTCGGCCCTTTTATGGGACTTCCGGCCTGTATCCGCATCCCTGTTGAAAAAGGTGTATGTGGAACTGCTGTCAAGAAACAGGCGACTCAACTGGTTCCCGATGTACATCAATTTCCTGGCCACATCGCTTGCGATGCAGCTTCCCGGTCCGAAATCGTGGTTCCTCTGTGGGCCAACAATCAAATCGTGGGAGTATTGGACATTGACAGCCCAGAGCCCAATCGATTTGATACAACCGACCAAGAATATCTTGAAGATTTCTCCCGGATTGTACAGGAAAATATTGATTGGTCCACGATCAAATAAGGGGTTTTGAAAACCCCTTTAAAAGTTCATAACAAAATCAAGGAGAGGGGATTTCCGTCTCCGCATCTCTTTCCTCCAGTAAAGAAGCGATATGAGTCCGCTCCCCCCCTCCGACCCCAACCATTCAGCGGACAAAATATCCGCTGAATGGTTGGTACCTTTGGGGGTTCTGCTGAGGCGTCGGAAAAGGATGCTCCGCCGGAAATCCCCCTCTTTTTTTCACTAGATCTCTATGGGAGTCGGAAACCCCTTAGTTCACTCCATATAGATTCGATACGCCCGGCGGATCTCTTCTTTCATCCATTCCGGATAGGGAGCGGTATGCAATGCTTCCAACTCCGTCCATTGAAAAGAATCATGTTCTGCGCTCAACTCAACTGTTCCAACGGGGTCTCGACATAATGAGATGCTTCTTATCCTAAAGATCATCCACAGATGTATGCCTTCCTTCACTTCCCGATCAAGTGCCTCCATCAACAGGATACGAACCTATGATCGGGTGATGGGAAGAAAAAAAGAACCCTCTCCTGACTGGATAAGATCAACTAAGCAGAGAGGGGAGTAGTCTCTATAGCAGTCGGATATAAAATGTAGATATATCATCTAATCACATAAAGGAGGTAGGATGTGAGGTACAAACTGTATGATTTTTTCATTACCTGGGGATTGTTCATGTGCTTTTTTATAGGAAGTTTTGTGTGGGAGCGAATTGCAGTTGACCCCATAAGTGAAACTTGGGGAGACGTCTTTGTATACTGCCTTGCCGCAGCATTTTATAGTGGAATTGCGCTTTCATTGTTTGGAATCCCCGTCTCGATTTTGTCCGATAAAATTACGAAAAAACTCCCCATACGTCCCTTTTGGGCTTTTCTTATCCACACAGGCCTTGCATTTGGAGGGGTTATCCTTTTAACATACGGTAATCATGGAAGTACAATGTTGTCTTCTTTAAGTGCCATACTAGGAACAATTTTTTGGTTGGTGGATGAACTTATAAAATGGAAAATAGGATACGCGAGAAAATAACTCAATAACAAGAAAAACCATCATTAGGTGGTTTTTCTTGTTATTTAATCCGGAATATACTGATCCAAATCATTTTCAAGCTCTGAGCTAATTGAATCAGTGCCTCCCGGAATATACATGTAATTCAATGGGTTATCCTTATTATCGTACAGATAAACCATCACAGGATCTGACAGGCTTGTTTTATTGCTAATTACTGTAACTCCTCCCTGTATGGCCGTTAGAGAGCTACTCGTTAACATTCCTTGAAAGGTCCATCCATGAGTTACAGTTACATGATCTGGACGAAGCCAAAAGTGATATAAGGAATTTACGTTACCATTATAACGACTTGCGCCCCTTAAATCTTCAACATTACCATATTTATTTAAAGTGGTGATTACGCTATCGTCTATAGATCCAGTTTTCCCCACAACATAGAGGGTTTCAATTCGGGGATTTCTTTTTAAGAAATTCCTCGTAGCGTCTGGTATGGAGCTAGTTTTCACCAAGAGAATAGGAAGTCCCATATTTCCAGCTAAGCTGGCATGACTTAAAGCATCTTCAAAGTTTTCTCCAGTCGCAATAAAAGCACCCGTAGTCTCTGAATTATTGTCTGAATTTACTACTCGTTCTGCGATCAGTGGAGGCGTATCATAACGAGTTGTTCCCCAAATTCGTTCTATATTCTCGACTCCTAATGCCGGCAGTTCATTAGCTTCAATTTCGTCTGAAACTGAACCAGGCCCTCCAATAATAATCACTTTTTCAGGCGCAATTCGTTGAATTTCAGACTTAGTTACTGTAGATAAAGTAGTGGGATCCGTTAAAAGTATAGGGGCTTTCTCTTGAGCAGCTAGTGGAGCGGCACTCAACCCATGAACCCAAGCTTGATCAGAGGTTAGTAAAACCGTCTTAGGTTTGTATCCTAAACTGCTAATCTCTTTACTTACGCTTACAGAAACTTCAGCTGGCGTTCTACCGTCTAAACGTTTAACTCCAGGTGAGATTGGATTATAAAAGTCTAATACCTCATTGGACTTCTTCATTGCATTCAAGGTAACTACATTGGGTCCTTCTGTTAATCCCACTGTTTTTGAAAACACACTGGTTAAGGAAATTGGGGCATCAATACCTTTCGTTAAAAAAGCATTCTCTCCATTGGTTGTCCCAGAAAATTTAGTGCTACTAGTACCTTTACTCAATCTTGGAATGTGTTGAGAAGGCTCAGAAACGGTTAACGTGGGCAATGTACTGATATTATTCTCTATCCCAGGTAGCCCTGTTAGATGGTATGAATACGAAACATCCTTACTGGAGGTTGTATTTACTTCAAAATAATATTTGCCAGCAGGTAATTCGTCTCCGTTAACAAACTCTTTGAACTCGGGTTCCTCCTGATAAAGTAAGTAATTAACACTTGAATTTTCATGGTTTGCTACCACATTTACCGTTCCTGTTCCGGTCGTAGATAGTTGGTACCGATGCGTCCGAAATTCATTCACCTTTCCCTTATATTCAATGCCATCCAGCGCGTAGTCAACGATCAACTTTGGCCTTTTGCTAGTATTATTCAAATATTCACTAGAGAAATAAGATTTTCTGTTCTTGGATTCATCTTGATGACGGACAGAAATCCCATAGTTAGCTGTTTCTCCGTTATACCATTGTCTTACAAGAGAAGTGAGGTCAAATTCGTACCAGCCAGCGTCTGTCGCGTTTTCTGTCGTAAGTACATCCCCGACAGTAGGTTGGTTATTCCAGGTTATTGTTCCCTCGTTCCAGCTTTTGGTCACAGGATGTATATTTTCTTTCTCAGTTGTACTAGATATATTGGTTTGCCATAAGTGCAACCGAGCAGACGATATTTTTGCCCCTTTGATCCCTATTAGAGAGTTCAAGTCAAATTGAAGGAAAGATCGACTGATTCCATGGTCAGGGTTGTTTCCAACTGTCATATAAGTAGCACTACCATAGTTTCTAGATTTCTCTGTATCATTTAAACTCCCCACAAACGCATCCTGGTTTGTCGATTCTGCTTGTAATTCAAAAACCTGATCAACACTTACTGGATAGGATCTTTTCTTATCTTTTAACCACGATTCGTCCAAAATAAGATCTAGATAGGTTACACTATTCTCTTTCCTCAATTTATACTTGGCCCCATCTGAATAACGAAGATTTTTATCAATCATAGACGGACGAGACGCTTTTATGATTAAATCCCCATTCGAATTCAAAAAGTGTATTGAACCATCCGATTGCATTTCGGGTTTCAAAGCTTGTGTGTCTATACGAAAACTGAACTTTTCTTGCCCATTATATCTGTCTATTTTCCACTCTTTCTTAACCCCATTACTTCCTGTGTAAAAGATAAGGTCCACATTTTGATAAACATCGGGATAGGTAATTTGATTTCCCTTGTATTCTGCTACTGTTGGTTTCACATCTTTCAACAAGTCCAGTTCAATAGTATATTTACCTCTTTGAAAACGGAGGACTTTCTCATTTTGACTGTTTTGTGCAAACCCGACACGGTATCGGTTTCTTTTATTTTGATACGGGAGATCCTTATCTACTGCGTTTTGAGTCTGAACTGTTGAAATGCTGTTATCAATCTCAACCATTCGACCATCTTTTTCATAATGGATGGGTTTCATATAATGAACTGACCGATATGTACCCCCTCCCATGAAATAAGTCTTTGAATTCGGAGTTCTGAGCTCTACTAACTCGTGGCTTTCCTTATCTGATAGGCCATAAATAGTTGGAGGCATTGCAACGACTACCAACAATCCAAAAATCAAAGTAAAAACCAGATATGTTCTTTTTTTCATTCCTGTTTCACGACTCCTCCCATTATTATTTTTAATTTGAATTTTATACCATTTACTATTATAATGCTTTTAAAAGGAAAATTACAACTTTTTCGGGAGGTTAACATGAGAAAGCTACTCATAGTTACTGTAGCAATGTGTCTAGCTGTTACTACTTTCTTCGTACATAGAGAACTATCTGCCAATCCAAAGTTTAAAGTAAAACACAGTAAATATGATGCCGGAAAAATACAATTGAAATGGGAAAATAGGCAATTTGTAGAAATTATTATGGATGACAAAAAAATATGGGAAGGTAAAGGAAAAGAATTCTCCCTTGATAAACTGAAACCTGGATATCGTCACGAAGTAAAGGTTGTAAACAAAAACGATTCCGGAAAGGTTAATGATGTTGTAGTGTTATATATTGCAACCCCTCCTAATCCTAAGGAAAAAAAGATAATGAAAGAAAAATATAAAAACGATGCTGCAAATGTCTACTTAAATGCTGAAGTAAGTATAGACTCAGTGAAGTTAAATTGGTCCGGACACATTCCTGACAGTGATGGAGTTTATGATGTCTTTCGTAATGGTAAAAAAATCGGGGAAACAAGGACCAATTTTTTCACTGACACCGAAATAAAACCCAAACAGAGATATCGCTATGAAATTCTTGGTAAAAAAAAGCTTCACCAAACGAAAATCGAAGAAGTGCAATTAAAAGCCAAGAAGCAAGGGATTAAAATAAAAAAAGAAGATGAACCACATACTTATTACACAGATTATTCCGTTGGAAAATACATTGAAACCTTGTCCACCAATTTAGAATCTGAAGCCAAGATCCAATCACCCGTCTATGCTCCAGGTTACATGGTTCGCTACAATACCTTCATTCCAAATAAACTTGTTAAGAACCCTTACAGAAGGGTTAGTAAATATATTGACGGTGTTTATTACTTTGGTGGGGATAATCGAGGGTTTAATTTCTTTGGATCGTACAGAACCCAAACAGATATGATTGTTACCTTTCATCCTGAAGGAACAAGATTTGATTCTTCCAGAAGACGAATAGGCACATCAACGTTTTATAATAAACATAAACGACTTCTTTTTAGGGACAGAGCGGATAACAAAAATATACGTCTTGATTATAAACACGTTGGTAGTGACAATGTTAGTTATCGACTGGAGCATGAAGCTGAAATCCCTTACAGTGAGCTAACCTCTCCAGCGATTGATTATGATTATGATGCGATCATTTATAAAAATGGTAACTTAAGCATCTCAGGTTGTCATGATCGAGCCCCATCTCATGAGATCTATATTGCAACCTATCCTGGGGATACCATCCGAGAAATTTATAGACACTCAAATCAAGGGTTTAAATACCTTTTTGGCTTTCCCCAAAAATGCTTTGATATGTGGTAGAGAGTAATTATAGGGGTAAATATTTGAATGTTCAGTAGGGTGAGCAAGAAAGATGTACCTTGAATTTCAAGATATTTTTTTATTTTCCGCAACCAGCATTGAAAAAAAGAATCTTTACTGATCCCGAAACTCAACAACGGATCGTGGCGTGAAAGAAATTGACCACATTTCAAAAACCAACAGGGGAAACAATGTCAGACAAACTCTTGATTTAAAGGAAAATAAGAGGCAGATTAGCGGGAAGACAATGATCAAAAATATCTAGAAGATTTCTCCTGGATTGTACAGGAAAATATTGATTGATCCACGATCAACTAAGGGGTTTTGAAAACCCCTTAGTTCACTCCATATAGATTCGATACGCCCGGCGGATCTCTTCTTTCATCCATTCCGGATAGGGAGCGGTATGCAATGCTTCCAACTCCGTCCATTGAAAGGAATCATGTTCTGCGCTCAACTCAACTGTTCCAACGGGGTCTCGACATGCAAACTTGATAATAATGAGATGCTTCTCATCCTGAAGATCATCATAGATGTATGCCGGTCCCACCACCTTGATCTGAAGCCCTGTCTCTTCCTTCACTTCCCGGTAGAGTGCCTCCATCAACGGCTCGGACGGCTCCAATCCGCCACCGGGAAAATCCCAACCATGTGTATCTTTTGCGCTTCGTTCCGCTTTGGATTTACGGAGAACCAACACCCGTTCCTCATCAAAAATAATAGCCTTGGCTGCGATCTTATACGGTTTCTCCACTCCCCGATCCGGGGATGATTCGCTTTGACGGAAAAACGTACCTGCTGCGCGAGCGATCGTCTTTCCCTGTTCATCTTTCACCTTGGTTTCCAGAACAATGATGGTTTTTCCTTTTTTAATGACCTCTGTATAAGATGTTAACCACCCTTTATTCGCCGGTTTCAGAAAGCTCACATTCAGATCCAACGTAACCGAACGGCGGGATTCACCCATTGCTTGAAACACCGTGGAACCCATCGCTGTATCGATAAATGTAGCCATGATCCCCCCGTGTAACATTTGATATCGGTTTTTCAGCTCATCCGTAACGTACATTTGATGCCTATATACTTCTGTCCCTTCTTCAACCCCCAGGGACTGAAAGTTCATCATTTCCTCAATGTAGGCCAAAGGACTTACACGCGTCCGTTTCAATGCCTGCATTTGTTTGTGTATGGTTGCCAACTCATCTGATGTTAAATCGTTCAATTCATTCAACAGTTTTTCCAGTGTCATATCTTTTGTCCTCTTTTCCACATCATTCATAGAACCATCCCATACACAGTACCATAAACCTGCACTTTGGAAAACCGACAGCAAATCTCATGAAATAACCGCTGACCTTTTGTCAGCGGTTATTTCCTTACCATCCTCCCGAAACGCTGATTCCTTCTCCGGTTATGGAAGAAGCTCCGTCGGAAGCAAGATAGAGGGCACACGATGCTATTTCGTTCGGTTTGATAAAGCGCTTCAGAGCCTGCTTATGAAGTAAATGTTTGTTTAAAGCCTCCTCTTTTGAAATTTCCTCTTCTGCTGCCAAATGCTCCAGTTGGTTTTGAACCAGTGGAGTATTCACCACCCCCGGCATAATTGCATTAACGGTAATCCCATACTCTGCTGTCTCCAATGCAACAGTCTTCGTCAAGCCCATCACTCCATGTTTGGCGGAGATATAGGCTGCTTTCAAAGGAGATGCCGTTTTTCCATGAACGGAGGAAATATTGATAATCCGTCCATACCGTTGTTTTTTCATTAATGGAACCGTATATTTCGTCAAGAGAAACGGTCCGGTAAGCATGACACCAATCAATTGATTCCACTTTTCAAGGGGAAAGTCTTCCACCTTGGCGATATACTGCAATCCAGCATTGTTGACGAGTATATCCATTCCTCCGTAGTCAGACGAGATCCGATCGATCAACCCTTTTACCTGCTCTTCATCCGCCACATCCACACCATAACCAGCTGCATCGCCTCCCGTCTCCTTTGCAATCCGCTGTGCAGCCTGAATGGCCTCCTCTTCCTTTAAATCGGCAATCACTGTGTGAGCCCCTTCTCCGGCAAAAGCCTCAGCGATACTGTACCCGATTCCTTGAGCCGCTCCTGTCACCAAAACCGTACGTTTTTTCATCCCGTTCACCCTTTTTACTGATTTTGTTTTACACCCAACCCGTCAGAAAAGCCAGCAGGATAACCCCTGGAACAGCCAATGTCTTAATGACCGTAATCGCAAAAATATCCGGATAGGACTGACGATGGGTCAAGCCACAAATCGCTAGCAGTGTAATCACCGCGCCATTATGGGGGAGCGTATCCATCCCTCCTGCTGACATGGAAGCGACCCGATGCAACAGTTCAGGGTCCACCCCCACAGAGTGAGCCCATGTCAGGTACTTTGCTCCCATGGTATCCAAAGCGATACTCATTCCACCGGAAGCCGAACCCGTGATTCCGGCGAGGATATTAATGGATAAGGCTTCTGAGACTAACGGATTGGCATTCATATGCAACAAATAATCGGCCACGGTTTTAAATCCAGGCAATGAAGCGATCACATTCCCAAATCCCACTTCAGAAGCTGTATTCATAATTGCCAAAAGAGAACCGGCTGCTCCCGCAGTCAGTGTCCGAGACAGGTTCAGTGTTGAATCTGTTCCGTTTTCCTTTAGGAATTCCCGATTTTGCTTCCAATAGATACAGCGAATCAACACAGCAAAAGCAATCCCTGAAAGGAGAGCCAAAATTAATGACCAGATTCCCAACACCTGTTTGATATCCAACCCATCATACTGTTGGATCACGGACTCCGGATACCAATCGGGCAACACCACATACGTAAACAGGGCATTCCCGCCAAGAACAAGCAGAAGGGGGATCAGAGAGAGCCAAACAGAAGGTAAGGTTTCTGCTTCAAACACCTCCGGTTCATTGATTGTATGCTTCCCGTATCCTTCCCCGCGATTCATGAGCTGGCTTTTTCGTCGGTATAACCACCACAAACCCAAACCTGCTACAAACAATCCACCCGCCGTTCCCAGAATAGGTGCAGCAAAGGCTGTGGTTTTAAAGTAAGAGGTAGGAATGATATTTTGAATTTGCGGACTTCCTGGAAAGGCATCCATCGTAAATGTAAATGAACCCAGGGCAATCGTCGCCGGAATCAACCGCTTTGGAATATTTCCTTCCCGAAACAAAGCGGCAGCAAAGGGATAAACGGCAAAAGCCACCACAAACAGACTCACCCCTCCATAGGTCAGAATGGCACAGGTAAGTACAACAGCGAGAATCGCCTGATTCCGTCCAAATGTTCCTGTCAGACCTTTTGCAATGGAACGCGCCGCCCCACTGTCTTCCATCACCTTTCCAAATACCGCCCCCAACAAGAAAATGGGAAAATACAGCTTGACATACCCCACAGCTTTCGCCATAAATACCTCTGTGTAAGTTGGCAACAGAGGATACCCTGCCATCCATACCGCCAACAAAGCAAAAAGTGGAGCGAAGAGAATCACAGGAAAACCACGATATGCCATAAACATCAACAAGCCCAATGCAATAAAAATACCCAGAACATCCACTACGATCTCCCCCTTTCTGCGATTTTCAATACACCCGTTAAAAAGAGCAAATATTGTACCAATTCATCCTGGCCCATGCCTCGTTGACCACTTCCAAGATATTGGACGGAAATAGAATTCGAAACGAAAGTAGCCATGAAAAAGACAGAAAAAATGTCCAATATTATGGACTTTCATCCAAAAATATGGACACCAAGACAAGAAAAAAATAAGACAACCTACGAATGTTTGTCTTAATCCATCTGTATTTATACCTCGTATGAAGCTTGAACGACGAAATTTTAATGAATTGATTAGAGTATGTACTTAACCCACCTTATTTATCAAAATCCTTCCATTTATGCCTACCCTTTTATTCCATATTTTTTCATTTTTTGATAAAATCCAGACCGGCTGATCCCCAGCATGCGGATCGTTTGCTCCCGATCCCCGTTATTGACCTTTAATGCACGAAGGATTGCCTCCCGTTCCGCTTTCTCTACCGTTTCTTTCAATGTGGAGGGAAAGCGCTTTTTTGTTTTTCCGTCCACAATACGTGCAGGCAAATCCTCCTGCCGAATTTGATCTGTTTCTATCATATGTAAAGCATGTTCCAGTACATGTTTTAATTCTCTTACATTTCCCGGCCAATCATAGTGAAACAAGGACTCCATGGCTTCCGGATCGATTCCCTTTACACGAACCCCCACTTCCTGAGCCAGCTCTTGCAAAAAATGCATCACCAATTCCGGAATATCATCAGAGCGTTCCCGAAGCGATGGAACAAACAACGTAATAACATATAACCGATGGAACAGGTCTTCCCGAAACTGGCCTTCCCGAACCATCTCTTCCAAGTCCCTGTTACTGGCCGCAATCACCCGAACATCTGCTTTTATCGGATGAACAGCTCCCACGGGTTCAATCTCTTTTTCCTGCAATACCCGCAACAGCTTGGCCTGCATGGTTACGGGCAATTCTCCAACTTCATCCAAGAAAATCGTTCCCCGGTGCGCCATTTCAAATTTCCCTTTCCGCCCTCCTTTGACCGCACCGGTAAAAGCGCCCTCCGCATATCCGAACAGCACCGATTCAATCAGTGTTTCTGGAATCGCAGCACAGTTTACCTTGATAAACGGCCCTGAACTCCTGCGACTCAGTCGATGGATGGAATGAGCAAACAATTCTTTCCCTGTTCCGCTCTCCCCACCGATAAAAACCGTGGAGTCGCTGGGGGCCACACGCCGGGCAACAGCCTTTACTTCTTTTAGCTTTGGATTGCGTCCGATAATGTCTTCCAACCCGTATTTGACCCCCAGATGTTTGATCAACTCCCCCTTGTAGTAATCCAATTCCTCTTCCAGTTGAAGTACCTTGGCGGAAAGGGCATGCAATTCACCTACATCCTGGAACAACACCTTTCCTACCACGGCAACCACCTTACCATCTCTGGTAATGGGGATTCTGTGTACCAGCATATTTGTGTTCCGCAGTTTCTGTATCTGGGCAATCTCCGCTTCACCCGTTCGGGCGACAATATGCATACGGGTATTTTCCACCACTTCTGTCACATGGCGGCCGATGGCATCTTCCACGTTCACCTGTAAAAACTTCGCATAGGTCTGGTTGAGCATTCGCACAAACCCTTTGGGATCGGTAATGATAATCCCTTCATAGGCACTTTCAAAAGCGGCTTCAATCATCTCCTTGGAATTCCTACACGCTTTATATGCATCCAGTACTTGTTCAAGGGAGTTCACAACATCACCTTTTCCCTATCAACGTTTAATCCCATATTATCTATTTTTTCAGAAATGGGGAACCCTTGGTGATTCACAAAAAGAAAACCCTTTCTTTTAATATTGATAAGCTTTTGATAGTATGAAAATAACGGGTAAACACTCGTAAAACATTCATCAACTGGCTAACCAAAAGTTACAGGAGTGATTCCGCATGATTTACTTGGTAAATGACCCAAACGATGAGATTGAAGTGGAAATTGAAGACGGAGAATTGGAAATTGAAATTGGTGATTTTGAAATTGAAATCAGCGAAGATGGAATTGAATTTGAACTTGATTAAGTCAAAAAATGTTCTCCAATACCCATAGAAGGATGTTATATCTATAGGAGATGGCTTGTGCCATCTCTTTTTATTCCCCTTCTCAGAATTGGAAAATGGAGAAGAGGACAAATGGGGGTTGGTAAGTTATAGATGGTCATCAGGGGATCATGTGCTGGGTGATGATGGTTGGACGGGTGGAAGGCATACCTTTGCAGTCCAAATTGTAAGAAGGAGGGTCAATATGGGTTATCAAAAGGCTCTAGATGAATATATCCAAGCGACAAATACACATGATTTTGCAAATGTAAAAAAAGTATTGCACGAAAAGGCATTATATTGGTTTACAGATCAAACCTGTACAACAATCGAAGAAATTGAAAACTATTTTAAGAATGCTTGGGATATGATTCAAGATGAAGTGTATTCAGCAACGGATGTACGTTGGTTCGTTACGGATCAAAACTCGGCAACCTGTACGTATACCTACCATTACGAAGGTTATCATAAAGGGAATTTTGTTTCGGGTCGTGGGAGAGCAACAAATGTTTTTGTAAAAGATAACGATGGGGCATGGAAGCTCATTCATGAGCACTTGAGCAGTCCATAAAAAAAGAAGCCGGAAAAACCCGGCTTCTTTTTTTATGGACTGCTGACAAAGGAAAATAAGAGGGGGATATCCGGTGAAGCAGACTCCTTCCACTTCCTTGCTGGAGGATAGAGATGCGGAAACGGATATCTCCCCTTCACCACTTTGTCATGAACCTCAGAAGCCGGAAAAATTCGGCTTCTTTTCTTTTGCAGTCAGTTAGTTAGCACGTTCAGCATCCGACATCTGTTGATCACGCAATCGTTTAAAGAGAATATGGTTCTCCAGATGAATATGTCGATGAAGGTCTTCTTCCAAAGCCTCCAGTTTTCCATAAGTCACTTGATAACTCCGACATGCATCTGAAGGTGCCTGATAGCCATTGGTAATTTTCCTGATCGTCTTTAAGTTCTCTCCCGTTTCATCATGTTCTGCCTCCATCTTGTCCAAAATGACAATCACTTGGTTCAGAATAGGCAACGATGCCTCTTTTTCAAACTGACGAATCAATGGAAAGAGGATTTTTTCTTCTTTTACCAAGTGGGAACTTAATTCCATATTCATTTCATCAAACAGACGCTTCACTTCATAAAGATCCGGGTGACGATGACCATGGACCTTGGTAATTTTGGACATCCAGGCTTCAATCAGAGGAAGTTCTCTCACCGTATATGCATGATGTACGTCCACAATATGATCGATCAGACGGCTAAGATCTGCCTGAGTCCAGTCCACTTCCTGATGATTCGTATTCCATTCTGCATAGGCATCATTTAGTTTGGCCAGCATTTGTTCCTGATCCACACTGCTTTTTTGAAGTGCATCCTGCAAAGTGCGGTGTCCACCGCAACAAAAATCAATTCCATGCGCTTTAAAGAGGTCCGCCGCGTGGGGAAAGACGGTAACAATATCTCCGATGGGCTCATTTCCGTTAAATTTTACACTCATTTCATATCCCCTCCTGAGAGAATCGCAAGGCAATGTAGCATGGGCCTGATTCCGTCTTCACTTTGCTTAATAAACACATGGAAACGTAGAGAAACTGTTTCAAACCAAGACCAACCCTTCCGCCCTTATTGTTCCATACCAATTAAACCAAAACAGTGATTCCGATCACAGGTAATGAGATAAATTTCATCCATTGGGTGATTCAGGCTTTCGGAGAGAAAACATCGCCCGGAGAGAAAACCAGACAAGTGGAACCACCCCGATGAGCAAAAAGACCACATCCGGGATCATTCTCAGCCATAGAAACAGACGGACCATACCGTCCTGGTAGAAAGAAGGATCACGCGCCACCCAAAACCCTTGGGTAAAGGAGGTTTCCAATTGGATCATTCCTACCGGCAACAGCGTAATAAGGATCATCCCTGCCAATCCCAGATTTAGTCCCCACAGGGAAACCTTTAAGATCCGATCATTCCATTTCTCCGGTTTTACCAAGTTTCGCAACGTATACAGCAATACCGCGATGGCAAACATCCCATATACGCCCATCAATGCTCCGTGACCATGGGCGGGGGTCAGCCAAGAACCGTGCTGGAAATAGGAAACGGCCGGGAGATTGATCAGAAAACCGAGAACCCCAGCACCCACTAAATTCCAAATGGCCGTGGAGATCAAGAACCAGAAGGACGCCCGGTAAGGAAAGTGAACGCCTCCCTGTTTCAGTACCCGATATTGTCCATAGGCCTCCAAGATCAACAACGTAAGAGGAATCACTTCCAGTGCGGAAAAGACGGCACCCAACCCAATCCAGGCTTCCGGAGCTCCAATCCAGTAATAGTGGTGACCCGTCCCGATTACTCCACTGCCCAGAAGGAGAATCAACTGAAAGTAAAGGGCACGAACGGTGGATTTCTTTGTCACCAGTCCCATTTGAACCATTAAAAAGCCAATCACAATCACCGCAAACACTTCAAATATACCTTCCACCCACAAGTGGATAATCCACCAACGCCAGTAGTCCGCATAGGTAATGTTGGTTCCTGGGTTGATCAAAAAGGCAAAAACATAGAACAACGGAACAGCAATCGCCCCATAGAATAGTAAGTGAACCAGCCCGCCTTTGTCTGATTCACTTCGCAAGGAGCTTCTCAGTGCTCTCCAGACAATGACCAGCCAAATTCCCATTCCTGCCGCCAACAGATACTGCCAGAAACGACCCAACTCCAGGTATTCCCATCCTTGATGACCAAATAAAAACCACTGGTTTCCAAGATACCCTTTTACTCCTAACCATTCACCAATCATACTGCCAAAGACCAGAACCACCAAAGCCCAGAACAGAATATCCACAAGAAGGCCTTGCCTTCGAGGTTCACGCCCGCTGACCAAGGGAGCCACATAGATCCCCATTCCCAGCCAAGCCGTTGCAATCCAGAAAATGGCCAGTTGCAAGTGATAACCTTTTGCGATGTTAAAGGGCATGATTTCTGCCACTTGATCCAAACCGTAAAAACTGTCTGGCTCCAGATAATAATGGGCTAACAATCCCCCAAAGGTGGCTTGGATCAAAAAGAGAACCGCCACAACCGCAAAGTATTTCCCCGTCTTCACTTGACTTGTTGTAACAGGAATCCGATCTAGATTAAATGTCGGAAACTTCCCTGGTTCATAGGCATCGTGCATATCCAGTTGATATCGTTGATACAGGTAGAGGATCAAGGCAACAAACCCGATCAGAAGAGCCACACTGGCAGCGCTCCACCATACGGCCGAATAATCCATTCCATTTCCGGCTTCCTTATCGAAGGGCCAGTTGTTTGTATATGTGTGATCCTCTCCAGGACGTTCCGTTCCCGACAGCCAAGCTGTCCAGAAAAAGAAATCCGCAATTTGCTCCAATTGATTTCCTTCTGCCACCCATGCCCGCACACCAACAGGCATATGTTCTTCCTTCACCAGCCCCGGCAAAATCCCATACCCGTCTCCATCCGTAAACTGTTCAGCATAATGATCCCGGATCTTCTCCAGGCTGTATACTTGGGATGCAGTCAACGTCAGGCGGTCTTGATCCGAATTGTATCGGTTTTTCTTGATCTCTTCCTTCACCTTCTCAGCAATCACCAACTGGTCCGCTTGATTCAGTTCCTTAAAGGATTGCTGAAAATCTTTCTTCGCATGATACTCCCGCATGCCATCCACCATCAGGTGTAATGTCTCCGCTGTATAATCCGGTCCTAGGTAAGAACCATGCCCCAACACCGAGCCATAATCCATCAAACCGTATTTTTGATAAACCGCTTGCCCGCCTTTGATACTTTCCACCGTCATTACCACTTCGCCAGACGGATCGACGACCTCCGTCGGTCGTGGAGCTTTGGACTCATAAATCCAATAGCCTCCCAACAGCAACACGGAAAAACCAAAAATCAATGTCAGGATCAGGGACTGTTTCAAAATGGACAGCCGCTTTTTCTGCGGCTGAGTGTTCAACCGGGTTTCCATTTCCCCCGCCCCCTTAGGAATGGTTTTGCTTTCCATTTGAGTATAGGTAACAATGAAAAGGGGAAGCTGTGATGAACAGCACAATGGAGAAAGGTTCATCAATCTGCCACACCATTTTTGTGAAAAAAATCACAAATATATGCCTCATAACGTGTAAGATAGTTGCAGGACCTTTTAAAGGAGGGGAAAGATCATGGTTTTCACCAATCAATCCGAAAGGCTGGAATTAGATGTTCGTATGGAACTGAAAAATGGACAAGACCCGTTCGATAAGATCATGGACAGCGTTAAACAGTTGCAGGAGCACCAAACATTTATTCTCCATACCACCTTTAAGCCATACCCATTAATCAGCCTGATGGAGATGAAAGGGTATGGCGGTCATTCCAAAGAAGTGACAACAGAGCACTGGATCACCACATTTGTTCATAAAAACCGACAGCACCCGGATCAATATGAAGCCTCTTCATCGTTGCCCTCGGAAGCCGATCTCATCCGCTCAAGCGAGCAAAACCCTTGTGGAGCGGTTGCCAGGATCATTCAGTTTCTTCAACGTGCAAACCCTGGGGACAGCTGTTCCTTTCCTGTCAATCAGATTTCCGATTCCCTCCAAGAACAACTGGAGTCCTTGGGAGTGGAATGCCGGATTGAACAAAAAACGAATCAACCCTCTTACTTAACGGTTAAAAAGTTGGCAGTCCCAGAAAGATAACGATAAACAAAGACGATGCCGATTGGCATCGTGAGACTGCTGACAAAGGTAATTAAGAGGGAAATTTCCAGTGAAGTATTCTTTTTCGACGACCCAGCAGAACCCCTGGAGATCACCGTTTAGCGGATATTTTGTCCGCTGGTTGGGACCGGAGGAGGTGAAGCGGACTGTTTCCACTTCTTTTTGTTGAAGCCTTCACCACTTTGTCATCGTTTTTTCAAGCAAATGGTTATCCTCTATCCCCATTTTGCTTTTATCTGGGAGTCATTTCCATGGTGACGATCATACAAACGCCTATTCATAATGAGACAGATCAACGCATAAACCGCCAACAGAACAAATCCAAGAAAGTAATTACCAGTCATATCTTTTACCATTCCCATCAGGATCGGCGGAAAAAATCCACCGATTCCACCAGCTGCTCCCACAATCCCTGTTACCGCTCCCGTCTGTTCGGGTGCCACTTCAGGAACCAGTTTAAAGACAGCTCCATTTCCCGCTCCAAGCATCACACCACCAATCAGACAGCCTAAGGTAAACGCGATGATATTTTCTGTAAAAAAGCTGATCAGCAAAGCGCAGCTCAAAATTCCGGCAAACAGGGCGGTCAAAACCTTTCCAGCCCCCCACCGATCCGCCAGATATCCCCCTACCGGACGGACAAAGGTAGCGATGGCGACAAAACCGGCTGCACGAAGTCCCGCATCTACAGGCGTCAGATAAAACAGATCCTGCAATAACGTGGGTAAATAGATCCCAAATGCGACAAACCCTCCAAACGTGAGGAAATAGTAGAAAGAAAGCACCCATGTATCACGGATTTGGACAACGGATAAGGCGTCTTTCAAGGTACGGGTTTTTGGGGGCCGGGGCAAATCCTGGGTCACCAACCAGAAAAGGAGAGCCATCATCCCCACCAAAATCCCCCAAGTCCAGAATGCCCATGAGACACCGAGTGAGGCCACAATGGTGGGAACTGTAAAACCGGCAACGGCCGTCCCAAAGTTTCCCATTCCAGTGATCCCCAAAACAAGCCCTTGTTTTTCTGGAGGATACCAACGAGAAACATAGGCGATGGCGATCGCAAATGTGGTCCCTGCCATCCCAATGAAAAAGGCCCAAAAGAGAAGCATTGCATAAGAATCAGCAAATCCCGCTCCCGCCATGGGAAGGGTTAGAAACAGCATCATCAGGGTATAAACCCGTCTGCCTCCAAACCGATCGGTTAGAATTCCAAGCGGAATCCGCATGATGGAACCAAGCAAAACGGGCGTGGCAACCAAAACGCTTTTTTCCGTAGCACTTAATCTGTATATCTCCTGCAATGTATTGGCCATTGGAGAAAAAACGGCCCAAACAGCGAAGGATACAACCATAGCGATTGTGGAAAACCAGAGTGCGGACGTCCGTCCCTTCAATGTTTCCATTGATAAACCCTCCGTTTCGTTCATTGGAAATCAGTGGGTAACGCTTTTCTCCATTGATTGAGAAGAAGGGCGATGACCTCGACGTCGGTAAACGACATAACTTCTGCGTAAATACCAGAGCGGAAAGCTGAACGCATGAACCAGCCGAGTAAAGGGCCAGAGTGCGAACAGAGCAAAAGCCAACACAATATGGATTTTAAAGGTGATCGGCACGGTCTCCATCAATGACGGATCTGGTTGAAGAAGGAGGACACCTCGCAACCAGGGACTGATGGTCTCGCGGTAATCAAATCCGGAATGATCTAAACCATTGAAGAGAGTTGCGGTCATCCCCGTCATGATTACCAGAGTAATCATGACAATGGACAACAGATCCCCTGGGGTACTGGTTACGCGGATACGGCGATCCAGCAATCTGCGAAACAAGAGGATCAATGCTCCAACTCCCGCCGCCAAGCCGGCCAAACTTCCTGCCCATACAGCTATGGCGTGATAAATTTCATCCGATATGCCCATTCCCCGATGCCACTGTATCGGGATTAACAGACCCGCAACATGCCCGGCAACAACAAACAATATTCCCCAATGGAACAGCAGACTGCCCCAACGAAGCCATCTCTTCTCCAGGAATTCACTGGACTTGGATGTCCAACCAAAGGGATCATTTCTCATGCGAACGATCAACACGATCACAAATACGGTCAGCACTAGATAGGGGTACACTCCCCACAGAAACAGCGGCATTCCACTCATTTGCACCCTTCCCCCTTTCGATCCGTGGATGAAACACCCACAGCCTCCAAAGCAGCAATCGATGCATCCAACACATGGACATAAGGACTTTTCATTTGATCCAGCTCATCCCGAATGAAACGAATTGTCTCCACATGTTCACCAAAAACGTCGGAAATCGTATCGACGTCTACAGCCGAAGCAAATTCCAGCATAAGAGGTAGATAGTCTGACAGTTCATTTTCTGTGGGTTCCAATCCGGCCAAACGATATTTTTGCTTCATTTTCAGAAGTACCGAACCCCGTTCCTGCTGTTCTCCAAAACGGGCATAGGTTACATACAGATTGGTGGAACGTCCAAAATCAAACGTCTGGACATACCGGGCACACCACTCGTCTTGTTCAACCTGAGCAAACCTGTCCAGAAACTGGTTGAAGGAAGAAAAGACTTCAGGCCATTCCTGTAGGTCATTCACTTCTTTCCTGACCCAGTCCAGGGAGGTCCACCACTTTTGGTCAGGGTACAACAGAAAAAAGGAGGCAAGTTGAAAGACGCGACGAATCGCTTCTAAATCCATCACCAATCCCCCATTCCAGCACAGGAACCTGGACCACTCGCAAAGTCCAAACCACAACTTCCCTGTTCCGACATGAGATCGGACACCTCTTCCCGATGAGCTGGCGGAATGACAAAGCGGTCGCTGTACTTCGCCACTGCCAACAAGTGGTACATCTCTTCCACGGTCTCCATATCCAGACCCGTTTCCGACAACCATTCCATCTTCGGTTCCTGTTCTAGATTGCGTGCACGCATGTGGATTCGCATCGCTGCCATTTTCTTCAACACTGTCCGGATGACTTGCTCATCCCCCGCTGACAACAAATTGGCAAGGTAACGGATCGGAATACGCATCTGATCAATTCCCGGAAACAAATCTTCCGGTTCGGCATCACTTCCTTCCCCCTCAAAACATTGCAGAATCGGACTCAGGGGTGGAACATACCAGACCATTGGTAACGTCCGGTATTCAGGATGCAATGGGAGAGCGATCTTCCAGTCTACAGCCATTTTGTATACCGGCGAATGGCGGGCTGCTTCCAACCAATCCTCTGGAATCCCCTCTTTCCGAGCCGCTTCGATCACTTTGGGATCAGAGGGATCAAGAAATACATCCAGCTGAGCCTGATATAAGTCTTTTTCGTCTGTAACGGAAGCAGCCAATTCCACCTGGTCTGCATCGTAGAGAAGCAATCCCATATAGCGAATCCGACCGACACACGTTTCAGAGCAAATCGTGGGCATTCCCGCCTCAATCCGGGGGAAGCACAAGGTGCATTTCTCCGCTTTATGCGTTTCCCAGTTAAAATAAACTTTTTTATAGGGACATCCGGACACACAGTAGCGCCACGCTTTACAGGCGTCTTGATCCACCAGAACGATCCCGTCCTCCTCCCGTTTGTACATCGCCCCAGATGGACAGGAAGACACACAGGGCGGATTTAGACAGTGTTCACACAGCCGGGGAAGGTACATCATAAATGCTTGCTCAAAATCCATCCGGATAGATTCTTCCAGCCCCTTCATATCCGGGTCTTCCATTCCGGTAACATGAGCTCCCGCCAAATCATCTTCCCAATTGGGACCCCACAGAATTTCCATGGGATCTCCAGTAACCACCGAATGTGGTCGGGCAACGGGCTGATGCCGCTTTTGAGGGCTGTCTGTCAGTTTCTCATAATCATAAATCCAAGGTTCATAGTAATCTTCTATCGTAGGTTGATAGGGGTTATGAAACAGATTGAGCAGACGATGGGCACGGGAACCGGAACGAAGTTCCGGTTTCCCACCTTTTAGTTCCCAGCCTCCCCCATATTGTTCTTGGTCCTCCCAACGCTTTGGGTAACCGACCCCCGGTTTGGTTTCCACATTGTTAAACCACATATACTCGGCACCCTGCCGATTGGTCCATGTATTTTTACAGGTCACACTACAGGTGTGGCAACCGATGCATTTATCCAGATTCATCACCATGGCGACTTGCGCTTTAATCTTCAAGCCAGTCCACCTCTTTCATCTTTCGAATCACCACATTTAAATCACGTTGGTTCCCTGTGGGACCATAATAATTAAATCCGTAACTCAGCTGGGCATATCCTCCGATCATATGCGTCGGCTTCACATGAATCCGTGTCGGACTGTTGTGCGTCCCACCCCGATTTTGGGTCAGCTTACTTCCTGGTACGTTAATATGTCGATCCTGGGCATGATGCATAAAGGCCATCCCCCTAGGGATTCGATGGGAGACCACCGAACGGGCGACAACCACTCCATTCCGGTTAAAGCACTCAATCCAGTCGTTGTCCTGAACCTCAATTTCCCTAGCATCCCCATCATTCATCCAAACCGTAGGACCCCCGCGAAACAGGGTAAGCATATGCTGGTTGTCAAAAAACATGCTGTGTATCGACCATTTGTTATGGGGAGTCAGATAATTGAGTGTAATTTCCTTTCCTTCTGCAACCGGCCGTTTCGCTTCAGGATGAAAGGGATCATGCATAAAGGTTGGCCTGAATGTAGCCATTTGCTCACCAAATTCTTTGATCAGTTCATGATCCAAATAAAATTGTTGCCGACCGGTTAATGTACGCCACGGGATCTTTCGCTCCACATTGGTGGTAAAGGGAGAATATCGGCGCCCTCCTTTTTCCGACCCGCTAAATGCCGGGGAGGTAATCACCGTCTGAGGCTGTGCCGTAATTTTCTCAAATGTAAATTGGTCCTCTGCTCGCTCTTCGGCAAGATCTTTAAGGGTTAGTCCCGTTTTCTTCTCCAACGCCTCCCAAGCTTTTACCGCCAACTTCCCATTGGTCGTGCTGGATAAAGCCAGAATCGCTTCTGACATCCGCCGATCCGTGGAGAGGTCCGGGCACCCTTGACCCGCTCCGCGCTTCACTGTTCCCAACAACCGCTTCAGCTTCTCATATTCCTCATCCACCATCCAGGAAATCCCTTTGATGCCGATCGGTTTATTTTTTACATTGGGACCCAGAGAGGTCATTTTTTCAAATACCTTGGCATAGTCCCGTTCCACTATATGGATCTGAGGCATGGTAACACCTGGAATGGGATCGACTTCCCCCTGACTCCAATCCTGAATATGACCAAGAGGTTGAGCCAGTTCACCCGGTGAATCATGCAACAACGGTGTCGCCACTACATCCCGTTGTGGACCGGCAAATTGCGTTTTTGCCATCTCTGAAAAAACCTTGGCCAACGACTTGAACGTATCCCAATCCGAGCGGGACTCCCACTGCGGTGCCACTGCCGGATTGAGGGGATGTACAAAGGGGTGCATATCCGTACTGCTCATATCATGCTTTTCATACCAGGTCGCTGCCGGAAGAATGACATCCGAGTAAAGAGCGGTTCCTGACATCCGAAAATCCACATCAACCAACAAATCCAGCTTGCCTTCAGCTGCTTTCTCGCGCCAGTTCACTTCTTTCGGACGCAACCCCGTTTCATCATCATTCATCAATCCATGGCTGGTGCCCAACAAATGCTTCAAAAAATACTCATGTCCTTTTCCACTGCTGGAAATCAGGTTGGCGCGCCAAACAAAGAGAACACCTGGAAAATTGTCTGGATCATCGGGATCTTCGATGGCATACTGGAGACGTTTTTTCTTCAACTTTTCTGCCACATAAGATCCCACTTCTTTCACATTTTTCGCACCTGCTTCTTCAGCTTCCCGGTAGAGTTCCAATGAATTCTGATTAAATTGCGGATAGGAAGGCAACCAGCCCAGTCGTGCAGCCATCACATTATAGTCGGCATAATGAGCATACCGCGCTTTTTCCAGAGGAGAGACAAGTTTTTCAACGGGTGTTTCTTCATAACGCCATTGATCCGTCACAAAGTAAAAGAATGATGTTCCATTCTGAAGGCGTGGTGGGGCGGTCCAGTCCCTGGCAAAAGCGAGTGTTTGCCATCCCTCTGCCGGGCGAAGTTTTTCCTGTCCAACATAATGAGCCCATCCGCCTCCATTCACCCCTTGGCACCCTGTCATCAGCACTAGATTGAGAACGGCCCGGTAGATGGTATCCGAGTGATACCAATGGTTGATTCCCGCTCCGACAATAATCATGGATCTTCCACCCGTGTCCACCGCATTTTGGGCAAACTCGCGGGCAATCCGTGTCGCCATTTCGCGGTCCACCCCTGTAATTGCCTCCTGCCAAGCGGGCGTATAGGGGCAGTTCTCCGGTTCCTGTTCGTCCTTTTCACCCAGTTGCCGGTCTACTCCATAGTGAGCCAAAGTCAAATCATACACGGTTGTTACCAGCAGAGATCCGTTCTCTTTCTCCACCCTTTTTACAGGAACCGTCCGTTCCACAATACGGCGCCCTTTGGGATCAAAACAAGGCACTTTTACCATCACCCGCTCATCTTCCACACCGAGCAAGCTCAGCCGCAGATTGACATCTTTCCCGCTTTCTGCATCCAAGGGCTTTAGATTCCACTTGCCCCCTTCCTCCCAACGAAACCCCATACTTCCATGAGGGGTTACCAGATCATCCGTTTTTTCATCAACCGCGACTGTTTTCCACTCTGGATGATCCATCTTCTTATCCAAATCGCTGGCCCGAAGGAATCGATCGGCCACAAAACCATTTCCGTCAGGCTTTAAAGTAATAAGAAAAGGAAAGTCCGTATAATCTTTTGCATATTGAATAAAGGAAGGAGTTTCCCTTTCAACATAAAATTCTTTTAATATGACGTGCCCCATGGCCATTGCCAGTGCTCCATCCGTTCCTGGACGGATGGACAGCCACTGATCGGCAAACTTTACGTATTCCGCATAATCCGGACTGATGGAAACCACCTTTGCGCCCCGGTATCGAGCTTCTGTCATAAAGTGAGCATCCGGTGTCCGGGTCATCGGTAAATTGGAACCCCAAACCAACAAATACCCGGCATTGTACCAATCACTGCTTTCCGGAACATCTGTCTGATCCCCCCATATCTGAGGGGAAGCGGGTGGCAAATCCGCATACCAATCGTAAAAACTTAGCAGCGGGGCGCCGATCAACGAGAGAAAACGTGCCCCGGATGCGTAACTCACCATCGACATCGCAGGAATTGGTGAGAATCCAACAATCCGATCCGGCCCCTTCTTTTTTATGGTATAGATCATGGAAGCAGCAATCAGTTTCAACGCTTCTTCCCATGTCACTCGAACCAATCCGCCTTTTCCTCTGGCAGATTTAAAACGCTGGGCCTTTTCCGGATCTTCTACGATGGAAGACCAAGCCTTCACCGGATCACCTTTTTTTTCCATCCCTTCTCTGAACATTTCAAGCAAACATCCGCGTATATAGGGGTATTTCACACGAAGGGGACTGTATAAATACCAGGAAAAGCTGGCCCCCCGAGGACATCCCCGCGGTTCAAAATCAGGCATATCGGGTCCAGTGGAAGGGTAATCGGTTCGTTGTCCCTCCCAAGTGACCAGTCCATCTTTCACATAAATATTCCAACTGCAGGAACCTGTACAGTTGACTCCATGAGTGGAACGAACCACCTTGTCATGTTGCCAGCGTCTGCGGTATACCTCTTCCCAATTTCTTCCTCGGTCAGATATCTCACTCCAATGATTTGCCATTCGTTCCCGCTCTTTGAAAAAACGAAGTGGACTTGAAATCGCCCGTTTCTTTTTCATTGATGATTCCCCTTCCAAAAACAGATCCAATCTGCCGTCAACCAATTTGGATATGATAAATTGGTTAGTAACAGCGTATTACAGGTCTCGCAATGGCATCTGTGATTTTTTTCACAATCTATCCTCTCGATCCAATGAAATATCTGAATGGTCACAAACTGTTCAGAAAGAGATCCATAAAAAAGGAAGTGGTGGAATGCAGAATCAAAAGCCCAAGCGGTTTATGGATCATCTAACGCCTAAAAATCGGGAACGAATAACCGAAATCATGACCATTAAAAATATCCCAGCTGGAAATTACCTGTTTCATGACCAGGATCTTACGAATAATCTGTATTTAATCGTGGACGGTCGGGTTCAAGTCACCAAGATTACCGATCAAGGAATGGAATTAACCTTTGCTCTGAAACAGGCTGGTGATTTATTGGAAACGTCCGCCTTCTGGGGGACACAGTACTGTACATGTTTTGCTCTGACGCTCCTGGATACAGTTGTCGGAGTGATCCGATTCCAAGACTTAGAAAATTTGTGGCGTCAATATCCGGATCTGTCCGTTGAATTTATGCGTTGGATGGCACTGGAACAACGGATTATGCAATCCAAAATGCGCGATCTGATGCTCTATGGTAAATCCGGGGCCCTTTGTTCCACTTTGATCCGCCTTGCCAATACCTTTGGAACCCCCACTGAAGATGGGATTTATATCGATATCAAGCTTACCAATCAGGACCTAGCTTATTTTATTGGAGCTACGCGGGAAAGCGTCAACCGAATTTTGGGAAAATGGAAGACTGATCAGGTACTGTCTATAAACAACGGATGCATTTTCATTCATAACATTCAATACTTAAAAGACCTCATTCAATGTGAAGAGTGCCCCATCGATATCTGCGTATTATAACCCTTCTTCCTATTCATTGCTGAACATCCCTGTATTGCGATATAATAGAATTGGCTGCATTCCACGGGTCTTTGAAATACAGCCAAAAGCCGCGAAGAGGGTTCTTCGCGGCTTTTAACTGTAAACATTATTTGCCTGATGTGGCGTGAATCAACATCGAAAAGGAGATGGGCCACAATGGACAACCTGACGCATGGTCTTCTTGGGTATATGGTTTATGCAGCCTCCAGCAAAGAAGAGGAAAGTAACAAAGAGAAGGTGGGATATGCAACGGTTGCAGTAGTCGGTGCGGAAATACCGGATATTGAAGGATTTACTACCTTCATGGGACCGGAAATTTATCTCACCTGGCACCGGGCATTTACCCATTCCATTCTATTTTCTCCCGTGATCGCCTTGCTGGCTGTTGCGATTGTCTTTTTGTTTAATCGATCACTGCGATGGGGAAAAGCATGGTTACTGGCCTGGGTCGCCACCCTGACGCATATTGGTTCCGATTGGGCCAATACTTGGGGAACCGGTCTTCTGGAACCTCTTGTCCAAGAGCGCTATTCCCTTGGAATCCTTCCCATTGTTGATGTGATCATCCTTCTGATTTTTACCGTCGGCTTTCTACTCAAGCGGAAATTTAAAACCGCCTGGGTCTTTCGGGGTGTTGGAGTCGCTCTCATCCTTTACATCGTTTTTCAAGCAGGACACGCAGCCTGGTTGAAGTCCCAATTGGACGGATTTGATTCGGTTACTGTCAGTGCCACGCTAATGCCTACCCAATACCATATGGTGGCACAAAAAGGGGATGAATTCCACTATTACGACGGCTCCTTTCTCAACGGTCTCCAAAAAGTAGGTAAAACCAGAACAGAAAATCATCCCGCAGTAAAAAAAGCTCTGGCCTCCAATGGGGAAGCTAAAGCCTTGACCCGTTTCCTCTCCGTCTACGGAACAGAAGTCAAGGAAACGAAAAAAGCCTATCAGGTCCTGTTCTACGATCCCCGTTTCCGGTTGCAAAACCCCTTTTTATTGAGCACGGAAGTCAAGGTGCCAAAGGAAGAACCATCAAAATGAGATTTTTTCTTCTTCCCAAATTCGCTTGACTGTGAAATCAGGCCATCCTACTTCATACACATTAGGATTGGTAAGCTCACTCCACTGTTCAAATCCAACTTCAACATCGAAGTATTTTAACAGAACGTTAAAGGCCGCCATGGGTAACAACGACCACCCGTTCGGCCTTTATTTGACGAACCAGATAGAGATTCATATTCTTACAGAATGGGTGATAACAGCCTGGATATCGACTCTTTAAACCGGATCTTCAGCGAACGTTGCTGATAGTCTTCCAATGTCAACTCACGCGACTGCTCCATATCCTTTCGAAAAATAGAGGCCATTTGCATTGCAGTCGGTCGATTATAAATAAAAGCATTCACTTCAAAATTTAATCGAAAGCTCCGTACATCAATATTCGCCGTTCCTACAGATCCGATTTCTTCATCCACCATAATGGTCTTCGCATGAATAAATCCATTTTCATAGATATAGATTTTCGCGCCGGTTTTCAGAAGTTCCCCAATATAGGAGTATGTAGCCCAATAAACAAACATATGGTCCGGTTTGTTTGGAATCATCACACGAACATCTACACCGGACATTGCCGCAATACGCAGTGCATCCAGCAAACTGGCATCCGGAATAAAATACGGCGTTTGAATATAGACAGAACGCTTGGCGGAAGAGATCATCTTGATATATCCGTTTTTAATCTGCTCCCACTCGGAGTCAGGACCGCTGGAAACAATCTGCATCGCCACATTTCCACTTACCTGAGACTCCGGAAAGAGCCCAGCAGAATACCGAATCTCATGCTGTTCCGTCGCTTGATTCCAATCCAGGATAAACCGCGTTTGCAACGCATGGACCGCTCTTCCTTCTACACGCATATGCGTATCCCGCCAGTAACCAAATTTCGGCTTTAATCCAAGGTATTCATCGCCGATATTAAAGCCTCCCACATAACCAATCTCTCCGTCAATGATCCCCAGTTTACGATGGTTACGGTAATTCAGCCGAAGATTGATAAACGGAATCCGGGAAGGAAAAAATGTCTCTACCTCTCCCCCTGCTTTTATCAATTGGCGAAAAGCCCGTTTCGTCAGCTTTCTTGATCCCAAATCATCATAAAGAATCCGGACTTTTACCCCTTCCTTCGCTTTTCGGGTCAAGGTTTGAATCAGTTTCTTCCCAAGACGATCATTACGAAAAATATAATATTGCAGGTGAATATGCTCTTTTGCCCTTTCGATGTCACGAAATAATGCATGAAACTTCTTCTTTCCATCTGTAAACAATTTTACATGATTATCTTGTGTTAAGACCGCTTCATTGTTGATCAATTGCATATAGATAAGATCCCGGTTTTCTTTTGCACAGCGATCCAGAAAATGAAAACTGCCGTCTTTCAACGATTGAATCTGCTTGGATATCAAATCTTCAATCCCAATCTTATTGATATCTTCCCAGTCAAACAATCGTTTGCGGCTTAGGTTTTGTCCAAAAATAAGGTACAAAATGAATCCCAAAATCGGAATAAAAAACATCACCAACAACCAGGCCCATGTCGAGCTGGCATCTCTTCGTTCCATAAAGATTACAATTGCAGCAAACAGCAAGTTTAGTATAAATAAAACACTCAACAGTATAGTAATAAAATCCATCTCTGGTCCTCTCTTGATTTATTTCCTATAGTATATCACGTTTCCCTTCAAAAAATGGAATAACCTTCTTTATCAATAAAAAGCCGGCTCGATCAACGAACCGGAATCGTATCATCATTATATGGAGGTCCCCTCTGACCTCAAGTGTGCCACATCATTCACTTTTTCCACACGCCATCCCGTATCTGAATGATGCACCAAATGGGAAACGGATGTGTTCTGAATCCGGTTGCGCCCAGGACCGTAAAGTCCACCACTGATCGCCTGTAATACGGTGTTGATACTTCCTCCATGACTGATGACAGCGACGCGCCGTCCTGTGTGCTCGCGAACAATGTGATCCAATGTAGCCAACATTCGAGCCCGAATCTTTTCGGCAGCCTCCACTCCATATTTTCCACCCATATACCAGACAGTCGACCAATCATCAGAATGCTTCTCCTTGACTTCTTCGAGCATACGTCCTTCCCACTCTCCCATACATCGCTCCCGAAGAGAAGAAGAAGTATGTATCGACAGATCTCTCCCTGTGGCTACCTGTTCCGCTGTTTGAACCGCACGCTTCAAATCACTGGAATAAATGGCATGAAAGGTAACACTTCTCAAAAACTTCCCCAAAAGCCGGGCCTGTTCCATCCCTTCCGGAGACAAGGGCTCATCCTGATGCCCCTGGACACGCTTGATCTTATTCCAGTGTGTCTGTCCATGCCGAATCAGAAAGATCTCTGTCTCCATACCCTTTTCCTCCTTGATGATTTCACCCTTTGCCTATCCATTGAAACACCTTTTTTTCCACGTTCCATTTCAATTCATATGTTTTAATCGTTTGTCCCTGACCATTCAATTGATCCACTGTTAAGATCCGGACTGATTCCCCGTCTACTTTTTTTCCAATCAGTAACAATCGAAACCGGGCTTTACCACTCCGTGAAAGAGAAGGGTCCAAAAAGTGATCTTTTTTCCCGACCAGACCATCAGGTGTCCCTTTAAAATAAACATTCTTTTTCTGATCCAACAGGACAAATCGGTCCACTATTCCCCGATACAATATTTCCTTTGAATCAGAGGGTAAGGTTTTTCCACCTTGAACAGCCAAAATGGACTGAGGTCCCTGGCGGTTTTCAATCTCTCCCCTATGTACAATTCGGGCCGATTTCCCCAACACCTTTGTCAATCGTTCATTTAAATGACTTTCCGACCAGCTGGAGGATAACAGAGAAGGATCAATGGTATAAACAAGCGATCGCAATCCTCGCTTGGATGAACGTGCTCCGGCGATTACGGTCACTTTATTTCCGGGAGAAGGAGGCGAGCTGATCGACCAGCGGGGGGCTAGCACTTCATCTTCCTCCAATGGAAACCGAACCAACTCCCACTGATTTTTTCCCCGCTGAGCGGTTAAAACAGCAAAACGGTCATCCTGTTTGATTGATATTTCCCAAGGCTTCTCTCCTTTTACCGCAATTGATTCATTCACCGGAACCTCACGAGGGCTGGAAGGAACTTTAATCTGATAACCCAGGTCCAGGATTTCTTGAGTCAGAGACAAGAGCTCCTCTTGTGCATTTGGATGTTTCACACTGGACTCAGAAGCTTCTGTTTGCTGACTCGGTTGCTTGAGCGGTGCATAAACGGTCTCCTCGCTTTTTTGCCTTCCCGTATGAAAAAGATTGATGCGATACGCTTTTGCTTTTGGATCATAAACCATAACAGCCACATAGGTTCCATCATAACTGTATCCCAGTAGATATGGACTATCCTTAATATATTTCTTGAATTCATCCTGTCCGACTAAACTTCTCAGTCGGGGAACTCCATGCTGATCCTGCAAAAATTCCTCCATCCGGTATTTCTTATCAAATCCAAGCAAGGGTTTCAGAGCCGAGAAACCATTCTCCTGACTCAAAAAAAAGAGAATACATCCGACCAGACAGATCAGAAGGCCAACTTTCACCCATCGCGGCACAATGCCACACTCCCCATCCGTAATATATCTATCTTAACGAAACCAAGCCCCTTTTGACTATCGTCCAATTTCGATTGATTTCCGTTCAGTATGGGCATACAGCTGTAAATTCTGTAAAAAACTAAACCAAAAGCCGGAAATGGAGAGTCACCATGAACCTTACCATACAGGCTGGAGAAAACCTATATCTGATTTTATTTCAGTCACATCACGCCTCCGCCCTATTTCACCTGATAGAAAAGAACCGCTCGCTCTTGGAACCGTGGCTTCCCTGGATACGAAGAATAAGAGATATAAACGGAATCAAAGGCTATATTCAACGTTCGCTCACCTCTTTCAGCCAAGGCCATGAAGCACACTTTGGAATCTGGAATCAGGGCGTATTGATCGGGTCCATCACGGTTGAGCGAATGGATCACTTCAACAAAGTAGCGGAGCTAGGATACTGGCTTTCCCGCGATCAAACCGGACGGGGTCTCGTCACCCGTTCTGTTCAAGGGATTGCATCCTATCTTTTCCAAGAGCATAGGATGCATCGGTTGGAAATCCGGACTGAGGCAACCAATCACTCCAGTCGGCATGTGGCCATTCGAGCCGGCTTCCGTGAAGAAGGAATCCTGCGGGAAGCCCTTCAAACCGCACGGGGAACGGACGATTTGATCATCTATGGTCTCCTTTCTTCAGAGTTTGCCGAACCCGCTAATCCATAACCCCGGACCCTTCACTCAAAGGAACTGACCGGTCGGATCACCATACTTCCCTTCTCGCTTACACCCTGAAAGACAGCATGGGAAGGAGACAAAGATTTGGGCCACTCAGCAAAATCCCCTTGTGTTCCTTTAAAGTGTACATAACGCACCACTTTGTCTTCCTTTACAAAAACAAGGAGATCTTCGCCTTCTTTCAGGTCGGCGGCTAACGCTTCACCATCAGGCCATTCAAAACCCAAAGCCTGCTCCATCTTATCTAAGGAGGTTCCCGGACCAAAAATAAATAACTGATCCCATGAAAACCGGGTGACATAATTCATCCGTAAAATCCCGTTTCCCTGTCCACCCCCTTTGCTTTTTTCCAGTTTTAAGACGGCGTCCTCTAAATCACTCTCCAGACTCGGTTGAGTGAGGGAATTTCCACAGGCAACCAAGATAAAGCATAATGAAAACATCCAAATATACTTTAACCATTTCATTGATTTCGTCCTCCTTTTCACTCCTTATTTTTCATTATAAAACAGTTTTGCTGTTCAAAGCTGACGAATATTTGACACTCTCAACAGTCGAAGGCATGATCGATAAAGATACAGATCGCTTCCCTGTATAGCCATTAAATCGGCTATACTATTGAGACCAAAAACAAAGGAGAAGGAGAAATCCATGCGCATCAGACGAAAACCTTATGCCAAAAAAGCGGTTTGTGAACATCCCAGGGTTGTGATGGAGCCAGTCAGTTACAAAGGCAGATGGAAGAAACTTTTTCAAAATGAGAATCCGATCTATCTAGAATTGGGAACAGGGAAAGGACAATTTATATCCAATGCCTGCATCTCCGATCCCCATGTGAATTGGATCGGGGTGGAACGAATTGAAGAAGTTCTCCTTCAAGCCCTCGCAAAAGCAGATAAAACGGAATGTACAAACCTTCGTTTTTTATGGATGGATGTCAACCATTTGGATGAAGTATTTGATGAGGGGGAAGTGGACAAAATCCATCTCCACTTCAGTGACCCCTGGCCGAAAAAACGACATGCCAAACGACGGCTCACCCATCACAGCTTTCTTGAGCGGTATAAAAACGTTCTGAAGGCAGACGGCCACATTTTGCTGAAAACGGATAATGAATTGCTTTTCGACTTTTCCGTAGAAGAGTTGGAACAATCGGGGTTCCGTATATTGGAGTACACCCGCGATCTTTACAATTCTCCCTATATACAAGGAAATATTGCAACTGAATATGAAGAAAAATTTGTCGCCAAGGGCTTCCCCATTTATTATCTCTTAGCCCAACCGGTAAAAGGTGCACATTGACAACCGGTTCTGATTCAAGATAATATGGTTTTGTATGGCTCAAATTGTTCCTTTCATAAAGGGAACTTGAGGATAGCCCAGCAAGTCAGGTGGTGAAACGTCACCCTCAACGATCCGCCTTCAGGGACAGCGGCTGATTTTTCCCCTGAAGTGTCCCTCTTTTCGCCGCTATCCGGAAAGCGTGGGCAACCTCAGCGGGTCGTCATCCCCTGTTTTGCGACATAAACTGCATGCATGAAAAGAAAGGAGCAACTTTATAAATGGCACGTTATACAGGACCTCGTTGGAAACTAAGCCGTCGCTTGGGAATTTCTCTTTCCGGAACCGGAAAAGAAATGAAGCGCCCCTATCCACCAGGACAACACGGTCCCAATCAGCGACGGAAGCTTTCTGAATTCGGTTTGCAACTTCAGGAAAAACAAAAGTTGCGTTTTATGTATGGAATGAATGAAAAACAATTCCGTTCCCTTTTTGAGCGCGCCGGCAAGTTAAAAGGGGTTCACGGTGAGAACTTTATGAAGCTGTTGGAATCCCGTCTGGACAACCTGGTATACCGTCTCGGATTCGCCAGGACCCGTGCACAGGCCCGCCAATTGGTCGTTCATGGTCATATCACCATCAATGGTCGGAAAATGGATCGTCCCTCCTACCAAGTGAAACCTGGTGATGTCATCGGTCTGCGGGAAAAAAGCCGCAACCTGACCATCATCAAGGAAGCTCTGGAGGAGCGCAACTTCCTTCCTGAGTACTTGAGTTTTGACGAAAATAAATTGGAAGGCACATACACCCGTCTTCCGGAACGGGAAGAACTTCCGGCTGAAATCAACGAGCGTCAAATCGTTGAGTTCTACTCCCGGTAATTAAAAACAAAGGTAAGCAACCTTCGTCTCAAAAGAAGGACACCTTTTGTCTTGTCCCCCCTGTGTAGTTAGGCAGGGGGGATTTTATCATTAGTTTATAACCATTTTCCTTGACCACCCGCGTTCTAAACATGCAAATTGTTTTTTCAGAGGAGGAGGAATATTGGATATTGAACAACGTTTATATCAAGCTGCGATTGAACTGATTCAAAGAAGATATCCGAAAGGTTGGGGTGGGGCAGCAGCAATGTACACCGAAAACGGAACGATTTTAACCAGTGTAGCACCGGAAGTGATCAATGCCTCAACCGAATTGTGTATCGAAACAGGTGCCATATTGGAAGCTCACAAATTGAACACAAGAATCACTCATTCCATTTGTGTGGTTCGTGATGATGAAATGTCTCCTTTCAAGGTGTTGACGCCCTGTGGGGTTTGTCAGGAAAGATTGTTTTACTGGGGTCCCAAAGTAAAAGCTGCCCTATCTTCACAGAATGGAGACCTGACTTACAAGACACTGGATGAAATCCAACCCTTTCATTGGTTGAATGCATACAAGTGACAAATAAAAGCGACCTCACATTGATTGAGGTCGCTTTTGCCATCCGGATCTATATTCTCTCAACCCTGTTTCACTTTGGCAAACTTTCGCTTTCCGACCTGGATGATCATATCATCCTGGATGGTGATGCGAGCATCCACATCAGACACTTTCTCTCCATCCACTTTTACCGCTCCCTGTTTTATCATGCGACGGGCTTCTCCATTCGTAGAAACAAGACCGAGCAAGCTGAGAAGACGAACCACCCAGATCACCCCGTCTTCCAACTCTGACTCCGGTATATTCTTTTCCAGTATATCCTCCGGTATAGCCCTCTTTTGAAAGACTTGCCGAAAATAATTTTCCTCTTCATCAGCGGCTTCCTTATTGTGATACATTTCCACCAATCGATGGGCCAGTTTCATTTTGGCGTCCCTGGGGTGAATGCTTCCTTCCTTCAGTCCTTGCTGCAACTGATTCAATTCTTCCAAACTTAGATCTGTTACCAGTTCATAGTATTTCATCATTAATTCATCAGGGATCGACATTGCTTTTCCATACATCTCCCGTGCCGGTTCATCAATTCCAATGTAATTTCCAAGACTCTTGGACATTTTTTTTACCCCATCCAGCCCCTCCAGCAAAGGCATGGTGAGGATCACCTGCTCTTCCTGACCATATTGATGCTGTAATTGACGTCCCATTAACAGATTGAACGTTTGGTCCGTTCCGCCCAATTCAATATCGCTTTTTAAAGCGACGGAATCATACCCCTGCATCAGGGGATAGAAAAACTCGTGAACACTGATGGCCTGCCCGCTATTGTAGCGTTTGGCAAAATCATCCCGTTCCAGCATCCGAGCTACCGTAGTTTTGGCCGCCAACTCAACGACCGCCGCAAAATCCAAGGGACTGAGCCACCTGCTGTTAAAATGGATTTCCGTTTTCTCCCGATCCAGGATTTTAAAGAGTTGTTCCGTATAGGTTTCAGCATTTTTCTTTACCTCTTCTTCAGTCAACTGCTTCCGGGTTTCCGACTTTCCTGTCGGATCTCCAATCATTCCTGTAAAATCTCCGATCACCAACTGAACAAGATGACCCAATTCCTGAAATTGACGCAGTTTATTCAATACCACCGTATGTCCTATATGAATATCCGGTGCAGAAGGGTCCAGGCCCAGCTTAACCTTTAATGGTTTTCCCGTTTGAATCGAGCGTTTTACTTTTGTCTCCAAATCTGCCTTGGGAATGATCTCTGCAACTCCCCGGCTAATAATCTTCAGTTGCTCTTCCACTTTTCGTTCCTGTTCAGCAGTAAGCGCTTGATTTTGTTCCATTGCTCCTTCACCTGCCAATCATTTTGTTAAAAAAGGGACATTTTCCATAAAATAAACCTCACCCCTGTAAGGGACGAGGTTGTCTTGCCCGCGGTACCACCCTTGTTGAAAGCTGTAACCAAGCTTGCCACTTTTTGGATAACGGGACTTTCACCCGTCGCGCGCTGACATAACAGTCTCCGCACGAAGGCTCACAAGCTGTAATTCATCCGGACAGGGCTACCGGTTTACACCAACCACCAGCTCTCTGAAAAAACCCTTGTCTGACTACTTTGACCTGATCATTGCCTGAAAAATATATATGAAACAGTATCCACTGCGTTCCTGAAAGATTTTGGGCTTGTATCATATAGCAGTTAACAAACTCATCTTACCCAAAATAATGGGGGTTATCAAGGATGAAACGGAAATATCCTTCTGATTCCAATCGCAAACCAACCCGACCTTACCTTAAATGGTTCCGACGTATCTTTATGACTGGGGTATTCTTGCTCACTTTCCTTATAATATGTACCTTTGCAGGAACCGGTCTCCTAGTTGGCTATATGGCCTCTATTATGAAAGAGGAACCCACTCAGACCAAGGCAACCATTCAACAACAAATGAACAGTTGGACACAAACCAGTTATGCCTATGATCAGGATCAGTCCTTGATCGGAGCAATGCGAACGGACGCAGACAGAAAATGGGTGAAAAAAGAAGAGGTCAGTCCAAAATTGATCGATGCCTTGATTGCCACAGAAGATCATGAGTTTTATCAGCATCAGGGTATCTCTGTCCGGGGGATTCTTCGGGCCGCCTATCAAAATATCACCAAGGGCACAGTTGCCAGCGGGGGAAGCACCATCACTCAACAGTTAGTAAAAAACGTCATCCTTGAAAACCGAAAAAAAGCTCTGGAACGAAAAATCAAAGAAGTGGGGATTGCATTACGGTTGGAGCGGCTGTTTAACAAAGATGAAATCCTGACGTTCTACCTGAACAGCCTCTTTTTTGGAAAAGGAAGCCACCAACGAAACCTTTTAGGAGTACAGGCTGCTTCACAAGGGATTTTTGCTGTAGATGCCAAAGACTTAAACCTCGCCCAAGCGGCATACCTTGCAGGGATGATTCAACGACCTGCAGCCTTTCACCCCTTTAAGGAGCAAACCTTTGAAGCGGGACAAAAAAGGATGAAAACCGTCCTGTCCCGAATGCGGAAAACCGGAAAAATCACAGCAAAGGCCGAGGCGGAAGCTCTGCATTTTGATTTGAAATCCTCATTGGCCAAAAAGAAAAAAAGAAATGTCTATTCCCGTCATCCCTTTCTGATGTCAGCAGTGGAAGAAAGAGCCGCCATCGCATTGATGAAAGCAGATGGCCTTGATGGAAAACGTTTGAGCCAGCAGGGACTTTATCGAACCACACTGGAACAATATCGAAAACGGATTTTGACGGGGGGCTATCGAATCCATACCACGCTGGACTCCAGGCTCTATCAAGCCATCAACCAAGCAGCCCAAGATGAACACTTATATGCCTCCCCCATTACCTACACGGTGCAATCAGGAAACCGAAAAAAGACCATTCATCATGCATTGGAAGAAGTGGGGGTTACATTGATCGATGTTCGTACCGGTGGAATTCTCGCTTTTGTGGGCGGACGAGACTTTGGCCAAGCACAGATAAACCATGCTCTAAACAGCAGGAGACAACCTGGGTCCACCATTAAACCTCTTCTCGATTACGGACCGGCATTGGATCAACATTACATTACACCAGGCAGCATCCTGGTGGATGAACCATTGACAGCCAACGGAAGCGACAATAAAACATATAAAAACCATAACAACCGATATCAAGGACCGGTTACCGCACGGGAAGCCCTGAAATGGTCTCTCAATATCCCAGCGATCAAACTGCTTCGCACAATCGGCATTCATCAAGGTTTCTCCTACCTGAAAGAGCTTGATTTTCCCCTTGATCCGAAAGATGGAGAAGCTTCCGCGATTGGTGGTTTCACCCGTGGATTTACTGTGGAAGAAATCACCTCAGGATATGCCATGTTGGCAAATAAAGGCGTTTATCATCCACCTCATCTGATCGATTGGATTGAGGACCCTCAAGGAAACGTTGTTTACAAACATCCATCCCAATCCAAACGAATCTTATCTGTACAAGCATCCTGGCTTGTCACAGACATGTTACAGGATGTCATGAAACGCGGAACCGGCCGGTGGGTGAAAAGCCAAACTCCCGGAACCCCCCTTGCCGGCAAAACAGGTACCACCCAAAAAGGATATGATGTCTGGTTTATAGGATACACTCCCCGAATGGCCCTCGGAGTATGGGTGGGATATGATCAGAATCATCCGCTTCCGAACAACAGGCGAGCCAAGCGCGTCTGGTCCCGTGTTTTCCGGTCCGCCATCCAAACAAGACCTGACCTGGCTCCCAAGGAGGTGGATTTTGCGAGACCGGAGGGGCTGGAAGAACAGGAGATTTGCAAAATAACCGGCCAAATCGCCACCGACGCTTGCCGATCAGCAAAAAGTACCGTAATGGAGGTATTTCCTGTTAACCAGATTCCTGATGAAATCTGTCTCTTACATGGAGAAGAACGGGTCGTCACCTTTCAAGGAAAGGAATATTTGGCCGATCCTCGAACCCCAAAGGATTTAACGGAAAAGAAAATAGGTCTTAGAATTCCGGAAGAAGAAAAGGAACGTTATCAACATTACAAGGGAACAACGCTTCCCATGGAATGGGACCCGCGAACCAGCATGGGAACACCCACTTCACCCAAGGTTTTCGCCATTTCTGAACCCAACGCCGTTCGACTCGTTTGGAACCATACAGGTGATTACTCCGTGGTTGGTTATCGGATTTACCGTGACGGAAAACATGTAGCCAGTATCCAGCTTCAGGAGAGAATGTCCTATTCCGGTCCAGCCGGAAATTACACCATTCGTGCTGTAGACATAGCGGGAGTGGAATCGGAAGATGGAATTCCATCAATCCTAAACACCCCCAAACGTTCTCCATAAAAAAGGCATGCCCAAAGGGGCACACCAAGAATATGGAGAACGAAAACAGCGAAGGAAATTAAAACGGATCCCTCGGCCCCCAACCGGTCTCAAACATAGGACTTGTGGGGGCTCCAATTTTTTTGCAACTGCTTTTTAATTTTCCATAGTGGACAGATCTCCTGTGGGAAGATCTAACTCCCATGCCTTCAATACGCGACGCATAATCTTTCCGGAACGGGTTTTTGGAAGCTTTTCTTTAAATTCAATTTCCCTGGGCGAAGCGTGGGCCGCCAGTCCTTTCTTGACGAAGCTGCGAATTTCTTCCTTCAATTCATCAGAAGGTTTATAGCCATCGCGCAGGGCAATGAATGCCTTGATAATCTCACCCCGGACTGGATCCGGTTTTCCGATCACACCTGCTTCCGCCACCGCTGGGTGTTCAACCAACTTACTTTCCACCTCAAAGGGACCGACCCGCTCACCGGAAGTATTAATGACATCATCGATTCGACCTTGGAACCAAAAATACCCTTCCTCATCGCGGTAAGCGGAGTCCCCGGAAATATACCATCCCGGAATACGGAAGTATTCCTTATATTTTGCTTCATTTTTCCAAATTTTCCGCATCATTGATGGCCAAGGAGCCTGAATGGCCAGATTACCCATCTGGTATGGTGGGAGCTCATTTCCCTGATCATCCATAATCGCTGCCTTGATCCCTGGGAACGGCTTGCCCATAGATCCGGGTTTCATCTTCATGCAGGGATAGTTGGAAATCAGGATTCCACCCGTTTCTGTCATCCACCAAGTATCATGGATTCGGCGGTTATACGTTTCCAATCCCCATCGAATCACTTCAGGGTTTAATGGTTCGCCGACACTCAGAATGTGACGGAGGCTGGACAGGTCAAACTTATTCACCACATCCGCACCCGCACCCATAAGCATCCGAAACGCTGTGGGAGCACTGTACCAGACGGTAACACCATATTTTTCAAGGGTACCGTACCAGTCTTCAGGACTGAACCGTCCACCGCGAATAACATTCGTTGCTCCGTTTAGCCACGGAGCGAATACCCCATAGGAAGTTCCCGTCACCCAACCTGGGTCAGCCGTGCACCAATAGATGTCATCCCCTTTTAGATCCAACACCCACTTCCCTGTTTGGTAATGCTGAATCATCGCGTTGTGAACATGAAAAACACCTTTCGGCTTTCCAGTGGAACCGGAAGTGTAATGCATAATCATTCCATCTTCCCGGTCCACCCACTCAATATCCAGTTCAGGTGAAGCAGTGGACATCTCTTTTTCAAAGCTGTAGGTATTTTCCTTGAGATTTTCTTCTTCCGCTCCAACCAGAATGATATGCTTCAAAGCAGGCAATTCGTCCACTGGAACACGTTCCAGAAGCTGGGGAGTTGTCACTAAAGCAACCGCTTCACTATCTTCCAGACGATCACGTACCGCCGCTTCCATAAACGCTTCAAAAAGCGGTCCAACAATGGCTCCGATTTTGATAATACCAAATAAACTGAAGTACAATTCCGGGCTGCGGGGCATGAAAACAAATACACGATCCCCTTTTTGGATGCCAATTTTTCTGAGAACGTTTCCAAAGCGATTGGATTGCTCTTTCATTTTCTCAAATGTGTACTGCTCTTCCCGGTTGGCATCACTGTAAATAAGAGCAACCTTGTCGCGCCGTTCTGACTCCGCATGCCGATCAATCGCTTCATAAGCTGCATTCACTTTTCCGGTTTCGTACCAAGAAAAGGCTTTCTCAACCTCTTTCCAATCAAAGTTGTTATAGGTATCTTCGTAAGAGCTCAGGTTATTATCTTGGGTCATCACTTTTAGGGGTTGCATCTGTTTCATTTCAGACTCCCTCCTCTTATTGTAAAAGCATGAGATGAAAGCGCATTCAGACTATGGGAAAAATCATCGCTGATCCAGACTACCCTGTTACCTGTTTTTGCTTTATTGTATCAGAAAACTGCCAGTCTTGCGAGGGAATACAATCTTTACTGTTTTTCCATAATTGAACCCATCGTTAAACAATGGATTGTGATAACATTATGCTAAATGATATGGACATTACCGCCCAGCCCCGGATGGAGGTGGCATCATTTGCCATGGAGCATCAGAAGAAATATCATCAAACAATCCTGCAAACCGACAAGGGAAAGCTGATTGTGGAAGGACCTGTATCACCGGAATCTCTAAAAAAACACTCCTTTCACCCTGGGCTCACCGCCTTCCGCCATCCAAGGGAACAACAGGAAGCCATCACTGAAATCGCCCAGCTTCCCGAAGGACGGATCATCATCACCCGAAAGGCAACAGAGATTGTTGCTTATGTTACTTTTCTTTATCCAGACCCGCTTGAATACTGGTCAGAGGGCAATATGAAGGATCTTTTGGAACTAGGGGCCATTGAGGTGGCTGCTCCGTACAGAAAATATGGCGTTGCCCGTGCCCTTTTGAACACTGCCTTTATGGATTCCTTTATGGAAAACTATATTGTTATCTCCACAGAATACTATTGGCATTGGGATCTGAAAGGAACAGGTCTTTCCATCTGGGAATACCGGGATATCATGGAAAAGGTAATGTCCTCTGCCGGATTGGAGTGGTTTGCCACCGATGACCCGGAAATTACTGCCCATCCCGCCAATTGTTTGATGGCCCGTATCGGCAAAAATGTTCCAGCAGAATCCATTGAAACCTTTGATCGTCTTCGTCTTCGTTCCCGTTTTTTTTATTAAATATCTGAAAATTGGAGGAACGAATCATGCTCGTAGAAGAGATCATGCACTCAAAGATTTATTCAGTTACCCCCTGTACTTCCATCCAGGAAGCCCTAAAACAAATGAAAAAACACCATGTCCGTCATCTTCCTGTCATCGATGGAGACCAACTTGTAGGACTCGTTACCGACCGTGATCTGCGAAGCGCCTCCCCCTCTACGCTCGCTCCCAAGGAACTGCAGGAGCTATTGAAACGCCCAGTCTCCGAAATAATGGTTGCCCCGGCCATAACAGTTCACCCACTCGACTTTTTGGAGGATGCCGCACGCCTTCTCTATGAAAACCGAATCGGCTGTTTGCCGGTTCTTAAAGGAGATCGATTGGTAGGAATTTTAACGGAAACAGATATCCTTCACCGTCTGATGGAGATTTTCGGAGTGAACCACCCCAGCCAGCATGTGGAAGTGGAAGTGGAAGACCAGATCGGTATCCTGGCTCAGGTGGCCAACATCTTTAGCGATCATCGAGTCAATATCAACAGCGTACTGGTCGAAGGAAATCCTGCCAAGGGCAAGATCAACCTTGTATTCCGGGTTCAAGCCAAGGATCTCAGTAAAATTGTCCGGGATATCAACCGGGCCGGACACCGTGTCCTCTGGCCACAACACCTTTCCGGCCCCAATCAAGGGGAGATGACATGAACCCAGTTCGATTGATATACAGCGAAGATTTTCTTCACTACCGTTTCAACGACAGTCATCCCTTCAACAACAAAAGACTGAAATTAACGCTCGACTTGATCCGTTCCTTCCACCTGCTGGATGAAAACGCTATTCTGGCACCTCGATTGGCAACGGATCAGGAGCTCACTCGTGTTCATGACCGCGATTATATTGCAATGGTCAAAGAAGCGGACAGTGGACAAGTCTCCTGCAATCAACTGCAAAAATACGGTTTGGATACACAGGATAATCCCGTTTTTCCCGGTATGCACACGACATCCGCTTTAATTGCCGGAGGTACGTTAGCGGCGGCAGAGGAAGTGATGTCCGGCCGAGCGGAGCATACGCTCAACCTTTCCGGGGGTTTGCACCATGCTCTTCGAGGAAAAGCCTCTGGTTTTTGCATCTACAATGACGCCTCTGTCGCGATTGCCCATATACGCGAAAAATATGGAGCCCGTGTACTCTATATCGATACGGACGCCCATCATGGAGATGGGGTTCAGTGGTCTTTCTACGGTGATCCCGACGTTCTCACCCTGTCCATTCACGAAACTGGCCGCTATCTCTTTCCTGGTACAGGCAATCTATATGAGCGGGGACATGACCATGGTCTTGGGACCTCAATCAACATTCCCCTGGATGCCTTTACAGAAGATGCATCCTGGTTGGATGCCTTTCGGAAGACTGTTCCCCGAACGGTAGATCGCTTTAGACCCGATGTCATCCTGTCCCAACATGGGTGTGATGCCCACCATTACGATCCATTGACACACCTGTCCACCACCATGAAAATCTATCGTGAAGTCCCTCAAATCATTCATGAACTGGCTCACAAATATTGCAACGGCCGTTGGATTGCTGTGGGAGGTGGCGGCTATGACATCTGGAGAGTTGTTCCCAGAGCCTGGACCTACCTGTGGGCAGAAATGACTGGACAACCCCTCGCAGAAGAACGAATTCCCCAAACGTGGATCGATCAGTGGCAAACCTTCAGTCCCGTTTCCTTGCCAAAAACCTTGCATGATCCCGAAGGGAGCTTTCAACCCATTCCACGCAGATCGGAAATTACGCAAAAAAACCAATTAACCGTTCAGCAGGCATTACGTTTGATCGACCTTGTGAACAGTCATATCGATGGATAACGTTAAAAACGAAGAAGCTATATCCTGCTTTCAGACTGAAGATTAAACCACTACTGAATACAGTATTCAGTAGTGGTTTTCTAATAGAGTAGCATTCCCTTTCAAATGTTACCGCTCATTTCGCTCCCCTCCGGTTGGTCAATCACTTCTTTCGACTTGCACATAACGCAGATCATCCGATGTCATTTCACAGTGGGGACAGTAATAGGTTACACCTACTTCCTGTTCACACTTCGAATGGACCACTTTCGAATATGGGTGATCCAAGTGCTGCTGCCCCCAGATGGCAAGGGCATTGAGAACATGACGAAGCTCCTTTCCTTTATCTGTTAATGCGTAAGAAAAACGGGGAGGATGCTTACTGTACAGCCTAGAGAGAATAATCCCTTCGTTTTCAAGAAACTGTAACCGTTCCGAAAGAATATTGGGAGAGATCCCTTGCAATGCTTGTTTTAACTCGTTAAACTTGCTGAAACCCTGAAACAGTTCGCGAACGATCAGAAGCGTCCAACGATCTCCGATAATATCAAGTGTGCTTGCGATGTTACAGCGTTGATTATATGTTTTACTCATTTTTTACCTCGCAAAATTTTTCACTGTTCCTTTTATCATAACCTATATAGTTAATTTTGTATAGTTAGTTGTTTTATAATATTTAGTATTTTATAATTAACCTATCTCATTTATCCCCATGGGAGGTTGTTAACTTGAGATTGCAAAAATTGCCGTGGGCAGGTATCCTGCTACAGACCAAACAAATGTCTTTTTTGATTGATCCATTGGGAAACCCTGCAACTTCGGACCGTTCTGCTGGACAGACTCTCTTGGGAACGCCTCGCGAACCCATTGTTCCGCTGTCAGATATTCAGAATGTATCCTCTATCCTAATTACACATATTCACCCTGACCATTTTGAACCAACCTCCATTTTGGAAGCATTCGGCGCTGACATTCCTCTTTTTATGCCTGAAGAATCCGTCCATGTCGCTGAAAAAGCAGGTTTTTCCAATGTCATTGGCATGCAGACCGGAAAAAGCATCCAACAGGATCATGTTGTCATTACTGCAACCTATTCAGTGGATGGGTTTGGAACACCCCAGATCGCCTGGATTGTCGAAGCTGACGGAAGAAAAATAATCCACTGTGGAGATACTTTGTGGCACGGCTACTGGTGGAAGATCAGACAAATGCACGGACCGATCGATGTAGCCTGTCTCCCTGTAAATGCTCCAGTTCTAAAGGTTTCCGGCTTGGACAAGCAGAGTGCTATTGAAGCAGCCATGTCACCAGAACAGGCAGTAGAAGCCGCTTACCTGCTTGATGTGAACACGATGATTCCGATCCATTTTGGTACTTTTCACAATCCGCCCTATTATATTGAGACCGACAATCTTATCGACAGACTGCTTTCCCGATCCAGGCAATACTCCCTTGACGTACGAATGATGAAAACAGGGGAAAGACTGAATGTAACCGATTTATGAAATTTCCTAAATATCAGGAATATAAAAACTCCTTTGTGTACAATGGATTTGAACATCCCCAGTTACAAATCCCAACTCAAAGGAGTTTTCCGATCCGTTATTCCGTTTTGCAAACAATCATCTTGTATGGAAAGAAGCCGGTTCCTTTCTACATCTCATTTCAGTGAAAAGACATTTTGTAGAGACTGATTCAAAGTAGTAATCACCAACTCACGGTCACTTTCTCTTTGCGCCTCAATGTTAGTAAAACCCACCCCCTCTCATTTTATTCCTCATTTAGTAGACATCGATTGACTTACCAATTGAGCACTTGTTCTTTTGCTGTAAAGTTGTTTTCCTTTCCAGTAAAAAAACAGACTGGCAACCGAAATGATCCCCATAAAAATAAACATGATACGTCCCCCATAGCTTGAAAGTAAGAGCCCACTAAGCCAAGGTCCCACGAAATTTCCAAGCACACTGAAGTTTTGTGCCCCATAATAGGTCCCTCTCATTCCATGCGGGGTAATTTGGTCTATTTGCGCATATTCTGCTGGAACGATCAGAATCTCTCCAACTGTAAAGATAAACATCGCAATGATAAATCCAAACCACCCGGCAGAAAAGGCAAATCCTAGTTCCCCGATTACAAACAATCCACTTCCCATGGCAATTCGCTGAAACAAACTATACCGTTCGGACCATCGGGTGAGATGTACTTGAAACAGCAAGACAGTCATCCCATTGACACTCATAAGCAAACCAAAAAGCTCTACCCCCTTCGCTATATTTTCTTTTAAGTATTCAGAAAGCGGAACGGACATCTGTCCATGAACCGTAGTTAACAAAATTCCCCCCAGAATAAATAGAAACAATACTCGGTCTCCGCGCAAGATATTCCATGCCTGAACGATATTCACTTTTTCTTCTTCGGAACGAATGGATGCTTTGCTTCTCCATTTCCTGAAGATAAAAATCAGTGAAATCGCATAAAGCATATAGGTACAGGAAGTAAGTAAAAAAGCAAATGCACTTCCACCCAGTCCAAGCCAACTCCCTAACATCGGACCGATTGAATAACCGAGATTGACAGCCAAATATCGATTAGAAAAAACCCTGAATCTGAGTTTCTTTGGAGTCAAATCTCCCATCAACGCTTTGGATATCGTTACAAAAAAAGATGTCGAAAGACCGCTGACCGTACTCAAAATAAGTAAAAACAATGGATTCTTATTATAAATGAACCCAATGAAAACTAGAGACTGAATGATCAATGAGTAAATCATCAACTTTCTTCTTCCCAAAAAATCGGAAAGAACGCCCCCGATAAAGCCACCAAAAGCAGCCGCCAGCTCTCCTACACCGATGATCACTCCAATGAAAGCAAAGTGAATATCCGTCGTCTCACTGAGAAAAATCACCAGAAAAGGGACACTCATTGAGCTGGTTAAGCTAATAAAGACCGTTCCTACGAGCAAAATATGAACGACTGGGTGGTATGCCTTAAGATAAACCCTTATTTTATTCATCCGATCACCTGTTCTTAAATCGAAAGTAAACGATTTACTTTCTCATTCAGTACATCGATAAAAACCTCTCTTAAGCTATAATAGGCAACCGTGGTGCTTCCCACACAATGACTGCGGATAATACCGGCCCGACGCAAAGTCATTAGATGATGATGAACAGTGCTTTTGGCCAATCCGATATGCTGATGAATTTCCGTCAATGTACGAGGTTTTTTGGCAATAAACCTCACGATGCGAAGCCGCTTTTCATCAGCCAAAGCTGTAGTCAGTTGAAGCAAATCTGCGTTTGGATTTTGTATGGTTGATACTTCCTTGATCGGGTATAAACATGTGGCCATTCCTTTATGGAAATCCAAAATGGTTGTGGGACGGCAGTGGAATTGAGGGACAAGCACAACGTGTTGCAAATGCTCCGTCGGTTCAATTTGGATTCCATTCGTTACCTGTTCAATCAGATCAATCGGTGCAATCTCGTTAGCCTTTTCTTTTTTATGCTCTGCATCTCTTTTGAGATCGGACAAGATCAGGGAATCAAAGTGTTGAAAGTAGTATTCGTTCCATTCTGATAACAAATAAAAACTTCGATCCCTAATTTCTCCCAAGTTGAGTGGAATGGACTGAACCCATGGTACTAATCGCTCATACAGTTCTCCAGCAGGTAGCTGTCCAAACCATTTTAAAAAGCCTTCAACCGTTTCTTTATCGGGGCACTGAGAGACAAGCAATACGGTTCGATGTAATACCTCCCACTGTTCATTCTCTAATTCATCAGCATATTTATTTGGTAGCTTACTTTTCGTTTCCTCTCTCCATTTATTGTGTAGACTGAAAAACTTCAACTCTTTCTTGTTGATATAAGCATAAAAACTGGATATGAGTTCATAGACGGGAGAATATTCGATTCTCAATGAATAATTTTTCATTCGATCACCTTCGAACATTATTTGTGTATGATCAAATTCTAACCCTTTCCTCTGTTTTTGTCAAAGGGATGTCAATGATTGTTTCAAGCTCCATTGCAAAGAACATTTGAGTACTCAATAAAAAGCCCTTTGTTCAATTACAAAGGGCCAGACTGATGACAAAGACAATATTCGAAATGAAGGAGTTTTCCGGTGGATCATCCTTTTCCGATTCCGACGACCCAGCGGAACTCCCAGAGGTCCCAACCGTTTAGCGGATATTCTGGCTGCTGGTTGGGACCGGAGGAGATAAAGTGAACCCATTCCGCTTCTTTGCGGGAGAAAAGAGAACGGAGACAGAAATCTCCCTCCCCCACTGCACTGTGCCATACCATGAACCTCGCCCATTATCCCATCAAAAGGCTCAGATAAAAGGTGTCAACTCAGGCAGTGGCCGTTTTTTCAATCAGCCTGCCATCCATAATGTTTACCACACGATCACATAAGTCCAACATCCGTTCATCATGCGTCACCATAATCGCGGCCTTTTTTCGGGCATGAACCTCTTCCGAAAGCATTTCCACCACTGTCCTCCCTCTTTGGGAATCCAGACTGGCCGTCGGTTCATCCGCCAAGATAATTTCCGGATCATTCATCCAAGCCCGTGCAATAGCGACCCGTTGACGCTCACCACCGGATAATGCTTCAGGATAATGATGTTTTCGTTTCTCCAAACCCAATCGACTGAGCAATTGATCTGCCTTTTCACCCGCTTGTTTTTTATCTACTTTCGCCAGTTTAGCGATTAACATTAATTGATCCCATACGGTCAAATACGGAACGAGATTGGATGTTTGGAAAATAAATCCAATATGATTCAGCCGTACCTGGGTCATTTGCTTGGATGATAAACCGGTAAGATCCTGTCCATTCAGAAACAGCGATCCGCTTGATGGAGACAGAAGAGCTCCGGCGATGGACAGAAATGTACTCTTTCCGGAGCCGGAAGGACCGACCACCGCCACAAACTCCCCTGCCTGAACTCCAAAGGTTACATGATCCAATGCGGTCACTTGCGTATTTCCATCCCCGTATACTTTGCTTATCTCTTGAAAAAGCAGTTTCTCTTCCATCATTCCACCCTCCCAATCGCTTCAATGGCATCTACCTTAACTACACGGAATAGTGATAAAAGTGAGCCCAATACAGCTACAGCCAGTAACAGAAGGGAATATTGTACAAGCATTTGGTTGCTGATTGTAAAAGGAATGCCCTCAGGAAACAGATTCTGAATGCCAAACGTACAACCTACACCCATTCCAATGCTGATGACAGACAAAAGAATCACCTGTCCGATCAGATTGCCGGCAAGATAACCCGTTTTTGCTCCCAACGCCTTCAAAACACCAAATTGCTGTGTTTTTTGCAAAGTAATCACATAGAAGAATACAGCCAGTACAAAAGCAGCGATGACAAACAGAAAAGCGATCATCATATTTAATGATGTCTGTTCAGCCTGATAACTTGGAATACTTTCCAAGGCCTCTTCTTTGCTCACTACTTCCACATTCTCCAAGGAAGATTCAACCTTATCAACAGTATCCTCTCCTCCCTGAATCGCTATCGCATTAACCACTGCCTTCCCTTTCTTGGAAAAACCCTGTTGAATCTTTTCCCATTTTTCATTGGTGATATAGATGACAGGAGTGTGACTAAATGTCTGTCCCTCGGTAAAACCGGCAACCTTCAATTTTTCTCCAGAAATTTCATCCTTCAACACATCGCCAATCTTCAGCCCTTCTTCCCGTTTTAACTTTTCATCCACCAATACATGGCCAGGATGACCCGCGTCCAGTCCTTTCCCCTTTACAACTGAAGGAACCAAGAAACCATCCGCATCTGTCGCAAAAAATGTGACATCCATCTTTTGATCCATTCCGTCGCGAGTGACAGATGTCATCTGTTGCCCCAACGGAACTGCGTCAACATTCAGATCTTGGATCTCATCCAAGATTTCTTCTGAAAGAACCGATCGATCGAGTCGTGTGTCCACATCCGATTCCAAAACAAGGTAATCTGCATTCATATTTTGTATAGAGGAGCCATTATCCGAAGACAATCCACTGGCTAACCCTGAAATAATAAAGACCAGGCATGTGATCAAGGTCATGATAAAGCCAATCAGTAAATAGCGTAATTTGGAATGTTTCATCTCACGAACGGCAAGAAACATTCTTTGTTCATCTCCTTCCAATTTCACGGGGTTTATATTTCCATCCCCGTCACCTTGTATGGATAATATAAACCGCTTATGTGAACAGAAGATGAACCATGATTGACAGATATACCTGTTCGCCTACTTCCTCGGCAATTGCACCACAAACTCTGTACCTTTCCCCGGCTCACTTTCCACAGAAATCATACCACCGTGAAGATCAACAATTTTTTTAACGATGGAGAGTCCCAATCCGCTGCTGGACTCCTTGCTTTTGCGACTTCTGGATTTATCCGCTTTATAAAAGCGGTCAAAAACATAAGGGAGATCCTCTGAAGTGATTCCCATTCCTGTGTCCCTCACTTTGATAACCGCATAACCTTTGTTGTAAGTACTGGAAACAGAAAGTGTCCCACCATGATCCGTAAACTTAATCGCATTATTGATCAGATTGGTCCAAACCTGATGAAGCAAGCTGGCATCAGCATTTATGTTTGTTGGAGTAAGATTTATTTCGACTGCCAGATCCTTTTGACGCCAACTCCACTCCATCATCTGCAACACCTGTTTGATCTGTTCCGCCACATCAAATTCTGTTTTATCCAAAGCAGCCTCTTCTTTATCCAGTGATGCCAATAGCAACAATTGCTTGCTCAAAGCGGAAAGCCGCCGGCTTTCATTCTCGATAATGGACAAATACTGTTCCTGATCTTCTTTGTCCATCTTCTCTGTTCGCAAGGTCTGCGAAAATCCTTGAATCGATGCAAGAGGTGACTGAATCTCATGTGAAACATTGGAAACAAACTCCTGTCGCATCTCTTCCAACCGATGCAAGCTTTTAGCCATATTTGAAAAATGATGAGCCAGATTTCCAATTTCATCTTTCCGGGTCATATTTAATTTAATATTGTAGTTTCCATTGGCAATCTTTTTCGTTGCTTCTGTCAACCGGCGAATCGGCCGGACAATCTCAAGGGTACTAGCTGCCACAAACAAAAAGCTTAAACCTAGTGTCAGTAAAACTTGAATCGCCAAAAAATAGCGCATTTCTCCAAATTGCTTTTCCACATCGGGACGGAGAAACAGGGCATACTGTTTTCCTTCTGCTTGAATAGGTACACCAATACTGTTCGCCAATTCATTTTCAAAAAATCCAGTTACAAACAATCCGAAGGGATACTCCGCCATTCCATGATATACCTTACCTCTTTGAACCGATTCAATGATTTTGGAATCCAATGTCAAATCACGATAAGCCGTACCATAGGCTGTACCCCTTCCTTTTTCATCTACCAAATACATCTGATAACTTAAACCGGCGATTCCTTCCAAATAATCATCCAGTTTGATCGCGGGTTCTTGCTTATAAAAGGTATCCACCACATCTTGCGCGATTTTCGTATTTTTTTCATCGTTATAAGGTTTGAGAACAAACTGATAATATATATTGGAGACAAAAAAGGCGATTAAGCTACTGACAATCATAATTGCAAACGTTGTCATTACAAAGCGGAAATATAGAGACTTCATTTTTTGAAAACCTCCAGTTTATAGCCGACTCCCCGAACCGTCTGAATGGCAAAATCCTCCGTTCGTTTCGCAAACCGTTGTCTTAGACGCTTAATATGCACATCCACTGTTCGATCATCCCCTTCAAAATCTGCTCCCCACACCAGACGAATCAACTCCTCTCTGGAGAAAACGCGTCCCGGATAACTTCCCAACTGGGACAGCAGTTCAAACTCCTTCAAGGGCAACAGAAGTGTTTGTCCATTGCAATCCACTTCATAGCTTTTTCGATCAATGACGGTTCCATTTAAATGAATCGTATCTTCACTCACCCGCTGATAGCGACGGAGAAGAGCCTTGATACGAAAGAGCAGTTCCTTGGGCTCAAAGGGCTTGACCAGATAGTCATCTGTACCGGCTTTATAACCTTCCTCTTTATCTTGCAGTTGATGTTTTGCTGTTAATAAAATCACCGGCAGATCATAGTCTTCACGGATTTCTTTGCACAATTGATATCCATCTTTATTGGGCATCATCACATCCACAATAGCTAACTCGATCTCTTCCTGATCCAACCACCTGGACGCCTCTTCACCATCAGAAGCTTCCAACACCATATAACCTTCCAAGTGCAAATGATGGCTTACAAGTTTTCGAATATGCAGATCATCATCCACAACCAGAATACAAATCAAAAAAATCACCCTTTCATTCCATTATTTAACTTTTAAACCTCCCAAAAAAAGCCGGCACAAACCCGGCTTCAACTGATTTCCTCTATATATTTTTTGGGAGTGACCTTTGTTGCAACAACCTCCATCGCACCTGGGATCAAACTTCCTTTAACAGGGTGGAATCCCTCAGTTCCAAACGATACGGCAATACAACCTGATGTTCTTCAATCGTTTCGTCATTCATGTATTTGGTTAAAAGACGCATGGCCACCGCTCCAATATCATACATGGGAACAGCCACCGTTGAGAGAAGCGGACGTACTTGGGATGCCAGCGGAATGTTATCAAATCCAATAATGGAGACCTCTTTCGGAACCGTTTTTCCCAAATCCTGTGCTGCATGAATTGCGCCTACTGCCATTTCATCATTGGCACAGAAAATAGCGGTAGGAGCTTTTTCATTCCGGAGCATTTCCTTGCCTTCCTGATACCCTGATGGATAGCGGAAATTGCCCATTCTTACCCAAGATTCATCAAAGTCCATTCCCTCTTCTTCAAGCGCTTCCCTGTAGCCTTGATAACGTGGGTAACCCATGATCGGATCAGTTAAAGGCCCTCCAAGAAATCCGATTCGTTCATGACCTTCCTGAATTAAAATACGGGTAGCTTCTTTGGCTGCCTGCACCTGATCAATGGTTACATAGGGGCAATCTTTCTCCTTTTCATCCAGAGTAGCCGCCAATACGGTTGGAACATTCGCACCAGAAAAGAATTGTCGATGATCCTCTGTCACTTCCCCACCCAGGAACAGCAGACCATCCACCTGTTTTTCCAAGAGGGCTTCAATTAACTGCAACTCTTTTTCTTTCTTTAAATCAGAGTTACAAAGGATAATATTATAATGATACATATTGGCAATATCTTCGATCCCACGCGCCAGTTCAGCAAAAAATGCATAGGAAATATCAGGAATAACCACACCTACAGTGGTGGTTCGCTTACTGGCCAACCCACGAGCCACCGCATTGGGACGGTATCCCATTCGTCTGATGGTTTCCAACACCTTTTTACGAGTAGCCGGCTTGACATTAGGATTTCCATTGACAACCCGCGATACAGTAGCCATGGAAACGCCTGATTCACGGGCGACATCATAAATTGTAATCGTCTCTTTTTTATTCCCCATTTTTCACACCCATTTGGTTTCGGTTTCTATTTTTTAAGCATACGATAAATTCTTTAAGCGTGCAAAGGCAGAGAAGATGCTTTCATTAAAAATCCAATTTCTCAACAGATAGTCTACCCATTAAAAACAATAAAAACCGGTTTGAGACTCCACATGGCTGAACCGTGGGATTCTTGGGTAGTTAGCACCCTCAATCCATTTCTGTTTCGGACAACTCCCAAGTTCAGGGCTGTCTCATCAGCCCATCCCATGCAGTTAGGCGTGTACCCACATGGGCGGCGTACCTGTTACCAGTACCCTAGGTGGCGAGTCCCGAAATCGCCTTACCGATGTTGATCGCCCCATTCAAATCAGCATGACAGGTGTATCCACACTGTTTGCATTGAAACCGGAGCCCCTTTCGGTTGGCTTTCTCTCGATGATCACATTTACAAGTTTGGCTGGTATACTCCGCTTTGACTTCCTCAAAGCGGATGTCCGCCATCTCTACCTTGTACCGGATAAACTCCTTTAACTGATAGAACGCCCAAGAATGAAGGTTTCTATTCACCCAGAGGTGAACAAGTAGCCAGTTAGCAAATGCTGTGTTTATTTCCGCCATTCGCTGATACATATCCTGTTTGGCTTGAATGGGTTTATGTAGTTCCAGCCTTAGTATGATCGTCGGCATTGATTCACCCCCTCTTCTTTTGAGATTCCACATAGTGTTTGATTGTTTCTCTGGATACACTCCCTGCTGTACTAACGAAGAAAGAGCGTGTCCAAAGACTTGGCAGATGAGACAGGTGTTTAAATTCCTGTCTTAATCGTCTGGAAGTCACTCCTTTCACTCTTGCCATAATATCCGATGGAGAATCAGAGGGAAGAGCATTCAAGAACAAATGACAATGATCAGGCATCACTTCCATAGCAAGAATGATCCAATGATTCTCTTGGCAAATTTCTTCTACTAACTGCCTGAATCGCTCTTCCACTCGGTTCACTAACACTTTTCTTCGATAACGTGGGCAGAAAACAAAATGATAGTTAATTAAAGATACAGTTGTTTTCGTTCTTCGATATTCTTGTTCCATATGATGGATTGTATCAGTTTAATGGTTATACTGCAACAATTAAAGATAAAAAATTGTTGCTCTAAGCAATCCCCTGAAGGGATTACCGAGCAACGCCGTCTTTCATCCCACGATTCAAACCGTGGGCTTTCAGACAGCATTTTCTGTAAACAATACACCGATCGAGGTTCATGACAAAGTGATGAAGGGGTGCTTTCCGTTTCCGCATCTCTTTCCTCCAACAAAGATGTGAAGTGAGTCCGCTTCATCCCCTCCGATCCCAACCAGCGGACAAAAAGGAAAAGCAGGTTGTCCGCTAAACGGTTGGAACCTCCAGGGGTTCCGCTGGGTCGTCGGAAAAGGATGCTCCACCGGAAATCCCTCCTCTTATTCTCTTTGTCAACAGTCTCAACCGGTGTAAATACACCGGTCGAAAATCGCTTTATACTTCAGGAACAGGTTCTGTGAATTGGAACAAACCGCTTTGACGGATTTCATCCATGAACTTCTCAAACTGCGCAATGTCGATTTGTTGATTGGCATCTGACAATGCCACTGAGGGGTCCGGGTGAACTTCCAGCATTAAACCGTCTGCCCCAGCAGCTAATGCCGCTTTTGCCACCGGCAATTGAATATCCCGACGACCCGTCGAATGGGTGATATCCACAAAAACCGGCAAATGACTTTCCTGCTTCAACAGAGGAACAGCGGAGATATCCAAGGTGTTCCGAGTCCATTTTTCATATGTGCGAATTCCGCGCTCACAAAGCATCACTTGGCTGTTTCCACGGGAAACAATGTATTCAGCGGCAAACAGAAACTCTTCCACCGTTGCCGACATTCCCCGTTTCAGAAAAACGGGAAGACGGGAGGAACCTGCAGCTTTTAAAAGCTCAAAGTTTTGCATATTTCGTGCACCGATTTGGATCACATCAATATAACGCTCTGCCAAGTCAATATCAGAAGGATTCACAATTTCACTGATTACCTTTAAATCAAATTCATCCGCAGCCTCTCTGAGAATCCGCAACCCTTCTTCCCCGATTCCCTGAAAGTCGTAGGGGGATGTCCGTGGTTTAAAGGCCCCTCCACGCAACAGACGGATTCCCTGTTGTTTAAGTGCACGAGCAACTTCTCGAACCTGTTCTTCCGATTCCACCGAACAAGGACCGGCAATCAGGTTCTTTTCATAACCACCAATCTGAACATCTCCCACATGAACCACTGTATCATCGGGCTGTTGTTTGCGGCTGACAAGAAGAGCTTTTTTATGATTCTTCTCCTGTAAGTCGAGAGAGGCTTTGAAGATTTGCTTAAATAAATGTCGAATGGTGTCGTTATCGAAAGGTCCCGGATTCAATTTTGTCATTCGATCCAGCATATCCCGCTCCCTAACGGGATCAAAACGATGGATTCCCTGACTTTTTTTAACTTCTCCGATTGATTGTGCCAATCGGGCCCGTTGATTGAGCAGTTCCAACAGCTTTGTATTCACTTCATCAATTTGCTTTCGTAACTGATCCAATTCTCGACTCATCTTCGAAGTCCCCTCTCAAAGTTTTGACGACTATTATATCGAAAACTTGCAAAGCTGTCATGGGGTTTTTTTGCTATTTCGAACTTTTCCTAATGAATAACGGAGGTTGTAGCCATTTTGTCGAACCAGTGGGAGATATTTTTTTTCTTTTCAGGAAAGGAAAATATTTCCATACTCGGTTTTTCACCTGTAGTTAAAATGATAGACATTGGAAAACTGGGCTTTTCTAATGATGTTTTCTTTACATCCGATCCAGCCAGAGACAAGATTGTCTGAAGGGTCTTATTGTCCGGAATTCGAACAAATACAAAACGCTTAATGGCTTCTCGATTCCAATCTTGCATCTTTTTTTCAAAAAACGGCAACGCACTGGGATAAATGAGTGCTGTTTCAATATCCGCATCAGCTGTCAGGCTTTGGGGAGTGGTCACATGAACATAATCGCTCTCAGGAATATGAAGCTTTTCCGCCTGAGTTGCCAACACCATCATTTCGTAATGGGATGGATTGGAGGGAACAGAATCGTTTGCCAGTTCATTCCCTTCTGTACTTCGATGTTGTAACACTCCAGGAACAAAAGCAACCAAAAAAATGATGGCAACATAAACCGCCACCCATTTCACCCCGTAATTAAGCAGGGTAATGGGCTTTGAACGGTTTTCCTGATGGTTTCGGATCTCTTCCAAAGATTGGACAAGGTCCAGCATTTCCAACAGGTTTTTACGGCAGGAACTGCATGTTTCCACATGTTCCTTCAGCCGTTGGCGGTCGTCCATTTCAATCTCCTGATCCACATACAATTGAATCAGGTGATCCATATCCTTGCAAGAAGAAGACATTCATTTGATCCCCTTACTTTTTGGAGAGTCGTTCTTTTAACATCTTCCGGGCTCGGAATAATTGTGTCTTAACCGTCCCTTCCGGAATGTCGAGGACTTGACTGATTTCCGAATAGGAATAGCCGTGGAAATGCCGAAGTAAAACGACCCGACGGTAGATATCAGGCAAATCTTGGATTTCGTCTTTGACTTGTTCCAACATCATCCGCTGTTCCACTTGCTCCTCGACAGAGTTACTCACGGAATGGGGAGGCTCTGACTGTATAAACGCGTCTTCCAAGGCAACCAGTTTCAAACTTTTTTTCCTTTTTTGATCTCGGAAGCGATTTGTCATCATTGTACGAAGCCATGCCTTCAACGATTTCTCATAAACATATTTGTTTGACTTACGATGAGCTTGCCAAAGAGTCTCTTGCATCAGATCTTTGGCATCTTCTGTGTTACCCGTCAGGCGATATGCAATATGATAGAGATACCTCCGATGTTCCTGAAGACGCTCCAAGAACTCATCTGTCATGGATTTTTTTTGTGTCCGATCAACACTCATGAAGATCCTCCTGCTTCCCATTTCGTCATTTTATCTAGATACAGGAGAACATTTTCAAACAAAAAGTACAACCCAATTAAACGAGTCTGGGCAAGCACACAGAAGCGCATTCTTCTGTTTCCTTTCAAATATAGATGAATATGCAACTAATCGCCCAGAAGGATGACCCCTCCCACCACCAATAGAATTCCGATGACTTTGGACACAGTTACAGACTCTCCGAAAATAATCACAGACAGAAAAAATGCAAGGACCGGAAAACTGCCAACTACCGGCATCACTTGACCCACATCCCCATACTGAAGCGCCTTGAAATAAAAATACTGGGCGATAAAGACCCCAAAGACACCTCCCAGTAAAATATGTACAAGTGAATGGAAATCAGGCAATGATAGTTTGCCACTTTTGGATTCAAAAAAAAGAAAAATGGAAGTAAACACCGTTGTGACCGCTGCCCGCAAAAAGAGAGCAAAGGAAGGTGGGGTTCGAGCCAAACCCAGCTTCTCAAAAACAGGTGCCACCCCAAAACTGAACGCTGCCAATAGTGCAAAAACAAATGCTTTACTCATCTCAATCCCCGCCCTGTGGTTTGTTTTTTCACTATATGCACAAGAAGACGGAGATAGACATGCTCTTAAACATGAAAGAAGGACACCCAAAAGGGTGTCCTGAATCTTGAATGGCATCATCACATTTTATGAGGTTACGTATTATTGGGACTCGCGGAGTTCAATCCATTTATCCGATGTATTCTCCTTGACCTCCGTAGTTCTCCAACCCACATCTTCAGATGTTTCCCGAAGCGTTTGCTTGGCTTTTTCCAACGTGTTGAAGAGATCTTCCCTGGTTTCACGACCCGGCTTTGGAGCCAAAAGAAGTGCTGTCGCTGCACCGATGAATCCACCAATCACTGCTCCACATAAAAATTTCCCACTTTTACTCATCAAATCATCTCCCCTGTGTTATTTGACTTTTTTCACGGTTTCCTTGTTCGTCGGTCGAATGGAACGCCATTTCTTCCAAAGGTCCATGCCGGAACTCACAATTGCAATGAGATTCCCCAGACGTTCTCTCTGCAAGGAAGCGGTATGGGTAATGTGGTTGGACAATTCCTGTATTTTTTCACTGGCATTGTGAATGGTTTCAAAAAACGCATCGGTCTGCCGGGTCTTTTGGTTCACATCTTCGATCAGGCTCCGTGCTTCCTTCAAGGTACGTTCGGATTCATTCGCCAACTCTTCCAGTCTGGGACGCACTTCATTTAAAGTGGATTCCACCGATTCCATGGTTCGATTCAATCTTCGGAGGGAAACCACTGCAGCCACCACTAGTATAACAAAAGCGGCTGTGGCCACCGCAGCACTTATTTGAATAATCAAGTCCATGTTCCTCCTTTTCCATCGTTACCTTTTTCCACAGTGCCTGTCAACTGCTTGGGGAAGAATGTTTTGAGGTTTCCGATTTCCGTTTCAGGCTGGATCTCCGTCGTAATATCCCACAAAAACATCTTCTGCCGGGTCAACGTTTCAGTCCATAACCTTTAGGATAAAGTCCAGGAATATCAATGGGGAGTTTTCCCTTGATCCCTTTCTTTCCTGTAATGGCTTCTGTCGCTGCCTCAAGCGCTGTTCGGGTGGAACTGTAAAGTGCGAGATATGTTGTCTGACGGGAAAGTGAAGCCACTTCATAGGGAGTATCCAATCCTAGTGCAATCACTGGAACTCCCTGGTCTTCCAATGCACGGATCAGTCTCACCTGTCCTGGGTTTGCCTCTGCACGAGATGTGGCCACAATGGCTACATCCACATTTGTTGCCTGATCCGTAATTTTCCGAATCGTGGACAATTGAGGGTCCGGTTCCACGGATTGTACTTGAACGGAAAATCCATCAGATGAAAGAGATTTCCCTAGCTCACGAGCCCTGACCGGAGAAACGACAAGCATTCTTTTTATATCTCCCTGTTTGATAGGAATCCGGCTTTGGGGATCTTGTACAAGCGTGATCCCAGCTTGAGCCACCTCTCCTGCAACCGTCCGATTTTTCTCTGTCGCCACTTGCTCCGGTATTTTCTCCACTGCAGCCAATGGTTGATTCACAATCGATGTTTTGCCTGTCTTTTTTCCCTTTAATTGAAGAATACGACGAACCGATTGGTCAATCCTTTTTTCGGAAATCTCTCCGCTTTCCACCGCTCTTCGCACTGCATGGATGGAAGATTGTTGACGGGTAAGATCATGGGAAATCAACAGTACATCCGCTCCGGCCTTCACTGCTTGAACAGCAGCCTCTTTGGCACCGAAGTTTTCGACAATCGCTCCCATCTCCAGATCATCCGTGATGATTAACCCTTGATAGCCCAAACGTTCTCTCAAAAGACCAGTCAGTACTTTTTTGGATAAGGTACCTGGAAGACCCGGAGTATCTTCAATGGCAGGAAACGTGATATGGGCTGACATGATTGCGTCCGTCTCGTTTAACACGTGTTTAAAGGGAACCAATTCCATTTGCTTTAAACGCTCCATCGGATGGTTAACTGTAGGCAAATTCACATGGGAATCGGAAGATGTATCTCCGTGTCCGGGAAAATGTTTTGCCACAGTGAGAACTTGTCCGTCATGGTAGCCGCGAATCTGTGCGGATGCCATTTTTGATACTAGATGGGGATCACTGGAAAAAGATCGAACTCCAATCACAGGATTACGGGGGTTGTTGTTTACATCCAATACCGGCGCCATATTCATATTGATTCCCATCGCTCGAAGTTCCGAACCTGTCACAAAGCCGGATCGGTAGGACAGATCAGTATTATCTGAAGCCCCCAAAGCCATTCCTCCAGGAAACACCGTCACTCCTTCGCGAATCCGAGTCACTTTCCCTCCCTCCTGATCGACGGAAACAAACAGAGGGATTTGGGGTGACACCGAAAGCGCCAATTGCTGCATTTTGTTTGTCAGCTTGCCGACTTGACTGGGGGATTGAATATTTCGGTCAAATAGAATCACACCACCGACTTTTTCATCCCGGATCAGTGTTCGGATCTGGCGATTCATCTGAAAAGCCGGCTGTCCTCCATTATGGAAACCGACGATAAACATCTGTCCCACTTTTTCCTTCAGAGTCATTTTTTCAATCTTTTCATCAATCGCTTGTTCAATCTCAGCTTTGTCCTGTAAATCAACAGAAGAAAATTTAACAGAAGAAGGGAACATCATCACCATCAAGACCAAGGTCAAAATCATAAAACCCCGAAGAACAGGGGCCAAAACCACCACTCCTTTTCCACAATGGCTCTTCCCCATTATATCTTGGAAAAGTCTCTCTTTGAAGCAAGATGTTTTTCTTTCTTTTTCGAATCTTCAATGGTGTGGTATAGGGGTTCCCTTCCAGTTATAATGGGGAAGGATATTATACAAGAGGTGATCTCGTTGGAAGAGAAAAAAACAATTGTCGTGTTGGAAGGGGATCAAACCGGCCAGGAACTTTTGGAGGAATCTCTTAGAGTCCTGGACCCGGAAGTAATCGGTTTCGAGGTGAAACTGAAACATTTTGATCTCAGCCTGGAAAACCGTCGTAAAACCAAAAATGAAGTGGTCTACGAAGCAGCCCGTGCGATGAAAGAAGCTGGCTATGGATTAAAAGCAGCCACCATCACACCGGAGGAAAAAGGAGATGTAGGCAGTCCCAATGCGATCCTCCGAAAAGAAATCGATGGAAAAGTAATCGTCCGGACCGGACGGCGCATTCCCGGTGTACGTCCTGTAGCGGGTGCTTTTGCTCCGATTTCTGTCATTCGAATGGCTGTTGGAGACGCCTATGGAGCCAAAGAATGGCGGGAAGGTGAAGGAATCAATGAAGTCTCCTACCGAACGGAAGCAATCGACCGCAAAACCTGCCGTGCTGTTGCTGAATACGCATTTCGGCATGCCAAACGCACTCGCGCAAAAGTATTTGGTGGACCCAAATATACAGTCAGCCCCATCTATGAAGGCATGCTAAAGGAAGAAATGGATGCTGTCAGCAAGCGATATCCGGAAGTTACTTACGAACCTCAGCTGATCGATGCCACGTATGCTTTGTTGCTGAATAATACAGGAGATTCTCTTGTAATTCCTGCCCTGAACCGCGACGGAGATTGTCTAAGTGATATGGTTCTGCAACTCTTTGGGTCCATCGCGGGAGCAGAATCCATCCTGATGAGCTTTGACGAAGACTTCAATCCCCATGTCGTGATGGCGGAAGCTCCGCACGGAACAGCCCCCACTCTGTTTGGCAAAAACCTGGCCAATCCAATGGCTATGATTTTAGCCTCTGCCTCACTCTTATCCCATTTGAATACCGAACAAGCACCTGTCGCTTCACGAGCCATCTATGAGGCTATCATTGAAACTGTAAAAGAAGGAATTCGAACCGCTGATTTGGGAGGTAGCGCCACAACTTCCGAATTTACCAATGAAGTGATCCAGAAAGTCCAAACAAAACTGGAAGTCTGGAACAACCTGCAGATGTGAACGATACACTTGCCCCCATCTGGACAGATGGGGATTTTTTTATTTAGACCCCTATTATTCATTTATGGGATGAAAGCGAGCATCCCCTCTCGCAAGTTCGACCATCTCCGTATATAATTCATGGTATGGAGAGGGGAACATATGTACAAAGTGTTTCAGTTTCGTTTGTATCCCACAAAGGAACAAACGACTCTCATCAGTAAATCGATTGGTTACGAGAAGCCAGCTCTACTTCGCTTAATACAATAAAGGAGGTTAAAAGATGGCGAACCAAAAAAATACCCCACTGGAACGAATCGTCACCCGTGCTCCAGAAGGTTTGCTTTTGGCTGGAATTACAGGCTTGGGATACTTCTCCGCTTACTTGAGTGACGTGGGATACAAGTCATACTTTCAAATCCCTTCCATGTATGCTGAAATCCATCTGACTTCTGTCGTCTTGGCTGTATGTGTTCTGATTTTTACTCTTTCCATCGCTTATCTTTGTATCTCCATTCCGGAGTTCAGACAATACGGTCCCCTTCTGTTTTCTGTTTTAATTCCTTTGGCACTCGCCATGATTATCGGAATGAAAGTAAGGTATTCTCTGAGTCGGGAACACTTTGGATGGCTGGTTTTTCTCTTTTTGATCCACTCGGTATTGTTGTATTTATTCTTTTACTTGGTTCAAAAACAGAAGCAGCAAACCAACTGGATTGCTGTCACTGTACTTGCCGGTTTACTCATTTCAGTATCTTATTCCAGCGGGACCCTGATCGCCAAAAACCAGGAGTATTTTCTCGTATCCCAGGGGCCATCCCCTTTACTCATTATTGATACATACCAGGATTCCATGGTGGTCGCTCCTTATAACCCAAAAACTAAAACCATTACTCCTAAATACCGATTTGTTCATTTGGAATCCGATTTAAATGAGAAGCTTTCCTTTTCCTTAAAACGAACAGGACCTTTAAATATAAAAAAATGATCGTTGGAAGGAGGAAATAAGATGGCGGGACTGATCGCTTTTCTGCTGGTCTGCCTTTTTTTAGGTTTTATTGCCAGCGTTGTAATCGTTCTCACCGTTCTAGCCAAGTTCAACCACTTGGAAAAACGGGTCAGGTATCTAGAAAAAGTAGGTGTTCCACTGACGGAGAGTTCATCCCCTGGACAGCAGGAACGCTCTGAACTTCCGAATCCGTCTACTCCAACCGTCCCGCAAACAGCAATACCTCCAAAAAAGAAGGAAAACACTTTTCAGCCTTCCATTCCCAAACTAAAAGAAGGTTGGGAATGGTTCGTCGGTGGAAAATTGTTAAATCGAATTGGGGCATTGGCTTTGATCATCGGAGTCAGCTTTTTTCTCAAATATGCCTTTGATCATGAGTGGATCACCGAGTCCATGCGCGTCTTAATGGGAGGAGCCGTTGGAACCGCCCTTCTCATTTTAGGCGAAAAATTTCGCAAAAAGAAACTAACCGTGTTCGCCCAAGGAGTGGTTGGAGCCGGAATTTCCATCAACTATTTGGCTATATACGCCTCATTCAACTTTTATCATCTGATCCCACAACAGGTTGCCCTGTTGTTGATGGTTCTTGTCACTGCACTTTCTTTTCAACAGGCATTGCGTCATGACTCTTTGGCCGTCACTTTACTCGGCTGGATCGGTGGGTTTTTAACCCCTTTTCTTCTTCCCGCAGAGGAGGCAAGCGAAACAAAACTGTTTTCCTATATCACCTTGTTAACAATAGGTGTGCTTTGGGTGTCCTTAAAGAAGAAAGAGTGGGTATCGATTCCGCCTCTTACCTTGGCAGCCGTCTATTTCATCTGGTTTGCTGTACACACTGAATCGGATCAGCCACTCCTGCTTTTCGGATTCCTTACACTGTTTTGGGGAATGTTTGTGGCAGTGGAAGTCTTTCTGGACCATCAGCCATCAACTTCCAGAAGGGAAATCAGACGTGGGTCCGCAGCGGTGAATGGCTTGGCATATTTAGCAGGAGTCTATTCGTTATTTCATCCACAGCATGATGACTGGACAGGCTGGATCTACCTGGGGATCGGGGCGGTATACATACTCCTGTCCCGCAAAGCAAACCTGTCAACCGCTTTCCAACAGCAATATGACATCGCAGCCTTTACCCTGTTTGGATTGACCGTCCCGTTATGGTTCTCCCCGTTTCCAAGCATTATTTTCTGGTCAATGGGAGCACTGCTCCTTATCTGGCTGGGCATAAAACAGCAAAAGAACCATTTTTGGATGTTTGCGCTCCTCCTGTATGCTGTTTCCACACTTCAACTCTTGTTGCTGGATGAAACGTGGTGGTTTACACCCTTAAAAGCATTTCAACCAGTGTGGAACATAAGAACTCTGGCTTTTCTCGTGCTGGCCGGAACGCTGGCAGCAGGTTCCATTCTGATTCGACGGTTGGAAAAAAAACAGATGCAACCCATCCAATCAAGTCTTCAAACAGGGTGGATTCTTCTTTTATTTCCTTGGTTGACCGTTGAAACGACCGATGGATTTCGGATTCTTCTTACAGAAGCCGACGGGAAATCCTCTCCCACGATTCTATACATCTATTTCATGGTATTGGTTGGGGTCTGGTTGCTCTATGCGCTGCCTTTGGTCTGGAGGGGATTGAAAAAACAGATCCATTCCCTGTTATACATCGGTTTGACGGCGTTCAGTCTGTCCCTTTTCACAGGTATCGTTTCAGGGGCTAAATTTGTCCCACTAAGTGCGTTTATTCCCGTGTTGAATCTGCGCTTTCTCATGCTGGCTTTGATCACTATCAGTCTGTTTGCGATCAAACTCGGCATTCAAACAACAACACCCCAATCCCATTGGCTCAAAAAAGGGAGGATTGTCTTCTCGGTGCTGGCGGTACTGGTTTTGTTTGAGCTCCTGACAGTGGAAACCAGTGATTTTTATCGAAAAATACTGGCACAGGTACCATCTGATGACAAAGAAACACTTCATTTCCTCTCTAATTTGAAGCAAAGTTCATTATCCGGTATATGGCTGTTATATTCTGTCACTTTAATGGTTGTGGGAATCTGGCGCCGTATACAAAACTTGCGAGTCATGTCCATGGGTCTGTTCGGGATCACCATCTTTAAAATAATGATTGTTGACCTTTCATTTCTCGATACACTGTACCGAATTTTCTCGTTTATCGGATTAGGTACCATCCTATTATCCGTTTCATATTTGTATCAAAAATATAAAAAACGCTTTTTATCTGCTAACTAAGGCGCTCACATACGATCTAATACTTCTTTAAAAATGCCCCCTTTCCGAAGAACAGGGGGCATTTTAACCCTGATCACATAATTTTTCAGGAAACTTTTTTCATTTAAATAACTTTAAAGGTATAATGTTTACTCAAATCGGTAATATACTGGAGTAGAGTGAAAGTCATATACATCAAAGTGACTTTTTTCTACTTTATATACAAATTTGAGGGAAAGGAAGATCAAATGATGAACAAAATTACATTGGATCACGAAGTGGAACGATTGATTGCAGAAAAAGTAAGAACAATCATTCGAGAGGAAAATGCTGCGCTTCTGTCGGCACTGGCAGGATCAATCAACCAGGGGTTGTCATCCTACCTGCAAACTCATACACCCCTTGTGGAAACAAAAATGGCAGAAACCGAAAGAAACAAGACAGAGCAGAATGAAAAGGAACCACCCTCCTTTGCCGATTTTGCAAAAACAAAAGGAGTACAGAGAAAAACCATTGAAACAGCAAAAATGGTGGCACAATGCTTACATGAACAAGGCCCGCTCCGACTGTCTCAACTGGTAGAGGAAGTGAAGAAAAAAGGCGGGGATTTAGGAGCCAATCCATCCATCAAAATGAAAACCATTATGGAGATCTATCCAGCCATTCAAAAAACAGGACATGGGATTTATACGTACCAGCCATAAATAAAGCGGAAAGTCCCTTGATTCAAGAAGGGAGTGGCATTAGGCCAGTAAAACAACCGTTTCCCACTTTGCTTCTTACTCCACCTTTTCTAGGAAAATGCGCGCTCCCTTTCATCCAATCAACAACACAGACTGCTATCTTTACTGTGAAACAAAAACGCCGGGATGATCCCCGGCTTGGTTTTTACGAAACGATTACCGCTTCATTCATGCCGTTTTCAATACCGATAACCACTTCCTCCAACGTCATTTCTCCTTCCAGATACACCTGAATCAACTCATAGACCAAATCCGTTTTTTCTTCCGGATATCCGATCGCTTCCAGCAATTCATTCAGCGGATCAAAGTCCCGCGATAATATTTGTACACTTCCGGAGTTCAAGACTTCCTCCAGTTTAACAGTCGTTTGGTATACTTCTTGAATCATGCGAAGGATAATGGCCATCATATGCTTTGCTTGAGCATCCATTCGCTTCCCTTCCTTTCCATACTTCTGTCATCACAGTTTACTGAAAATATAGACTTATAATCTCCAAAGATATAAACCCAATGATAAGTACTATTTTAAACTAGTTTCAAAAAATGAGAAGGGCTTTTGACAAATTCATTGAATTTTGTCGAATCATCATTCATATCTTCTTGGACCGATCGTATACAAAAATAAGAATCGAAAAACACCCAGAAGATAGATTTCTGGATGTTTTAATGGTAAATCCGTGGGGAGATTTCTTCCCCCTGACCTGTGAAAAAATCCTCTGATGTGGAAAATAACCAAGGGTCCTGCTCCTCTGTCCAGGCGAGGTTCTGTTCTTCACGGGGATGCCCTGCATAATCCACCCCCAACAGTCGAGCTAGCTCCCGATCTAAAGAGACCAAATCATTCCTGTCAATCTGTTGAAGATCTGTTTTTCCCAGAGCGTATGCAATCATCTTCATTTCTTCCACGCAGGACTTTAAAAATTTGGCCAGATGTTCTGCTCCCTGTTCAACATTGAAGTCTTCCTTAAATTTTCCTTGATATAAGAGTACCTGAACCGGTGGCTCCCATGGAGACGCTATGTTAAATTGCGTATGAAGCATGCTCACTAAAGCAATGGAACCGATATATACGGCATCTGCTCCCAAAGCCATGGCTTTCAGAAAATGACCTGGCGTGGTCAAGCCACCAGCTGCGATCACAGAGACCCCCTTCTTGACCCCCTGCTTTTCCAAATGACGAATGGTTCGGCCAAGCGCTTGCAAAGTGGGTAATCCCAAATCATCCTGGAGAATGGTGGGGCCACCATGCGTCCCAGCCTCCGCCCCGTCTACCACAATATAATCAATCCCGCCTTCCAACGCAATATCCAGTTCTTTTTCAATATAGTGACCTGCACAAACTTTCAACCCTACCGGTACTCCGTAGGTTTCCCGAAGGTGGCGCACCAATGGCGGAAATTCTTCCGGTCGATTGACTCCCTCCAGTCGGGTATGGATGGGCGCATCTTCTCCTTTGGGAATATGAAATCGCTTGCGAAAGGATTCATCCATCTGCCAGGAGGAGCTTCCCATTGGGGCAGCCCCTTGTGCCCCTTGACCCAGTTGTATTTCAATAGCATCCAACTGGCTGAGTGAATCGTGGTCATTCATCCATCCGCCCCGGTTATACTGTCCAATAAAATATCGGGCTTCCCGTCGCTCCTCTAAAACAAGGGGTGCCTCCCCGGAGTTTGTGGCGGTTCCTGCCATAGCCGCCCCCCTAGCTAGTCCCATTTTCGCTTTTAAACCGAGAGCCCCTCCATAAGACATTCCGGAAATCAATATGGGTATTTCCAAATGCAAAGGTTTTTTTGCCTGAGGACCAATCGTCGTCTTCGTGCGGATATTGACCCCGTCCTGGGTCGGCAATCGGTGTAAGTGTACGGGATTAAACAGCAACTGGTGCCAAGAAGAACGAACAACCGGACTTCCCAAGGGGCGATGAATCGGTTTGCCGGATTCTGCCCGCATTGTCGCCTCCATGATCCCTCTGGGATTCAGCTTTTGGGCAATGGTAACAAAAGAAAACAGATTTTCTGTGTATGGGTCCTGCATCAATCGATTCACTATGGAATCCACTACCGTGTTGGTCAACCGTTTGACCAACCAAGATAACATGAGCCCCGCCCCTTTCCATCTTTTTTAATGTTGTTTCTGTTTCCCTTCACCCAACGTCGGCTGTTTCAACGCCTGTTGCTCCCAATGAAGGATCAGACTTTCAATTTCCTGCTGTCCCGCAACCGATGTCTGAAGCCATCCTTTCTGTTGCATCGTATTAGACAACCGATGATGCAGTTCTTTGGTTTCCATCTGCATTGGATGCAAACCTTCTCGGAGGTCTTGGTTGGAACAACCCATTTCTGTTTGTAAAAAACATTGAGCCAACTGTCTCTCTGTCATTAACATATCCCGTGCCATTTCTCTTTCCAACAGTTCCATGATAAAATAACTCCCCTCCAATCTTTAATGTTTGATCTTTGAATCGTTTTTCTTTCGGCCACTGTGATGTCGAAGTTGTTCCATCAGCCCTTGAAGGTGACTCCGATGGATTTCTGCCGCTTCCTGAAACCACCGCTTCATCCCCTCACTTTCACATTGCCTTTCATACCATCCACATTTACGGATCGCCAATGCTTCTGTATGAATTAATTCATTTAAATTGATGAACTCATTCTGTGTCAGCTGCTCCATTTCGACTCCTCCTTCGTCCATATAGTATGTGCATTTCGTTTTCAATTATCAGTCTCCACATTCTTATTCACTTTATGTAATAAAACATGATATAGGCGCGAAGCACATACATGCTGACCTTAAAAAATAAAATGGACTTCACCTCTCAGAGGAGTGAAGTCCTTCTTTGTAAAATTATTTCTTTCGTTTTCCAGGGGCTTTTTTCTTCCCATACAGTATATCCATGCCCATTTTGGGATTTTGCTGTATTGTATCCGCGAATTGTTCCACTTCCTTTTTTTCCACATCGGCTTGGGTCACTTTCATCAGGTAATCCAAGACTGCTGGCATTCCGCCTCGTTCATGAGCCCTTTTGGCCCCCTTCATGATCTGGTTTAACTGCTGTTCCGTCAAAACATTGTGACCCATTACATTGTTGATTAATTGGGTGATTTCTTTCGTAGAAGGGCCTTTGCCCGCCATATCAATCCCTCCGTTAGATCTTGGTCTCTTCACTATATGTCAGAAGAGAAGGGATGACACAGGCTTTCGTCCAATTTCTCTTTTTTTTGGGCAGACCCACTGTGTAAAACGCCTATCTTTGAAACAAACCCCATTTCCACTGAATACTTTGTACCAAAGGGTTTCTAATTGTTCCCCTCTAAGAAAGGAGGAAGTTATTTTGTACGGGTATTACCGCCCTTACCGTTCTTATAGCAATGATGGGATGGGAATGCTGCAACGATTGCTACTCTTTCTTCTGATCATCCCAACAATATTTTGGTTTGTCGGTGCACTCTAGATTCCTCCCCAAATAAATTCAACCTTTCATGATATCCGCCTTTACACATCCCCCAAAGGGCACATAGGTTGTAGCAAAAGTTATAAGGAGGGAACAGATTTATGTCAGGTAAACGCTACGGCGTCGGATTGGGTCGGTTACTTTTATTTTTGTTGGTGATTGCTACGATTTTTGCTCTGATCGGCGGATTATGCTAATCGCTCCTATCAACAGAATTCGCTTTTATAAAACATATAGACAAGGGGGAATGAATCATGTCCGGATATCGATTTTACGGTTTTGGACTGCGTCGTCTACTTCTCTTCCTTTTGGTGATCGCCACCATCTTTGGGCTAATCGGGGTTTGGGGGTACTATTGATCTGAAAATTTGCTTTATGGGTATGGATACAGTTTTCGATTGTGTCACTTGCTACTATTCCTGCTCGTCATCGCCACCATTTTCATTCCTGTCGGCATCTGCTGGAGTCATTAACTCATTTATACCTCTTGAAAGGAGGTGAAATCAATGGGTTACGGTTATGGTGGTTATGGATACGGTTTTGGACTGCGCCGTCTGTTACTGTTCCTACTTGTCATCGCTACCATTTTCGCCCTTGTCGGTATCTGGGGTTACTATTAATCCCAAATGGAGTCCCCCGGAAATTTCCGGGGGTATTTTTAGAAGAGGCCCGTACAAAAAAGCAACCCTGAATGGGTTGCATCAATCGTTCAGACTGCTTTTACTGCTTCAGAAAGACTCGATTTTGTAATATGCCAATGAGAATCGTTCCACACTGCTCTTCCATCTTTGATTAAAATCGCTTGAGGCGATTTGTGCTGAATATCCAAATCCTCGGCGATCTTGTTGGAAACATCCCGTGATTCAATCACCTTCACCATCATATACGAAGCACTTTTCGGGGCATTCTCTTGGACAAACTCCTGATATTCCTTCCAAGCATCCGCACTAACAGGACACCGCGTGCTGTGTTTGATAATCAGTACCGGTTCATCTTTCGACCGTAGAAGAGCTTGATCCCATTCCTCCAATGTTGTAATCTCTTTCCATTGTGCCATCTTATTCCACTCCTTCTTCGCCTTTACCAAAATGATACCCTATTTTCAATCGCCATTCATTATTAAATGTGAAGAATCCTATGGTTCATATCACAACCGATGAATCCGGCCTTTGGGTTGTTTTTGCTCTAACAGGCGAATAAGAAGCTGATATTCTTCCAGTAGCATTTTTTCAAAAAAGCGCATTTCCTCCCGCATTCTCCGATTTTCCTGTATTAATTGTCTTATTTCCTGAGAATTGGCTTCCAGCTTTTCCTCCATATATTTCCATCTACTTTTCTGAGAGGAATCATTTTTTTTACCACTGTAATGATGGGTTGAACGGCGAAGAATGTTCCATCTCTCATTGCAAGCTTTTGCACTACGGTTTAACTGCTCCGCGATATACTCAAAAGTCTCAGAACGGCTCATCCCCATTTTCCGGAATCGATCCACCCATTTCACCAACAATTCATCTTCTTCCATTCTCCATGGACGGGACAACACATGCACCTCTTTCTTTTTGCGCCGTCCTATATGTCCATCTTATGATTCCGCTTCCGGGTTCGATTCCGCTTGTGACCCGTCAGATTCATATTCAGAACCCAATGTTGATGATGCTTTTTCAACGTGGGGTTCCATTCTCTCCAGGTTGTGTGCAGTCTGAAACAACCGGAGTAGACTGGTATAGCGGTCCTTCACTTCATTCTGGAAATTGTCAAATGCATTCCATTCCTCTGTTAAACGGTTATGCTCTGCCTCTGCTTCTTTCAGTTGGTTCTCCTTTTCAAGCAACTTCTGTTCCAACTCCAACAGCCGTTCTTTTGTGGCCCGGTATTCCCTGTCAAACCGTTTTAATTGTTGAATAATATCTTTCAACGAGTATAACGAATCCTTTTTCTTTCTGATTTTCTTGGAGACCCGTTCTCGTTTGGCTTGACGAAATGCCTCTGCTTCCTTGTGCCGAAGAACTGCATTCCAGCGAAATCCACAGGCTCCTGGAGTCCTCTCAATTTTTTCAGCCACTTCTTCAAAGGCGTTTAGTTGATTACCTCCCTCCCGGACGGATCGAAGAACGGTTTCAGCCAGCAAGCGATCTTCTTCGGGCGTCCAGCAACGTCCTCTCATATATAACCCTCCTACGTTTCATTCTATCGGTATATCTTATGTATCGGGCTTACGTCCCGTTCCATGGAAGCGGAGACGATGTAACCAAATCCTTTGAGTTTTCGGAATTTGCAACGTTTAAAGCTAACCACAGCAAAAATGGAAGAATTTTATATCATTGCGAGCGAGAAAACCCGTCATCCAAAGGGGTAAGGTTGGCCAGCATGTCCCCCGCCCATTGTCGGGTCGTCTTCTTCATTTATTATGATCGTATGGGCGGAATTGCTCCCGCAGCTTCTCAAGCCGTGTTTTCAATTCCTCCACCTCTTCACGAAGGTACAGTTTCACGGAACCTTCCTTGATCGGTTTAAGATCACCCTTCTTAACTAGGCGGGTGATATTTTGCCTAGTGACACCCAAAATCTCCATAACCTCAGCTGTCGTAAGAACTTGGTCCTGTATATAGCGGACCAGGTCTTTTTTTGTTTCAAAGTGGTACATTGTAAAACCTCACTTTCTGTCTTTGACAAAGTAGTACTGCGGCAATCAATACTATCCGCAACGGTTTGCAAGAGATTACCAAACGGCCAGTCACAAACGGCCTGATACATTATGAAAGACATTCAGAATGCCGCTTTCATTCGATCCATGGAAATTTGAAGTAAAACTTTGGTATAGGTATTATCAGGATGGTATTCCCCTCCGCGACTCACTGATTTTTACGCTTCCGACGGCGTTTGCGGTGAGTCTTTTTCTTTTTTGGCTCCATTTTTTCGATGATGGTTAGTACCCCGACAACACCCTTGATTCAAAATTCCACTTCTCTCGCCTCCTTTCTTCATTTGATCATACCCATTCCTTTGAATAGGTAAATATGTTTTTAGAAATTATTTTGATTTTTCCATCAAAAAACAAAAAAACGGACAAGGATATTCCTGCCCGTTTTCTGATGTTCGTGTTCTAAGGAGTGTATTTTTCTTTCTGCAAAGACATGATGGATCTCTCTTATCGATGGGTCCAGCTCACACATTTATACATGAGATGTATCCGTCACACTCAAAACCGGAAGTTCGCAGATTCCCAAACCCAAAGCCTGCACCTCATCCGGGTCCATTATTCCGACATTTTTCGGCAACACTTCAAGACAACGGTTCAACCAGTCCAATACCTCTGCCACATTTACTTCATCCTTCCATGGAGAAAAGGGAGTGAGATAGCGGATGGCACTTGTGCTCAGCTTGCGGGCACCCCTGATTTTCCCCCGTTTCAACTGGTGCATAATGGCTGCAACTTGAATCAATCCATGGTAAAAATCATTGTCACGTTGTGTTTGCCACAACTCCTCCAATACTTCGTGAGCTTCCCAATACTTTTCATGATGATAACATTGAAAAAATTGGACATAGAGCGGATGAAAGGACTTTCCATCCCAATTCAAACCGAATCTCTCCTTTCCCGTTACAGATTAACGCCACCCATTCAATCCGTCAATGGGTTGGCAATCTCTATTTAATTGCTATCCGGGTCACGGATGTGAATCGATTACTGGGCACTCTTCAATATTTATTCCATGGAATGCTATCTGTTGTTGAACCTCAGCTATGGGAGTGAAAGTATATTAAAAACGAATAGTTTCTTCTATGTTCTTTACTGTTAAGACAAAACGATCCAAGCGTTCGATCCTCATGTTTTCCTCCTTCATTGAATTCATTTTATTCAAAAGAAAAAGACCAGGGTCTATCCACCTGGCCACATGAAAGAGGGTCAAGATTAAGGAGTTAAGAAGCGTGGTAGCGTGACGTGCTCCCGCACAGCGAGGGCTTTTCGTTTTCAAAATCGTTCCACGATGGCTCCGTCCAAGCCTGGAAGCAAGGAGGTCAACCTCGCTGGTCCAAGTATAACATAGCATACGAAATATGTCGATACTTGTTTGAATATTTTTTGACTTCTTCTCCCAACAAAACAGTTAAAACCAAACTTTGCGAAAATAACGTTTTATCGCAGGGCGTTCCTTTTTCCCCTTTCGTTCCGCGCGTATAGCTCTCCGGAAAAAGGCTCTCTCAGCACGATTTCCGGCATGGGAAAAAAGCGTTTGTTGCAAGTCCTTTGTTTTTTCCATCGATTTTTCCAAACGGGCCAACACTTTGGCACACACTTCAAAGTAGCGAATTTCCTCTGTTCTAAACCGTGAAGCAATCTCCAAATGGAGCAAAGCTTGTCGGTGGCGTCCTGTCCGTACATAAACTTCAGCCAGCAGTGCATGGGCAAAAGCATCCTGCGGATTCTTTGTCAGACCTCTCAAAAGCTGTGTTTCTGCTGTAGCTGGAGAGTTTTCAGAAAAAAGAAGAAATCTCCCAAACTCCCGGTAAGCTGAACTGCAATCCGGAAAATTTAAAATGATCTTCTCAAACAGATTCTTGGAATCTTCCAAGTGACCGATATCTTCCAAAGAAATCGCACGAAGCAAAAGAGCCTCTATATGAAAAGGATTCGCCTTTAGCACCTCATCCAAGGCATCCAGTGCTTCAGAAAACCGTTTCTTTCTTACCTTCATACGGGCAATTTCATAATAACGCTGGACCTCCGATCTTTCCCCACCTTTTTCATCCAACAGCTGGTTGTTATCTGTATGTATCGTTTCCGTTTTTGCCACCGAGCCTCCAGCAGTCATCTGTTCTCCCCCTTCACCCGGTTTTAAGACACTGATCCTCCGTCCACACCTTCCCGGTGTCCTGTAGTAACGCTTTGATTTTATCGTATTCGACAATTTTTGTCACGTAATTTCGACAAGATCATGAAACATCTGCAAACAGACAATATATGGATCGACACGGTCTCCATCAAAGCTCCCACTTCAATGACGTTATGCAACCATAAAAACAAGCCCCTTCGCCAAATAGGTGAAAGGACTTGTTTTCAGGAAGCGTTCAATGATATGGGGCCTTATGATGGTGTTGAATAGCTTGTTCAATGATTTCGCTGATATCTTCTCTATTTAAGGAACCGATATCATGAACGATCACTTCCGATTCCAGCTCTTCTTTTCGAAGAAGATCATACAAATCTGGAGATATTGTTAGAATTAAATCAGACAATTTCATCGTTTGCACAACTATCACCCCCAGATAGAAGTTCAGGTGCGGGGCTGACAGATCACTGTTTATCTATATTATGATTTTACATCCCAAAGGGTTGTCAATCCTTCATCCAAAATTTTCTCCATTTTGGCCCCTTATCGATTTCTGAGCAGAATGGTATGATCCACCTTTATACAGCGATCCATAATCACCATAAGCCCTCCCTCTTTTGCAATGGTAGCCGCTTTTTCATTGACAATCCCCTGCTGAAGCCATAACGCTTTGGCTCCTGCGGCTACAGCATCCTGTGCCACTGGTACACAATGTTCACTCCTGCGGAATACATTGACAATATCCACATCCTCTTCAATCTCCTGTACTGAGGCATAGGGTTTTTCACCGAGAACGGGCTCTTTTAATACGGGGTTAACGGGAAATATCCGATATCCTGCCTTCTGCAAGGCTTGAGCAATCATATGGCTGGTCCGATCAGTTTTGTCCGAAAGTCCGACAACGGCAATGTTTTTGGACTCACTCAACAGGCTGCGGATTTGATCCAGATCCGGATTCATTTAAAATCAACCCCCCCTCTTATCTGTTACTATAACGATTCAACAGGAAAAAAGAAACACTTTCTTCTGTATTCATCTTTGTGGATAATATAATTAGATATATATGATTATATATATCCACTATATATCCCCCATGGATAAAGGGCTGTCACATCCATTTCCTTCCCTCTCTTTGGTCTCCTATATGCTGACAGCCCTTTTTTAAGTGTAAAAAATCACCACCAAACAGGTGGTGTGACACTGAAGCGAGACAGGTCACTGCTCGACTGCACTAACGCGGATAGTCACTTCCTTTTTTTCAATGGTGCCATAAAATCTAAGGCATGTTCACACAAAAAGTGGACAGTCTTCATGATTGATGCAACCCGTCCTATCCATTCCATTTCCATAGGGTGTCTAATGAAAGGGATCAAATCACACTTCTCTTGTACTCTTTCAACTTTTTGATCAAAAATCCATACCGTTTTTCCAATGACTTCAACTCATAAATGACACTGTCCACCAAATCGGGATCAGTCGTATCATCCAGACGCTTTCTTACCCTGCCCCATTCTTGGTGAATCCGGTTCACTTCGTCACAAATTTCTTCATAGCCAGACTTTCGACTTTCCCCCGAAATCAAAAGCCACACAGCCATCAACCTCCAACATGAATCTGCAATCGCTTCTCTCTATTTCACACCCTATGTTCCAACCTTTTGCGATAGTCTGATGATATTAGATTCACCCAAAAAATATCAGGGGGTTCTGAACAGGCAAGAAGGTCGAAGCACATACCTGTCACCTTGTACGGGTTACGATCATATATTGGTTGGAGTATGGAAGGGGGAAAACAAATGTACGATATTCATACTTATTTCCCTTATGGTTACTCTGATCACAGAGAATGTTATGCCACCGCCATAGCCCACATTGCGGGAGGACCCTTGGCACCTAATCTTCGAGGGATTGTCCTGTTTCACAACGTTCCAGGTGGAACGGAGGTTTGTGCAAAGATCGTGGGACTTCCTCCCTATTCACCAGCGCAAAATGGAGAAGACCCTATTGGCCCTCACGGTTTTCACATCCATGAAAAGGGATCATGTGCGATAGGTGATCCAACAGATCCCTTTCAGGCAGCAGGTGATCATTGGAATCCCGATCAGCAGCCTCATGGCAACCATGCCGGAGATTTTCCCGTTCTTTTCTCCAACAATGGATATGCCTGGATGTGTTTTTACACCAACCGCTTCAAGGTACAAGACATTGTTGGAAAAGCAATCATTATCCATCAAAACCCTGATGACTACCGTACACAGCCCGCCGGTGATGCAGGAAAGCGATTAGCCTGCGGAATCATCCAATGGCATTCTCAACCGTTGCATAACTCCCTGTAAGAAGACTACACTCATAGACAGTACACAGACCCTCTAGAAGAGGATCTGCGCTCTTTTTCAAGAATGAAATGCCCGCTGATAGGGATGGGGAAGAAGATTCTCTTTTCCAAGAGAAAGAGCGGCATCAGAAGCCCAGTATGGATTCTTCAACATCGCCCGTCCGATGGCCACAAGATCAGCATGCCCATTTTGAATGACCATTTCCGCCACCTTTGGTTCTTCCAAGTGACCAACAGCGACCACTGGAACGTCTACCGCTTCACGAACGGCGGCAGCATAAGGAACCTGGTAACCTGGAGAAGCAACGCGAACGGGAGGACGGCTGGAAGGGGCCTCTCCACCTGAACTGAGGTCAAAAGCATCCACCCCTAAAGCATGAAACCGACGACACCGTTCCACGGTTTCCACCAAGGTATATCCACCTTCAGCATATTCAACCGCAGACAGACGCATCATTAATGGCATTTCATCAGGAATACGCTCACGGACAGCTCGAATCACTTCTTCAGCAAAGCGGTTAGGGTCACCGTATTCGTCACTGCGTCGGTTGGAAATACGGGAGATAAACTGGTGAATCAGATATCCATGGGCACCATGAAGCTCCACTGTATCCGCACCAGCTTTCACGGCACGCTCTGCCCCTAGGGCAAATAACTCCACCATCTCCTGAACCTCACCCCGGCTTAATTCATGGGGAACCCGAAAGCCTTCCTTAAATGGAACGGGCGACGGAGCCACCGGTTTCAAACACTCAGACTCCGCTTTTCTCCCGGCATGAGCGATTTGTATACCCACTTTTGCCCCGTACTGATGACAGGCATCGATGATGCGACGAAAAGCCGGAATCTGATCATCTGACCAAAGACCTAAATCCCGATCCGTAATTCGACCGTCAGGATGGACATTGGTCATCTCCATCATAATCAATCCTGTACCTCCGACAGCGCGGGAAACATAATGAACATCATGCCATTCTGTCGGCTTGCCATCTTTTGCTTCAACACTGTATTGGCACATGGGAGACATCATCACACGATTTTTCAACGTCATCTCTCTAAGGGAAAACGGATCAAAGAGTCCAGGCATGGAATCCCCTCCAACGTATTATCCTTAGAATGCTGGCTATATTTCGGATGGAACATCCTTTTCCACTCACCCAGCGGAGCCCCTGTAGGTTTCAGGTGTTTAGCGGACACACTGAGAGGGGGGGATCGACCCATTCAACCCTTTTGCTTAAGAACAGAGGGGCAAAAACAGAAATGTCATCCCCGATCCCCCATTTCATTAACCACCTCATTCTTTGAGGTTGTGCTTCCACAGTTGCAAAAACTGACGTCCAAACTTTATAAGTGAAAAATTTCCTTGCGCTTGATCCAAATAAGCGTTTTTCACTTGTTCTATCAGATTAACTGGAATTTTTCTCCCGGCAACCATCGGGTAAAATAAACGGTATCCCTGAACCAGGTGCTCCCAGCGCTTGTCATTTCCGTCCTTCAGATATTCGGATACATCCAGCAATTTGGCATGACCATTCTGTAAAAGAATATTTTTCAGATGAATATCTCTTGGATTCAGATTCCGGTTACGAGCATCGGTTCGGGCCTGCTCCACTTCTTCTATTACGGATTCCGGGATGAAAATCCCTTCTGCTAAACAGTCATAAAGTGTGGGACCCTGTTCATAACTCAGAACAAGAAAAGAATCATCCATACCAAAGCAGATAGGAAAATAGGGCGATCCATGAAGACGTAAGTATACTTCATATTCATTGAGTCGGGTTTGTTCCCGGCCCTCGACATACCGTTTAAATACCACTTCGGGATAAGACAGATGGCGTACAACCACCGCATCGGTACCTGTTCCAATCCATTCCAATTCTTCGGGAATAAATTGTACAATCACCGGTTGGTTTTCGACGCTGGGTCGGATGTCGATCTTGTCTATAAGCGGCTTGATCGGACTCCAAAACATGGGGTTCCCCCTCTGGTTGATAAAAAAGGCCTTGCCTCAAGGCAAAGCCTGTCGCTTCTCCTGTTAAGAAGACTTCGCTTCGACACCAATATACTTCTCGGAAACCGCTCTGTCAATGAGTTGTAGAATAGACTCGTTACAATGAGATCCTCTACATTGAAAGCTGATTATTTACACATTTTTAAGGGAAAAAGGGGATAAAGAGCCAAGGAACGAATGATATTTTAAAGGAGGGAATGACAATGAAAGACTTAGTGAAAAAGGGATTAGCTGCTGGTCTGGGGCTTGCCATTATCAGCAAGGAACAGACAGAAAAAACAGTGAAAGACTTGGTAAATCGCGGAGAATTGACACCTTCCGCCGGCCGTGAACTTTTGGATAAATTGATCGCTCGCGGGGAACAAGAACAAGAGCATCTGGATCAGCTCCTGAGAAAACGAATGAAAACCATCCTGAATGAAATGGAAATTGCCACCAAGGAAGATATTCAAAAAATGGAACAACAAATTCAAATCCTTAAAGATCAGCTGAACACTTCTGCAAATGATGAATCCGAACCTTCATGATCCCCTTCATCCATCGGAGATTGTTTTGAAGGAGTGCCTGTGATGTTTGGAAACAAAATACGAAATCTCAACCGCTACCGAGAAATCGTCTCCACCCTGGCTCGACACGGCTTTGGGTATTTATTGGATGAAATGGGTATTATCTCGAAACTCTCACTTCCAAGAAGCTCTGCTAGAACAAAACCCCAAGATCCCACCTCAATCGGCAGACATATCCGGGAAGCACTGGAAGAACTGGGGCCTGCCTTCATCAAACTGGGACAAGTTGCCGGAAGCCGTTCGGATCTGTTGCCGGAAGCCATCATTTCCGAATTGGAAAAGTTACAGGATCACGTCAGCCCCATGCCCTTTCATCAGGTTCAAAACATCCTGGTACAAGAGTTGGGAGATTATCACCAGTACTTCGCTGTCTTTGAGGAAAAACCCATAGCCGCCGCCTCCATCGGACAGGTCCACCGTGCCACCCTTTATACTGGACAAACTGTGGCAGTCAAGGTGCAACGCCCTGGAATTGCAGGAATCATCCAGCGTGATCTCAGTATTTTCCGGGAACTGGCTACTTTGGCTGAACAGCGGTTGGATTGGGGAACACAATATCAGGTTGGTAAATTGGTGGATGAGTTAGCCAAAGCTGTTCGGCAAGAATTAGACTTCACGGCTGAAGCCCGGCATATGGAGAAAGTGAGAAAACAATTTCACCAAGATGACCCTGTGGTCATTCCCCACGTGGACTGGGACATGACCACCCACCGGGTTTTGACCATGGAATACATTGATGGCATCCGTTTAAACCAGCTGGAAAAACTGGAACAAATGGGGCTGGACCGAAAAGTGCTTGCAGAGCGTTTGGTACAAGCTGTATTTCACCAGATTTTAATCAAGGGCTTCTTTCACAGTGACCCTCATCCGGGAAATTTATTCGCTCTTCCGGGCAATCAAATTGCCTTTATTGACTTCGGTATGGTGGGACGTCTCACCCCGGAAATGCACCGCCACTTTTCCTCGATGATTATTGCCATGATGCACCGAGATACCGATGGAGCCGTCCGAGCGATGCTGCGGATGGGGATGGTTCCAGAGAACGTGGACAGAGAATCTTTCTGGCTGGATGTAGATGAACTGAGCGACAAGTATTATGATGTCACTCTCTCCGATATCAGCCTTGCAGAGACGGTCAATGACCTGTTTCATCTCGCATTCAAGCATCGGATTCAGATTCCACCTGATTTGACTCTTTTGGGAAAAACCCTTCTTTCCTTGGAAAGCATTGTCAAGAAACTGGATCCGGAAATCAACATTACGCGGATCACCCGCCCCTTTGGACAGCAACTGCTAAAGCAACGATTCAATCCCCGGCGAATCATGCGTGAAACATGGAGACATGCAAACGATATCGGTCTAAGTTTGATGGAATTGCCCAAGCTTTTGAATCAACTGGCTGAGCACCTGCAAAAAGGACGGATTCAGGTGGATGTAAGCATCCCTCGGCTCAACCTTTTTCTCCGAAAGTTGGATCAGATTGTAAATCGCCTTTCCTACAGTATTGTCCTGCTTTCCTTCAGCATTATAATGTGCGGATTGATTATCGGTTCTTCTCTGACACGCCAACAAACACTCTTATGGAAAGTGCCTGCCATAGAGATTGGATTTTTTATTGCAGTCTTTATGCTGATGTGGCTGATTTACTCCATATTTAAGTCAGGTCGGCTATAGCGGAGAACAGGACCCAGATTGTTGTTGATGGAAGGCAATCAATGCAAAAAAAGACTCCGGTTGATACCTGGAGTCTTTTTTCACTGTCACACAAAAATCTCAATATAGATTCCCAGCGTTGCAAACAGACAACCAATCAGCCAAAAGGTGATGACGACACGCCACTCCGACCATCCTTTCAGCTCATAGTGGTGATGGAGCGGACTCATTCGGAACACTCTTTTCCCCCGAAATTTAAACGAAGTTACTTGAATCATAACAGACAGCGTCTCAATGACAAACACACCACCGATGATAACGAGCAAAAGCTCCGTTTTGGTAATGACCGCAAGTGCTGCCAAACCTCCCCCCAATGCCAAAGAACCGGTATCGCCCATAAACACTTTGGCAGGATTGGCATTGAATACCAGAAAAGCAAGAAGTGCTCCTGAAACGGAGGCGGAGAAAATCACCACATTCAAATTATCCTGAACCAACCCAATCACAGCGTATGCACCGTAAGCCACTGCTGCAGTTCCTGCCACAAGGCCATCCAATCCATCGGTCAGATTGACCGCATTGGATGCCCCGATCATCATCAATACTAGCAGAGGAAAGTACAGCCAGTTGAGTTCAAAAAATACATCGGTTCCTGGGATTCCAATAGTGGAGATCGCTTCATGGTCTCCTCGCACCAAGCGTACTTGGTACAGAATGCCAAACAATACCATTCCGATAAACACTTGCCCCAAGAGCTTCTGGCCGGCAGTCAATCCCAGATTTCTACGCATCACTACTTTGATGTAATCATCCATAAAACCCAGAATTCCATAACCCAGCGTAGCAAACAACAAAAAGAATAAATCGGATAAGCCCTTGTGTACATAGTTACCAAGAGGAATGGCAGTCAACACCAGAACCACCAGAAAAATAACTCCACCCATCGTCGGGGTTCCGGCTTTTTTTTGATGCCCTTTGGGACCTTCTTCCCGAATGGACTGTCCAAATTTCATTCTTCTCAGAACAGGTATTACAAAGGGACCCAGAATGACTCCCAGTCCGAACGAAATCGCCAAAGAAATGAGAATCATAGAATGAAGCATATTTCCTATCGCTCCTTCTGCCTCAACCATATCAAGTTCATTTGATGATGTGAGTCTGTAAATCAATATGAGGACATTAACAATGTATCAAACTGATTCCCGGATGAATAGAGGACCTTTTGACTATTTTCGTCTTAATCAAGGTTTTTCTATGAATCTATTTCACACACAAAAATTGATCATAACAAACCTCATTTGCCTTGTCTATACCACTGCAATCGACGAAGAGTTCCCCGATCCGGTGTTTCTGAATGAGTATTTAAACACTGTTCTTTCAGTGTATTTGCATACTTGCGTTTTTTATCTTGTCATATACCCCCAAATACCCTGTCTCCTTTTTTTAAAAAAAGAAAATCAACCAACCAAGGATATAGTCAGTTAGTCTTAAGGCTAAGACAATTATCCGGTTTTTCTTTTTTTATTCTTTTCCACTTTTCATTCCCTCACCGATTAGGTAATCTTATAATAGCAGGGAATACGCACTCCTTTTTTAGAGGGGAGAATTGGTTTTTTTCCACAAATCCAATCCCCATCCACCAAACCTCATGACTGGTTTTACAAGGTTCGATTACGAAACGAATCTGGCCTTTTCAGCGTTTTGATAGTAAATCATCTGTAACACAGACTACGATTCGGTTTCAAGCGGTCTGAAAAAATGATATACAAAGGTATAAGGAGAAATTTCAAGAACGCAAAGCGGGGTATGACCTATCGGACAGTCCAGGGTTGAATTTTCCAAAAAGAAAAAGAGACGTAAATTATGGCTACGGATTTTAGGCTTGTTTTTAATTGGAATCATTGGTACTTCCAGCTACTTTATTTACCAGGTTTGGGGGGCAGTGGATGATTCCTATGATCCTCTCAAACGGGACAAATCCAGCAAGCGTAAAAAAGAAGTAACCATGAAAGATCCATTTACAGTCATGTTCGTCGGGACCGATGTCCGATCTGCAAAGTCTGAAAATTGGCGATCAGATGTTCTGATCGTCGCGGCCGTCAATCCGAAAGAAAAATCGATTAAAATGGTAAGTATCCCACGGGATACACTGGCCCCGATCGCCAACACCCAAGGGAAGGATAAAATCAATTCGGCTGCTTCTTACGGCATCTCCAAAAACGTCGGTCCGATGACCAACACAGTGGAGACAGTGGAACATTTTCTGAACATCCCGATTGATTATTACGTAAAAGTAAACTTCAATGGATTTATCGAATTGGTGGATGCGGTTGGCGGTGTGGATGTCAATGTCCCCTTTGACTTCTCCATGCGACTTTTCTACAAAATGCAACACTATGAAAAAGGTCCGGCTCATTTGGACGGAACACGCGCCTTGGGATACGTCCGGATGCGTAAATCCGACCCCAGAGGAGATCAAGGGCGTAATGAACGACAGCGAGAAGTGATTCAGGCACTGATGTCCAAAATTGTTGATATCAAATCTGTTACCAAAATTGACGATATTCTCCAATCACTTGGAAGAAATGTAACCCACAATATGAAGTTGGAAGAATTGTATGAGCTCCAGGATATTTACCGCGCCATTCCCGATGAGAATACCGAGACATTAAAACTGAACGGAAGAAACAGCAAAGATAATCCCAAGGGAATCTGGTATTACATTGTGACGGATCAGGAACGTCTCCGGCTAAGCAATGTCATCCGAAAACAGCTGAAACTTCCTCTTCAGACACTTGACGGAAAACCTTATCAACCAACTGAATCTCAAAATCAAGAAGAGCAAGGAATGGAACAACAAGAGACAGGAACACAAACACCAACAGATCCCGCTCAGGGGAATCAGGGAATGACCCCACAAGGAAATCAGCCATAGAGAAAAACCTCCCAAATGGGAGGTTTTTTTATTAAAATATGGAATTCATAGTTGTTCATGAATAGATATCATTAGCTATGATTTTAAGATATACGTCCGCACTAGGTAAAAGTGGGGTGAGGTCAATGATTCCATCCAGAGTGGATTTTGCCAAAAAAAGACGGCGCAAATGGTGGTATCGGATGTTGGGTTTCTTCCTGATCGTTATACTGGCAATATGCAGTTATTGGATCTTTCAATTGTGGTACGCGATGGATGATTCCTTTGATGAACTCAATCGGGGGATCAAATCCAATAAACGGGACCAAAAGATTACCATGAAAGATCCCTTTACAATCATGTTTGTCGGCACCGACAACCGTAACGCCAAAGAAACATACTGGCGCCCCGATACCATTATGGTAATCGCGATCAATCCCGATCAGAAAACGATGAAGATACTCAGTATTCCACGGGATACCAAAACTGAAATTGCTAACACCAACGGCTGGAAAACAAAGATTAACGCTGCCGCTTATTATGGACTGAAGTCCAATGTGGGACCCATAACCAATACGGTGGAGACTGTAGAAAACCTCTTGAACATTCCCATCGACTATTATGTCAAAGTGAACTTCAATGGATTCATTGAGTTGGTGGATGCAGTTGGCGGTGTAGATGTCAATGTCCCCTTTGACTTTTCCATGCGTCTGTTTGATCAAATGCAATACTATAAAAAAGGTCCGGCCCATTTAAACGGAACACGCGCCTTGGGGTATGTACGGATGCGCAAATCCGACCCCGAAAATGACCTGGGACGTAACAAACGGCAAAGAGAAGTCATCCAATCTCTGATGAATAAACTGACCCGCTTTCAATCCATCGCCAAAATCAATGACATTCTCCAATCCCTCGGAAAAAACATTACCCATAACATGGAAATTAATGAAATGATTGCGCTACAGAAAATCTACCGTAACATTCCTCAGGATCACATCGAGACACTGGAAATCGATGGAGTCAACAGCAATAAGAATCCTAAGGGAATCTGGTACTACATTGTCTCAGACCAAGAGCGCCTTCAACTCAGCAACATCATCCGGAAACAACTGGAGCTTCCCTCTCAAACCCTGGACGGAAAATCATGGGGAACCACTTCCCTCCCAAATTCCAACAATCCCAAAAGGCAAGCGGAACGCACAGAGATTCAATAAAACCAACCTTCCGGATGATCAGAAAGGTTGGTTGATTTCTTTAAAATGACCCAACTTACCCATTGCTCTGGTCCTTGATACGAGGTAACGGAGTAAGGGTGAAACCGGTGACTGCAAACAGAATGGAAATCACGGGCACTAACAGGTTCATCACCGCATAGGGGGCATATTCGATCGCGTGAACACCCAATGTGCTGAATATAAAGACTCCACATGTACTCCAGGGCACAAAAGGAGAGGTTAAGGTACCTCCATCTTCCAGCGCACGGGACAAGTTTTTGGGATGAAGCCCTTTCTCACGGTAAGCATCTGCATACATCCGGGCTGGAATGACAATGGATATATATTGCTCCGAAGCGGTGACATTGGTAAGAAATGCTGAGCCCAGAGTGGATACAATCAGACCCTTTACGGACTTCACCAGTTTTAAAATCCGCTCCACAATCGCTTGCAGCATACCTGTTTGTTCCATTACGCCTCCAAATACCATGGCCACAATTGTCAGCGATACGGTGTACATCATCGACTCCAGACCGCCACGGTTTAAAAGCTCATCCGCCATCTTATTTCCCGATTCCATGGAAAAGCCTGTTTGAAGCGTATTCACCGCTTGACCAACAGGGTCACCCTGAATCACAATCTGGCACAAAAACCCTCCAAGGATTCCCACTACCAAAGCTGGAATGGCCGGAACCTTTCGCACAACTAAAACCATCACCAGAAGCGGAACCAGAAACAACCATGGAGATATCACAAAATGCTGTTCAAGTGCTGTCATCATCGCTTCCATTTTTGGTGTATTTACTGTATCAGCAGAAAATTGCCATCCCAGATACCCATACACCCCCAAGGCGAGCAAAATCCCCGGTAAAGTGGTATAAACCATATGTCGGATATGATCAAACAATTGAACTCCTGTCAAACCGGAAGCCAGGTTCGTCGTATCGGACAAGGGAGACATCTTGTCACCAAAATAACTCCCCGATATAATGGCCCCCGCAACCATTGGAGCAGGTATCCCCATGCTGGTCCCAATTCCCATTCCCGCTACTCCAATGGTCCCCATCGTCGACCAAGAACTCCCAATTGAGAGGGAAACCACGGCACAAATCAATGTAATGGAGACAAGAAACATCGAAGGGGTAATCAGCTTTAAACCGTAATATACCATGGTCGCCACAATTCCCCCTCCGATCCAGGAACCAATTGTCAACCCAATCAGCATCAGAATGAGAATTGCGGGAAGAGCCAGGTAAATCCCTTGATAAAACCCGGATTCAATATCTGTCCATCGATATCCATTCTTCCAGGCAATCAGTGAAGCGATAATTGTTCCCACAACCAACGGAATATGGGGACTCCCTTTAAAAACGATAATTGTAAAAGCCATTGACAGAATCATAATGATCAGAGGAACCATTGCCCAGCCAAAAGATATCTGCTGCTTGTTTTGGTTTGACATCGCGCACTCTCCTCCTTTAATACACTAAAACATTCTACCAAAATATCGGGCAAATAGGAGGAAACATATAATGGTATTTCATGTTATCTCATCACTTATTTCTTTCAAAATGTCATTTTCCTGCATCCCCATCGGGAAAATGGGCAGATTAAATCATGTGAAAGGAGGCATTTGCCTTATGGGAGAGCGTAATGTTATTGCATTTTTCCGAACGGAAAGACAGGCAAAAAAAGCCGTACAACAATTGAAAGCACAGGGATTTGAAACGGTTGACTGCTCACGCTTTTCCCTGAGCCCAAAAGAAGACGGAAGCGACTTGGACAATCCCATCGCCGAGCCTCCCTCCTCTCTTTCAACCATTACCGGAGCACCTGTGACAAGTCGAGACGCAGGTATTCTAAAAGCCGCCGACATCCATTCCAGTGGCATGGCGGACGGGAGTGATGAGTTTGGTGCAGAGGATCTGTCCGTCACAGTCGTAACGGATGAGGAACACTTTGAAAAAGCGGAGGCCATTCTGAAACAAATGGGTGGACGGCTCTGATATGGATACAGTCCTACATACAGCCAGATGAACCGTCCAACACCAAACAAGCGACTGCCCATTCAGGGACAGTCGCTTGTTTTTTGGGCATTATTCATAAAATGGCTTTCTACACATCTCAAAATCGTTAACAATCCTCACCACAATGATGAAATCAACCAGAAAGCCAAAAGTACAGATCCGCATCCATTTTCTTCCCTTTCACTTCAGAACAGACTTAACTGTACAGGTGCTTCCTGATCTGTTTGGGAAACTCTCTCTCTTTTCTCTCCGTTTTCAGGAAGATGAGTGGGTACTCCCTGTTCTTCCGCCATATGATGGATTCTCTTTAATATCTTGTTTCGATAGTCCAGCGGCGCCAGGGCACTCTCTTGATACAAACGAACCATCTGAAGGTTGATGTTGGGAAACGCTAACCGCATTTGCCGAAAAAACCAACTTTTCACTTCCGGACGAAGGCGGAGAAAAGAAGGTACTACAAATTGAGCCTGATGTTTTGCAGCCTGTTCCAACACTTCCCGCAATTGATCCTCCGAATCCGTCAGATACGGAATAACTGGAGCAAGAAAGATCCCGGCTGAAATTCCTGCCTGGTTCAATTCCTGAACCGTATGGAACCGTTGTTGAGGGTGTGGGGAAGAAGGTTCTGTTTTTCTCCAAATCGTCTCATCCAACGTATTGATACTGATCTGGACCGAGTCAATCTTCATTTCTTTTAGGAGATCAAGGTCTCTTAAAATCAGCGGAGAGCGGGTGGTAATACTGCAAGGAATTCCATACTCCAACAAAACCTCCAGAATGGATCGGGTAAGCTGCAGTCTTCCCTCCAACTGTTGATAAGGGTCTGTCACTGTCCCAACAGCAATCTGACCACCTTTCCATTTTCCCCGCTTCAACTCCTGTCGGAGTACTTCTGCTGCATTCCGTTTGACAATAATGTTATTTCGAAAACTGTCGTCCGCATGAAATCCCAACCAAGAGTGAGTCGCTCGCGCATAGCAAAAATGACATCCGTGACCGCAGCCCCGATAAGGATTAATCGACCAATCAAAGGGCATGCGTTCATCTTTCACCCGATTCAGAACCGATTGGGGGCGTGCCGGAAACCAACGGTCCGGTAATTGACCGTTTTGCATTATTTACACCTCACAAAGGAACAGGAACGTTTGTTCTAAATCTTATCACAAAGGAACCCATGTTGTATATTGTATTTTTGCCATATGGCTCATCCACTGATACAATGAAATAAAATTATGAAAATGAATTCAATTTGTTTCATTCTTAATCTGGGAGGAGGGATGTGGTCTTGGAAGCCTTACGCTATCCGATCGGGCGATTTGATGTGTCCCGGCAAAAAGAGTCCACTGAATGGCACATCTGGATGTTGGGAGTGATTCCTGATCTTTTAAGAGATGCCATCTCAGGTATGACATCGGAACAGTTGGATACACCCTATCGTTCAGGTGGATGGACCATCCGCCAAATTGTTCACCACTTTGCAGACAGTCACATGAATGGGTATGCCCGTTTCAAACAGGCACTTACTGAGGATCAACCTACCATTTCTCCATATAACCAAGACCGTTGGGTGGAATTGTCCAGTGAGATCCCAATGGAGACATCGCTGGATCTGCTGGATTCCCTTCACCAATGTTGGGTAAACCTCTTACACACAATGCGACCCGAACATTTCCAAAAAGGATATGTTCACCCGGAAGAAGGGTTTCTTTCATTGGACACCGCTCTTCGCCTCTACTCATGGCATGGACGACACCATCTCGCCCAAATCACTTCTTTTCGGGAACGTATGAATATTTAAAGTGTCCTCGTTGGAAATCTGGATATCCAAAAATCACCCACTTATAAAGTGGGTTTTTTAAGTGATCTCATCTTTTACCTTATCACAGCGTTTCAGAAACAAATTTTCGGTATTGCGCAATTTGTAAAGTTTGCTACAATAGCAACAATATATTTTTTTATCGGGCATCTCAGGTTCCCGTAGAAAACGAAGAGGTGAGCGAATTGAAACCACGAACACTGTTTGAAAAAGTGTGGGACCGTCATGTGATCGATCAAGAAGAAGGAAAACCTGCAACACTCTATATCGATTTGCACCTTGTCCACGAAGTAACCTCGCCTCAGGCGTTTGAGGGCTTGAGGCTCAATGGGCGAAAAGTCCGCCGGCCAGACCTGACTGTCGCCACGATGGATCACAATGTGCCCACCACCAACCGCAATCTGCCCATCACCGACGAAACATCCGCCAAACAGATGAATACATTGGCCAAAAATTGTAAGGAATTTGGAATTCGACTGTACGACCTGGACGATCCCGGCCAGGGAATTGTTCATGTGATCGGTCCGGAGCTGGGACTTACACTACCCGGTAAAACCATTGTTTGCGGAGACAGCCATACCTCCACCCATGGTGCGTTTGGAGCACTCGCTTTTGGAATTGGTACCAGTGAAGTGGAACATGTACTTGCCACACAATGCTTGCAACAGCTGAAACCGCAAACCATGGAAGTTCATGTAAAAGGAACGCTTTCTCCAGGCGTTACTGCCAAGGATGTCATCCTGGCCATCATTTCTGAGATTGGAACCGATGGAGCAACCGGAACGGTCATTGAATATACCGGAGAAGCCATTCGCAATATGAGCATGGAAGAGCGGATGACGGTTTGTAATATGTCCATTGAAGCCGGTGCCCGTGCTGGAATGGTTGCCCCCGATGAAACAACTTTTCGTTATTTGGAAAACCGCACCTTCGTCCCCAAGGGAGAGGCTTTTGAACAGGCAAAACAATTGTGGCGTCAACTGCAAACTGATGAAGGCGCCAGTTATGACAAGCGGGTGGTGCTGGATGCATCCAACATTGCCCCTCAAGTCACTTGGGGAACCAGCCCCGGAATGGGAAGCGCTGTAACCGATCGGGTTCCGGACCCCGATTCTTTCCAATCGGATGCAGAAAGAAAGTCAGCCCGTCGTGCATTGGAGTATATGGGGCTGAAGCCTGGCACACCGATGAGCGAGATCCCGGTTGACCGAGTCTTTATCGGTTCCTGCACCAACTCACGACTGGAAGACCTGCGAATGGCTGCACAAGTTGTTAAACACCGCAAAGTGGCTCCTGGAGTGCGGGCCATGGTCGTCCCCGGTTCTCAAGAGGTTAAGAAACAGGCAGAAGCAGAAGGGCTTCATGAAATCTTTCTTCATGCCGGTTTTGAATGGCGGGAATCTGGTTGTAGCATGTGTCTGGCGATGAATGATGACGTGTTGAGTGAAGGAGAACGTTGCGCCTCTACATCCAACCGCAATTTTGAAGGACGACAAGGGCGGGGGGGACGTACCCATCTGGTCAGTCCGATGATGGCAGCAGCAGCAGCTGTCCATGGACATTTCGTCGATATCCGGAACTGGACATTTAAAGACTGAAGGAGGGAAAACAATGGAAGCTTTTACCCAACACACCGGAAAAATTGTACCTTTGGATCGGGCCAATGTGGATACGGATCAAATCATCCCCAAACAGTTCCTGAAACGAGTGGAGAGAACCGGGTTTGGCCAATATCTTTTTTATAATTGGCGCTTTGACACCCAAGGAAACCCTGATCCAGACTTTGAATTGAATCAGGAGAAGTATGCCGACGGAAGCATTCTTCTCAGCGGGGCCAACTTTGGTTGTGGGTCTTCCCGCGAGCATGCCCCTTGGGCACTTCTGGATTATGGATTTCGTGTGGTGATCGCCCCGTCTTTTGCTGATATCTTCTATAACAATTGTTTCAAAAATGGAATCCTACCCATCCGACTCCCGGAAGAAACCGTAAACACCCTGTTTCAACGAGTGGCACAGGAGATCACCCATACGCTTACTGTGGACCTAGAAGCCAATAAAATGGAGGACCATAACGGCTTTTCCGCTGAATTTAAAGTGGAGCCCTATCGTCGATATTGTCTTTTAAACGGGCTGGACGATATCGCTGTGACCTTGCAAAAAGCAGATAAAATCAGCTCTTATGAAAAAAATCTTCCCTCGTACTACCAGGTTCAAGAGAAACAAAACCTGTAATCGGTCAAGACCACCGAACTTTTGGTGGTCTTTTTTGTTATGTCCATGATCCTTGGATAGGGATACATGGTTTTGTCTCAATGAGACAAGTTATAAAAAAATAAAAAATCATGGAGGTCTAACCATGGCCCAAGCCACTGAAACTGAAACCCGACATCTCCCCAGATGTTGGAACGAATACGCCCCCCTGAAACAGGTCATTCTCTGCCCTCCACGTTTTATTGAAATACGGGAAGTGATCAACCGAACCCAACGTCATTTCGCCAAAGAGAATATAGATCGTGAACGGGCTGAAAAGCAACACCGAATCCTGGTCAACACACTGAGAGATTTTAATGTTGAAGTGATTCTGTTAAACCCGGACTCCCGCTTTCCGGAACAGGTGTTTACACGCGATATCGGATTTACTTTGGGACCCCGACTCATCATTTCTCGGATGGATGAACCCATTCGCCAGGGAGAGGAAAGTGTCCTAAAAACTTCTCTGACAAAAAACGGGATTCCTTTCACCACGATCTCTACGGGAAACATCGAAGGCGGCGATGTCATCATCGATGGGGACACGGTTTATATCGGGGACAGTGGCCGAACGTCCATCAATGCAATTGAGGAAATCCGCCAGAACCTTCCCCATATGAACATTGTCAGCCTTTCATTCCCGGAAAAGTACCTTCACCTTGATTGTGTTTTCAATCCGCTTTCCCATCGGGAGGCGTTAATCTATCCACCCGCTTTCTCCAGATCCGATCTATCCCGGCTGGCAAGCCGCTATCATCTGATCGAAGTCAGCACGGAAGAACAATTTCAATTGGGCGTTAATGTTTTATCCATTGGCAACCGAAGGGTTCTTAGCCAACCCATCAATCCCATGGTAAACAAAAAGCTCCGTCAGCACGGATTTTCAGTTGTGGAGGTAGATCTATCGGAAATCATTAAATCAGGTGGTGCCTTTCGGTGTTGTACACTGCCACTGATTCGTGGCTAAGAAAAAAGACTGCGCTACAAGCAGTCTTTTTTCTTGACATCAACATTCGTTTCACGTCGTTTTTCCTGTTGAATACGTCCTTTCGCTTTTAAATAGGTTTCCTTTTCCAACAACCCTGCCTGAAACAAGTCAGCCAGTTCCGTTTCCATCAATTCTAAGTCTCCCAATCGGTCCCCTGTATAGACGGTAAATCCAAATCGTCGCAACAAATGTTTGATATCCATTAAATCCCGTATCTGCTCACCCATTCTGTCGCCACTCCCATTAAAATGATGGCCTAATTTATGATAAAATGAAATCAACTATGGGAAAAGGATGTGACCCATGCCTTACTCTGACTTTATCCAAGTAAAAGGAATGAAAGGCGAACTTCTTGTCTCACAAAAACAACATCGGCTGGGTTGTACGTTGACCACTCAGGAGTTGATCTTTCAAAAGCCGCATTTATCCTACCAGATCATGCTTTCTGATATATTAGGAATCACCCCTGTACCATCCACTCATGATGTTCCACGGATCAAATCACTCGCGAATACAGAAATTCGCCCTCTGTCTGTCAACCCATTTTATCGCATTACAACAAACCAAGTGTCCATCATTGACCGAACCGGTTCATCCACACGGGAAAGCACATGCTTAATGGTCCCCCTGTCCGATCGGTTTATACACTTTATTCAATTGCACACCGATTTGATCTCTCTCCCTTTTACCTGAAAAAAAGCCCGCCAAAAGGCTGGCTTTTCACGATTCTTCAGACGCTTGACCCCGTGGCCGGATAATGGGATAAGACCGATACAGACGGAGTGCCACGGAGGAAGCGACCAACGCTTTGACCAAATCGCCCGGTACAAAAGGAGCCACTCCTCCAATCAGTGCTGCATACCAATCCAATCCCACAGCATACATTAACCAAATCCCTCCACAGAAATAGACAAAAACGATTCCCCAAAGCACATGGTACACCGTCAGCTTCCAAAAGCGAAGTTCTGGAATCGTCCGCTCTGTCATCCATCCGATTAAATAAGCAGCCACTGGCCAACTCCAAATATATCCAGCAGTCGGTCCGGCAAGGGCTGCGATCCCACTTTTTCCTCCAGAAAGAACAGGTACCCCAAAAGCGGCGAGAACAATAAAAACCAGAACGCTCGTTGCCCCTAACCGGGCCCCTAATACAGAACCGGCCAACATGACCACCAGCGTCTGCAATGTAATCGGCACCGGAGGCAGGGGAATGGCGATCTGTCCAGACACAGCCAACAACGCTGCAAATACAGCCGCCAACGCCATATTACGAATCCGATTTGTCGTTTCCATCAATGGAAACCACCTCTCTATCCAATAATGAGTTCTATAAATGCCTTTAGCATAAAAAAGAGGCTGACAATTGTCAACCTCGTATGATCTATAAGTTTACAAAATTACTTAAGCAATTCTCTTACATAGACCGGAAGCTGAAAGCAAGCATCAAATATCTCCCGGTTCACATATCGATTATCCTTTAATTGAAGACGTTCTCTACCTTCCTGAAGTGGATCGTAGGATTTTGATGCAACCGTAAAGCTCCAAATGCCCCCCGGATAAGTGGGAACGGTGGCCAGATACGTCCTTACCACCGGAAACAGTTCCTTAAGAGACTGATGAACGCGGGTAAGAACATCCGGATGAAAGACGGGGGATTCACTTTGACAAACCATCAATCCATCTTCTTTCAAGGAATGGTAAACATCTTCATAAAAATCCTTTTCAAACAGAACGGCCCCTGGTCCCACCGGATCGGAAGAGTCCACAATCACTGCATCATAGACATGGGATTGATTGCGGATAAAGAGGGTCCCATCTTCATAATGCAATTGAACCCGTGGATCAAGCTCCCCCTCTCCAGCCACTTCCGGCAGATATTTTCGGCTGACCTCCACCACCACCGGGTCAATCTCCACCATATCCACATTCCGAACCGATGGGTACTTGACCGCTTCTCTGGCCACACCGCAATCCCCACCTCCAATAATGCAAATATCCTGTGGATGGGGATGGGTCGCCAACGGAATATGGGAAATCATCTCATTATAGATAAAGCCGTCCTTTTCGGTGGTCTGTACAATCCCGTCCAGAACCAATGCTTTCCCAAAACCTTCCGTCTCCACGACAGCGACTTCCTGGAAAGCCGAGTTCACCTGACAAAGCACCTGATTCACCTTCCAGGTGGACCGAAAACCGAAACGTTCTTCAGGATCAGACAACCAGAGTGTTCCACTCGCATCTTTAAAAAAACCTTGTCCCCCAAATGTATTTTCCATTCGTACCTCCTCATTTTTGCCCCTATTGTATCAAACCCCGATTCGGCAAAAAAGAAATCACTTTTACACCATTATGGATCATTTTAACGTCCTCTGAAAAGTCTCAATCCTTATCCACCATGAAAGATGGGTACACATCTATCTTTTTTATTTATGAAAAGAATGGGACGAACGCCCGAACTTCAGGACGTTTTCCCCAATAGGATAAGTAAGGTTGAGAAAAGGCTCTCAAAATGGCAAAACTCTTCCCATTTCCAGGGGAGAATGAGAGGAGGTAATGGTGCATCAAGCGGCTTTCAAGTCCGCCCAAAGCACCTGATCCATATGAGACAACCCCAACGGCGAAAAAGAACTGTGTATTCCCTGTCTGCCCATCATCCTGCTAACACCTTTGTCCCCGTCATCCGTAAAGTGAAACACTCTGTGGTGGCCATCTCAGCCGAAGAACGACAGAGTACTGCCACCTATTCCCTCTGGGACAGACTGCTCAGCGAATGGGGTGCAACCCCACTGGAAGAGCCACAAGAAAAAAAAAGGCAGTTTGGTGCGGGGTTTGTCATCTCCCCTCATGGATATATCCTGACCAATGAACATGTCATCCGCAAAGCGGAGCGAATCTCCGTCCATCTATACGACAAGAAACGCTCCCTGCCCGCCCGAATCGTCTGGACAGAGCCCCGTCACGACGTCGCCGTTATTCAAGTCCGTTCCTCCAACCCACTTCGCCCCCTCCCGCTGGGCTCCTCCCACCTTACGGAAGTGGGCGAATGGGCAATTGCTATCGGCAACCCCCTTGGACTTAATCATTCGGTTACGTTGGGAGTGATCAGCGGAAAGGATCGCCCCCTACAAGTTCAGAATCGTCGCTTTGAAAACGTGATCCAGACAGATGCTGCCATCAACCCCGGAAATTCCGGCGGACCTTTGATCAATGTCCTGGGGCAAGCGATCGGGGTCAATACCTTAATGGTTCATCCTTCCCAAAGCATCAGTTTTGCCATTCCCATCGATGAAGTAAAACCCCTGATCCGGTCTTATCTTGAACACAGATAAAGCCGCTCTCTGTGAGGAGCGGCTGAAAATGATTACACCACTCCACAACATCATGCGAATCTCTGGATAACGCTTTTGACGCGTTCATATGTCCACCCCAAAACCGCACCTATCCATCAAAAAAAGACACCCAGCATGCAACCGAATGTCCATAAAATACTCTTTTGGAGCGAAAACAGTACTAACCCCCTTGTGATGCTGTTGCCACTCTATGCTCTATCCGACCATTGCCTCCCTTTTGAAACCCATTCTTTTCCGTGCGGATCGGTAGCCTGTTTTCATTAGAAGGAGCGCAACGCCTCGGCAATAGGGATATCCCCAGTCAAAAGATCAAAGGAGCGCCGGTAGGTATGCTCCATTTCAAGAGCTTCCACAATCGTGGCAGCGACGTCGGCGCGGGGAATATTCCCAAATGTTTCCTTATTGTCCGGAATCATAATCGTTCCTTTCCCCGGTTCGTCTGTCAGTCGCCCCGGTCGAATGATGGTGTAGTTGAGCCCACTTTCCCGCAACCGTTCATCCGCACGACCCTTGGCTACAAAATAATGCCTCATTTTATCCGAACCTTGTTCCGGCCGATCAGCCATCATCGAACTGACCATAATAAAGCGGTCCACACTGTGAACCACTCCAGCATCAATGGTTTTAAACGCCCCGTCCAGATCGACCAAGAGGGTTTTATTCGCCCCGGTATGGCCACCGGAACCTGCCGTAAAAACGATTGCCTCACATCCCATCACCGCATCATCGATGGTTTGCTCCAGATCCGCTACCAACACCTCATCAGCACCCAATTTCACCATATCCGGTTGCTGCTGTTCATTACGGATCACAGCGCGCACCTGGTGGTCACTTTTTCCTAACAAATGAACGAGATGTCTTCCAATTTTTCCGTTTGCACCGATCACGGCAACCTTCATATGGAACACCCCTTATCAATCGAATGGATCAGATCAAAGGTTTCAGACACCAGCTCAAAGGTGCGCAGGCGGATCGAATATCTGAGCATTAACCATTATTTCATTTGCATGAGTGCGATCCGTTTCCACCGCCACCCGACCGATTACAACGGACGTCGCTGCACACATCTGGAATATTATGGCACCCAGTAACGGGTATACCCCCACCTTTCCGCATGGCGGGCCAAATCCAACGTGTTCTGTAAAGACTGGACAGGCTTGCTTCCTTGATTGATCAGGGACAGATCAAGCATCGCTTTGGGTCAAATCGTTTCAACTACTTTCTTCCAAATGATTGTCTCAGTTGATGAATCGTCCTGCAAGTCTTATTATGAAACACTTAACCCCAAAATAAAAGGTGGAAGATGGGAATAGACACCTGCAATATCGTCATCGCTGCTTTTCCATCAATGTTCCAGTTACATCCCATCGGGTTGCCGACAAGTTGTAAACCCCCTTTCGATTGGCTTTCAAGTAGGCACCATAATTCACAGAATTGACCGCAATAGAGTCCCGGTCCACAATCGCAAAATCCAAAAACGTTTCAAATAGGTCACGGACTTCCTCCGCTTCTTTCCGGTCAAAAGGTTCGATTGCAGGACTTCTTTGCTAATGAGGAGAAAACATTTGTTCGATGACAAATCAAAAAGTACCTCTCCTTTTGCCAACGCCTAAATGTGTTTAAAAAAGGGGGTGTTAATAAGATGATAAAAATAACTAAGTGATTTGCTATTTTAACAATCCTTGTCTAGTCTATTCTTCTACTACATGGTAAGCTATCGATAAGCAAGAGAGAACGGAAAAGCCTCACCGCCTGGGCCGAGTTTACGGCAAAGGGGGTGAAGGCGTATGAAATGGTTACATACCATTGGTCTTGTTTGAAATAAGTTCGACTCAATAGGATACCATGGCTCTCTCACCTCACAAGAGAACGATGAAAGCCCCCTATAAATCATGACAAAAAGGAGCCGGTCTATGAATTTTACGATGAGTGAAGCCCTTGAAGTTTTGGAGAGTACACCTCAAACATTGGAGGCTTTTTTATCGGGTTTATCGGATGATTGGTTGCGATGTAATGAAGGCGAGGGGACCTGGAACATCTCAGAAGTGATTGAACATCTCATTGAGGGGGATAAAAATAACTGGATACCCAGGCTGGAATTTATTCTTACGGAAGGTGAAAGCCAACCATTTCCCCCATTTGATCGCTATTCTCACTTGAGGGGAAAATCGGAGAGGACCATGGAAGAAAAGTTATGTGAGTTCAAAACGATTCGAATGCATAATACAACCAAGCTGAAATCTCTTATTAACGATGAACAGAATCTTGAAATGACGGGCTCTCACCCTGCATTGGGAGTAGTGAAGGTCAGAGAGCTGATTTCTACCTGGGTTGTCCATGATTTAACACACCTGGCGCAAATTGTACGGATTATGGCTGAGAGATACAGGGATGATGTTGGGCCTTGGAAAGAATACTTAGGGGTTTTGAAAAAAGAAGGATGACATCTGCCTTCTCCATAGATTCGGGGCGACTTATAAAAACCCGTACAAAGGAAAATAAAGCCTCTCTGACGCGAAAAAGATGATAAGACGAAAATGGCTTGTGGTTGCAAGTTTGACACTCCCCATGCCTGAAGGCAGGGGATTCTTGGGAGCTCCCGTCTACTGACAGGATCATATCCAAGCTTAAACGGTCTGCCCGACCGCAAGTACTCGAAGTCCTTCTTGCAAGATGTTTTTGGATGCATTGATGTCTCGGTCATGGTGAGAGCCGCACGTAGGGCATGTCCATGCTCGAAGGTTGAGGTTCTTTACATCCTTGTTTCGGTAGCCACAGGAAGAGCAAAGCTGACTAGAAGGGAACTGTTTCCCCACTTTCACCACGTTTCTTCCATGCCAGGCTGCCTTGTAGGTCAGCATCGCGACAAACTCCGACCACGAGGCATCCGTGATCGATTTGGCTAACTTGCGGTTTTTCACCATATGCTTTACTTGGAGGTCTTCGATACA
>NZ_FXTI01000003.1 GCF_900182565.1 Melghirimyces algeriensis | reverse complement strand
TTGAACCGTTCTCAAATTCATCACCTATTGCCAATTTTACAACGAATATTATATAGATTCAATATATCTAATTAAACAGATGCAAAAAAAGAGAGCAAAAGAGGGTCAGGCTTGCGAGAGGGGTAAAAAACACCCCTCCCTCGCCTGACGCTCGCTCTCATCCCCATAGCTAAAGCTAGGGGTTTTCTCGCTCGCAAAGATATAATGTAGACCAAGTGAATATTATCGCACACAGCATGGGGGGCTCAAACACTTTATATTATCTTACCAGACTTGACGGTGTTAAAAATGTCAACAAAGTGATTACCTTAGGAGGAGCGAACCGTTTGGGAGCAAGTTCCGTTCCGGATGGTGTGGATTTCACTTCAATCTATAGCAGTTCAGATTTAATCGTGGCTAATAGTTTGTCACGAATCGATGGAGCTAACAATATTCATATTCTAGGTGTGACGCACCTGGGTTTATTGACAGATCGCAGGGTCCAAAATCTTATTATTGAAAACTTAGCGAAGTGATCTGAGATATGAAAAGAGACAGTCAGAGATGCTTAATGCGCTACTGTCTCTTTTTGTTTAATGGAATGATGGCCTTGAAACAGGTTCGATCCGATCAAAGGTTCATTCAGCTGAATTTAGGAAATATTTTGTCATGATAAACCCTAAAAAGAGGGTATGAGATCACCCTCTTTTTGGGTAGCAGGAATGGTTTCTGTTGAGTGTTGTTTTATGGAAATTTCTAGGGTTTCAAATTTCGTTTTTAAGGGATGTTTAATTTCGCGGAAGGGTTATTGTACCTTTTTCATTTTTATTTTTTAGTTACTTATCGGATAAATATGGGGGCCGCTTTTTTTGATTTTGTATCATTTCTCGAATTGCGGATTGTTCTTGCTTTAAATCTAGAATCTCTTTTTGAATAGCATCCAATTTTTCCTCCAGAGGTTGGAGAGCTTCTTTTAACATTGATTGAAGCCTTGCTTGTTTATCGTTTTGTTCCATTATAGATCCCTCTCTTTCCTTGCTATTGTAAAGCTTTTGAAGGGAAAATGCTGTGATTTTTATCACACCGATTTCTTTTTTGCTATAATAAAATTCCCTTGGTTTCTTTTTCCACGTTATGTTTTAATGAAGAAAGGGAAGCGGAGAGGTGAAAGATGAGCGAATTGGTAGAAGTACAAAATCAGAGTATATCGACAGAGTTGCAAGAAGTGCTGGAAAAAGCGAAAGATTATACACAACACGCAAAGGCTGCGAATACCACAAAAAGTTACCGTGCAGATTGGCAGGATTTTACCTCTTGGTGTCAAGCGCGTTCATTGTCGGTCCTACCTGCTGATCCGCAAACGGTAGCCCTCTACTTGACCGATCTGGCGGATTCCCGGAAGACGTCAACCTTACAGCGCCGCTTGTCAGCAATCAGTCAAGCGCATCAAACAGCAGGATATGATTCGCCGACCAACAGTCATCTGGTTCGAACCGTATGGGCTGGAATTCGTCGAACAAAAGGTGTAAAGGAAGAAGGGAAGGATCCAATCTTGGTGGAGGATCTTCGTCAGATGGTGGAAATGCTTCCTGATACTTTAACGGGAAAGCGGGATCGGGCGCTTCTTTTGATCGGATTTTCCGGAGGGTTTCGGCGTTCAGAACTGGTTTCCATAAACCGTGAGGATATTCAAACCGTTCAACGAGGGATGGTCGTTAACCTTCGCCGTTCCAAAACGGACCAAGAGGGAAGAGGGGAAAAGGTGGGAATTCCTCGCGGATCTCGCCCGGAAACGTGTCCTCTTCGATCGTTGGAAGATTGGTTAACGACAGCTGGCATCACCGAAGGACCGATTTTTCGTCCCATTAATCGCTATGGCCAAGTGAGGAACCGTCGGTTAACGGATCGCTCTGTTGCTTTGATTGTTAAAAAAGCAGTGGAAAGCATTGGTCTTGATCCGAAGCGTTTCGCTGGTCACAGCCTACGTGCGGGAATCGCCACTTCTGCAGCTATGGCTGGGAAAGATGAGAGGGCCATTATGAAACAAACACGTCACAAATCCACCAACATGGTGCGAAGATATATCCGGGATGGTGAGCTCTTTAACGAAAATGCAGCGATGGGTCTCGGATTATAGATGATACAGGATTTCAAAGACGAATCTTTCAGTCCCCAGCGTGTTTCAGGTTGGGGACTTTTTTATTGCTTCAGTATTGTCTCCCTTGATTTCGTTCACACTACCTAAATAATCCAAACGGAAAAAAGGGAGGCTATTCTATTGAAAGATTCTCCAAGTCATCCCGCGTGGGAGAGACTCTTAAACACTGAGCTCAATCGGCGCGACTTTTTAAAGTCACTAGGAAAAGTTACTGCCTTAGCTTTGGGTTATACCATTTTGTATCCCATTTCCGGGATGCGCATCGATGCAGCCCCACGGTTTCCGTCTTATCCGTTTACATTGGGAGTCGCTTCTGGGGATCCGCTTCCTGACGGAATTGTACTATGGACCCGACTCGCCCCTGATCCGTTGAATGGGGGAGGAATGCCTCCGGAAAATCAATTGGTGCAATGGGAGGTTGCCTCAGATAGAGAGTTTCGTAACGTAGTACAACGGGGAGAGTCTGTTGCTAGACATGATCTGGGACATTCCGTTCATGTAGACGTCAGAAACTTGAAACCGGGGCGGGAATATTGGTATCGGTTTAAAGCGGGCTCGGAAATCAGTCCTGCGGGTCGTACGAAAACAGCTCCGCCATATGGAAGCCGTCTCTCGGAGCTGACTTTTGCATTTGCTTCCTGTCAACACTACGAACATGGATACTATACGGCATACCGTCGGATGGTAGAAGAAAATTTGGATTTTGTCATTCATTTGGGGGACTACATCTATGAACATGCTCCAAAACAGTATGTTGCCTCCAGCGGAAATGTCCGTACCCATCAAGGGGGTGAACCGAAAACACTAAATGAATACCGTAACCGTTATGCGCAATATCGGTCAGATGCCGATCTGAAGGAGGCGCATGCCACCTTTCCCTGGATTCCTGTTTGGGATGATCACGAGGTGGACAATAATTATGCAAATACAACGCCTGAGAAAGGGCAATCATCGTCGAAATTTATTCGCCGGCGGGCTGCTGCTTATCAAGCTTACTATGAACACATGCCTTTGCGTCAATCATCACTTCCTCATGGACCGGATATGAACCTTTATCGGCGATTTACCTTTGGAAATTTAGCAGAGTTTAATATGTTGGACACCCGGCAATATCGTCATAATCAGGTGTACGGAGATGGTTGGAGTCCGGCAGGGTGGAGCGCTGCTTCACCAGATCGTAGTATATTGGGGGATGAGCAAGAGAAATGGCTGTTTCAAGGCCTTCGTCAATCTGAAGCTCGATGGAACATTCTCGCTCAACAAGTCTTTTTTTCACAAAGAGTCCTGAAAAAGGGACCCAATCGGTTGCGGAATATGGATACATGGGATGGGTACAGCGCCTCCAGGGATCGAATATTAAAGTTCCTTTCGAAGGAGAAGATCTCCAATCCAGTTGTTCTCACCGGAGACGTTCATTCCAACTGGGCTTGTGACTTAAAGGCTGATTTTAACAACCCAAATTCGAAAACCATTGGGGTTGAACTTGTCGGGACTTCGATCACCTCAGAAGGAGATGGCAAGGACGGTACAAAAAATGATCAACGGTTTCTAGCTGAAAATCCTCATATTCACTTTGTAAATCACCAGCGCGGTTATGTACGTTGTCGCTTGACACCAGACGTTTGGAAAACAGACTTTCGAGTACTTCCCTATGTCAGTCGACCCGATGCGCCCATTTTTACTCGAGCCTCGTTTGTTATCGAGAATGGTCAACCAGGGCTTCATAGAACCGGTGAAGCCATGACATATCAAAAGAATGGTTAACGATATCATTGCAGTCATTTTTTCAAAAATGACTGCTTTTTTGCGGGAATTTCTCGGCCAATCTAAGGATTAGCAATATATTTTTTACCGCATTCTGCGATTTTTTCTGCTTCAATAAACAAGAAAACGAGATCTTGCAACGAATAACAAGATAGAGAGTATTTCCCTTGGATACATAAAAAGTCAAATTGAAAGAGGGAGCTGTATGAAATCGTTGGATGGGCAAATCTATTATCTAATCCATTCATTAAGTGTTGTTCGTGGTGGATTGACGAGGAATGTACTAAGGCGAGCGAGTTTGGTGGGCATGGAACTGCAACAAACCATTCATATTCTCACATTCAATTATAATCCGGAGTATGATTCGGTCAGAAAAGAGCTTTTGCAATCAGGGATCATCAACGAATACGTAACGATTAGTAATTTTTTTGAGTTCTTAGCACGTCGCAAAAAAATGATGGAAACAGATACCCAGGAGATTGAACACCCTGTGGAAGAAGAGGGTTTGGTAGCAGAGAAAATAGATGATGAGAATGAATACTGTTTATTTCAAGATGGGTGGCTGGTTAAGCATAAATCCTATGATCACAATCATAGGATAAAATTTATTGATTATTATAATGAGAATCAAAGTCGAACACACCGAGAATATTTTGATTTAAAAGGCCGTTTGAGACGAGCTGTTTATATGGATGATGTTTTAAATAAACCACGCCAGTCTTCCTTTTTTGATGAAAACGGACGGCTTTTTCTGTCCAACTGGTATCATCCTGAAACCGGAAAAAGCTATGAAGTATATTGGTTTGACAGTGAGCAGGATGACACCAAAGTATTTAACAGTGAAAAGGAGTTGAAGATTTATTGGCTGGAACAGATCGCCGAAAAATCGGAGAATCCTCTATTTCAATCTGAAATGTACAAAACCGATGTTTTACTCCTGGGAGTAAAACATCCAAAAGTAGCCAAGGTTAAAATGATGCACAGTAATCATTTGCGCAAACCATATACTTATGGAGCGCCTCTAATGAAAGAGCATAAAAAGATTCTTAAACAAGCCAGTCAATTTGATGGTATGGTTTTTATCACTGAACAGCAAAAAAAGGACATTGAAAGACAATTTGGTCCTCGGTCTATTTATCACTCTGTTCCCCATTATGCTCCAAAGATAGCTAGCATTTACCCCGTGATGAACAGAAAATTGCGAACCGCAGTTATAGTATCTCGATTTACTGCCAAAAAAAACTTGGATCATGCGATTCGAGCTTTTTCAAAAGTAGTGGATCACGTCCCTGATGCAATATTGGAGCTATGGGGGTTTGGTCCGGAGGAAGAAAACTTGCGTCAGCTAATCCAAAAATTAGGACTGGAATCCCACGTATTTATAAAAGGATTTGCTCATGATGCGATTGATGTATTCAAAAAGGCTGCGTTTTCAGTTTTACCGTCCAGCAGAGAAGGATTTGGGCTTGTCGTGGCAGAGAGTATGGCGGCAGGTACTCCGGTAATCAGTTATGATGTTAACTATGGCCCTCGCGAAATGATTATCAACAATCAAAACGGAATTTTGGTTCGTTATGGAGACGTGGATTTGTTAAGTGAATCGATGATTGAGCTGTTTACGGATCAAAAAAAATTGGAGGCCATGAGTAAAGAAGCCTGCAAGATTTCGACTCAATTAAGTGAGGAACGGTTTACGAAAAATTGGATCAATGTCTACAAAGCGGTATTCAAACAAAAGAACCGACGTGTACAATTAAATCCTCCTCAATGCAGATTGACCCGCATAGAATGGATTACAAGTGGGGTGCTTTCTCTGGAAGGGAAAATTCAGTTTGAGAAGGAACAAGAGAACATTGGAGAGGCATTAAATCTTCAGTTATATGTTCGTAGACGTGATCAATTAATGGATCGCTATGTTCCGATAAGCATTGAGCGAACCAGTTCGTCTACCTTTGAATTTCAATGCGATTTAGCTCTGCACGAATGGATTCAAAGAGGTATATGGGATCTGTATATCAGTTGTTCCGCTTATAATGATCATCATTTTATTCGACTTGCAGGAAAAGAAAGTAACATCCCCAGCTACCCGCGGGTGTTAAAGAATCCCATGGTTCTTGTAAATACCTATTATACGAAATATGGAAATATCAGCTTGGATATTGGTCTGCAAAAACTTGAAAACCAAGCGAAGAAGAACCTTCGATCATTTTTTCATAAACTAGCACCATCTTAGTCTTGTACGGATGAAGTAGCAAGGAACGAAAAACTGGTAGGCTTTTTCAACCCTGATAAGGTTACAAACTCCTTTGGATCCATAGGAGTCAAAAGTCTACTGTTTCTGAATCTATGAAGCTCTACCACTTTCGTGGAGAGCAGTTCACGTTGGTATCGGATCTTCGCTATCCAAGGTTATCATGAATCACTAAAGATGTAACAAGATGGATTTGGAACTTACTGAAAACGGAGGAAGCCAAAGAAGGCGTGAATTCTTTTCTCGAACGACAGCCCATTTTAAGGGGCGCTAGTGCAGAAACGGAGCGGAAAAAATTTGTGATATATCTCGTCTAGAGGTATTTGAGGCTGTCCTATAAGGTGATGTACATCACCTTATAGGACAGCCTTTTTTGTTTGATTGCCTTACCTAGGGCTAACGATTTTTTAAAGATCCACTATTCCAACGGGATTTTCATTTTACCGCATCAGTTGGACTGGTATGCAGGTTTGCTTTACCCCTGGTGACAGCATCCCCGGGGATTCCATTACTGGAGGCAGTTCCATGCAGACAGAAGTGAAAACGAGACAGCAAAAAAACATAAAGAAACATCAAAATCGCTATTTTTCACTAATTACCTCTATATGCAGAAAAATTTCCGCTAAAAATGTTTGAACGAACAGAAAAAAGACTTGATTAAAGCGTTTACATATTTTATTCTAACATTATATAAACAAATAAAAACATTATAGAACAATTAAGGAGGTGGGTTGCCCTGAAGGATGAACGTCAAAAACAGATCCTTCAACTCATCGATGAGAAGAATTTTTTGAAAGTATCGGAAGCTTCCAAGTTGATGAATGTCACACCCATGACGATCAGACGCGATCTGCTGGATTTGGAAAAGCAAGGGGTTATCGAGCGAATTCATGGTGGTGCGAAGAAGAAAACGAAGGAACGGTTTACGGAATTATCCCACAGCGAAAAACGGGAAATGAATATCGAAGCGAAACGGCATGTAGCTAAAAAAGCCGCAGAGCTAATCGAAGACGATGATACGGTCTTTATCGGTGCTGGGACGACCACGGAGTTAATCTATGATTATCTGCAAGCGACCCATGTAAAGGTTATCACCAATTCCCTATCCATCTTTGATCGCTTTAAGGGTGATCCGACCTACGATCTGATTTTGATCGGAGGCAAGCTCCGAGAACGAACGGGATCATTTATTGGCTATTTCACCCGCAAATTGATGCAGGAAATAAAAGTACAAAAGTCCTTTATCGGTACCAACGGGATCATGGATGGACGAATCACTACGGCAGACGAAGAGGAGAGTGTCGTTCAACAAATTATTTTGAACAACTCCCAAAACCGCTATATTGTAGCCGATCACAGCAAGTTCGGCGTGGAAGCATTTCAGGTGATCTGCAACGCTGACGAAGTCACGGCGATCATCACCGACAAAGAGCTGCCCGAAGAGTTTGAGGCGTTCTACCGATCACAATGCCAGATTATCAATTGAAAAAGCTTAGGGAGGATTGGGGAAATGAAACTGGCCATTGGCAGTGATACGAAGGGCTTTACATTAAAAGAACACTTGAAGCGGCATCTCAGCAACCTCGGACATGAGATTGTGGACGAAACCACTGGAAAAGATCTGGATTTCTTCGATGCGGCGACACAAGTGGTTAAGGTTGTAAAAGAAAAGAGGGCAGAGCGGGGAATTGTCATTGATGAATACGGTGTAGGCCCGTTTATGGTTGCCAATAAGTACAAATATATCGTCTGCGCCAATGCCTTTGATGAACACTCCGCGCAAATGACGATCAGACACAACAATGCCAATATGATCGCGATCGGCTCTGGTATCGTCGGACCCCGTTTAGCAGAGAAAATCTGCGAGGCCTTTCTAAACACCGATTATGATGGCGGTCGTCATCAAATCCGAGTCGATATGCTAAACAAAATGTGCTAGGAGGATTTTGAGATGAAAATTTCAATCGGTTGCGACCATATCGTGACAGAAATCAAGGACTACATCGCATCCTATTTAGAGAAAAAGGGGCATGAAGTGATTGATCATGGTACCTATGACAAGCAGCGCACCCATTATCCCATCTTCGGAAAAAGAGCGGGTGAAAAGGTGGCTTCCGGTGAAGCGGATTTAGGTGTTGTACTCTGTGGAACCGGTGTCGGGGTAACTGTAAGCGCCAACAAAGTCAAAGGGGTTCGCGCTGCCTTGGTAGGAGATATGGAAGCGGCCAGATATGCTAAAGAAAACCTCAATGCCAATGTGATTGCCGTGGGCGGTCGAATTGTGGGGATCGGCTTGATCGAAAATATCATCGACGTCTTTCTGGAAACGGAATACAAGCCGAGCAAAGAGAAGGAAGAGATCATCAAAAAGATCGATGCTCTCGTTACCAATGAAGAGCAAATGAATAATGATCATTATTTCGATGAGTTCCTGGAAAAATGGGATCGTGGTGAATATCCGAAGCAATAAACAGAAGAGGTGAATACCTTGGAAGCGCTACAATCACTTTTTACCAAAGAATTGATCTTCACAACCGATGATACCACGCAAAAGGAGGTGTTTACTAAAATCAGTAAAATTCTCCTGGAAAGGGGACTTGTCAATAAGGAGTTTACCGAGGCACTTATGGAACGGGAACGGCATTACCCGACAGGGATCGACTTGAGTCCTGTCGCAACGGGATTGCCGAATGCAGCCATCCCCCATACAGAAGCGGAGTTCTGCAATGGGAAGGTGATCGCGTTCGTCAAGCTAAAACATGAAATTCCCTTCAAAAATATGATCGCCCCGGATCAGGAAATTGATGTTAAATATTTATTCTTTATCATCAATCATGAAAAATCGAATCAATCGCAGGTTCTTTCTGACTTGATGGCGATTATGACCAATGAGGAAAGAATGAGAGCTTTGGAAACGTCAACCTCTAAAGACGAGATCTATCATGTCCTAAAAAAGGAGTGCTTTTAAATGATTAACATTTTGGCGGCTTGTGGAGCAGGAGTGAATTCCAGTCATCAAATCAAAACGGCGTTGGAAGAGGAGATGAAAAAGAGAGGCTACAGTGTCAAAGTGGATGCAGTGGTGATCAAGGATATCAATAAAGCGATGATGGAGCAATATGATATTTTCGCTCCGATCTCCAAGCCCAAACTCGGCTTCGACGTCCAGATCCCGATCGTGGAGGCAGGTCCCATTCTGTATCGCATCCCGGCGATGGCCGATCCTGTCTTTGATGAGTTAGAAGGAATTATCAAAAAATTAAATAAATAACGCTTTCCAAAAGGTGGGGAAGAATGATGGATGTAATTATACAGTTTGCCAACTCGCTGTTCAAACCTCTGGTCGATCTCGGTGCAGCCCCGCTCATGTTTATTCTGCTCAGCCTGCTTGCGATGTTGATGCGTGTCAAGCCAAGCAGCGCCATCGAAGGTGGATTGAAATTAGCGATCGCCTTGACAGGCATCGGCGCCGTCATCGATATTCTCACAGGGAATTTTGCGCCGGCGTTAAAGGATTTTGTCAAATCGACCGGAATTGAATTGTCAGTTACTGACGTCGGTTGGGCCCCTCTGGCAACGATCACCTGGGGTTCAGCCTACACGTTATTCTTCCTCTTCATTCTGGTCTTGATCAACATCGTCATGCTGATTTGGAACAAGACGAACACCTTAGACGTCGATATTTTCAACTTCTGGCACCTGTCGATCATCGGACTTCTGGTCATGCATTACTCGGACAATCTCCTGTTGGCCACCTTGCTCGTGATCATGTTAGGAGTTATGAAGTTTATCAACTCCGACCTCATGAAGCCCACATTTAATGACCTGTTGGACATGCCGGATACCAACCCGACGACAACCACGCATCTAAATTTCATGCTCAATCCCTTGATCATGGTATTTGATAAATTGTTTGACAAGCTGCTTCCATTCATCGATAAGTATGACTTTGACGCCGCCCAACTCAATGAAAAAATTGGCTTTTGGGGTAGCAAGTTCGCTATCGGGGTCTATCTCGGTGCGTTCGTTGGAATCCTTGGTCAACAATCGGTGCATACGACCTTTACACTAGCCTTTATCGGTGGTGTTTCGCTGGAATTGTTCTCCGTCGTCGGTACCTGGTTCATTTCGGCGGTTGAACCTCTATCTAAAGGGATCACCAATTTTTTGAGCGCAAAGATGAAGGGGAGACAATTCTTTATCGGGATTGACTGGCCCTTTGTTGCTGCCCGTCCGGAAATGTGGGCTGCGGCCAACGTCATCGCACCGATTATGCTCGGAATCGCTTTGATTTTACCCGGCAACAAGCTCCTCCCATTAGGTGGGATTATCGCGATCGGTTTGACGCCGGCTCTGTTAGTGGTTACGCGCGGTAAAATTTTGCGAATGATCATCATCGGGTCCATCATGGTTCCCGTTTTCCTCTGGTCCGGAACAGCGATCGCTCCCTTTGTGACAGAGACTGCCAAATCCGTCGGCGCCTTTCCGGCGGAAGTGAATCAAGACGTATTGATCAGTCACTCCACACTGGAAGGTCCGGTAGAAAAATTTCTAGCCATTTTAGTCGGGAAAATGGGGGAAAGCTTCTCCTTCGAATACATTATGATGACAATTGGCGCGTTGACAGCATATATTCTGCTGTTCGTCTGGTATGCCAAACAGATGCAGAAGAGGAACAAAGTGTATGAACAAAAAAGAGAAGCGGCCTAAGCATCGCTTCAAATCAAAATAAGCATATCAGCTCCTTTTACAAAATTATATTATAATATACGGTTCGATAAAAAGCAATTAAATTTAAATCGGAATTGCTAAGGTAAGGTGAAAAAATTGATTTTAACCATCACTTCCAACCCATCTGTTGATATCGGCTACCGTCTGGATTCATTCCAATTGGATGCTGGAAACCGAGTGGACGACGTATCTAAAACAGCAGGCGGAAAAGGTCTGAATGTGACCCGGGTTTTGCGCCAACTTGAAGAAGAGGTGGCGGCTACCGGTTTTTTGGGTGGAAGCTTGGGAATGTTCATCAGAAAAGAGATTTCCCAGCTGGGCGTGCACGATCATTTCATCACCATTAGCGGAGATACCCGGAACTGCATCGCGATCATTCATGGGGATGGTCGGCAGACGGAAATTTTGGAAAGCGGGCCGGTTATTTCAGAGGAAGAAGCTGCCTCGTTTCTCCGGCAATTTTCCGAAGATGCCCAGAGTGAAGACGTGAACTTGATCACGATTTCAGGCAGTCTTCCCAAAGGCTTGCCAGCAGATTTTTATACCCGATTAATTCAAATCGCCACCCAACACCAAAAACCCGTCTTGCTCGATACGAAAGGGGATCTGTTGGCTCTTGCGCTGGCGAGTAATCATAAACCTTACCTGATCAAACCCAATCAGGAAGAATTAACTGCTATGTCAGGGCAAAAAGACATTGATCCGGTAGAAGCATTACAATCACCCAACTTTGCGGGGATCCCCTGGATAGTCGCCACCATGGGAAGCGACGGAGCTGTCGTCAAACACCGGGAGGCATTATATCGAGTAACGATTCCCGAAGCGGAAACCAAAAATCCAGTTGGTTCCGGTGATTCCGTCATTGCAGGGTTCGCTGCCGGTTTATCCCGTGGCTTGTCCGAAGAGGAATTGATCCAATTCGCTCTTTCCATGGGCGTATTAAATGCAATCGAGGAGCAGACAGGAGCAGTGGATCTGAAAAAAATCGATTGGTGCATGTCCGAAATGGGTATCGAGCGCTTATAAACATGATTAGGAGGCAGATCGATGCGATTAACACCAGGTAAACGCCGGGGGTTGGAAGCCATTTCTGATGAGGATCATGTTGTATTGGCGACAGCCATGGATCAACGAGGTTCCTTGGGGAAAATGATTCAGACATATAACGAAAACATCTCCTATGGTGATGGACTGATCCGTTTTAAAATAGGGGTTAGTGAAGTGCTGGGGAATCAATCATCCTCTCTGCTCCTCGATCCAGAATACGGCTGGGAAGCGGCCGAGAGGTTAGATGAGAACATCGGACTCATCATGGCATACGAAAAAACGGGTTATGATGCCTCTGAAAAGGGACGCTTGCCCAACCTCGTTGACTATTATGCTGTTCAGGATCTCGTCAAAGCGGGTGCAGATGCCATTAAATTGCTGGTCTATTACGATACAGAAGAGGAAAAAAAGTATAATGACATCAAAAAGACGTTTATCAAACGGGTTGGGGACGAATGTCGACAAAATGATGTGTTATTTATTCTAGAGCCCGTATCGTACAGTGCCGCTGGCCTTGACTCCAAAGGTGTGGCATTTGCGAAGAGAAAGCCGGAAATCATTGAGTATTTCATGGAGGAATTCTCGAGAGAAGTCTATGGCATCGATCTATTAAAGGTGGAGGTTCCCGTAGCCATTTACAACATTGAAGGCTATCAGCAGTATGATTCGTACCAACCCGTATACAGCAGGGAAGAAGCAGCAACCTTTTACTACAATTGCTCGAAAAAGAGCCGTTTGCCTTTTATCTACCTGAGCGGCGGAGTGACCAATGAGCAATTTATTGAAACCCTATACTTTGCCAAAGAAGCTGGATCTAAATTTAATGGCTGTTTGAGCGGTCGAGCCATCTGGAAGGAGGGGATCTGCTCCTTTGCGGAAGAAGGCGACAACGCCTATTATAGATGGCTGAAAACAACCGGGGCCAATAACCTGCGAAAAGTCATCACCGCGATCAAAGAGGCAGCAACACCATGGGACGATATCGTAGAATAGCCCAGGCGTTGCCTGAGACTGCTTACAAAGTGAATAAGAGGGGGATTTCCGGTGGAGCATCCTTTTCCGACGACCCAATGGAACAGCTTTCGGTCAAAACCGTTTAGCGGACTCCTTCCACTTTGTCATGAAAGGCGCCATTCTGTATTGAATGGCGCCTTTTTTGTGATGATCGCGAGAGAAATGGCGATCAATTGATTGTTTAGATATCAAAACCTTATTCAACAGTTCGGAAATGTTTTCCCTTAACTGTGATGAGGATTGCTGACAGGAAGCCGATCAAACTCATTACAGTTATCAATGTATGAATCGATAATCCGGCTGTCATCAAAAACGAAACCAACGCAAATGCCAATGGATCAAATCCTGAGGATGCTAAAAAGACAATGCTCATCACCCGTCCTAACTTATCCGGATCTGTCTTCTCCTGTATCATCACATTCACAGGCAGATAGGTCAGAAATCCTCCTAAACCAATCAGGGTAGCCAATCCTATCAATAATGAAAAAGAGGATTCAATCTGGCCAAACAATGCGGATGCTATTATGGTAACCATTAAAAAAATCAGCACCCATTTACCACGCTTTTCCCGTAGTGTAATAAAAAACAATAATATGGTCGCAGATAAAGATCCAATGGCAAAACTGCTTTCCAATAAACTCAAATGAAATGCTGTTTTTCCCATTTCGCTGACGATAATCGGAAAGCTGATGAACATCGGTCCGAAAACAAATAGATTCACAATGACGATAACAAGTGATCCGGTTTTATGAACGGGGGATTTCCAAATGTATGAAATACCTTCCCTGAGCTCTTCAATCATTCCCTCCTTAATGTCTGTTTTCTCCGGCTTCTTATCGCCGATGAACGGTGGAATTACAAAAACCGCGGACAATAAAACGGACAATGCTGCCATGCTGAATGTCATTGAAAACGAAAACCACGTCAATAAAATACCTGCTATGAGGGGGCCGATCATAAAAAAGAATTCTGAACTTCCATTAATCAAAGCATTCGCGCTTTGCAACTGTTCCTTCTTAACCAAACTCGGTATTAACGATGTTAATGCCGGAAATAAAAAAGCATCCAAAGAGCCGAATAAAAATGTAATCACAAGCAATACTGTGAAGGTTAGCGCCTCATTTATATAAATGAATAATAAAACACCTAATAAAATCGCCTGACATAAGTTAGTAACAAACATAATTCGTGATTTCTGTATTTTATCGGCAATCAAACCACCAAAAACCATCAAAATGACCCTTGGAATGGCGGAAGCTGCCAACAACAACCCCAGATACTGAGCTAAGTGAAGTTCATCAGCGACGTACCAGGAAATCGTGATTTGAAACATTGAAAAACCCAATACAGCTGTACATTCTGCCAGCCATAAAAACATGAAAGGTCGATTCTTTATCAATGAGAAATGATTCATTTGCCACCTACTTCTTCTCGGTTTTTATTTTTTGGTTTAGGTTTTCTAAAGTTTGCAGCATATGCTTAAGATCCTGTAAATCTGCCTTGGAATAATACTTTTCGATCAACGTGTCGTCAATCTCGGATAATGTCAAGGCATAACGTTTTCCACTCTCACCAAGTTTAATATAGGATTCGCGGCGATTATCTGCATTCGTTTGGCGAACAACCATTCCCTGTTTTTCAAGCTTGTTCACAACTTGACTGACCGCACTGTAAGAGATATTAAAATGAACGGCAATCTCTTTTGCTGTTAAAGGTTCATGCCGAATAACAAAAAACATGATCCTCTCTTGTTGTGCTGTTAATCCAAATTGATCCAAAGGTTTAAGCTCATGGTGTATCAAAGCGTCAAAGTCTTCCAAAGCTTGATTTAACGCATTCACCACTTTTCGATAGTCTTCCAACTTAACGATCATCTCCATCAATGAAAGTATAGTTAAGTTAACTCAACTTAACTATACAGTGTGCCTGAATGGAATGTCAAGCAAATCACTATTAGGGGTAGAACCAGCAATGTTGCCGTGGGATCCAAAATAATTTACATATAAGAGAATACAGTCAAAGTGTTAATCCCTTATACTTGGGCGTACATGTCAATTCACGGTCCCTGAATGGGAGGCCTGCGAATATGGGCTGCAAACTCGCCGGCATAGGGTACTCCAGACCCTTCGATTCGTTTCGCGGTGCCCTGAATGTCGTAGTGGGTTTCCATGAAACTTACATCCGGCCCCAGGATAGCCCAACAAGATCCAACTGCACCGCTCGGTAATCCTACACTTCTGGGATTGATAATCCGGATGCCGTCGACTTGACGATAAAACTGGATATGCGTATATTCGCAGACGAGAATTTGTTGCCACATTCCTTTCAGAGGTAAAGGGGGCATCGCTCCCGTTTACCGCAAAGTAGATTTCATAAAAAGTAAAACCCTCAATTGAGGCCTTTTAAAAGGCACACCTTCCTTGAAAAACCAACCAATGATTAACCAAAAATTCTGAAATGAAAAAATGTTATTTATAATATTTGTAATAATGGATTAAAATTATCTTGTATATATAAAACTGGTAAGGAGTTTTGATATGGATAGAAATGATCGAATAGTACGAAAAAACGGTATTGACGGGCTTTAACGGGGATATTAGGAGAATAACGCTTAAACATAAGGATTAGTCATGGTTTAAACCTATTGAAAGGAGGTGAAAACTATGGCTCTTCTGGAAAAGGTCCATACTTCCTTGGAAGAATTGGAATCCTTGGTGGAAAAGACCGATGATCCCTTGGAGCGTGAAGGCCTGAAAGCGTTTATCGACTGTGTGACGCCTCATTTGGTGAAGACGCGACGGCTTCCTTCTTGGGGAAAATCGCTCAAATGATAGGCGTTGACATTACGAATGCCCCTTCAGTTGAGGAGGCCTTGGAAGCCCTGAAAAAGGATTTCTACATCGAAATTGAATAAAACGGACAATCTCTATTCAAGACTTTGACTAAATTTAACCGCAGTTAGGGCTCTCGCAAGAGGGCCTTAACTGCTTCAAAACAGATCATCAGGAGGCAGGCAATCATGACGAAAGTATATAAAAATAAAGCTTTTATGTTTATTCTATCCAGCCATTTTATACATAAGATTGGTGAAGCGCTTTATGATTTAGCGATTCCCTTGTTAATTCTATATGCAACTGGATCATCTGTTCTTATGGGGACAATGTATGCACTGGGTTTTATGGCAGAATTCTTGGTCGGTTTTTTTGGTGGAAGCATTATAGATAGTGTTAACCGTAAGAAATTACTAATTACCATCTCTTTGCTTCAGACTCTTTTCATTAGTATTTTACCCTTATCAGCCAATTTAGGATTCTTTAATGTGATCTTTATTTTTGTTGTGGCATTTATTTTGGACATGTGTATCGCTTTATACCGAATTGTAGACATATCTATTGTTCCCCAGCTGCTGGATAAAAAAGAACTTCCACAAGCAAATGGTTATATGCAAATGGCTATCTCATCAGCAGAAGCTGTAGGGCCCGCTATTTCTGGTCTTTTAATAGCAATAGCCGGATTATTCGGGTCCTTATGGATTAATGTTGGAACCTTTCTATTATTGTTGTCAACGTTGTCGCTCATTCGTTATCAAACCATAGAACAGAAAACAGGAGTATCTAATCCAAAACAGATCTGGTCATCAAGTGTAGAAGGACTTTTGTATACGTTGAAGAATAAATTATTTCGCACCATCCTGATTTGGAACTTATTTGTTAATTTTGGCTTGAGTGGTGCAGTATTAATGATCTTGTTTCATGTGAAAGAAGTAATTGGGTTAAGTAGTACAGAAATCGGACTGGTAATGACGATGTCAGCAATCGGTGGGATCATCAGTGGGCTTATCTTTTCTAGAATTCAGTCCATGTTCAATTCAGGTAGGTTGTTATTAGTCTCTTCGCTTGTTGTTTCCCTTGCCTTATTTTCATTTCCTTTTCAGATACATTGGTTTTTTGCTGGTACTTCAGTCTGTGTGCTCATGTTTAGTATCGGGATCAACTCCCGGCTGATTCATATGTTATTTCAATTAAATGTCCCTGATAATATGTTGGGACGTGTATTAAGTGCTTCTCGCCTAATTTCCACGATGTTAGCACCTTTAAGTGTAATGATTGCCGGATGGATTACCGAAGTATATCAATCGACTTATGTTTTTGCTGGTGGAGGAGTGATTATTGTCTTATCTACTTTGATAGCCTTTACTACAAAATTAAAATCAGCTAATTGGGGAATTAAACAATCATCCCTATCTCAGGAAACCTCTGCGCCGTGATTACATTCTCTCAAATGGCCGATATGAACCAAACCAGGCCTGTCGATTAGCCAAAATTAAGGATAAACAAAAAGAGCATCCTCTATCTACCAAAGTTTTACCCATAAGAAAGATGCTCTTCATGAATAAAACAGCATATGATTTCACACTCGATGATCTCCAAAACATCCTGAATGAAAACAAATATTGGGGATACAGCGCGAAAATTACGGTACGGGAGTTTCTAAAGTTTAGCGTTATCATGGCTACCGAGTGGCACAGTTACCGTGACAGTGAGAATCGGCTGGTAACCCGGTCAGATATGGTTCATGTCGATCACTCCACACTGGCCAAGAAAGCCACGCAGATTCCCTATGAGATTTTCAAGCAAGTGTTTCATCTTCTGATCCGGCGCTGCAACCGGCAAAAGGCATTACTGTGTATGACCGGGGCTATCTGGAGCTCGAACGGATGGACCAGTGGGAAGAGCAGGGACATTTGTTTGCTATCCGATTAAAGACAAATACAAAAAACGACGCAACAGAAGGGGGTAAAACGGCTAAAGGTCGATGGTTCCGACGTGACAGGGGATATGAGTGCCTTCCTTGGTTCTGCCAAGCAGACCACACATCGCTTTCGCGTGGTGACTTTTACCGATCAACGTGGCAAACCTATCCGTGTGGCGACAAATTGGTGGCAGGCCTCTCCCGAAATCATCGCTGCACTTTATAAGGAGCGGTGGCGGATCGTGCTGTTTTTTCCTTGCACACAATACGCATTTTTATTTTAAATATCTCAAAACCCTGATGAACTTGATCCAATGAAAAAAGTGGCAAAAGAAGCCCTAATAACGTTACAAAATCATTCTTTTGTAACGTTATTAGGGGGAGAGGATAAGAGCAGACGATTTTCATACTTTTATTTCTCGCTAATTAAAGTTAACTAAGCAAATGAGATGATATTCGTCGGTTTTTGATGATTCGTGAACATTTGTATTCATGTATATTTTTTCGCTTAAATAAAGCGGATTACGAAGACCTATTTTATGTTAATAATGTATATATTTATATCATCCCTCTATCGTGGTGTTGAATATAATGGAATAGTATTAATATTAATACGACAACTCTTTATTTCATTATTTTACCATTATTAATATTATCATATATATTTTGTTTAAATTGTTTTTTATCCCATTAACAATCTTTTCATTTGATATCTTCTATTTATTCATATTTCAACTTAAGTAATGCTTTTATGGTGTATCTTCCCATTCTTTTCATGGTATAATCGTACTCTGATACATGATCTGTTAAAGGAGTCATTCTCTTTGTTCACCTTAAGAAACGTAAAATATAAAAACATTCTAAGTATACCGAAGCTTGATATCCCCACAGCTCAAGCGACTTGTATCGTCGGAAAAAGCGGAAGCGGAAAATCGACACTGTTGAAACTGTTGAATCACTTGATCAGCTACGATCAGGGGAGCATCCAATTTAATGGGAAACCGATTGAAAGTTACGACTCGGTTGATCTGAGAAGACAGGTGGTTATGCTACCGCAAACACCGGCTCTTTTTGGTGAGACTGTAAAAGACAACCTGTTAATCGGGTTGCACTTTGCTGAAAAATCCCCGGTACCAGACAAACAATTGCAGAAAGCCTTGCATGCTGTCCATCTGGATAAAGATCTGGAAGAAAAAGCCGAACAGCTTTCCGGCGGTGAACAACAGCGGCTTGCATTGGGACGGATGTTGCTGATGGACGCACCCGTTTATTTATTGGATGAACCGACCTCGGCACTGGATGAGGAACTGGAAGAGGTTGTAATGCAAAGTTTTTTTGATGCGATGAAGGATAAACAAAAAACTATTGTAATCGTGACACATTCCAACCATCTAGCCCACCAATTTGCCGATCAGATCATTGACATCCGACCCTTTACGGTGACAGAGGAGTCATCATATGAGTGATAAGATGATTGATCTCACGTTTTGGCAATTAGTTGCCTCCTATATTTTTGTTTTGCTACTGCTCGTAATGGTAAAGCAGCGGAAAATTCCACGTGAAAAGGAAATTTTGATTGCTACCCTACGCATGACCCTCCAGTTAGTAATTGTCGGCTATATCTTGATGTATCTGTTCGCGCATCCCCATCCGTTATACACCATCCTTGTTGTAGCGTTGATGGAAGCGTTCGCCATTCATAACATCTATAAGCGAGTGAAGCTGGGGATCTCACGGGCCATCAAGAACGTGATTGCCCTGTCCATGATCATCGGTACATTGTGCAGCCTGCTATACTTTGACTTCATCGTCATTCACTTTTCACCGTGGTATGAACCACGTTACTTCATCCCGCTTGCCGGAATGATTATCGGAAACTCCATGACGGGAATCACACTCGGAGTCAGTACACTTGTCAAAGGGATGAAAACACAAAAACATACCGTGGAGGCGGCCTTGATGATGGGCGCTACCCCCAAGGCAGCCACAAAAGAAATAGTCAATCATGCCTTTGATTCGGCGATTCTTCCTACGATCAACTCAATGGTTGGTATGGGGATCGTTTTTTTACCGGGTATGATGACCGGTCAAATTCTTTCCGGTATCTCCCCGCTCGTAGCGATTGAATATCAGATTGCTGTCATGCTTGGAATCACTGGGGCTGTATCGTTAACAGTCATTTTGTTTGTACAGCTCGGATACAAAACCTTTTTTAACGAGCGCAGTCAACTCAATGATGAAAACACTGAAAAATGAATTTTATTCAAGGTCAGTAAGGAATTGGCGAATAAATGATTGATGGATAAGTGTTGAATAATCCCTTTACAGCGGATTTATGCCAATATATTTTTTGTGGCTCAAATAATTGATAGGAACGGGAAAACCCCAAACTTCCTAATCCCTTATTTGCAGGGGATTAGGAAGTTTGGGGTTAAGAAGATATCTTTGTCCATGCTGGTCCGTAGTCGATCAGTTCGCTTGTTTCATCTTCAACCCAGGCCTGTTTATTTATTAACGTTTCCCTCTTCCAGTACATCCATCAGACCGAATTCCTCGGATAACGGTCGCAGCCGGGAGTTTCCTTGCACTGCATAATAGACGGCTGCCAATCCAAAAAAGAGCAAGATCACAACGATGAGAGGAATGTTAAACCCTAGAAAAGGAAGGCTGGTAGTCAATACGCTATACTTCATCACACTGTACATGGCGATCAGGGCTAGGATTAGCGCGATCCCTGGAACCACCGGATAGGATACCTTAAAGGGTCGTTCCAGTTTCGGTTCTTTTTTGCGCAGGATAAACAGAGAGATCATGCTAAGGATGTACATAACCACTGCCCCGAAGACGGACAGAATGATCAGGGCGTTGGCAAAATCTGCCGAAGCGGCGCAAATAACTCCGATGGCTCCCGGTACGATCAGAGCCCAGTGTGGAACTTTTCGGCTGTTCAGCCGGGACAGAAAAGCTGGGAGATAGCCAGCACGGGACAGTGCAAAAGCTTGTCGGGAATAGCCGATGATAATCCCATGCAGGCTGGCGATCAATCCGGCTAAGCCGATGATAGCCACCAATGTAGGCAGGAAAGAGCTTTCTCCGTAAGCGTCAGCCAGCGCTTGGGGAAGCGGATAATCGGCGGGTTTCCCCTCTCCCCCTCCCAATCCGGCAGTAATGGTCAGAGTACCGACGGTGCAGAGCATCAAAGTGAGTATCCCAGTGATAAAGCCGATGGGGATATCCCGTTTCGGGTTTTCCACTTCCTCGGCAGCCATAGCCGCTCCCTCAAAGGCCAAGTAGAACCAGATAGCGAAGGGAATTGCCGCAAACACTCCGGTCCAGCCGCCAGCAAAGGCCTTCTCATTAACAATATTGGAGAGTTCAACATGCGGTGCCCCCGCTCCAAAGTAAATGGCCAACCCGATCAGGGCGAGAATCGTAGCCACCATTTCGATCAAAGCGGCCCCCTTTACCCCAACCAGGTTAATCAGGATAAAGAAGATGAAAATAGCCACGGTAGCGTAGATTGTCGGGATTGCCGGTAACAGGAAGTTGATGTAGGCTCCGGTAGCGACAGCGATTGCCGGTGGGGCGAAAACAAACTCAAACAGCACCGCCAATCCGGTCATGAAGCCCATAAACGGTCCCATCGCCCTGCGGGCGTAGGCGGAGGGCCCACCCGCATGAGGGATGGATGTAGACAACTCCGAATAACTGAAGATGAAGGTGGCATAAAAGACGGTAATGATCAAAGCTGCGACAGCTAGGCCTAGGGTACCACCCTGTTCAAAACCGTAGTTCCACCCGAAATACTGACCGGATATCACCATACCTACGCTGATCCCCCACAGATGGATCGGTTTGAGCGCTTTCTTTAAATGAGTATCAGCCATGAACATTCACCTCGCATTTTGAATGATCAGTGATTTTATTAAAATTTTCTAACAACAAGGGGTTCATGGCCCCGAACACAAACGAGAGTGTGGGGCCAACAATCCATGTGGTAAGGGATCAAAAATAATTACTGGTGATTCCCCCATCCACGTGGATGACTGAACCATTCGTCCAATCCGACTCGTCGGAAGCCAGATAGATAGCGCAGTTAACGATATCCTCCGGTTTGCCGAAACGGCCGCTGGGCTGTCGACCTAAGCGAACATCCCGTGCTTCTTTATCTGTCAACAACCACTCGGTCATCAACGGGGTCTCGATCGGTCCAGGGGCGATGGCGTTGGTTCGAACTCCTTGGGGACGAAACTGTATCGCTAAGGATTTGGTCAGGGAGACTACAGCTCCTTTAGAAGCGGTATAGGCATCCTGGGGCACACTACATCCCATGTAGGCGACAAAAGAGGCGATGTTAATGATTGATCCCCTCCCCTGCTTCAGCATTTCCGGGATGGCATATTTGCAAGTTAGCATCACCCCTTTCACGTTGACATTCAGCACGCGATCCCAGGCTGCCGTCTCTGTATTGATCACCGACTCGTCATCTTCCGGCATAATTCCGGCATTGTTGTAGAGCACATCGATTTTCCCAAAGGTTTGCACCGTCTCCTGAACGGCTGCCTTTACACTGGTCTCATCGGCGACGTTACAGTGGAAAAACTCCGCTTCCCCTCCCTTCGCCTTAATCTCTTCCGCCGCTTTTTTCCCCGCTTCCTCGCTGATTTCAAAGACGGCTACCTTGGCTCCTTCTTGAGCGAATTTCTGAGCGGCAACCAAGCCCATTCCGCCTCCAGCACCAGTGATGATGCTAACCTTATCTTTTAACCGCATGATTTTCTTCCCCCTTCTTTATCCTTGCTCAAAATATCGGGCGCGTTCCCAAGTGGTGACAACCGCATCATAGGCCTGCTGCTCTAGCTTGGCGGCATACCCGTAATGGTAAGCCACACTCTCGCCCAGAATCTTTTTCACCGCATCGCTTTCTTCCCAGCAGTCAATCGCCTCGTACAGCGATTTGGGGATGCGGAGTGAACCGTTCGATTCATAGGCGTTCCCCTTCAATTCCTCTTCCGGTTCGATTTTCTGTTCAATTCCCTCCAGACCGGCGCCAATCATTGCCGCATAGGCCAGGTATGGATTAATATCCGCCCCTGTAATCCGATTCTCAATCCGGAGACCTTGCTTGTCCCCGACGATGCGGATACCAGCAGAACGGTTGTCGCGACTCCATACGATATGGACTGGAGCCCAGCTCTCCAGAGCAAATCGCTTGTAGGAATTGACGTTTGGAGCGAAGCAGAGGGAGAAGTCCCGTGTATATTTCATCACACCTCCAAGGAAGTGACGCATCGTCTCCGACATGCGATTCTCTGCGGTGGGGTCATAGAAGAGATTGTTCGTTTTATCCGGGTCCCACAAGCTGATGTGGATATGGCCACTGGACCCCGTCCACTGATGATCTGGTTTGGCCATAAACGTGATTGCATATCCTTCCTGAATGCTGATCTCCTTCAAACCGTGTTTGAACGAAACGTGACGGTCCGCCGAGGTGAGCGCATCGGCATATACCAAATTCACCTCGTGCTGGCCGGCGCAGGCTTCCCCCTTAGAGGATTCGACGGGAATCCCTGATTCTGTCATATATTGTCGGAATTTGTGATAAAGCGGCTCATTTTTCGTTCCCTGTAGCAGGTTGTAATCCTCATTGTAACGGCCTGCCGTTAATAATCCCTCATAACCCTTGTCGTGAATCGATTCATAGGTTTCCTCCATCGTATAAAACTCCAGCTCGCTGGCCATCACGACGTGAAAACCACGATTCCGACTTTTTTGAAGTTGCTTCTTCAAAATGCTGCGGGGAGCAATGTCAATTAGTTCCCCAGTCTCCTCGGAGACGACATCGGCTAACACCATTGCCGTTTTGTTCAACCAGGGAATCCAACGCAGGGTAGACCAGTCCGGACGGGCCAGCCAGTCGCCGTATCCCCCTTCCCAGTTCATCTCCCGGAACCCTGGAGGCGTGTTCATCTCCATATCCGTTCCCAACAGATAATTGCAAAAATGTGTGCCGTGATCCAGTCCACCTTGCAGAAAATAATCCCCTGTCAAGCGTTTCCCCATCAATCGTCCCTGCATATCAACAATTGCAACGATCACAGTGTCAATACGCCCGTCCCGGACGGCTTCTTCCAGCTCCTGTTTGGTCATCATCCCTTTGGCTCGCGCTTTGGTATACGTCTGGCTCATTATCGGCCCCTCCTTATGGTTCAATCAATCCAATACTGTGGCGATATACTTCAACTCAAGGAACTCCTTCAACCCGTGGTGTCCCCCTTCCCGACCCATGCCACTCTCCTTGATACCGCCAAAGGGAGCTTGCGGGAAACTGAGAGAGGTTCCGTTCACCCCGACCATGCCGAACTCCAACGCTTCGCTGACACGATGAATACGGCTAACGTCTTGGGTGAATAGATAGGCTGCTAGTCCGTAGGGTGTCCGGTTACTGCGAGCGATCACCTCCTCTTCCTTATCAAAGGCGAGAATGGGAGCGACGGGACCGAATACCTCTTCTTGGGTGAGCTTCATGGAATCATCCACTCCAGACAGAACAGTCGGCGCATAAAAACTGCCTTTCTCAAACAACTCCTCTCCCCCAACCCGGATTTCTGCTCCTTTTTTCCGGGCATCTTCGATCAAAGAGGACACTTTATGGCGTGCTTCTTCATTGATCAGGGGCCCCACTTGCATCCCTGGCTGGCTCCCCTCTCCCACCTTCAGTTGCCGTACTCGGTCAGTGATTCGCTCCGTCAAAGCATCGGCAATCTCTCGGTGAGCATAGATCAGATTGATCCCATTGCACATCTGGCCACAGTTTTCAAATTTGTTGTCCACAATAGCGTCAGCAGCTTTGTCCAGGTCGGCGTCAGAAAAGACGATCGCTGGCGCGTTTCCTCCCAGCTCCAGAGAAAGACGTTTCACTTGGTCCGCCGCCTGGCGCATCAACATCTTGCCCACTTCTGTCGACCCGGTGAAGGAGAGTTTGCGCACCCGTGAATCAGTGAGCCATGCCTGACCGATAGCTGATGCCTTGCCTGTCACCAGGTTGGCCACCCCATCGGGCAGACCCGTCGCCATTAACTCTTCGAACAAAGCCACAGCAATCAAGGGCGTTTCCTTTGGTGGTTTCATAACAACCGTACAACCGGCTGCAAGGGCTGGAGCTACCTTACGGGTGACCATCGCCGCAGGATAGTTCCAGGGAGTGATCAGCGCCGCCACCCCCACCGGCTGTCGCAGAACAGTAATCCGATGATTGGAGCGGGAAGGAGGGATTACTTCCCCGTAGATTCGCTTGGCCTCTTCGGCATACCACTCCACAAACTCAGCGGCAACCCTTAGCTCTCCCTCCGCCTCAGAGACGGGCTTACCCTGCTCTTGGGAGAGGAGTTGGGCCAATTCAGTGCTCTTTGCTTGAATCCTTCGCGCCCATTCCTTCAAATAACGAGATCGCTCAGGGCCTGGCTGCTTGGACCACGCAGGAAATGCTTGATGGGCAGCATCGACAGCCTTTATTGCCAGCTCCTCTCCCCCGTTGGGAATGTAACCGATCTCCTCCCCCGTTGCTGGATTGGTCACCTCCACCGACTCGGCCCATTCCACTTTACGGCCATCAATCCAACAGTAATTCCAGCGTGATTGAATCTCACTTTTCATCTTTTTTTCCTCCTTCGCCCTTAACTTGTTCGATAAGCCAACGGAAAGGGAGCAACCCTTCCTCATACTCCACCGCCATCGTCTCCGGGTGCCACTGGACAGCGAGAATATTGGGGTGGTCCGGGTGATACAATCCTTCCACCACCCCGTCCTCGGCGGTGGCTGACACGAACAGTCCCTCACCTGGTTCTTTGATCACCTGATGGTGGTAGCTGTTTGTATCGATTTCCGCCTTTCCATATAAATCGGTTAGGATAGGATGGAGCAGCTTGACCCGGTGGGCTAAATACCAGCGCGGAGCCCGGTTAAATTGGTGGGTTAGGGTCTCAACTCTTACATCGGCGACATCCTTATACAATGTCCCTCCGAAATGAATGTTGAACAGCTGCATTCCGCGGCAAATGGCCAACACTGGTTTCCGTAAATGGATCGCCTCTTCAATCAGCGCCAATTCAAACCAGTCCCGCTCCGGGGTTAGCTGCCAGCAGCGCATGTCCGGTCGCTCTCCGTACAGAGAAGGATCGATATCCTCTCCACCACTCAAGACCAGACCGTCCAACCCTTCCAGGATGGTGCGGCAATCTTTCTGTCTTCCGACGGGAACTCCCACAGCCACACCACCCGTCCGCTCGACCGCGCGAATATAGTCGTGGCCGACGATGCTGAATCCCTGACCGGGTAACCCGCGAAAGCTCCCACCGTACCCCTCCTCTCCCCGAACGTGGTATCCGGTGATGCCGATTAACGGTTTCTTCCCCATCTTTTTGCCTCCCTTAACAGAAAAGCACCCAAGAAACTCCCTCTGATGAGGGTTCTTGGGCGCCATTGCCTCTTTTTCTATTCATTTTTGATATACTTTTCCTTCTTGCTTCTTCAAAATCTCCCCGGCCCGCTCACCGATGGGTATTTGCCGGTCCATACTGCTCTTCCGCAGATACTGATATGCCTGTTCTTCCGACCAGTCGTACTGTTTCATCAATAGGCCCTTCGCTCGTTCCACCACCTTTCGATCCTTGAGTTTCTGCTCCACTGTGTCCATCTTCTGTTGCATAGAGGCGATTCGTCCAGCTTGGGCGAGGGCGACTTCCACCGCCGGAATCAGGTCCGATTCGCGGACTGGCTTTACCAGATAACCGGTAACCAGCGCGTCTTTCGCCTGCTCTATCAACTCCCTCTGGCTGTACGCAGTCAATAGCAGGATGGGAATCTGTAGAGAACGGGTGATGATCCGGCTCGCTTTGATCCCGTTCATCTTCGGCATCTTGATGTCCATGATGATCAGGTCAGGGCGAAAGCGGTAGGACAATTCCACCGCCCGCTCTCCGTCGCCGGCTTCCCCGGCGATTTCGTATCCCGCTTCCATCAGCATCTCCTTCAGATCCATACGCATGATCGATTCATCTTCCGCCACTAGGATGCGTTCCGGCATGTTATCCCTCCTCCAACGGAATCTGGACGATCGCTTCAGTCCCTTTTGTTGTCGGAAAGATGGAGAAGGAACCGGCTAAGTCCTGTTCCACCAAGGTCCGAACAATTTGCAGACCGAGTGAAGCTCCCTCGTTTCGCTCGGTGGGTAACCCGTATCCATCATCCCAAATCCGTACCCGTACCTCATACCCCAGGGGCTCAAGGTGTACTCCGATCCGACCGTATGGCTGGTCAACAAAGGCGTGTTCAACACTGTTCTGGATCAGCTCATTCACCACCAGGGCCAGCGACACCGCCTTGTCGGATGAGAGAATGATCGGTTTCCCAGTGAAAGCGATTTCAATCTCCTTGTCAGGTTGACCGTTCACCACCAGCTTTGCCCCGATCTTTTTCATCATCTCCAGGATCTCCACTTCTTCCAGACCGGTATTGGAGAAGATCTCGTGGACGGAGGCGATGCTGAGGATTCGATTCAGACTCTCCTGAAAGATGCTTTTCACTTCTTTAGAGCGAGTCCTCCTCATTTGCAGGCGAAGGAGGCTGGCGATCATCTGCAGGTTGTTCTTCACCCGATGGTGAATCTCCTTGATCACCGTAGATTTCACCATTAGTTGCCGCTCTTTTTCCCGAAGTTCCGTTACATCCCGAATCATCAACAGGGTGCCGATGCGCCGGTTGTCCTTTCGCAGACTGATGCTCTTGACCCCCAGCGTCTTTCTCCCCGATCGGACTTCTTCATAGTGAACCACGTGTGATCGGTAATCCAGGTCGCGAAGAAACTCAAGCTGATCTTCTACTGGGACTTCCTGTCCTTTATTCTCCCCCAGCAAATTGAGCGCCTGTGTATTCGCGTAGACAATGTGGCCTTTACGGTTCACCAGGAACAGCGCTTCCTGAATCAGATCGGAGATCAGCGACCCCTGCTCTGTCATCCCCATCAACGTCTCGCTGAGATGCTCCGTTGTATGAGATAGGGCACGCAGTTGGTTCTCATGCCGTAGCTGCAGACTGATATCCTGCTCCATAATCAGGGAGCCGATCGTTTTGCCTTGATCGTTCTTTACTGGAACCACACTTTGTTTTACCGTTTTCCCCTCTTGAGTAATCGCCCGGTTGCGAATGGTAGGTTCTCCCGTCTGATGAGTCCGTGCCACCGCTGGCTCGTACATCTCATAGGCCCACTGTCCCACAACGGATTTCTTGTACAGGGAAGATCCCGTCGAGGGGCTCGCTTCCGCAACCACTACGGCGTGGGGGCCGTCTTGGACCGGACAATCGATAAATACATTCGCTTGGGACAGATCAGCGATCATTTGGAGATTTTTACTCAAATCGCAGATTTGCTGGATATCTTCATCCGTCAATGAAGTGTGTTTTCTGCAAAGATTCTCAATCGACATCACCGCATCGTCTTTCTCCTTTTTGGCAAAAAGGCACCCCAATGGTAAACATTGAAGGCGCCTTTGCCGTCACAATCTATTCACTTTATGTTTGTATTGTAACAGACTTGTGAAGACAAGTAAATGAAATTAAGATAATATTCTGCATCCAAAACTCACCAATAGGGGCAGAACCGCCGCACAGCAACCGTTAATGTATATAGTGATACCAGCGAGCTTAGGGTCCGGGTAAGAATCATGCTTCTTTAGAGAATTGTGTGATGTCTTTACTTTTTCAAGGAACAATTACTTCTCACCCCGCTTTTAACTCCCAAACTAGAGAGAGTTTTGACTGTGATATGATCAAGTAAAAATCCGATGCTAGGAGGATATGATGATACGAGCCGTTCTGTTCAATCTAGACGAAACATTGCTAAACGTAGCGAGTCTCTTCGCAGATTTATTCAGGCTCAGTACCACCAGCATTACAACAAACTTCAATCCGTTCCGTTGAACGAGTGGTGTAATCGGTTTATTCAATTGGATACAGGTGGGTATGTGACCAAAGACCAAGTGTATAAACAACTGTTACAGGAATGGCCAATCGAAGGTTTAGCGTACGAGAGCCTGTTAGAAGAATACCAAAGTAGTTTCGCTCCCCACTGTGTCAGCCGTCCTTGCGCTCGCCAACTTCTCCGATTACTGAGAAACACAGGATTAAAGACAGCAATTATTACGAATGGAGAAACTGTGTTCCAAAAGGCAAATATTCACCAATTAGGGCTCTCTCCCTATATCAATGCGGTGCTTGTATCAGAGGAGGAAGGAATAAAAAAGCCTGATCCTGTTCTTTTTCATCGCGGTGCTAAACGTTTAGGGATTTTACCTGAAGAGTGCCTTTACGTTGGTGATCATCCGATAAACGATGTTACCGGTGCCCGACAGGCTGGCATGAAAGTCGCCTGGCTAAAGCAACAAGATTCTTGGCCCCTGGACCTCCCATCGCCGGAATACGTTCTCCAGAACCTATGGGGGTTATTACCTCTGTTAAAGGAGCTAGGTTCACAATAATTTGATATTGCTACATAAATTGGAGCACTCTTTAGGTTTTAGTTATACTTCCTGATCCTCCAACTGATTGGTTTGAATTTCACCTCGAATCCGAAACGCAGGACGTTGTCCCCCCCAGATCTCCTGTAACCGATGGTTCAGGATCACATTAACAAGGGGGTAGTCCGAGATACATGTAATATATACAGTTCTAGGTGGAATTAATTGGGGGATCGTGTATGCTCCATCACCTCCTCGCCCATCAAAAAGCGCGCCCCTGTCGAAGCAGGGGTCAGCGGACCGAAAAAAGAAAATTGTACGCTAAAGAGCCGGTTTTTTTCAATGGTGCCCGGTAGGGATGGCGAGATACCGCTCTGGTAAACACTGCAGTGTGCTATTAATTAAATCCGGAGGTATTCAGCAATCATAATATTTCGATATAGCCATCTGTTCCATTTACTCGAATACGTTGCCCATCTTTTATTAGCTTGGTGGCATTTTCCACTCCGACAACTGCTGGCAGGCCATATTCACGTGCGATAACTGCTCCGTGGGTCATCAGTCCACCAACTTCGGTGACAAGACCTTTTATGGACACAAACAATGGTGTCCAGCCAGGATCAGTAAAGGAAGTGACTAATATATCTCCTTCTTCTAGATCAGCATCTTCCATGTTTAAGATGACACGTGCTCGTCCCTCTGTAACTCCGGAAGAAACAGGCAGACCTACAATCGCTTCAGCTGGGAGATTTTCCCGTTTGTACTCACCCGTAATGATTTCACCATCAGACGTGATAACACGCGGGGGAGTCAGTTTTTCATATAATTTGTACTCGTCTTTTCGTTTGCTAATGATCTGGTATTCCAGTTTATTTGTGCGTACAACTTCGCGAAGTTCTTCAAAAGTGAGATAGTATATATCTTCTTTTTCATGAATAACGTTGGCTTGTACGAGTTGTTCGGCTTGTTTGAGTAAAGCCTGCTTATAAACGAAGTAGCGATTAACCATGCCGTATTTTGGATATTCACGATAACCGATGAAATTCCGGATTAGGCTGATCATTCGTTTTGTCTCTTTGCCTTTTCGTTTACCATCCGGTAGTTGTTTCAACCGATCTAATAACTCTTGTTCTTTTTTCAAAGCTTTCTGTCGCCCTTGCTCAAACTTCCGATTGCCAGCATTATGTTCAAAGTTTTTGATGTTATTGAGAATCATGGGGATGAGTGTAGTTGGTTTTTCGCTCCAACGAGTTTTCGTAATATCGATTTCTCCGGCACATCGCATTCCGTATTTGTTGAGATAAGCAAGGATAGCGTTTTGGGTCTCCTGCCCACCATCAAAATTGACCAGTTTATCCAAAAAGTTATCATCTTTTACATGCCGTAAATAATCAATTACTTCTGGATAAGGACGAATCACATCTGCGACGTCCAGTAGCGCCAGACCCATTTCCGAAGTAATATCGTTTGGTACAGATAGAGAAAGCGTGTCTGCTGCGTTTTTTTCACCTAACCACTTGTTCATTTTTTCATTGATCCATGATGAAGCATTCATAGCAACTTGAATCACACCCAAGCTTTGTGGATCAAATAAAACCTTCTTTAATCGCTGGATATCTTCTAGAATAAAATCAAATAAATCCGGTCCTGATTTCGTTTGGATATTATACTTTAACTCTTCTATCGATGTTTGACTGCTCTTAATCAAATCAGAAACGATTGTCGGATCGTTTTCGATTTGTGCTTGAAAACCGGCAGGCGACATACCTTTATTGTTTTTACCGGGACTCTGTTCTTTTCTATCATTTGGTAACGATTTTATAAAATCTTCCCGCTCTATTATGGTCATAAGTGCGTCTTTTATGAGCGGATCGGATTGTCCCAGGGTATCTAATAAAATTTCTCTGCTAACAGGTGAAGCCAGATTATGTGTGATATCAACAAACAATCTTCCACCAGCTGTTTGCATGGGTGCATGAGTCGTTAACAGGAAAAAAGACAATCCCAACGGTTTCATGGGGTCGATCATCATTTGCTGATGACCAACAGATACATAGACGTGATTTTCTTGATCATTCGCTTTAGGGATGGGGTATAAAGCAGTGATTGGACGACTCTGGACAATATAAAATGTATCATCAACCAAACACCATTCGATATCTTGTGGGCAACCAAAATAAGCTTCAATCTGTCTTCCGATACGTGCCAGTTGTAAAATTTGTTGTTCAGTAAGTGTTTGCGTCTTTTGCTGATCAGGATCGATCTGCTGTGTCTCTGTCCCACCTTCTTTTCGTCCATAAACAGCCAATTTTTTGGTTGCTATCATCTTATCGACGATTTTATCTTCTTGTACCTTATAGCAATCGGCAGATACCAACCCGGAGACAAGGGCCTCTCCTAGTCCAAAGCTAGCATCGATAGATAGTAGCTTTCGATTGGAAGTAATCGGATCAGCAGTAAATAAAATTCCTGAAGCTTGTGGGAAAATCATCCGTTGAATGATAACGGATAGGTCAACTTGGCTGTGATCAAATCCGTTTTGGATTCGGTAAATTACTGCGCGATCCGTGAAAAGGGAAGCCCAACATTTGCTGATATGTTGCAGGATGGCTTCTTTTCCAATGATATTTAAATAGGTGTCTTGTTGACCAGCAAAAGAGGCATGTGGCAAATCTTCAGCAGTTGCACTGGAACGCACTGCATAAGCATGTTCAGCGCCAAACTGGGAGAGATAGTGAGCAACTTCTTTCACAACATCGGAAGGAATTTCTACTTCCATAATGATTTGTCGAATCTTCCTGCTGATTTCACCAATTTGATCTCGATCTTCTACTTTTAGCAATGTTAGTTGATCCAACAATGCGTGGAAGGCTTCGTTTTGTTTGAGGGCTTTTTGATAGGCTTCTGTCGTAACACAAAATCCTTCTGGCACTTGTATTCCATGAATCTTCGATAGTTCTCCTAAATTCCACCCTTTTCTTCCGACCAGCAAATGTTGCGTATCAATCTCCTGAAAACTGATAACATAGGAACCCATTTCAATTCTCTCCTTCTTTCAGACTCTATCTGTCGCAATTCCACCTTTGGTGATCTGGAGCATATCTCTAATTTTTTTGGAGTTTGTATTAGAGTCGGTTCGATAATAGTCCCTTGCGAGTTGCAAAGCATATGCATAAGTCAGAATATGCATAAATTCTATAACGTATCTTTAAGAATAAACAGTCTATATCTAATCCTATCTATATTGTATAATTAAATTGGGAGAGACGTATAAGGCTCAACACCGCGATTTCTTGCCCATCCACCTGATTCTTTTGAATTTCTTCGTTCCAGTCAAAGAAAAATATAATATCAATTTATACCCATTTATTTTAGAAAGTTAAAATAAGGAAGCGTAGACGGAGATTCTACCGACGACTCCTCCAAAAACCCGGCTCCTTAACGTACAGGATGCCGGGTTTTTTGTGGCTTCTGATCGCCTTAACGGGGCAGAACTAGCAATGCTACGAAATCCGCAATACATACAATAAATGGGATTTAATTCGTCCTTATTTATGAGGGTGGCTTTTTTATACCGGAAACTCGTGGATCACTCGGTTATATTCTCCTTGCGCCTCTGTGATCGCTAACTTCGAATAAACCTCCAAGGACTGCCGACTGGCATGCCCTGAGTACGGCTGGATTAAGGCATCGTCGATCCCTTTCTTTTTCAAGCAGGTCAGCAAAAAGTGACGGAGCTTGTGGGGGGAGATGGATTGTTCCATCCCCGCCTGGTCGGAATACTTTTTGAGGATTTTACGGATCCCGCGGTCCGTGTATTTCTTTTTCCAATTGGATTCAAATAGGTAGGTGCCTCCGTTTTGTTTAGCATGCTGGATATGGAGAGCCAACGTTTCTTTGAAGGCTGGCGGAAATGGGACCACCCGATCTTTCTTGCCCTTACCTTGATTGATCCGGATCTGACAATGCTGCAAGTCGACATCCGTCAGGCGGATTCCGACCAGTTCACTCACCCGGACTCCAGTATAAAGAAGGGTTTTGATGATCATCATGTCCTGAATATTTTTCGCTTTCCACACCGCTTCGTAATACCGTCGAATTTCCTCCTCGGTAGGAACATAGGGCAGTTTTTTGGGTGCCTGGGGCACCTCCACTTCCAATTCAGTTTCTCAGGTGGCGGAAGACACTTTTCAGGTAATCATAGTTCGGCCGTTCCCCGCGCAAGTACTTGGCCAATTCCTTGGCCTTTTTGTGGGCGGGTGTCCGATGCTCGATCATGATGGATCTCCTCTCTACAATGCAAGTCGTTGAGTTAAGTCGACATTAAACTCGCCATAAGGGTTGATATGGCTGTAAATCAGCGGGGAGAGTGCCCGGAAATCCTCGGGGGTCATGGTCTCTCTCCACGATTTTTCTTTCAGGAGATGCTGGATCTTCAAGGTATTCATATAGACTAAACAGTTCTGGAGTAGATGGAGGCAGAGAATGGCGATCTCCTGTTCCTCCGGCTGATTTTTGGTGATTTCGCCGCTTCGCCCGAAGAAGATAAAATGGTTGGCGGAGTTCCAATTCTCCACGACATTCAACCCTTAGTGGATTTCACGGCGGACTTCTTCGGATTGCAGGTAAAAATTGTCTTCACGACTTTACCCAGTTCGCTTAACGCTTGGTACGTGGGGTGGGAACGGTTCTGCTGGAATCGCTTTAGAATCGCCTCTGTCTCCGCCGTTCCCAAACGAAGAGCCGTGGCATACTTCACCATCTGATCGTATTGGTGCCAGATCAGATCCCATCGGATCGGGTTCTTGGCCAACACCGGTTGCAGGTTTGGATAGGCCTCTGCGGACCCCGCCTCCGGCTTGTAGAGCCGCTGGGATCCGATATTTTTAAACCGGGGCATTAGTTGGAAGTTCAACAGATGGCAGAAAGCAAAGGCTACCTCGCTTTGCCCGTGGGTGTCCACGTAGTTCTTCTCCACATCCTTGTCGGTGCAATGGCGCAACAGACCTTCGATCATGGCCGCGACCTCCGAAGAGGAACAGGTTTTCAGTTGAGAGTAGATACAGGCGGATTTCTCCTCCACATGCCAATAGACCATTACCCCGCGGCCGCGGTAGCGGATGTGCCATTCCGTCATCAGGTTTTGATCCCAGGCACCGAACTTCTTCGAGTCGGACGCACAGCTGGTCGTAGCCTCGCCCCAAACCTCCTCCAGTCGCTCCTTGAGGATGTGGTTCACGACTTCGGCGATCGCGCCCTTCACGTTGTCCCGATGGATGAACTTCCGCTTGATGTACAACAGATCCTTGTAGGTCACATCGGGGTTACCGGCGGCGACCCGCTTCAACCCCATGTTGGTGCCCAACCCGTATAGACACAGCAGCAGCCGCTTCTGGATAACCTTCCGGTCCAGGCGTTCATGGGTGGCCAACGACTGAAAGGCGTCTGTAAAGCCCACACGCAAATCCGCTTCCTTCAACAAATCGATAAGCTTGACCATCCACCAACGACGGGCAATTTCCTGTTTTAACCGGGAGAGTTGTTTTGGTTCCGGCTGAGCCTCCAAAGGGGAAACGGAGATCCAGCCACCTTTGTGAGGGGTCACGGCCACTTTTTTATTCCTGGGAAGTCCTTGATTCAGTTGTGACAAAGCCGCATGCTGGGCTTTCTTCATTTGAGCGATAAAGGCATCGGCATCCAAAGGCTGTTGCAAGGTGTGGTAGTGCTCCTGCCGGCGGGCTTCAAAATCATCGGGTAAATCCTCCTCCGGGTTGCGGTAGCGGTCCGCTCCGACTACCCAGATCTCTTTGCACCGCAATTGATCCCGCAACGCATGGAAGACACAGATTTCGTAGTTGATCCGGTTGACCCTGGGTCGGCCCTGCGGATCGGTCTCCAAAACCGTCTCCCGCCACATCGGACGGATCACCCCCTCGATGGGCACCTCATCGGTGACGGGGAAATACTTCTGGTTCGTTCCAATGTACTGTTTCACGAGCTTCAAAGCGGCGAGCACCGGTCGGTGGATTTCGTTATTGGAACGGAACGTTAGGATCTCCAGGAGGTCGGCAAGGGCCCGGCGGTAGGATTGGCTGTAAGAGGCTCGCATCTTGACGTATACTTTTTCCTTGTAGACCAATTGGGTGTACTTCAACTCCTTCAACAGGTCAAGCAGAGTTTCGGGATCGACTACGGAATATAGGACCTCTCCAATGATGCCATCTGGGTGGCCCAGCGTCGCCTCCAAGAGTTGCACCAGCAAGTCTCTCTTTCCCCGCACCCGCTTCACTTCATGCAACAGCTCCCGTTCCACTTTTCGTTCGGACCGGATCCGGATGTTATGGACAATGGTGATTAACAATTCCACCAAACTATCCGTAATCTCCTGGGCCCGGGACCAAAAGAAGGCGGCGAATAATGAGTACCGAACCGGTGGCTGATGCCGACGAAGTTCCCGAAGCTCCTCTGAGACAGCCCGCATCCGATATCGTTTCAGCATCTTCGTGGGTACGTGGGACAGCAAGTCCGCCGGGAGTTCCAGGTGACGGATGGTCTTTAACTTTCGGATCTCCAGAAGCAGGCTCTCTTTGCAAGCGCGTCCGGGTCCCAGCGTCAACTTCCGGAAGGTGATCGCTTCCGAGGGATCGTTACTCTCCACACCTCCTCCATTTCCGCCCAGGAGTCGATGAGAGCATCCACTCGGGCGACAGAACCCGCAGAGAGCTTCTGGTACGTCTCTACGAAAAACTGTTGCTCCTGCGTCCGTATTGCTGAACGAACTAGGCGTCCGAGTTGACCATCCGGGGGTGGTTCCACTTTACGCCGCCGATATTCCGCATATACAACGGCTTGTAACGCCTCTTCGTCCTGGGCGTGATCCCAAACCTGAGGGAGCAACCATTGGATGATTTCCGTTTCATCTTGAAGAGACCCATCCCGAAATCCAAAATGGCGACGGATCTCCGCGCGATGGCTGGTTCCTGTCCTTTCCTTCCAAGGTATTGGTCCCATGTCGCTATGGGCACCTTTAACTGTTTAGCGAGAAAGCGGACGACCCCCATCGGCACTTCTTTAGGATTGGCCGGGAAACGGGCTTCTTGCTGGAACACTTTGAAGAGAACGGCAAAGCCCAGTCGATTATCCAAACGCTTTTCTTCGATCCACATTTGTTCCTTTGGAAGAATCGTAAATTGCTCGATCAGCGCTTCAGGATCCCAATAATTCTTCATAGCACTCCTCCTGGGCCGTTTAATTTCGAGGGGCCCACAACATCACGGACACACCGATCAGGCAGATGCTGGCCCCGATCCAGTCGTAACGATCCGGGGTCTTTTGGTCGATCCCCCAACCCCATAAAATAGAAACCAGAATGAACACCCCTCCATACGCGGCATACACCCGGCCAAAGGACGGGAAGGTCTGCAAGGTTGCAATCACGCCATATAACGCCAACACAACACCGCCGATCCCCCCCGATCCAAGCCGATTTTCCCTCCCGCAATTACAACCAAATCAGATACCCCCCACCGATTTCAGCGAGTCCCGCGATCAGAAACAAGATAATGGCTCGGCCCATGAAGTGAATCCTCCTTTATCTTTAGTGAGTAAAGTTCTTAGAAGCGTCAGAGTCGGAACTTTAATCTTGCTCAAGGCGATTTTCTCTTGGTATAGATGATAAAAGTACTTGAAAATAACCGAAGTTCCTTTCCCGATTTATTATTCGGTACTCCTTCATTGTTCTCCTACCACTTGAAATGGGACAATGTGATATGCTATCTTTAATTCAATAAATCAATTGAATAATGGAGGGAGCCCATGAAAGAAGATGTGCGGATGCTGAAAGACGGGATTTATGGACAATTTGCCCGGATCGGCAAAGCCCTGTCCAGCCCCCGACGATTGGAACTTTTGGATTTACTATCGCAGGGACCGAAAAGTGTGGAGACATTATCCCGAGAGACCATGATGAGCGTGGCCAATGTCTCGCAACATCTGCAAACCTTGCTGGAAGCTCGCTTGGTTATTTTCGAAAAAAAAGGTACTTACGCTATTTACCGTTTATCCAGTTCCACCACCTCTCGGTTGCTCCTTCTCATGCAGGAACTGGCAGAAGAGCTATTGGCGGAAGTGAAACAGCTTCGCGAGCAATTTTATCGAGGAGAATTGGAAGCAATTAGCCTGGAAGGACTTCAAGACCGGATGCAAAACGAAGACGTCATACTGATTGACGTTCGACCGAAGGAAGAATACGAATACGCCCATATTCCGGGAGCTTATTCTGTTCCCATCACTGAATTGGAGCAACATTTGAAGCAGCTCCCACCAGAGCAAAAAATCGTGGCTTACTGTCGTGGACGATATTGTGTGTATGCTGCCCAAGCAGTGGACCAACTTCGATCTCACGGATATCAAGCCGTTCGATTGGAGGAAGGAATCCGGGAGTGGAAAGTCCTTTCGATTCCGGAATGAATAAGAGGAGGTTTGATTCATGAAGAAGGATAAAAAAACGCTTCTGGTGGATGTACGGGATCGAGATGAGTATGAGCAAGGCCATGTTGATGGTGCCATCTCTGTTCCCTTGGAAGAACTGACTGAGAAGAGTTTCGAATGGCAGGAACATGAGGTCACAGTCGTTTGCAACTACGGAGGCCAACGCAGTCAAAAAGCAAAGGAAATTTTAGAGGAAAACGGGGTATCGGTCAGCATTTTACCTGGAGGATATCACGGTTGGAAATCCAAACAAGGGGAAGGAGAGGGTACCAAATGATTTTTCGCCAGCTACTTCACTTCGATCCGGTTGGTGCTTCCTATGTCTTTGGGTGCGGGGGAAAGGCTTCGGCCGCTGTGGTGGATCCACAACTTGATATTGAGCCGTATCTCAAAGCTTCGGAAGAAACGGGAATGAACATTAAATATGTGATTGACACACATCTTCATGCGGATCATCTTTCCGGGGGGCGAAAACTGGCGGAAGAAACCGGAGCAAAATATGTTCTTCATAAGAATGCGGACGTGAAATATGACTTCTTTGGCGTGCAAGACGGGGATTTTTTGGACTTAGGCAACGTCAAAATCCGTGTGTTGCATACACCGGGGCACACACCGGAACATATTTCGCTTTTGGTTACCGATCGAACCCGTGGAGAGGATCCTTGGTTTGTTTTAACGGGTCATACGCTGATGATCGGAGATGTCGGTCGGACCGAGTTAGCTTCCAATATAGAAGAAGGGGCTCGTGATTTATATCATAGCGTGTTTGAAAAACTACTTGGTTTGGAAGATCACATTGAAATCTATCCCGGCGCCTTTTCGGGGTCCGTTTGTGGGCGTTCCTTAAGCGGAAAACCCTTCTCGACCATTGGTTTTGAAAAGCGGTTCAACCCGGCCTTGCAACGAACCAATCCCACCGAGTTCATTCAGTTTATGTTGGAAAATATTCCTCCTCAACCGGATGACTTCCAACAAATTCGTCAGTCCAATCAAGGATATTAACTTCACGGACCCCCAATCTTGGGGGTCCCATATGTAAAAAGGTGGTGAGCCGATTGCAAACTTCTTTGGATCAAACCATTCGCATTGGATTAAAAGAAAATCGATTCTTGTTCATGATGTTGGTCGTCGTTAATTTGTTCGTCGGTTCGATGGTGGGGCTGGAACGAACCGTTTTACCCTTGTTGGGGGAGAAGACCTTTGGTTTGGCATCCGCTACGGCCACATTATCTTTCATTGTGAGCTTTGGTTTTACCAAGGCAATGGTGAATTTTTTGGCGGGAGCCTTGGCGGATCGATGGGGCCGTAAAAAAGTGTTGGTAGTTGGGTGGATGTTTGGAATAGCAGTACCGCTCTTGGTGATCGTTGCTGATTCCTGGTGGTGGATTATTGGGGCCAACATTCTGTTAGGGATCAATCAAGCGCTTGCCTGGTCGATGACCGTCAACATGAAAATGGACATTGTGCACCCGACGCAACGGGGCTTGGCGTTAGGATGGAACGAATTTGCCGGATATGTCGGTCTGGCAGGAACCACGGCCATTTCTGGATACCTAGCGGCCCAATATGCTTTACGACCAGAACCTTTTTATTTTGGAATAGGAATCGCTTTGCTCGGGTTGGTGCTTTCGTTGTTTATAAAAGATACGGGAAACCATCTTCGGATGCAAAAACAACACGCATCAACGGAGGCAAAGGAATCTCCTTCGATGGGAACCATCTTTCGCACAACGACATTTAGCAATCCTACTCTATCGAGCTGTACATTCTCCGGTCTGGTTACCAATTTAAAAGACGGCATGGCGTGGGGGTTGTTTCCGTTGTTTTTTACAACAGCGGGGCTGTCAGTGGGCAAAGTCGGATTTCTTGTTGCCCTTTATCCAGCAGCATGGGGGATTTTTCAGCTTTTTACCGGTGGATTGAGTGATCGGTGGGGCCGAAAATGGATGATTGTGTCGGGGATGTGGGTACAGGCGTTAGCTATTTGGGGCATCTTAATTTCCAATAGCTTTACCGGATGGGTGATCGGTGCCATATTCATGGGGCTCGGTACGGCAATGGTGTATCCGACGTTGCTTGCTGCGATTAGTGATGTGGCCCATCCCAGTTGGCGCGCGAGCTCGTTAGGTGTTTATCGTTCTTGGCGAGACAGTGGTTATGCCTTCGGGGCCCTATTAGCGGGAGTGTTAGCAGATCTGTTAAACATTACATGGGCCATTGGGTTAGTGGCTTTGTTACCTCTCATTGCTGGACTGGTTGTAGCCTTCAGAATGGCAGAAACCTTGAAGTAAGTAGAAGATAATGACTCTCTGCAAAGAGCGATTATCTAATTGTCGTTCTGGAGACGGAGGGTATGTACTTGAGGCATTTGATCTCCCTAGTGTAATTGCTGATTACTCAATTTCAACTAGTCGATTGGAGTCATCGGTGTTTTCACAATAAGCTCTGGTATCATCGTTTTATTCTTCATGAAAGAGACCAAACACTTTAACACTTAAGTGCAAATTTAGGTTTAATTTTCTTTAGGAGATATTGTCCGATCTCAAACCTTATGTGGGTCTGTAGAAAGGTGGTTCTGAGTAATATCGCATGAACTATTCAATCAAAAGTCAAAAATCCAGCTTTCGGAATTACATTGATTCCCCAGAAATGCAGGAACAGCTATATAAAAGAACGTTGCTTATCGTTGTCATTTCACAAATTTTAGGTGGTGCAGGGCTTGCAGCGGGAGTAACGGTTGGAGCGCTCCTCGCTCAGGATATGTTGGGAACGGAAAGTTTTGCTGGCATTCCTGTTGCATTGTTCACTGTTGGTTCAGCCTTAGCCGCGCTTTTGGTAGGGCGACTTTCTCAACGTTTTGGTCGTCGTTCAGGACTCGCAACAGGATTCTTAGCTGGAGGCATTGGCGCAATCGGGGTAGTAATTGCTACAGTAGATCACAATATTCCACTTCTTTTTGCATCACTATTTATCTATGGTGCAGGCACTGCTACAAACTTGCAAGCACGCTATGCAGGTACAGACTTAGCAAAACCTACACAGCGGGCAACAGCAGTAAGCATTGCAATGGGGGCAACTACTTTCGGTGCTGTTGCAGGCCCAAACTTGGTTGATGGAATGGGTCGGTTTGCTACGTCACTTGGTATCCCAGCTCTAGCCGGTACTTTCATTTTAGCTGCCATAGCCTACATCTTGGCTGGTTTGGTCCTATTGACCTTCCTGCACCCAGACCCATTTGTCGTTGCCAAAGTAATCGCTGAAGCACAAAAAACGGACCAGAGCACCCACTCAACCATGAATTCGAATAGACTAGCAGTAAACAAACGGGGAATCATTGTTGGAGCCACCGTGATGGTATTAACTCAAATCGTTATGATCGCAATTATGACGATGACTCCATTACACATGAAACACCACGGTCATGGTCTGAATGAGGTAGGATTAGTAATCGGTATTCATATCGGTGCAATGTACCTCCCATCCCTCTTGACTGGTATCCTCGTAGACAAGATTGGTCGCACTACAATGTTGTTCGCTTCTGGTGCGGTTCTACTTGCTGCTGGTACTATTGCTGCAATAGCACCTCCCGATTCTATAATAGTACTTATCACCGCTCTCGCACTGTTAGGATTAGGTTGGAACTGTGGTTTGATTAGTGGCACAGCGCTTATCGTGGATGCAACTCACCCGGCTACTCGAGCGAAAACACAGGGGACGATTGATGTCTTGATTGCTTTGGCTGGGGCATCAGGGGGTGCATTTTCTGGAATAGTTGTTGCACACTCTAGTTACGGAGCACTCTCACTTACCGGAGGCATCCTATCATTACTACTGATACCAGTCGGTATTTGGTCTCGTCGCAGTCACTGATCCAAAAATATACTGTTCATAAATAAAGTGAAGAATTGAGATACTTCCTGCTTTGAATATTATATCAAGGTTGGCGTCCAAACTCGTTAGGTGTTTATCCCTCTTGGTGGGATAGTGGTTATGCCTTCGGAGCTTTATTAGCGTCAAATCTGTTGAATATTACATGAACTATTGGATTAGTGGCTTTGTTACCTCTCATTACTGGACTCGTTTCATCCTTCCGAATGACAGAAATCCCAATGTAGTAAATAACCGCCCTCTACAGAGGGGGGTTATTTACTGGTTTATTTACCTAAAAATTAAATTTCCGTTTTTGCAGCGTTGCTGGTATTACCCCTTAACGTACAATTTTCTTTTTTCGGTCCGGTGACCCCAAGCAACGGATTTTTGGCTGTCTCATCCTTAGGATTCGACAGCCGCCCTCCCGTCGCTTGACATCCTCATAGTTAACCAGTAAACTATTTCTATAGTTAACCGGTTAACTATAGAAAAGGAGCGTTTTGCTATGAGAGACGTACATGAAAAAGCCTTTCAAGCAATTCAAGACTTTGTCGTAAAAAGAGAAAGGAACATTCAAAATAGGAAATCAATGGAAGACAAGTTGGCGAAAGAACTGAATGATTCAAACCGAAATTGGACGATTACGCAACTTCACATTGTCTCACTGATTCATGATAACGAAAAACCGATAAATAACACGTTCCTCGCCGATCAACTAAATATTTCAAAAGCAGCTGTTTCAAAGGCAATCAGCGTCCTTATGGAGCATAACATGCTTTCAGCGCACAGGAATGCAAACAATAATCGAGAGATTCACTATTCTTTAACAGAAAAAGGAAAGCAGTTAGCCGCAATTCATGATCGCATACACGAAATGGTAAAGAGCCGTTATATGCAACTGTTTGAGAAGTTTTCCGATTCCGAATTGGAAGTCGTAATTAAATTTCTCAACGAATGGTCCAAACAAATATAGCGAATAACAATGCTATTCGCTAATCTAGGAGGCTTTCACATGGGACGTGTGAACACAGGATCTACTTTCATCTTATACTTGGTCTGCATCAGTGCATTTTTTGCGTCTTTCAATCAGAATATCTATTCCCCACTCATCCCTTTAATAAAAGATTCATTTCATGTTTCTTTAACGATGGTGAACCTGTCGGTTTCGATCTTTATATTGATTGCAGCGATCATGCAAATTGCTCTTGGATCACTCATTGATATAAAAGGTGCTAGGTTCGTTCTCATACCCGGCATCATATTGATCGTTGTCGCGAGTATTGTTTGTGCAATTACACATCATTTCGCCGTGTTTCTTATATTTCGCTCCCTGCAGGCAGTGGGGACGGCTGTCATTCCACTGATCGCAGCAACCACAATTGGTCGCCTGTTTCAAGGGAGTGATCGTGGAAGTGCGATGGGAACCTATCAAACGCTGTTATCTATTGCTCCCGCAATTGCACCGGTACTTGGCGGATGGGTTGGCGACCAGTACAGCTACCATGGGGTTTTCTGGCTTCTCGTAGGGATATCGGTGATTTTGCTATTGGCTAATACCCTTTATTTTCCAAGAGACAAAAAACCACAAAAACAGAATATAGGCACAAAAGATATATGGAACCATTATCGAATCATTTTTAAAAGTAAATTGGGAAATTCCATTTTAATCTTGAGCTTTCTAAACTTTTTCATATACTTTGCGCTTCTTGTATATCTCCCCGTTCTGCTGACAGATCATTATCATTTAAGTTTAAAAATTGTCGGGATGCTCTATTTACCAATGACTGTAAGTTTAATCATAGGAAGTATAATCTTTAAATACATCCAAAAGGTCATCCCGCTTCAAAAACTCTTTACATTCAATCATTTAATCATAGCTTTAAGTGTTGTATTATTTTCATTTACCAGTACATCTTCCCTAATGAGCATGTCTATCATTTTATGTGTTTATGGAATATCGATAGGGGTCCTAACCCCTCTGTATGCCACAATGATGACCAATGAATTTGAACATCATCGGGGAAGTGCGATGGGAGTGTTCAATTTTATCCGATATATGGGTATGGCTATCGGTCCTGTTGCATCGGGCTTCTTAATGGCGCGAACAAATGCTGCAATCGTCTTTGCAGCATTGGGAATTCTGTTCGGAATATTAAGTATCCTCCTGCTGATATGGATTAGGGACAGGAGAAGAGTAAATACCATAAAAAATAAAACCCTCAACTGAGGTCTTTTGGTAAAAACTGAACAATAGCGCGTTCCTATATTTAGATAATGACCGAAGCCGTACAATCAATTAACTATATCAGGCACCTTGCACACTACGACGAGACATCGCCACAATGTTACATCGGGTTTGATCAGTTTCTGTAGTAGGGATGGAGGTAGCGAACGCCGATTTTGCCGTCAATAGGTTAAAAAGATGGAAAAATCGGCGTCTATCTTTTATTGTGGACGAAACAGTATTTTTGTCTATTACCCAAAGACTGTAATTCCCCTATTATTAATATCTAACACTTCAATCTTCACAGTACCACCAAGATTCTGTGACACTAAACCAGCCAATTCTTTAAGCGCCATATGAAACTCATCGTTTCTTGTTTTATCTATCAATTCAATACAGAGGAATGCATTTTTCGTATTTTCTGTCAGCATCGTCCTCTGAGCTTCACGCCAATTCCAGCATCTGCATATTACACCATCATCATCTTTATAAACAATTTCACCTTCATATGGCGAAGCATTTTCATCATTTCCCAATGGGATAAACGGTTCATTACCATTTGCCTGCGTTAGCCGAATATCGCCTACAAAAGTGTCGATATCTTCTCCTCCGCACGGAAGCCCATAACGCAATGAAATTGAATTATAGATATCAACAAGTGGGTTTATTGTTCCAATATGATTGCCATTTTTCACTCTTTTTAATAAAGCTTCAATGGAACACCTTGCCCCTTTCTTTGTCTTGAATTTCTTAAAAGCTTCTCGCCAAACGGATATGACTGGATTACTGCTGAATTCCTCCAGACTGATAAATTTATGTGCTTCTTTCTCTGCCTCCTTCAGCAGCTTCTCGTAGATTCCAACATCCCTTATTGAATTGTCAATCCCCTGGCAAATAACAGTGCCTATTTTTGCATGGGGGAATATCGACCAAAAATCATCTTCAATGATAAATTTGGGCATAACATATCTCTCCATTTCATTTTACTTACTGTCTTGGTAAAAACGCTGTTTGTTATAACACTTTTATGTTTTGGAGGGGCTCGCAAAGGCGGAGAATACCCCTAGAACAATATATAAATAACCAGTGACCCGATTCTGTATCCTTGAACTCATTTTGATCCGTTTTCGAATGCTTGCTGCAAGAACTGCATACAGACTATCACTCATAAAGGCTATGATGATAAAGATAACTCCTAAAAATAAAAATTGTATGGTGACAGATCCAGCAGAAGGTGATATAAATTGTGGAAAAAAGGCTAGAAAAAAGAGTGCGGTCTTAGGATTCATTACTTCTACCAGCGCTGACTGGTAAAAAATCTTTAATAATTTTTTGCGAGAGGTTTTTGGAATATCCGAAGTTGATTTGGAAAATAAAGTCTTGCATCCCAGATAGATAAGATAAGCAGCACCCAAGTATTTAACGATATTAAAAGCTGTGGCTGATGTCATAAGGATTGCAGAAACTCCAATTGCCCCAGCTATAACGTGAACAGAACCACCAAGAGATACACCAAGAACGGAAACCAGACCAGCTTTCTTCCCTTGATCGATACTTCTTGCCATAATATAGAACACAGCTGGTCCAGGTATTACTAACAATGTAGCAGCAGCAATTACAAATAGCCAAATAGTTGAAAACTCCATAAAACGCAACTCCTTGTTGTATTTTTGCACCATGATTTAATTGGGTTCCTCCTTGATTGACGAAAGCAAGGTTACACTTCATTGTTAAGGTTCGCTTTCATCAAGGAGACCATTTGTTGCTCGTTTGGAAATGGAAAACAATTATTGACATTGCTGGAGTACATTTAAAATGATATCAATTACATGGTATGATATAATTCAAGCTGACATTTAAAAAGGTACAATACTGAAAAAATGTGCATGTCAGTGAGATGACAAGTGATAAACACCTTTTTTGCTTGGAGGGGCGTCTCTAGCAAAACGGGAATTTACAACGTTCATTGATCTACAAATCCTCCGCCAACTTCACCCCAAAAAGAAAACAAGCCGTATTAATCAGGCTGGATCATTTAAATAACCCTTTCCGTTTCTCATGCATCCACTGAGCAACCTGAGTTTCCCCTTGTTCATTTGATTTTTTAAGTTCGGCAACAATCGATTGATAATCGGTATTGTTGCGATTCTGGCTCATTTTGGCTGCACCTTGAATAGAGGTGATTTCAATTTCAAAACCAACGATTCCTTTCATTTGATTCTCAAGCAACCCAGGATTATACGTATCCCAGAGCCGACCATTTTCTCGGTGAGATTCATACCGTTTAAGCATAGAATCCAAAGCTGATTTCAACTCATCCTCAGTGAGTAAACGCGCTGTTCCATACGCATGTACAGCAAGATAGTTCCATGTGGGAACATCTTCTTTCTCATACCAACTTGACGAAATGTAAGCGTGTGGTCCTTGAAATATAAGCAACACATTACTGTTTTGATCCAACGTTTTCTTCTGTATGTTTCCGTATGCAATGTGCCCAGTCGCATAGATTTTGCCTTCATCTTCACGAATTTCCAACGGAATGTGTGTAGCCAACGGGAGATCTTCATCAACCGTAATCAATAAGGCAAACGGGTAAGACTTCATCATTTGAACTGCCTCATCATGATTCATGCGATATTTTTTAGGAATGTACACAATAATCATCCTTTCAACTCATAATTGAACTTTTTAAGTCCGACAAAAGAATCATATTATACGAATTGACATAAAAAAAGATACAATAACAAGCAAATATACATGTCAGGGGGGATACAAATGAAAAATACCATTTTCACCTTCAAAGATAGCGCTCCTAAATACAAACAAATCTACGAGAAATTCAAATCATTTATTGAACAAGGCGACTTAAAGGCGAATGAGCCATTGCCCTCCATTCGTCAACTTGCAGATTCCTTACATGTAAGCCGGAATACAACATTAATGGCATATGAACAACTTGTTGCTGAAGGGTATATTCGTGGAGAGAGCCGAAAAGGTTATTTTGTAAATAAAATAGAACCCCTTTTATTTCAGGAAGAAGCTCACAGCTCTTCTCATCACAAGCGAACAGAGCAGGTACCACCTGTTCACATCGATTTCCGTGCGGACGTGGTCGACCAATCACATTTCCCTTTAAAAACGTGGAGGAGGATCTCAAATCAAGTATTAGCGGTAAAGGACATCTTTCGATACGGGGAACCTTTTGGCGAATTGTGCCTACGCGAACAAATCGCAGCATATATACTCCAGTCTCGTGGGGTGAGAACAGATCCAGATGCAATCATTATCGGAAGCAGCACCCAACAGATGCTTGTATACCTTGGGCATATACTGAAGGATGAGTTCCAGAGTATTATCGTTGAAGACCCTGGTTACGACGGTGCTAGGAAAGCTTTTCAATTCCATCGTTTTATGTTTGAAACGTTGCCGGTGGATGAAGCAGGTGTGGATCTTTCACAATTGGATCAAATGAAATCACGATTCATTTATGTAACTCCTTCTCATCAAAGTCCAATGGGAGTAAGCATGTCGATACAACAACGGCACATGCTTATTCATTGGGTTAACAAATTGTGTGGATATATTATCGAAGACGATTATGATAGTGAATTTCGCTATACACAAAAACCATTCCCTGCTCTTGCCTCCATTGATTCAGCAAGAGTCATTTATTTAGGGAATTTCTCAAAATCATTTCTTCCCGGAATCCGTTTAAGTTATATGGTATTGCCGCAACCCCTTTTAGACCGTTATAAACATCAATTCCACCTTTTTGAAAGTACCACTTCCATTCTTAGCCAACTTACCATGGCTAAATTTATGGAAGATGGAGAATGGAATCGCCATATTAAACGCATGCGTCTTGTTTATAAACGAAAAATGCAGCACTTAGTATCCGTATTGAGAAAAGAGTTTGGGCAAGATATCTCCATTATTGGCGAGCAGTCTGGTTTATACTTATTAGTCAAAGTACACTTGAAGCGTTCAGAAGAATGGCTAATCGAGCGTGCTTTCTCTTACGGTGTTAAAGTGTATCCCACCTCACGCTACTTCGTTAAAAACAATCCTGATCAACCAATGATTAAACTTGGTTTCAATAATCTTTCTTTTGATGAAATCCAGCTTGGTGTGGAGCTCTTAAAAAAAGCTTGGTCATAAAAATACTCAGGATATCAGGAAGTTGAATGCAGCTTATTTCCGCCTTTACCACCCTGGTCACCGCCGTTGTTTCCTCCACCACTTCCATATGTGGTAACCATCAACATCCAAATTGCTGGAAAGAAATTATTCATTTTCGTGAGATCAAACGTCTCTTATCAGTGCCATATTGATAATCCCGAATGGAAGGTTGGAAAAAGACAAGGAAGCATGTTAGTGCATATAAAGCTGCTGCGAGTATATAAGTTGCCTGGATTCCGATACGATCCGCCAACCACCCCATGATAATATATGTGATCCCCCACCAGGGAGTTAAAACAGCGTTTCTGGCAGCCATGATCCCGGCGCATTCTTCAGGAGAGGTTAAATCTTGAAGAACGGTTTCTTGGCATATATCTCTAGCTTGATAGAGGGGACCCATGAATAGACAGAGTGTCAATGCCAGGATGGCGTTTGAACCCATGGCAAAGAAAAGTGTCAAGACAGCCATTGCCAATGCGCTCAATCCAATTATCCAACCGACTCGTTTTTCCAAGTGCTTTGTGATCGCAACAACTATGATACTGCCAAGAACCCCTCCGAGCCAATAGAAAGCATTGATAAATCCCCACCATTCACTGCCCTTGTTTAATACCTCTTTTGTAAAAGCAAGAATTAACGCACTACTCCACACAGCGTTAGCCAAAGCTTCACTAAGATCCATCATGGTTAGGCTTCGAATAAGATGCACACCAAAAACTTTGCGCCATGCAGATTCAGGGTTCCCTGAAATGTTTTCGTGTTTCACGGATGGATGGATCTGAATCAGGCGAACGAATATTCCTGAAAGTAAAAATGAAACGGAAATCATGATAACAACCATATAGAAAGGCAGGACAACAGTTAAAATCCCGCCGAGTCCCCACCCTGCAACTGAAAACATTTGGTGAATCATATTCAGTGTTCCATTTGCTTTCATATATTCTCTCTTTGATACGATCATTGGTAATAATGCAAAGCGGGCAGGCTGATACCATGCTCCGACAAAGGAGATGAAAAACAGAGTAAGCAGGAGTAAAAACAGATGAATGGTCCCCATTTGAGATAAGAAAACAACTAGCAAACTGGTCGAGAGAGCCCGTGCCCATCCGCTCCAATAAAGGATATTCAGTAAGGAAAATCGATGTATGCGATATGAACCCACAAGCCCCCCGACGAATGAACCAATAGCCATGATGGCCAACACTGAAGCCGAACCGAGGATCGAATCCGTGGATTGATAGACTTCAACCATTACAATCACTTGTAATAGGATACTTGCGAATGATTGTAGGATCTGTGAACCCCAAAGTTTAACGAAATGAGACTTTCGGAACAGGTGTTGAACGGTTGTCTCCATTTTATCTTCCTTCCAGTCTAGTGAGTACAGCCTGCTTCAGGTAATGGTATTGTTTATCGTTTGTATTTGCAAAGGCCTTCGTTATATAAAATGCCAACCTGCCGGTAAAGGGGTTTTCAGGATGTTTCCACCTAATACATCCTGAACGACGAGAGCTGTAACATCACATTGTCCACATGCTGGATTTTCCGGAGCAGATTTGGTGCTGGATTGTTCTGACGAAACATCAAATAGGATCTCAAGAAGTTTTTCGTAAATAGGATTCAACGCTTTAACCCCAACTTTTATCATGTGAACCTCTCGACATAGGAATAGGAGCCCTTCTTGGATCTCATTTCGAATTTCCTCATGCTGTAGGTAGTCACAGGAATATTGTCTTAATGATTTATAAACGGAATAGGTCTTGATTTGCTGAATCGTTTCAGGCTTGCTAGTCTCTGCACACAGAATTTGATTTCATGAATTGCCGATAACGGAAGGATCATCAACGTTTCAACCGGCTTGACCCGGTTTGCGCTTATACATCTAAATGTATTGCTCTTCCTGGATTTATTAAATAAGACACCCACTTCTGTCATCGCACATGACAGAAGTGGGTGTTGCCTAAAGTCGGCTAAATGGTTGCTTAATTGGAACGGACGATAGCGGAAGAAGCCTCATCATTCCAGGTCCTTTCTCCGTCGCCCATTGGGGAAACCAGATTGTAGAGCGCACCTGTGTTCGCTAAGGCCAACGCGCGTCCCTGTGCATTGATGTGCTCATAAATAATCGTGTAATTTCCGTGGGAGTGAGTGCGAATAGAGGACACTTGATCATTGAATTGGCCAAAATTGAAGATCACGGTTGGGTTCCGACTTGCATCTACGTTGAAGCTCCAACCTCTTCCATCTTTATGTTCATAAAAAACGGAGCGAATCTGTTCCTGAATAGAAAATTTGCCTTTAACAGGATGTTCTCTTAAGTATTTCTCAAATGCGGCTTTGCTTTTAAATTCTAAGCTAACTTGTTTTCCTTTCGCATTTTGTTTAAGTACTTGGTATGAAGGAGTGGACTCTGTAGTGGCAGCATCTACTTGACTACCACTCATTGGACTGAATACCACCGCTATGACCAATGCGCACAGCAATAAGGCTACCTTTTTCATATGATACACCCCTAGATTCAAATTTGTTTACCATTACTCTATTATTCATATATCTCCCAACTCCTCCTTTTATAGGGGATTATGATTGCGAAGAATTTGTTAAGACATTTACTGCACATTCTCGGACAATGAATATGTAGCGAAATCATCCACGATTTTCAAGGACTTCTGTCTGTTGCCGCAAAACCCGCCATCTGCTTAGATTCGAATAAAGACTGGGTTCACGTAAATATTCCCCAACACCGCTTGAAGGGCTCCATCATTTCTATGAATATCGTAGAGAGCAGCTACCTTCTTTTTCATTCTTTCGCCTCCATTTTACATCAACTCCATAGGTGCCTTAAAATCCATGGTCAAAATCAATTTCATACAAATCGATCCACTCTATAAATGTGGGTATTGCCTTTTTGGTGATAAACTCATTGATGATGTGATATGCCAAATCGCGATTAACATAACTGCAAGAAGGCACCTTCATAGGCTCTCCTCCCACTAAATGTTCCACGGTTTCTATTTCTCCTTTCTTATTCAGGGGGACGAAATAGTCAGGGTGTCTCATGATAAAAAAGCCATACGGCTCATTATAAAAAAAGATGAACGATTCAGCGCATCCCTCTACTTCAAAACATGAATCTCCACTAATCCTCCCCTTTTTCAAACATAATATTTCTTATCATTTCATTACTCGGATTTTCAATCGGTTCCTCAACAGGGCCGTAGTATGTAAACATGATTATTTTTCCTTATCTAATCTTTTCTCAAGAATGATCTTGGGCTCTCCTTTCTCATCGTTATAGGTTCCAATAACATCAAAACCGTTCTTAATGTTCAGGATGAGCATATGACGCCATTTGTTTTTTGTTTTTGTCTGGACAACCTGGTATCCAGCATTTTTCAAAAATTGATGTTGTTTCTTCATTAACTCTGAAGCAATCCCTAGATCTCTGTAATCTTGGTGCACTCCGCCTAACCAACTGTAAAACTTATGGGGTTTCAGTTCATAACCAACCTTATATCCGACAACTTGTTGTTGATTGATTGCTAAAAGGGTTAACAGCCCTTGTTTGTTTCCCAGTTGCTTCATCAGTGGATTGGAATCTCCAAAAATCTGTTCATGTAGTTGTAACATTCCATGCAACCATTTTTTCGGTGGGATCGATTGAATTTGTATATACTCCATAAATTCACTCCTGATGTCAGACGGTTTCGATCTCAATGGAAAACGTTTCTTTCAAGCCTTTTTGACCGTCCATCGTGATTTTTACTGCTCGTGTTTTAGGTAAACGTTGAATCCAGTTCAATTCCAACAGCCTCTCTAGAAGGGCATTTCCCAATGCTCCAGCAAGGTGGTGACGTCTTTCACTCCAATCTAAACACTTGCGTGAGAATGAACGGCGTTCCTTCTTAACCTTCCCAAGATCAATCTGAAACGCTGTAAAGAACTCCTCTCCTTTTTCTGTAACAATAAACTCATCCTTTTTCTCACCAATAACACCCATTTTATTTAAAGAATCTGTTAATTGTACGCCCAAGTTCCCAGCGAGATGATCATAACATGTTCTTGCCAAACGGATGGCTTTCTCTTCCGACGCTTGTTTTAGTGACTTAACTTCAACGGGTGGAGCAATGGATAGAAGCGATTCCAGGATGTGAGCCACTTCCTGATTTTGAATTCCGTAGTATCGGTGTCTCCCATATTTTTCAACAGTAACGATATTTGCACTAACCATTTTTGCTAAATGGAAACTGGCCGTTTGTGGTTTAATTCCGGCCATATAGGCTAATTCACTTGCAGGATGAAGCCTACCATCTAATAAGGCGGTTAATATGGCTGCACGAGAAGGCTCACTTACAAGCGTAGCAACGATTGCTGCATTTGAGTTGGCCTTCATTTCAATTCCTCCTTAATGTAATTCATATTTCGATAATAATCGAAGTGTTTATGTTTTACAATGAAAAAGAGCAAAAAATGTAGGAGGTATAAACGTGGCTCAAATTCCAAACACAAAAACGATTCAACCGAAGATTTTGTATTACGGTACGCCTGTGATCCTACTAAACACACTAAATGAGGATGGGACGGTAAATATCAGCCCCATATCGTCATCATGGGCATTGGGGGATTGTATTGTATTGGGGATTGGTTTTGGTGGAAAGGGGCTTGAAAATTTGAAACGACATCCTGAGTGTGTGATCAATGTTCCCGATCCTTCTCTATGGGAGAATGTTGAAAAGCTAGCGCCTTACACAGGAAAAAATCCAGTCCCAGATTTCAAGAAGAAAATTGGATTCACATACCGAAAGGAAAAGTATGATGTCAGTGGATTAACGTCCGCCGAGTCTGAAGTGGTAAAACCTACTCGCATTATGGAATGTCCATTACAAATTGAAGCAAAAGTAAAGGGGGTCCGAACCCCTGACCATTCTCCTCACGTTTCTATTATTGAGACTCAAACAATACATGTACATGCTCATCAGGAAATCATAATTGGAGAAAATCATGTTGATCCAAATAAATGGAGTCCGCTCATATATAATTTTCGTCATTATTTCGGTCTGGGTAAGCCATTGGGTAAAAGTTTCCGCTCTAATGTATAAATTGATTTTGTTTCCTGTGGTTCGTATAGTATCTGAAAAAGTTTGTTTCACAAACTTGTTTGTATTAGTTAAAAACTATTCAATTAAACCATTACAAAAGACATTAATTCTACATCATTAGACAAAATCCTCTATTTCATTGGGAAATGATAGAAGACAAGGGTACCACGGTACCCTTGTCTTGATCGGCAAATGTTTCGAGATCTTCGCCTGCTATTCAATGAATGAAGTCTTGTTTCCGCTTTTAGAACATAGAATAAAACAGGTTAGATTGAAGCTCCCCTATAGAGGTGACGGTAATGTTCAGAAGACATAAACGTTTTCGTGGCCCTCGAAAAAAAAGATACTGGATCATTACGATCCTTTCTCTATTCATCGTTGGTCTGATCCTTTTGTTTGAATTACAAGTGGAATCAACCTTGCTAAAACTAGCAAAAAGCCAAGTGAAAAATATTTCTCAAGAAGCAGTATCAAAAGGAATCCAAGACATGCGGCGATCCATGGGGGCGGATCTAAACAAGATGATGTCCATAAAGACAGCCAATGGTCGGGTACAATATGTTCATGTTGATTCCGAAATTCAAGCGAAAGTGTATGATATTGCAAGTCACACCATTCAAAAGGAATTAAAGAAGCTGGAACACAAAGATAATGCCATCCCACTCGGTTCGGTATTGCAAAGCAGTCTGTTTTCCGATGTAGGACCAGATGTCCCCTTACAAATCTGGCCCAAAGGGTCTACTCGGATTGAAATGATCTCGACAATGAAGGAAAAAGGAATTAACACCGTGCAAGTAACCTTGTATTTGCATATCACGAATGAATTGAGCATTCTTGTGCCCGCAAACAACGAAGATGAAATTAAGATTGATTATAGGTACCCAATTGCCTGGACCACCATACCCGGAGATGTTCCCGACAATTATTACTATTATAATAACGAAGGTGACAAAGAAGGAATGGAAGGACCAGTCCCTGTGGTTCCCACACCTCCCCAGAAAGAATAGTAACAATACACTATACCTTTAAAACTGCCAACCAATCCAAATAATAACCGCTTTGTGTAGAGCGGTTATTATTTGGATTGAATACGGTCAGCTATTTTGAACCCCTAAAATCAATGTGGATTATCGGCTAGGTGATAAACACTTCTCCATGACCAGTACATCAACAAAACGACCATCTAACACCCCTTGGTTTTGCAAAACTCCGACTTCTCGGAAACCGCATTTTCTGTATAATCCTTGTCCAAGTTTGTTAAAGGGTAGCGTATAGTGAATCATTTTGTGAAAATGATGAGCTTGAGCTTCCGATTCCAAAGCGTTTAGTAAGCGAGAACCCACTCCCTTGCCTCTCCAGTTTCGATCCACGTAAACTGAAAGATCGACTACCCCGGAATAGGCGCAACGATAGGAATAAGGATTTAAGGAGGCCCACCCGTATACTTCTCCGCCCTGAATCGCGACCAATACTACATACCGAGAGGATCGATCTTTCAGCACCTCTTCCAAGCTTTTGGGTTGCTCCTCCAAAGTGGCAATTCGATCTTCTATTCCTTGATTATAAATGGCTTGAATCTGCCGCCAGTCCTCTTCCTGCGCCTTTCGAATGATCCAAGAATCATTCATGAGATGATCACCGCTTTCCTTTATCACATTTCATGTTTGAATCACTCAGCTGTTATTGCAGGGCATTTATTCGAAAGACCGATTATGGAATAATCAATTAAGCCAATGTACAGTGTTGATTGCTCCAGCCACGACCCCGCTGCTAACAGTGGAAAGAGGTCTTCTCGTCAAAGTGTTTGCCCATTATCAATTGTAATGACTTGTCCGGTGACAGATTCTTGAGTCAATAGAAAAAGAATAGCTTCTGCTATGTTATCCGGTGTTGAAATTCTCTTAAGGGGTAAGTGGCCCGCCAGTTGATACATTTTCTCTTCATTACCAGACCACCACCTTGTATCCACTGCCCCAGGCGAAATACCATTCACTCTGATCGAGGGTGCTAATGCGATCGCTAACGATTTTGTCATTGTGTGAACCGCTGACTTTGTTGCTGCATACGGGATGGATGAACCGATTCCCGTTGTTCCGGCCACACTGCCCATGTTTACAATCACACCCGATTGTTGCTTCTTCATATAGGGAGCAACAACTTTTACACAATGAAACATACCTTTCACATTTACACTGAAAAGAGTATCCCACACTTCATCGGTTACGGCATCAAAGTCATCCATGGGTATTTGAGCTGTAATGCTCGCATTGTTGACTAAACCATCTACTTTCCCAAACGATGTAATGGTTTGGGAAACCATATCATTTACTTCCTTTTCATTTGCCACATTTGCTTTAACAGAAAATGCTTTGCCTCCTTGCTGAATAATCTCCTTGACGACTTCTTCAGCCTCTTTTTCCGATCGGCTATAATTTACAACCACTTTGGCTCCTGCATCGGCAACTTTCAAGGCGGTTGCTTTTCCAATACCCGTACCGCCACCCGTTATGAGGACAACCTTATCTTCTAATTCCATATCAAACCTCCTTACTAAGTTTAATATCTTCCATTATACCTTCCCGCGTTTGAAGAGTATAATACTCAGTAATAAAAGGGGTATCATTTAAAATGATACCCATGGAGGAGTCTTACCTTGGAAAGCCGAGATTTGTGGATTTTTAAACATGTAGCAGAGTTGCAATCCGTATCGAAAGCGGCTGAACAACTGGGCTATGTACAACCCAATGTCAGTCAACGAATGAAGTTTTTGGAGAATGAACTAGGCGTCAAATTATTTATGCGTAACAATCAAGGCGTTACATTGACCGAGGAGGGGGCTGTTTTATTCGAATATACCAATCGTATTATGCGGTTAATGGACGAAGCCAAGTCAAGGATAAACCCTCAAAAATGGAGGGAAACATTAACCATTGGTGCATCACAAACGATTTCTGCCATTAAAATTCCTCAACTGTTTTCATTTTTTTTGAGGGAACATCAACACATTGATGTCAAAGTAAGAATGAATCGTAAACAAAGATTACTGGAAATGCTCTCTTACGGAGAAATTGATGGAGTTTTTTTAAGCGGAACGGATCATTTCCCATTTGAAACCGTCTATAGTTATGTTGAGAAAATTGTACTCATCTCACCGAAACATCATCCAATTGAAAAGCAAAAGGGGCAAGCATTGCTGGTTCATAGCGATCCAAATTGCATTTACAGACGAAAAACGCTGGGTTTTACCAAAGAGCACGGCTTAAAAACGTCATCATTGCTGGAGTTTGATTCGCTTGAATCCATTCTGCAAGCGGTTCATAATGGATTGGGAATCAGTATCCTGCCTGCAGACGTTGCTTATAGTCGAAAAGAAACAGACACTGTTCAATATCAAGAACTGCCTGAAACAATCAAGATCCATTTTGTTGTCCCGTACAGAAAAAAGCAATCTCAAAGCCTGAGAAGGTTTATTCATTTTTTACAATCAATCAGAGTGAGCAAACTTTGATACTTCCATTCTCTCTCATGGGTGATTGCTCCTAATCATTCGTTGTAGCGCTACCTACAGCTTTAAATGGCTTCTACCAATAAATAGATCAGCAATGAAAGGGTTAAACGATGCGTATAGGAGAATTGTCGAAAAAAACGGGTGTTAGCGTTCGTTCGTTACGCTATTATGACAAACAAAACCTTTTACACGCCAAGCGATTGGAAAATGGCTATCGATCTTTTGATGAATCAAGTGTTGAGCGTGTACGTTTAATTCAACTGTACTTGGGATTGGGACTAAACAGTAAACAGATTGAACAGATCCTCCGTTGTAAAGACCATCATCAGGTTCCAGAAGAAGATGATCTGTGTGAAGAATTATTAGACCTTTATCGCAACCGTTTGCGTGAAGTTGATGATCAATTACATCTGTTACTGGATGTGAAGAAACGACTGCAAGAAAGCATTTACAGTATAGAAGAGAGAATAAAAGAATATGAAGACAGCCAATAAAAGCAGCCTTCCCAACTGGAAGGCTGCTTTTATTGGTAAAAACCTTGACCCTAACATTGGTGTCAGGGTTTACAGTGAAGGAAGTATTGGATTTAATTTTTTGGAGGTTGAATCAATGAGCACAAATCGGCCGTCTAAGACCATTCTTTCTATACTGGCTTTTTGTTCATTTTTGGTAGGTTTTGATTCCATGGTTACGGTACCTTTGTTACCTGAGATTTCGAGGAACACTGATATGCCTTTAAAGCTTGGCGGTCTCCTTTATGCCAGCTATGCCATCGCGTATGCTGTTTCCGCTCCAATAATGGGAGCTGTTTCTGATCGGTGGGATCGAAAAAAGATGTTATGCTTGGGATTGCTGGTCTTTTCAATTGCAACTGCCCTTGTAGGTTTCAGTAAAACATTTGTTACCTTGATTCTTTTCCGTGTTCTATCTGGAATAGGAGCAGGGATGATTGAACCGAGTGTCTATTCCATTGTGGGAGATTCCTACTCCTACGAACAGCGTGGGAAAGCGATGGGGATTGTTACTGCAGCCTTGATTTCTTCGGCAGTTATTGGGGTTCCGCTAGCTGGGTACATCGCTGAACTAGGGAGTTGGAGCTGGTCTTTCTGGGTGATCGCCATCCTCTCTTTCATCACATTTTTTCTAGCTAAAAAAATCCTTCCTTCTTATTCAGCAAAAACAGAGTCCAAGGAAACATTCCAATCATTGTCTAAACAATTCCACTTCGTGCTGTCCAATTCTGCAGTTTTCCTTTCTCTGCTTGCTTCTCTGTTGTACTTCGGCGGTTTACAGGGGATGTTTGTTTTAATAGGCGTCTATTACTACACCTTTTTCGATTTGACTGCCGGACAAACAGGGATGATTCTTATGATTGCAGGAATTGGAAGCGTCGTTGGGAGTATATTGGGAGGAGAGGCTTCAGACAGATGGAGCAAGAAAACGGTGTTTGTTCTCGCGAGCCTTTTGGTATCCGTTTCTGTACTGTCTCTTTCTCTGTTTACACAGATTTTATGGTTGGCGATTACAATCCATATACTTTGGGCAACATTCTTTGGAGTCGGACAATCCGCGTTCACGGCCTTGATATCTGAATTAAACCCTGATGCACGGGGAACGGTAGTGTCACTGAATAGCTCTGCTATGTACATTGGTTCTAGTCTGCTATCAACAATTGCTGCAATATTACTCACACAAAATGGCTTTTTTGAAATTGGAATGATGTGTGCAGCTGCTACAATATCCGTTATCTTCATTACCATTGTAGGGGTTCGTGAGGTTCAAGCAAAAAGCAGCCAGACATGATATGCCACTTTTTTGGAAAATTTATCACTTATTTATTTGACTCGCAAACTAGTTTATTGAAATTTTTTTACGAAGAAACCATATTAGATAGGTCCCCTCTAGTGAGGTGGTTCTCTCCTTTTTGATTTTCCTTGGATCACTTTTCATTTTAATCTTGAGTTTTTACTGGATAACTCTTTTTTATCAGTTAAGTTACCCAGTAATCAAGAAGTTCAGGCCGACGTTCATAACAAACAAATTCCCACTTTCGAGCGTCATTTTCGACGCTCGAAAGTGGGAATACAAACCCATGGTTAAACAATCCGAGATCAGATGCCCAACCATCCCATGATACTGGAAAGGAACCCTTTCTCTTTAAATTCTGAGTCTTCTTTCTCTTTTTTTTGAACTTCCGAGGCTTCTTCCATGTTGTTACCGATGTCCGTATTGCCTCTTTCGGTGACGTGTTTGACTCCTATCCATTTTTCTCCCACGTTTCCGTATTTGGTATTGACCATGGTCACTTCACTGGTGTTGCTGTCCGTTCTGAAAATGGCCTCTTTCATATTGGTGATGGTGCAATTTTCAATATAAACAGATACTTTATATTTGGTTCCACCATTTTGGCGAATGAATTTTCCGGCGTTATCCCCTTTGAAATTATATACCTTGAAGGTGGACGGGGCGTTGATCTGGAATATTTTGTCATCGCCTTTTTGTGCCGAACCGCCTTTAATGGTCACCGTTCCCTCTTTTTTCACCGTCAGCGCATCTTCACCGATATCTTCCCACACGACATTTTCAACAAGGCAATCACCGTAGCAATGAACCCCATCCGCAGCTGGAGCACCGAGTACCACGTTTTTCAAAGTGGCGCCTTCCTCCAGCCTAAAGAGTGGTTTTTGATCTTCATCCTGGCTGCCGTCTCCCAATTCGGGTCCGGCAATATACCTCTGCCCTTCACCATCGAAGGTTTTCCCGGCTTCCACTACGATGGTTTCATGGAGAACTTCATCATCATCTGCCGCTTTTGTAGTTGCGGGAAAGAGACTGAACGCAGCAACCGTCAGACCCAACACTAGAGACCAATTCAGCCATTTTTTCATAGATTCAACCTCCTGCTTTCTTAAGATGGTTAAAAAATATCGTTTACGCACTAGATTATAATATTAAAAAATATATTTTACAACCATAAACATTCAATTAAAATAAACAATTTTTCAGGTGAAAAAAAGGTCTGCCAGTATAGTGGTTACTGTATAATATCGGTTCTTTTTGTATACCGGAATCGATTCCTTCTATCTCTGTCAGTAAACAAAGGAATGGGAAGAGGAATACAAAAAATTATATACAATCTTTTAATTTACTTCATATATCCCACCAAATGCATCATAAATTGGATTTGGCCTAGTTCTATCCTCAGAGAATTACGAAAGATAGGGTACCTCATTGCGAATGTAGCAATGCTTCGGCGTGCCCAAACATCTTTGCTAAACTTGATTGTTAAAATTGCCCAGAGGAAAGCGAAGAGTGATCCAAGAGATTAGCGTGATACTATCAACATAGTGTCACGCTTTTTTCGTATATAAAGTCTATTTACCTCTATAAATGAAGGTATAATGCTATGAGTCTGTATGTGATTTTTTGTCACAGTCACAACATGCAATGAACGAATCCAGGCAGAAGTCTTGAGACATTATGGGATGCGGCAATGAACCAGAACAGACTAAAAGCCGGGAGTTCCACCACCCTCGCAGTCACCATTGGCCACGAGGGAAAGCCCATGAACGTCGAGGATGAAGTAATACTCGACTAAATCACAAAAAATCGCGAAAATCATGAACAACATTGAAAGGAGTCGCACTGATGGGCTTTTCTCAACCTCAATCCAAAGATTCCATTCAACCAAGCCGATCTCAAGAGCTCTTCCGGGCGATCTGGCGCTGGCATTTCTATGCCGGAATGATTTTCGCCCCGCTCTTGGTCATGTTGGCGATAACCGGTGGTATCTACCTTTTCAAGTCTCAAATTGAATCCATGATGTACAAGGATCTGTATCAGGTACAGGTGGAAAGAAAGGAATGGACGCCCTCTGACCAAATCAATCAAGTGAAACAGGCGTATCCGGATGCACAGGTCACCCGGTACCGCCCCCCTGAGGAGGCGAATCGGTCATCCGAAGTGGGGATCGTGGATGGAGGAAAGTCCCTTACCGTTTTTGTCAATCCGTACAATGGAGCCATCTTAGGGGAACTGAACGACGACAGTCGTTTGATGGATCAATTGGAAAAAATCCATGGGGAATTGATGGCCGGGACATGGGGAGACCGACTGGTGGAACTGGCAGCCTGTTGGGGACTCATCCTCCTGATCACTGGTGTGTATCTTTGGTGGCCACGGGGGCGATTCGGAGTGTTCGGGACCCTGCTTCCCCGGCTGAAGACAGGAAAACGAACGTTTTGGCGGGATCTCCATGCCGTTCCGGCGTTTTGGCTGTCGTTGGGAATCGCTTTTCTCATCCTTACGGGTCTACCCTGGTCCGGATTTTGGGGAGAGCAGGTTCAAAGGCTGGGGACGGAAGCAGGTATCGGATATCCGGCCGCCATTTGGTTTGGAGAAAAACCTGAATCAACGGTTCCTTCCAAGAATGTGGCTGACGTTCCGTGGGCAGCCGAACAACGGCCCGCTCCTCAATCCAATGATTACAAAGCTTCTCCCATTTCAATCGACAAGGTCGTAAAGATCGCCGATACTCGTCACGTTCACCCCGGTTATGATGTCTATTTTCCAAAGGGGCAAAAAGGGGGTTACACCATCTCCGTCTTCCCTGATAAATCCACGGACGAAGCCACATTACATTTGGACCAATACAGTGGAAAGGTGCTCGATGATTATCGGTTTGACGACTACGGTCCAATGGCGAAACTCATCGCGACCGGGATTACCCTTCACAAAGGCACCCATTTTGGGTTTCTAAACCAACTTGGTGGATTGATCGTCTGCATCGGAATTGTAGTCATCGCATTTACCGGTGTTGTGATGTGGTGGAAAAGAAAACCGAGCAACCGACTGGGAGCCCCTCCTCTCCCCAAAAACTTTAAACTCGTCAAAGTTGTCAGCATGCTTGTGGTTGCATTAGGGATCCTTTTTCCAATGGTTGGGCTCTCTTTGCTCCTTGTGTTGTCCATAGATTGGTTAATCATTCGGAGAGTTCCAATTCTAAAGCAGTGGATTGGATGATGCCATCAAAAAATGGTAACTAAAAACTCTATCCAGGAAACCTAAAACCAACCTTCACAGGTTGGTTTTAGGTTTCATTTTTTATTTCTCGGTCAAATAACCTCTCCTTCTATACATGTAACTGTTTTACTCGTACAAGCAATCCAATCAGTCCGATAAACGAAAAAAGGAGGAAAGCCGCTGTATACGAGGAGAACTCAATGACGCTTCCGGCAACGGATGTTCCCACAAATTGCCCTAACCCTAATAATAAAAAGGAAAGACTAATCCCTATGGACGGATTTTTCGGGAAAAGCCGCGTCCCCCAGACAATGAATACACCCGTCAAAAAAATATAAGTGATCCCAAATAGGATTGCAGAAAGAAAGCTAAACGATAAATGAGGAACCGTTAAAAGAGCAACAGAAGTAATCATTAAGGATACTCCAATTCGATATGCACATTGTATTCCCACGCGTTGAATGAATCCTCCTGCTGAACCACCAACAATTCCGGAAACCCCCATAATCATCCAAAACCAAATGGATACAGTATACGAAACGTTGTGTTCCAGTGCAAGAAAGCTTCTAGAGAACGCCCAATAAATCGAGGAACTAATGCCAATAAGAAAGGAAGCCAGAATAAGCCGATCACTTTTATTCCACAACTTCATTGGTTTTCTGAATGAAAAAGATGTGGTTTTCGGCTTTCGCATCGGGATTGCCTTTGCGTTCCATATCAAAACTGCAAGAGCGATGATTGCGAACAGTGTATAAGATAATCGCCAGTATTCAGTAAAAACCAAAGCAATTGGCCCCGATAAAATGATTCCAAAACTCGTGCCAGTGTTAATCCACGTATTGCCGCGATCTCTATCCTGTTTATTTAGTTCGTTCGCAGCAACATTGCCAAAAGCAGGGGAAGCCCAGCCAGTGCTTAGTCCAGCGAGAAAGACACTGCCTGCCAGAACAATAGTGTTCGGTGAAAGTGCGATACCAACCATGCCAAGTACCGCGCTTATACCTGCTAAACGAATGGTTATGTTTTGCCCGCTTTTCTGAATCAATAACGATGATGTTAGAAGAGCGATACAATAAGCGACATAGGCAACAGAACCAATAAATCCTGAGCTTGCCTCAGTTAACCCAAGGGTATTCGAGATTTCTGGCAAAAATAGTCCAAAACTAAACCGGGCAAAGGCATAGGAAACGCCAATCATGGCAATACCAGGGCAGACAATGTTTCTCATATCTCCACCTCTTATATAGAACGATCTTTCTATTATTGGTGTGAAGAAATTGTGAGTGTCCTTTCACTCACAATGCGTCGCCAACCGCATACTCTCATACGATATTTATCTTCTCCACGTGTTTAAAAGCGATTGCGCCATAGAGATCGCTTGCTTTCCTGCTTGTTGGGGTCCAACAATTTCAGCCATCGAAGTGGCCCCCTCTAATAATACTGTCATTTGAAAAGCAATATCTTCATCATTCGCATATCCGCTTTTCTGACCAAGATCCCGTAAATATTTCAGCAATTTGTTCTTATGATTTCTTGCTATGTTTTCAATCTGATTGTCTGTTCCCGCAAACTCTTCCATCGCCCGTAGAAACATACAACCGTTCTTTCCCTTATCATTTAACCAGTTGACATGTGCTTTTACCACTTGTAAAAAAGGAGACGCTGAGCCCTCTTCAACAAATGAATCAAGGTATAACCAATATTGTGATTCGCGTCTTTTAAGAATCTCTTCTATCAGTTGTTCTTTGGATGAAAAATGGTTGTAAAGCGTCATGATTGCTACGTTGGCCTCTTCAAGAATTTTTTTCAATCCTATGGCGTGAAACCCATGATCATAAAACAGTGACTCAGCAGTGTCGAGTATTGCCTCTTTTTTTATGGATCGGCTCATTTTTACCTATCCTCCCGCTTTAGATAGAACGATCATTATAATTTCATTTAAGCATTTACCCTACCTGGATGTCAAACGTTCTAAAAGTGGGAATTCCTTAAATAAACCATTGGGGAAGCAAAGAGCTACAGGTTCTGCACTAGGAGTGGTAGCAATGTTTGCTGGGTTAAACCCCCTCCCAATTACCTTTCGCTACAGGTTTCCTTGTTTTGGCATCGTTTTGGGACAATTGATCATTAGATCGAGAAGATGTAGGAACATACCTTGTTAAACAAAAAAAAGACCATCTGATGGTGATGGTCTTTTTTTCATAAATACTCTTATGAATATACTTGATAGGTTTGTCCCGTCTGAGCTCCCTCCACGCCCTTCCGGAAAGCGAGAGCCACACGGTTTGCCGAAACCGCTTCAAAACCGGGGAAAAAGTCACCATACTTATGCAATGATTCTTTTAAAACAGTAGGGCTTACATTGTTTAATGCGAATTCCTCTGGGCATATTGATCACAGCTGATTTTACTCACGGCTGCTGGGGCTCCCTGCGGAATGGGACCATCCATTAAAACACCTGTCTTAACGTAAAGCTACCATAATCACGAACAGAGTCCAAACCCAGATGAACCAAATTGATTTGACCTTTCAGCTTGCTTTCAATGGCCACTTCATTTAGTCCGCTATCGGTCCAAAATGCGCACTTCCTGCGGCGCTGACAACAGCATCCACTTTACCCATTTTTTATACATTTGCTTAATACTATCTATTGAAGTGATATCCACAGAAACATCTGAACCGCTTCGTCCGGCATAAATGATATCATGATTGGCTTTCAGCTCCTTAACAACTGCACTTCCTATGGTACCACTCGCACCAATGACAAGGATCTTCATCGATCTGTAACCCCTTTTCAAAGACTTGCGACAAAGCATATTTTTCCGAATTGCTCTCCTTCTTCCATTCGTAAAAAAGCGTTTTGTGCTTCCGTGAAAGGATATATTTTGTCGATCACAGGTCGTATTTGGTGATCAGAGATAAAACGTAGCATCTCGCGAAACTCCTCCGCACTCCCCATCGTGGTTCCCATCAGAGTAAACTGACCGAAAAAAAAGGGACGTAAAGGAAGCTTCACCGCTTTTCCGGTGGTTTCCCCAAAGTTGACAAATCTCCCTCCTGGACGAAGACGATCCAAAGATTGATCAAAGGTAGCCGGTCCAACACTGTCAACAACCAGATCCACCTGCTCCCCTGCCATTTGCTCTGCCCAGTCCCCATGGCTGTCAATCGCGGCATCCGCTCCCAACTGTAAGGCCTGATCCCGCTTCTCCTTACTGCGGGAGGTAACCGTTACCTGAGCACCCACTGCTTTGGCCATCAGCAGGATGAACGTCGCCACTCCACTTCCGATTCCTGGAACCAGAACATGCTCCCCTTCTTTTACTTGTCCTCTGGTAAAGAGCGCACGGTAAGCCGTTAAAGCAGCCAGGGGAAGAACTCCGGCCTCTTCCCATGTCAAGTGTTGTGGTTTTGGTTCGATATTCTCAACCGGTACTCGAACCTTTTCGGCAAATGTACCATGTTTCGGAAAACCCAGAATTTCAAATCCTTCCGGAGGTGCATCACTTTTGAGTGGCCAACCCAAACTGGGGTTGATGATCACTTCTTGTCCTACCTCTACTCGGTTCACTCCAGTCCCGATCGCCTCTACAACTCCAGCACCATCCGAACCAAGAATAACAGGATCATTTCGTTTTTTAAAAACAGTCCATATATCCCGGTGATTCAAACCGGAGGCTTGAAGCGATACGACAACTTCGCCAGGACCTGGAACCGGTTCATCCATTTCCATCACTCGCAATCCGCTAAACCCCTCTGGATGCGCATGTACAATTGCTTTCAAGGGATCTCTCTCCTTCATGTTGTAATTCACTCATATACTTCAAGAATCTACACCCTATGTCCTTCTATGCATACTCAGTTTTATGAACAGATGGATGACCATTCCTGGAAGCAGTTGATGCCTGTAGGGTCATTTCAGAGACTGTATAGCGTCTTCTAGATAGACCAACACTAGAAGTAATGACGAGTATCGGGTGAACGCAATGAAAAACATATTCATTTTTCTATTTCTCCTGTTTTTAACCATGCTGCTTCAGTCCGGTATGGATTTTTTGTTGGGCCAGTCTTCTGATAACATCTTAGACAATATACTCTATTATTTCTTTACAATGGATCAATCGGAATATGTGGTCCTAGTTGCTTTTCTGTTTTTGTATGCTGCACAACGTGTTAGACAATCCAGAAAAAAACGGTCTTGACCGCCTTTTCTTTTTTTATATCTCCCCCCGAATTTGTATATTTCTCCGATTGCGGACCAAGCTTGTGAGCCACAAAAGAAGGGGGATGCCGATCTGAAATGGGAGATGCAAGTACAAGGGGACAACTTTTAGGCCCTCTTCGATATGTACGGAATAATCACCAGCAATTGCGATCCACTGGCTGGTTACTCTTACTTCTCCGGTCATCAAGGCATTTTCCCTGATCCAATCGAAAGCGTTTTCCACCGTGATCGTTCGATGTTCTTCCGGATTTCGCATCATCGATTTCATGATAAAGTTGTCCACTCTGTCATTTCCCACTAAATTCTCAATATAGGCAATCGCCACTTCTACCCGGTGGTTAGTACCCAATTCAAATGTACGGATCACCAGGTCTGGAGAGTCATAAAGCCGTCGCTTCAGTTCATCCACATTTCGATCGAGTTGATGATGTAATTCGTGACTGTATTCAATCCGTTTGGCTTCTTTTTTATAGGCTTTTTTCTTATTCTGTTTTCGAGGATAACGACGGAATCTCACTCGGCTTCATTCCTCTTGATATGGATGTTTTATATTACCTGTATTGACTGGAATCAATAAAAATATAACGAAGGAATGGATGTCTAGAAAAAAGAGCCACAAATGAATGTGACCCTTTGTGGACTTATACGGTTTCTTGTGAAAGCCAGCTTTTTGAAAGTTTCTGATGAATACCTCCAATCTGCAAGAGTGTCATCGGTTTACCCACTTGTATTGATTTTACTAATCATCATTCGTCCTGTACGATATATTCAACAACAGGAAAAGGATGGGAAAGAGATGAAAAACATTCAGGTTTATCATGTAGACGCTTTTACCAACGTGCCTTTCAGGGGAAATCCGGCGGGCGTTGTTCCTGAGGCGGATCGTTTGACAGAGGAGGAAATGAAAAACATAGCTAAAGAGCTTAATTTGTCCGAGACAGCATTTCTGTTTTCCTCCAACCAATCTGAACATGATTTTCGCGTTCGCTATTTTACACCGACGGATGAAATGGATTTTTGCGGTCACGCCACAGTGGGGCTTTCATGGCTGTTGGCCACAACATACGGATGGCAGGACAAAACCAAACAAATTCGATTGGAAACCAATATTGGAACGGTTCCAGTGGAATTAGCCACAGAAAATCAAAACCTTACTGCTGTCACCATGACACAAGTTCCACCCAAGGTAAAAGATATCCAAACAGATCCGGGCGAGATTGCCCGACTGGCTGGAATTTCACCTGAGGCCTTGGATCAGCGATACCCGATCAAATTGGCGTATACGGGGAACTGGCACCTGATTGTCCCTGTCAAGTCCCAAAAGGAGATCGACGCCGCCCGACCACAGATAGAAGAACTTAAAACGTTGAATCAGATACAAAAAGCAAGTACTACACATCTATTTACATTTAACACAACAGAACCAGGATACGACTTGTACACCCGTGATTTTGGACCAGCGGTCGGCATCCAGGAAGACCCTGTGACCGGCTCAGCAAATGGCGCCCTTGCTGGATACCTTGCTATGGAAGGAATACTCCCTCTACAGCACAGGCATCAATTGAAAATCGCCCAGGGGCATACGATGGGACGGCCCGGCACCCTGTTTGTAACAGTTACAAAGGGAAACAAACCTGTGATTCAGGTGGGGGGATCTGCTGTTATAACCATATCCGGAACATTGCGACTTCCTGAATGAAGGAAACGGAGTCATCGTTTCATCAAAAACATTCTAATGACCAAAATTAAACCAGCCTTTTTTAGCTATCTTCTGAAAACAAAGCACCGTTGAGCAGACTCACCACTTGCTGGTTGACCATGGCCAAAGAACAGCCTCGATGGCTTATATGTGAGCAATTTCTTAATGCTGTTGCGGGTAAGGGAGACGTCTTCGAGCAGGAACATGTAGTCGGGCCGATCCTTAAACATCAATCCTCCGGCCATAAGATCCCCGACAAGCGCATCACCGCTGTCGAGCAGCAGAGAGATCGAACCAGGGCTGTGACCGGGAGTATGAAGTACCCTGCCTTTTACGCCATACTTATTGAGACTCGTGCCCTCTTCGATTTGCAAATCCGGTTCGAACGAGGGAATCTCCGGTTTCGACAAGGCCTTAATCACGTGGCCAAAGGGTCGAACGGGAGAAGGGATAACCGTTTTACCGGTGCGCATCCATTCTGCCTCAAGCCGGTGAATTGCCACCGGAACACCAAGACACTGCCTCAATTCGGCAGCATTCCCCGCGTGATCAGGGTGTCCGTGAGTAAGGAGGATCAGGGAAATCTCCTTCGGGTTCACGCCCTTTCTCTTCAGTTTCTTCAGCAAGACATCCGTTTTGCCTGGAAAGCCGGTATCCACAAGTACAGAACCTTCCTCTCCCCGGATCATGTAGCAGTTCACTGCTGGCGTAATAATGGGTACTACCTCTGGCTTCTCGGATAACCTGTCACCTTCTGTACGATAGGTGCCAATTTCTATGTCTTTCGGTCTCTTCGCGTGTGCTTTTGGTTGAAAGTATGGAGTGTGGTGTAGAAACGAAGTTAAATGCTCAAGCTGTACAGGTGAGTGAACATAGGCCAAGTGTCCGTCAGGGCGTACAAGGTAAGCTGTTAAGGTGCCAGGTTGATGATAATGTGTGAGATCCATCGCTCGATCAAGCCAAACCTTTGTTCCTTCAGGAACGTCTTTGAGCTCGCTATATTGGGTGGTTATGAGGTGCGGTTTAATCAGGTCAGGGTAGTGCTCTCTGATATGTTTGACAATCTCTCGCCATGAATGGTTCACAAGCGATCCTTTGTTTCCTCCATCTACCAGAAACAAGGAAAACTTGGTGTGATCCAACAGGTCGAACAACCTAAGGTATGAGTTGGAGCGACCATCGAAAAACAGCTGGTTCGGCACTCGATCTCCGGCGGTTAAGCTTCCAGCTTTACCGGAAACCAGCTGGGTTCCCCGGTAGTGATGTGCGAGTTGTGAAAGTCGATGAATCATCCCTAAGCGAAAAGTCGCACTGGTATTGAAAACGGTCATGAGGCTGTCCCGCAAATACGTTTTTCCACCTTCTCTCATAAGCATGGCATATGCACCGATATGAGTGGTACGTACCACGTTTCTTCCAATAGGATGACGTTCCGCCTCATAGCTATCCAAGAGATTTTCCGGTGCATACCCCTTGAGCACATATGCGAGTTTCCATCCGATATTGTAGGCATCCGCGATTCCGAGATTCATGCCTTGGCCACCAAACGGAGTGTGTATGTGGGCGGCATCTCCAACGAGAAACGCTCTTCCCTGTCGATAATGCTTAGCTTGGCGGTGGGCGAGATTAAAGACGGAAAAGTTATCCGTATACAAGATTTCTCCCTCAATCCCGGTACGGTTCACCATGCTGTGCTGAGCGTCCTCTATAGTTGGTTCCACAGGATTCCCATGCTCGTCAACATTCTGGGTATAGGCGATCCGATACCGCTTTTCTCCTGGAAGAGGAAACACACCAAAGATTCCTTCCTCACTGCTACTAAAGGTCATCTCGTTGCGGGGCAACGGCCATTCGATCGTTGCGTCACAGAGTACCCAGTCATCCGCATAAGGCTCCCCCCGAAACTCTAGTCCCAAAAGATCTCGCACTTTACTTTTGGCTCCGTCACAAGCAACTAACCAGCCTGCGCGACAGCTCTCCTCCATTCCATTTTTATGGCGAAGAGTGATTTCAATCCCCTCAGGGTATTGTTGAAGATCTGTCAGCTCTACCTCGCGTTCAATATTTACCCCAAGGTCATAAAGTGACTCGATCAGGATATTCTCGGTTCGATTCTGTGGGATATCTACCATATGGGGGAATCTCGTATCTTCTAGATCGGAAAAATCGATATGGATCCGATCACGATGCTTGGTTCGCAGGAAGAGGTGGTCTACGCGTTGCCCTTCGTCCATGATTCGATTCACGATTCCAAGGTCGTCAAAAATCTCCAGCGTGCGAGCGTGAAGTGCAGCAGCCTTCGTAAGTTCCAGGACTGAAGCATGCTTGTCAATCATACGAAACGAAATTCCATGTCGAACCAACTGGTGAGCCATGACCAGTCCGGTTGGTCCAGCTCCCACGATCAGTACTTCCGTGTCGTTTCCGTTCATTCTTTGATTCTTTTGCACAGTCATTCTATCCCTTCTCTCAATTAATAATTAGGGATGGGAGCAGAAATCAATGACATTTGGTGTAACAAAGATATCAGACTCACAGGACCGTTGCTCAGATTTAAGTAATCGCTTTTAAGTAGAGATCGACCATCGCATCAATTTTTGTAGATTCTGGTCGTTCCATTTTTCCTTCGGGGATCAGCAGACCTCCGAGGATGGCGTGGGTAAGCAGAAAGCCTACAAACATACGCGAGGCGGCCTCCACATCGAGATCATCAGCGACTGTCTCTCCACGTGCTCGATCCAGTATCGACATCATGCGTTCAAGTGCACGCTCACCCACCGTCTCACGAAACAAATTTCCGAGCTGCGGCAATCTGGGAGCTTCAGAGACAATCACCCTTACTAGAGACAAATACTCAGGCTGCATAATGTTTGCAATCATTCTCTCTGCCTGCTCAGTCAGTACTTTTCGCAATTGTTCACGGTTTGTCAAAAATGATTCGTTTTCAACAGAGGGCCACTGGTGAAGAGCATCCATCATGAGTTGGCCCAAAACATCAGCCATCAGTTCCTCTTTCGTTGGATAGTACGCATACAAAGTCTGTTTAGAGACCCCTGCTTCGGCTGCAATGGCGTCGGTGGTTGCTTCTGAGAATCCCTTTTCAAGAAACATGCGTTTGGCACCCTCTCGAATCTGTTGGCGCTTCGCTTGTTTGCGCAAGTCTTTCCTCATTTTATACCACCTCTCTTAATCAAACTGAACAGTACAGTTTTATAATACGTCACTTACCAAAGCATATCAAGAGATCCTATCGGTATTTTTAAAAAATATTCGGCGAGAATTCGCTCATTTTCGAGTATGGATGCTTGTGCTACTTTAACTGTTTAACAAAAATCGTTATATAGGTATATTGCAATATAAATACTACTCTCTTTATAATAATTATATCCTATGGAGATCTGAGTAGAAAATCAATCCGTGACAAGGAGAAGCGTCACGAATGTGGCCCAAGTATAAGCAAACGTCTTGAAAGGAGTTGTGATGAAGGATGAAGGCATTTGATCAGATGGCCGAGTATTACAAAGCACTCGGTGATCAAACCCGTTTGCGTATTCTGTCTTTGTTGAAATGTGAAGAGCTGTGTGTCTGCGAACTGGTGGAGATTCTCCAACTCTCACAACCTACCGTATCTCAACATATGCGCCGCTTGAAAAGTATCGGTCTGGTCAAGGAACGCCGACAGGGGCAATGGGTTTTTTACTCCTTGGATGGGGGTCAGTATCCTTTGTTCAAGGAAGTGATTCAATCCTTGCCGGATCTTCAAGATGAAATTGAACAATTAAAAACCAACGGCAAAAAAGTAATCTGTAGCTAGAAAGGATGAGCATCAATGAGCGGTATGATGAGACGACTCTCTTTTTTGGATCGATACTTAACCCTGTGGATTTTTCTGGCGATGATCATAGGGATCGGTTCCGGCTATCTCTTCCCTGGAATGGTGAACACCCTTACGGGATATCAGGTCGGCACCACTTCCATTCCGATTGCCATCGGTCTCATTCTGATGATGTATCCCCCACTGGCCAAGGTCCGATACGAGGAGTTGGGGCATGTGTTCCGCAATACCCGAATCCTGGGGTTGTCCCTAGTTCAGAATTGGATCATCGGTCCGATCCTAATGTTCGTCTTGGCCATCCTGTTTTTGCGGGATGAACCGGCGTATATGGTGGGGTTGATCCTGATCGGATTGGCCCGCTGCATCGCTATGGTGATCGTTTGGAACGATCTGGCCAACGGCAACCGGGAGTACGCGGCCGGATTGGTGGCGTTCAACTCCGTCTTTCAGATCGTGTTTTATTCCTTCTATGCCTATCTCTTCATCACTTTGATCCCGAAGTGGCTCGGCATGGAAGGAGCAGTTATCCATATCACCATGGCCCAAGTGGCGGAAAGTGTGCTGATATATCTGGGCATTCCCTTTGTTGCCGGAATGCTGACCCGGTTCTCTCTGGTCCGGACCAAAGGTCAGGAATGGTATGAAAAGGAATTTATCCCGGTAATCAGTCCCCTCACGTTAATCGCCCTTCTGTTTACTATCGTGGTGATGTTTTCCCTGAAAGGGGAGTTGGTACTGCAGTTACCCTTGGACGTGGTCAGGATCGCCATCCCTCTGGTGATTTATTTTGTAATTATGTTCCTGGTGTCGTTCTATATGGGAAAGAAAATGGGTGCCGATTACTCCAAAACCGTGTCCCTCTCCTTTACGGCCGCCAGCAACAACTTCGAGCTGGCCATCGCCGTCGCTATCGGTGTCTTCGGGATTCACTCCGGTGCCGCCTTTGCTGCGGTAATCGGTCCCTTGGTGGAAGTTCCGATACTGATCGCCCTGGTAAACGTGGCCTTTTGGTTCCAGCGCAAGCTTTTCCAAACGAAACAAACATAAAGGAGGCAAAAACATGTACAAAAAAACAATCTACTTCCTCTGCACCGGCAACTCCTGCCGCAGCCAAATAGCGGAAGGGTTCGGCAAAAAGATCCTAGGGGATCGGTTCCATGTTCACAGTGCCGGAATTGAAGCCCATGGACTCAATTCCAAAGCAGTAGAAGTAATGAAGGAAAAGGGGATCGACATCTCTGATCAGATTTCGGAGGTGATTGATCCGGCCATCCTGAACCGGGCGGATTATGTTATCACCCTCTGCGGAGATGCCAACGAAAGCTGCCCCATGACCCCGTCCCATGTAAATCGACAGCACTGGGGCTTTGACGATCCGGCGAAGGCAGAAGGAACATCGGAGGAGGTACGGGAAGTGTTCCGCCGTGTCCGCGATCAGATTGAAGATCGGATCCGTCGATTTAAAGACGAAACCAAGTAAAATTAAATGTCAGGATGGATATGAGCACCTCATCTCTGAGTTTCCTACTCACCTTAAACACAAAATAGCTTGAGATCACTTGGATCTCAAGCTATTTTGTGTTTAAGGGACAGATGATACTCCGTTTCCCTTCAGTGGCAAGTATGGGTAAATTTGACGAGGTCTTTGGACAATCTCTCCATCTATGACTATCCTAGACGGATTTGGTCCAATCGATCCTGATCTAAGCGCTGTACCAATGAAGCTAAAAACCTCTTCGTCGCTAGGATATCGTCCTTATCTACCACAGCCGCATGAGAATGAATATATCTGGCACAGACCCCGATGGCAGCGGAAGGAACCCCCCTTCCCGTTTTATGAACCGCTCCGGCATCCGTTCCCCCTTGAGAAACAAAGAACTGATAAGGAATACCTTCTTCTTCTGCTGTTTCCACCAAAAAACGGCGCATTCCCGGAAGAGGAACCATGGATCGGTCAAAAAGCCGAATAACGACCCCTTTGCCCAAAGCTCCAAAACCATCTTTCACACCGGGAGTATCACCTGCAGGGCCAGCATCGACTGCGAAAAAAACGTCAGGATTTACAGTTTGAGCGGAGGTAACCGCTCCGCGTAAACCGACTTCTTCTTGCACGGTAGCTCCGGCGTAAACCGTATTGGGGTGATTCATTGTTGTGAGATCATCCAGAAGCTCCAGCGCCATGGCACACCCAAATCGATTGTCGACAGCTTTTGTCATCAGGCGTTTGCCCCCTTCCATCTCAACCACAGGACAAACAGGAACAATCATATCACCTGGACGAACACCGATGGCATATGCTTCATCTTCATGATCCACCCCGATATCAATAAACATTTCCTTGATATCTACAGGTTTTTTTCTCGACTCTTCATTTAAGAGGTGTGGGGGAGTGGAGCCAATAACTCCCGGAATTCGTTTTCCGGCTCTTGTCACCACTTGTACACGCTGGGCCAACATTACTTGCCCCCACCAACCTCCGAGAGGCTGGAATTTCAGAAATCCCTGTTCTGTGATTCGGGTAACCATAAACCCTACTTCATCCATATGTCCAGCCACCATAACGCGAGGATGATCCTTTGTCCCCCGCTTCACTCCAAAGAGACTTCCCAGACGATCCTGGACCTTCTCCTCTGTATATTGGCTAAGTTCCTGGCGAAGAGCCCCCCGAACTTCCCCTTCTGCACCGGGGACTCCTGGCAACTGCGTCAATGCTCCAAAACGCTTCCAATCCATTGATTAAACACTCCATCTCTTTAGTTTTCATCTGTTTCTTCTACAGGTTTCAGGGTTGCTGAAGATGCAATCCATTCCCGATAACGGCGATGTACCGTTGACCGAGAGATATGATAGCCCCATCCCTGGAGAGTCGCAGCGATTTCTTCAAATGTCAGCTTCTTTTCTTTAAGAGATACAATATGTTCGATGGGAATTGATTTTTTGGTTCGTTTGCCACGACCCCGATTGGCAAGATTCATCTGAGGCGAATAATCTTTTTCCGAGATTGCCCGTCGCATTCCTTGCGAGATTTTATATCTTTTCCAATTCTTCCGTAACTCGTCTGATTTGGACAGCAAGCTCAACATGGTCCATTCATCTGCTCTTAACTCCAGTTTCCCCCCGGATTGAAAGCTGTATATATCACAACCGGACTGAAAGAGCTGATGAATCACCGCCAGCTTGGCCTCTCCTTTTCCAAGACAAGTATCGTTTGGCACCAGGACAGCTTCTATCTCCTTTTTCCGAACCCAATCCAGCAGGCGAAACAATCCTTTTCTATCCAAATCAAACCCACTGTGCCGTTCCGTGATCACTTCCTGTACTTTGCAAGACAATATGTTAGACCAATTTTTGAGGACTTTTACTTGTTCCTCTATATCCATTTCTTTTTTCGTTTGTGGAATGGAGACTCTTGCATAAATAATGCCCTTCACCTTATGTTTCACACCTCCATTCCAATCCCTCTTGCCAAAAAGTGTCGCATCCAGTAAAGTGTTTGACTGAAGGAGTGATATGGGTGATTACAGATCAACTGATCCAACGGATCAATGAATTGGCTCGAAAACAGAAAAGTGAGGGGCTGACCCCTGAGGAAAAAAAGGAACAGAAGCAGCTTCGGCAACAATATCTGAAAGCGATTCGTGGAGCTGTCAAAGATCAACTAGACCGCATTCAGTTTGTTGATGACCAGGATCAATCATGACAGGTATATATGTAATGCATGGGCTTCATGTTAACGATACCAAAAACTCATCAAACATGCGAGAGGTTCCCCTGCCAGGGTACGACCAGCAATTTAACAAAATGCTATAACATCTGATTTGCCTCAGTTTAATGAACAAACAAGCAGGACTCTAGGAAGAAATGCCCGCTTGTTTGTTTTAGCTTTAAAACAGGATATCATACCAGACTTTCACAGCCGTCACCAGAATAAGTACCGCGAGTGTTCCCTGAAGGAAACCGCGTTTGGCAGTCTGTCCCACCTTGGCTCCAAAGGATGCCCCGATTAGACTGCCAACGACCAGAATGGCCGACTCGAACCACATAACGTGTCCAGCTATAATCTTCCCGGCCATCCCTCCGATGGAAGACAGAAGAACAATGGCCAAGGAGGAAGCAATGGTGACCCGAAGGGGGACTCCTAAAATGGAAATCATGATAGGAATTAGGATAAAGGCACCTCCTGCCCCTACAATCCCAGACAGCACCCCGACGATAAAGGAAGAGCTAACTGCGACTCCCCGATGATAATTCCCCGCTTCCATGGCTTTCCCGCTTTCCTTTTTTCCGGGTTTTAACATCATGACTGCTGCAATCACTGCCATGATCCCGTAGATCAAATGGATCGTATCACCGGGAATCCATTTTGAACCGTATCCGCCAATCAAGCTCCCGATCACGATGCTGATCCCCATGTCCAACACCAGTCGTTTGTCGATCAGATTGCTTTTCCGGTAAGTCCACACACCCCCCAGTGTGGCGAAGAAAACCTGAACCATGGCCAGAGCGGACACTTCTTGAGCCGTATAGATCGCCACCCCGAACAGAGGTGGAAGGTAGAGAAGCATCGGGTATTTGACGATTGATCCCCCGATCCCCAACATCCCGGACAGAAACGACCCCAGAAATCCAATAAGGAACATAACCAAAATCAAACCAGAAATCATATCCTTTCTCTCCCTCCTTTTATGAAAAAGCGGGAAAGGTCACAAGCCCTTCCCCCTGTTGTTGTCAGCCTTTTTTCACTCGCATAAGATGGCCAGAACAAGTTTCGTGTTTTCATTTTCTCTCACCTTAATTACTTATACCTGTATAAGTAATTAACGGAAGCAAAAAAATTCTTTGTACCGAAAACTATAACAGAGTGAGCTCCCTTCTGTAAGAGAAGGGAGCGGGTTGGGATAGATTGGTGACCACATTAGGCACCGTCTCTGCACATTCCTTCTTTCTAATCCGTGGATCAAATCCAAGATTGTAGATACAACGTATTTCCAGCTCACGACACTAATTATATACCCTATAAGGTATATTATCAACCCTGATTCCGGGATAGGGTTTTCTGGTGACACGGTTGATAATATACGAATTCGGTAAAGACGAGCTGATCGATGGCACCTACGGCGGTGTGGCTCTATTTGGATGAAGCTTTTTAACTGATAGCACAACTTGTCCATCTAAAAAGAAAGATTTGTGCATCAAACAAATAAATCATATAATGATCGTCTATGAATTCACTGATTTTCAGGTAGGTTACAAGCCGAATGGATTGACTTTTATCTTCCACGTTTAAAAAAATAAGTGAGCCAAATAGCTCTCTTTCTAATGTAGTCATTCAGATACTCTTTTTCAGATTTCTCAAAGCTTCAATGTCTCCTTAAGAATCCATTTTATGTTCATCACAGCGCTCAATTAAAAAGCAATGAATTATTCTACATTCTTAGGTATTCAAAAAATACCTATCTTTCTGGACATACTTGATTGATCAAGAGAATGGAACATTTTCTGGGACGTTGGATGTTTCGCATTGAGATTGGTTAAGTCGCGCGATGCGCCATTTAATCCAAGTGGTACATGATATTAATAGTTTATATCACAAACCAGTTATTGAATAAAATAAATTTGTAATATATAGTAATGATATACGACGGAATATTTGGAGTTCGGGGGGATCTTTAATGTTACCTTATAAAGAGTTGGCCAATCTGGATAAAATCGTTCACGAGCCGGCTCGTCTGTCCATTTTGACAGCGCTATCCGCTTGTACCTTGGCAGAATTTCTATTTCTCCAAGAATTGACCGGCTTAACGAAAGGGAATCTTTCCAGTCATTTGTCCAAGTTGGAAAAAGCCAATCTGATTGTGATTGATAAACATTTTGTCCGAAAGAAAATTCCCCAAACCACCATCCGAATCACATCAGAAGGTAAAGCCGCCGTGGACCAACATTGGAAACAACTCCTTTCCATCCATCAATCCATCCGTCACCATGGAGCCAACAATGAAAACCGATCCGCCCCAAATCCTCTATCCATCAATCAAGCTTTGACTTGACGATTGTTACTATCTTTTGTATTCTGATATTGACATGGAATTACATAGTCTCTGTCTCCTGTTAAAGGGGAGTAGCTATTACAACAAAGTCGTCATTACGGGGTTTGAACCCCCGGCTTTGTTGGCAACGCCAACCGTTGTTAGCAAGACCTTTACCATTTATTTGGTGAGGGTCTTTTTATTATTATCTTTATTAAAAGCGAGGTTAAGGACATGACAGATTTGTTTACAATGGAATTTTTGCAGGCACTAATTTCCATCATTATTATTGACTTGGTTTTGGCTGGTGACAATGCCATCGTCATTGCGATGGCCGCCAGAAAACTGCCCAAAAATCAACAAAAGAAAGTCATCATCGGCGGAACAGCCGGTGCCATTGTAATTCGGGCGGTGGCTACACTGGCAGTCGTATGGCTCCTTAAGATTCCTGGACTTTTGATCACCGGCGGTCTCATTCTCATCTGGATCGCTTACAAACTGTTAGTGGAAGAAAAAAGCCATGAAGAAGTAAAAGCCAGCAACAACATTTGGGAGGCCGTCAGCACCATTATTATCGCGGATGCAGTGATGGGATTAGACAATGTATTGGCCGTGGCCGGAGCAGCTCACAGCAACTACCTTTTGGTCATTCTTGGACTTTTGATCAGTATCCCGATTATGGTTTGGGGAAGCACGATGATTCTGGGCTGGATTGAACGCTTTCCATCCATTATATATATCGGCTCTGGGGTTTTGGCTTGGACCGCCAGCAAGATGATTGTAGACGAACCCTTTCTAAAGGGATTCTTTGAAGAACAACCCTTATTGAAATGGGGACTGATTATCTTCATTGTGGCTGGAGTTCTTTTGCTCGGTCGCCTGACAAAAAGAAAACAAATGGCCGAAAACTAAAAATGGGCACCCTTCTCATGCCAAGTTGACCATTTAGGGAATAGGATATGATGAACAAGACATCACATATTACTCATTGATCAAAGGAGGCGGTTCCAACGAAATCCGTCACCTTGAAAAAATGCGTCCAAATTATCGGTGGTTCGCTTATACGCGGGAATGAAAAGAAAGTACTGCGGTCTGCCAACCTTGGAAAAACAAAAAGGCTAAAAAAGGACCAAATTTATTTTTTTTCAAAATCCCAATCGAGGGAAAAGCAGCAACATGCCTTGCAAAAAACACCACCGAGCGCTGTGGTGTTACCTGAAGATATGCCCCTTCTTTCCTTGCCCAAGCAAACTGCTTTAATCAGGGTAAAAAACATCTCTCAGGCAAGCTGGCGGTTGGCACTCTGGAACTGGAAACAACACTCTCCCCGTGTCGCGGCAATTACCGGGAGTGCTGGCAAATCGACCACAACAGCAATGGTAAGCAGTATCCTGAAGCAAATCAAGCGGGTGGTCCATACCACCGGAAACTTAAATACGTATTTGTTTCAATGATCCCCCTTATCTATGACGATACAAAACTGGTCAGGAAATCAATCCCTGACCAGTTTTGTATCTTGGTATTCATTGTAAAATGACGGTTGAAAAAAGGAAAATATTAGGCCTTCAAATTTGCGTTTAAAGGGCTCTTTATTTTCCGTCCGAATCCTTCTGTTCAGTGTTATGTTTAAAAAATAAGTTCACAAACCGACGGTCGGTTTGTATAATAGAAGTGAACAGACTAAAGGTCGGCTTTTCAAATTTCACCTTAAAGGAATGGTTTCATGGATAACTCAAGTTACCGACGATTATTACAGATAACAGAAGATTTAATTCGGGAAAAGGGATGTCAACGAACAACGCTGGCAGAGATTATGAATCGGACCGGTCTTTCTAAAGGTGCCATTTATCATTATGTATCAGGGAAAGATGAACTGTTCGGGTTAATCCTGAAAGAACGGACTAAAGAAGTTAATCGTAAATTTCAACAGGCAGTTGACCTGGAAAACCCCGAATTGGAAAATCCGCTAAGGGCCATTGAGAAAGGAACCCAACACATTATGGATCGAGAGGATATAACAAATCTCATTTTCATCTATCTTCTTAGCCGTCAAGAGGTTCCTACCGTTTCCCGCATTTTAAAGGAGGTTTATCAATATTCGGAGCAGGCTTCCATCGCATGGATCGAAGCAGGGCAACAAGCAGGAGTGATTCCATCTCAACTGGATGTCAAAAAAACCGCCGCTATGCTTATGACCTATTCTTATGGCATGCGTGTAATGGCCATGGTGTCACCGGAATCGTTCACCTTGACCTCAAAGGATTACTATCAGTTCATGCTCAATGTGTTAGAGGGAAAAAAGGAGTGAAACATGTGACAGACGAGACACGCAGGACAGCCGGTTGGTTTCTGATTATTCTACCGACTGTAGTATATGGAGGAGTCAGTCTTCTTTCATTTTTAATCGATACAGAATCGGGATATCTTGAAAATACGTTGCGACAGGATTTATGGAGAGCAGGCCATGCTCATGCCGGAGTTCTGTTACTCCTTACATTATCAGTCCTTCCGTACCTGGAACGAGCCGCTCTTTCGAAAAAATGGAAACAATTTGCCCGTTTTTCCATCCCCTCAGCAGCAATCTTTTTGCCTTTAGGGTTCTTTTTCTCTGTGCTGAAACCGGATGCTACTGAACCAAACGGATGGATCTATCTGGCCTACATCGGAGCTGTCATTTTAACCGCCGGCTTGCTCACGCTTGGTGTGGGATTGGTCCGAAAAGGACGAACCCATATCAAACAGCAAAATACGATCGATCAAAGGGAGTTGTAAACCGATGGCCCCTCTTATGATGTTAGTCACCGGGTTTGGATTTTTTTATCTTCTTTCTTGGTGGAAACCCTTTTCCAAAACCAATCGTGCCGATTGGGCAACATGGTCATTGGTCGTTATGCTATTTTTTGTCGGAGGTAGTCACTTTGCCAAAACGATGGAACTTGCATCGATTGTTCCCCCTTGGATTCCTGCACCAACCGCAGTCGTGTTATGGACGGGTGTGTTGGAAATGTTGTTTGCTGTTGCACTGTTGATTCCCTTTACACGCCGACAGGCGGGGCTGTTAATCGCTGTCTACTTTATACTTGTTTTCCCCGCCAATATTTACGGAACGTTACAGGGAATCCAGTTGTCAGGCACCCCTTCCATCCCCGGCTATCCATGGATTCGCCTCTTCTTTCAGCCCTTATTTATCGGATGGGCTCTGTGGGTGTGGAAATTGAACTCTGGCACAATCAAATAACAAACTGGACTCTCGCCCCTTCTTTTCGAAGGACCTATTTTGGGTAAAACCAGCAACGCTACGACAAACTGCAATTTATCCTATTGGAAAAGAAGGTTGTCTTCATAAATCGGTATTTACAGAAGGAATGCAAAAAGCCGCAAGGGAATATCATCCCTGCGGCTTTTTGCGTAAATCGATGATTCGATAGCTTTCTTGGAACCAAACGGGCTCCTCATGTTCCTTTTCAACTTCAATCGGATGCTCTTCTACCCGCGGCTCCCAGAACCGCGTATATCAGTGCCCAACCGGGTAGCCGGAACAATTTTGTCGAGGATTAAGCACTGTTCTCCGGGGCAAAGAACCCGGAGAGATTGGTAGTTTTTTCCTGAATTACCGCCAGTTGTTTCTGCGGTGATGTCGAGGCACTTGGCGTTCACCAAGATATCGATGTAACTTTGACTTTTGTCCAGAAAGTACAACTCTTCCATGACTTATTGGATACGGTATGATTCTTCTCGGAAACTCTCAAGCACCATGGGAAGGTATGGCCATCCTCCATTCCTCCTTTTCCATTACTAGTCAGACTGTTTGACAAAAGTCAGTTCCGGATTCTGCTGAATGAGATGTTGCATGTAGAACTCGGAGTCGAACAGCACCAACAATTGGTCTTCGTCATCCTTCACACACAGGGTTCGTCCCCCTTGTTGGAGACGGGCGGGGTCTTCGATCGTTCCTTTAACCCAGCGGGCAAAACGGTACGGAAGACGTTCAAAGATCAGCTCCACGCCGTACTCGCTCTTCATTCGATGTTCAAACACTTGGTATTGTAGTTCTCCGACAGCGCCGATGATGATTTCGTCCCGTTCTGGAGAGGAAGGTTCGATATTTTTGGATGGCGCCTTCCTCGACCAGTTGCTCCAAACCCTTTTGGTATTGCTTGTAACGCATGGCGTTTTTGTTCGTGATTTTGGCAAAATGCTCCGGCGGAAACTTGGGAAGCCGTTCAAGCTGATAGGAACCTTTCTCGCAGAGAGTATCCCCCACCCGAAACTGTCCGGGATCAAACAGACCGATGATATCCCCGGCGTAGGCTTCTTCCACGATGGAACGGTCCTGTGCCATGAACTGCTGAGGTTGTGCCAATTTCAAGGTCTTTCCCGTGCGAACGTTTCGAACGCTCATTCCCCGTTCGAATTTCCCGGAGCAGACGCGGAGAAAAGCGACGCGGTCCCGGTGAGCGGGGTTCATGTTGGCTTGGATTTTGAATACGAAGCCGGAGAAAGCTGTCTGTATCGGTTCAATCAGTCCCTGGTCGCTTTTCCGTGGAGAAGGGGGCGGAGCCAATTCCAGAAAGTCCTCCAGAAACGCTTCCACCCCAAAGTTGGTGATGGCACTGCCGAAAAAGACCGGAGTCAACTCACCGTTTTCAATTCTTTCGATGTCGTAGGGTTCCCCGGCGATATCCAGCAACGCGATCTCTTCCGAGAGTCGGTCGGTAAGGAGATCCCCGACCTCTTCCCGGATCTGTGGGTCGTCCGGACCATTTACGTTCAGTCGCTGCGTATCCTTCTGTCGCTCGAAACGTTCCAAACGAAAGCGATGACGGTTATAGATCCCGCAAAACTCTGAACCCATCCCTATCGGCCAATTCATGGGGTAGGAACGCATTCCGAGAACGGACTCGATTTCTTCCAAGAGATCAAACGGGTCTTTCCCCTGACGATCCATTTTGTTGATAAAGGTGAAGATCGGAATCCTCCGCTTGGCACAGACTTCGAAAAGTTTGATCGTCTGGGCTTCCACCCCCTTGGCACAGTCAATCAACATGACGGCGCTGTCCGCTGCAGCCAGCGTCCGATAGGTGTCTTCACTGAAGTCTTGGTGCCCCGGCGTATCCAGGATGTTGACATGATACCCATGATAGGTAAATTCCAGTACGCTGGACGTGACGGAAATCCCCCGCTGCTTCTCAATCTCCATCCAGTCCGAAGCGGCGTGTTTGTCGGTCTTTCTACCTTTCACGGAACCGGCTTCCCGAATGGCTCCTCCGAACAGGAGGAGTTTCTCAGTCAGTGTGGTTTTGCCGGCATCCGGATGAGAAATAATGGCGAAGGTTCGTCGTCGAGCAACCTCGATGTGCAATCTATTCATCACTTGATGTCCTTTCATCCGATAATTCTTCTTTAGACTATAACATATGTAGATGATCTGAATACAAATTATTTATCCTCCATTATAAAAGAATATAAAAGAAGCGGTTTGAGTTATACTCCGCCATATGCTATAGTATCCTATGAGAACCAGTAAAGGAGGCCTCCGATGGACCAAGAAGTCTTGACCGTCGCACAGGTGGCCAAATACCTGCAAATCAGCGAAATGACCACGTACAAACTGGTGCAGCAAGGAAAGATCCCGGCCTTTAAGATTGGACGTCATTGGCGGGTGAAAAAAGAAGATCTGGCGGAATTCATTGAAAAGCGCAAAAAAGGGGAACGAATTTAACCAAAGCGGTGAACCATTTTGTTAGAACTGACGGAAGAACGTGTGATACCGAAATTGATGAAACCGACCAACGGCATGTTGCTGGAGCATCTCGCCCGGTATTATTTTTCCACTCCCTATGTAAAAGGACGGGTATTGGATATCGCCTGTGGGGCCGGTTACGGAACCCACATGGTGGCCAAAGCCTGCAAAAAGAAGGTGGAAAAAATTATTGGGGTGGACCTCGATCCGAAAACCATCGAGTACGCGCGAAAGACTTACTACCACCCCTTGACGGAATACCGCGTGGCGGACGCTCAGGATACGTCATTGCCGCAGAAACTGGGTCGGTTTGAGACCATCCTTTCTTTTGAAACGATCGAACATCTCCAGGACGATCGACTGTTTATGCGGCATTTACACGAGATGCTGACCCCGGGCGGTACGCTGGTGCTGTCCACTCCCTTTGGCAAGGGACGGGGAAAACCGTGTAAATGTCCTTTTCATATTCATCAACTGACACCGGAAGAGTTCGTCGAGCTTTTCGAGGGATTTTCCGAGGTCGAGATTTTCTACCAGCGGGGAGTGACGATCGAACCGCCGCGGAAGAACGTGAAATACCCGCTGGGTGTGGCTGTCTGTAAAAAAGAAAAAGGGTAGCGAACGGTTGAAACGACAAGTGCGTGGCATCAGCATTCATACCTGCAGTCGTGGCTTACTTTATTATGTTCATGATGAACAGGGAAAGACCAGAGAGGTGAGTGAGGAGGATGACCTTCATCTGCGGAAAACCAAAATGGAACTCCGATCGACCCATTTTTAAAAATTCAAATTAGGGATTACCTGGGTCGCACTAGATTTTTACAACTATAAGCACCAGTTTCGCCCGTCCGAGTTATTGTTTGATTTATTAGGGAAATGGTCTCCAAAAGTGGCAATAGACGACGATCCTTACGATCACCACAAAATAGAATCCAAAGGGGATGGTTTTAGCAAAACCATATTTGATTAGCGCTCAAACCTTGATGTTGGCGAAAAGACATGCTGATCGACTCGGATTGGAAGATCAGGATTGGATTTACCTGCCCTACCATGATGAAAAAGAACGGGCAAAGCGTTTGAAGCATCTGTCCTACACACCTAAAGAAGCGAGGGAAAAACTGCAGGGAATCTTCACGACAAAGGAATACAATCTATTGATCAAAAAAACGGAGAAGTAGGATACAATGGAAGCCGCCAGGCTTCTTTATTTGTTGGGAGGGATCCAAGATAGGGACACGTTCGATGGAAGACGGTCAGACTGTCTTCCGGACCCGTTTTTATTATGGGTGGATGATCGTTCTGATCGCTGGACTGGGCGTTTTTTTCTCAGCCCCAGGTCAAACCTATTCCAATTCCATCTTTATCGACTATTACATCCATGATTTCGGTTGGAGCCGTTCGCTCGTTTCGGGGATCTATTCCGGAGCCACGCTGTTCGCCGGTTTACTGTTGATACTTGTCGGCAGAATGGTGGACCGTTTCGGACAGCGAGCGATGATGGTGGGAGTGGGAACCCTCTTCGCAGCCGCCTGTTTCTGGAACAGCTTTGTATTCACACCCATCATGCTGTTCATCGGATTTCTAACCATCCGGTTGTTGGGACAGGGCTCCATGACCTTGATCCCTAACACACTGGTTCCCCAGTGGTTCATCCGCAAACGGGGACGTGCGCTCAGCCTGATGATGATCGGAGGATTTGCAGGGGCCACCTTCAGCCCCATCCTCAATGCCTGGATGATCGATCGTTGGGATTGGCCGACCGCTTGGCGAATCTGGGGCATCTTATTGTTGGTGGTCTTCGTTCCACTGGCAGCCATTTTTGTTCGAAACCGCCCGGAAGATGTCGGGATGCTGCCCGATCAATCCGGAAATTCAGGTAGGGAATCAGGTGCTGTAACATTGACACAGGAGGAAGACTGGACGTTGAAGGAAGCGATGAGAACCCGGACCTTCTGGTTGATCCTCATGTGTGTCAGCTTCCCAGCCTTGGTAAACACGGGGCTCACCTTCCACCTGACCTCGATTATGAAGGATCAGGGATTAGGAATATCAACAGCTGCACTTGTTCTCAGTTTGATGGCGGGAATTGGTTTCCCTACGACCTTTGCCGCTGGGTTTGCCGTGGACCGGTACGCGGTCCATCGGGTCTTGGCATTTGTCTTTCTGCTCCAATTTGTTTTCCTGGTTCTAGTCTTGAATGTTCATTCCGTTACAACTGCTGTGTTATTCGCTGTCTTCTGGGGATTTTGCAACGGTTTGGAGCAGATCGTCCTCAATGCAATATGGCCTCAGTATTTTGGACGTCGTTATCTCGGAAGCATTCGGGGAGTCGCCATGACCACCACAGTCATTAGCTCCGCTCTTGGGCCACTGCCTTATGGAGTCGCATATGACTGGTTCGGCGGCTATACCGAAGTCATCCTGGCAACCTTTGCATTTCCCATTGTTGGATTTGTAGCAGCGCTGTCCTCTACACCTCCAAGAAAATCACCCAAGTCAAATCAAATAGTCTCCCCCGATCTCTGCCAACCTGGGAATAAAAAATAAGAACCAATGAACCGGTCACATTGTGACCGGTTCATTACCCTTTATACACATCTTTCCGATTTCCATTCTAACTTCCGATACCGTACTATTATCGGAAGTTGAGATTTTAAACCCCAGCCATATCAGGAGGGTAGTCCGATATGCGCGCAACATAAACAAGCAATTTGGGTATTTGATCCATTTGGCGAATCAATCCCCTATCATCGGATCCCATGATCAGTATTTCCGAAATTTGAACACTGAGAGCAAAACTGTATGTATTCCCTTAGACATACTGGAAGATAGATGCTAATACTTCCATTTATTATACTATTCGCAATCTATCAACCACATTTGTCTTTTCAGTTTGTTTTTCGTAAGGGTGTCTTTCCCCCTATAAGAGCCACCAGACATATAAAGCTTCCTGCTGCGAGAAAAACGAAAGTGTTATTAAGATAATCTCCCAAAGCTCCCCATAATCCAAAAGCCACTCCCATGATGAACAACAGTCCACCTAGTTGCCAAGAATAATGGACCAATGGGAAAAATAAAAACATGGTTCCGCCAGTAAACAAGGTAATTAAGTACAACATTCCCCTCCTGTTTTTTAAAGAATATACGGAAAGGAACAAAAAAGCAGTTGTAGCTCCCAGTCCATAACAGGAAATCACAACTCCATAGATCTGGGGAGTCCAGTTAAGATCGATCTGTATAAATTGAGGCATATTTACTTGGATTTTACAGCGGAGAGGTTCGCAAAAGTAATAAGAATCACTGACCAAAAAACAGCGGGTTCTTGAACAAAATACCAAAGAGAAAATACAATCACTGGTATAGTCGAAGCGATAAGAATGGAACCCATAGCAAGTGTGGACCCGTAATATGTACCACTTCCCAAGCCAAGCCTGCTTGATAAATTCCTGTTCCAAGTGAAGAAAGACCCTGTCCAGTCCATAAAGCAACTAACGATTGATTCCTCCAAAAAGAAGGGCGTTTTTTATTTGAAGCTTTATTGTTAGAAACATTCAAAGAGCTCACCTCCTAAATATCTCCATTGTACCATCAAGCAATCAAGGACAATATTACCGGTTTGACCTGCCCCGATTGTGGGGAAGTGCAAAGACGGCGGCCGCCGACGGGGCCAAGTATGATATCTATGAGGAAAACCTGTTGGCCGAATACCATATCCGTTACGGGGAATACAGCGGGATCATCTATCACCTCGCAGTTTGGCAATCGCGAATCGCCTGGCTGATTTGCTTTAGGATCGGGTTTCCCATCTCTTTTTCCCTCTCAAACCACTCCCTTCTCTTTTCCAAAGTCATATTGGCCAATTGAGAGTGAATGATGACCGTCGTTTTATCGATCATCCAGTTCCGTTCCTCCCATATTCCCACCACCCCACCCTATTCTATGGAGATAAAGGTTCACCTTTCCAATTACGTTATATAACAAGCCCGACGTTTCGTATAGTAATGTACAGATCACTCATATAACAGGTGATACAAAATGAATCAGCCTTCCGGCTTGGACGTCTTTATGTATCTGCGTAAAAGCAGAACCGACATCGAAGAAGAAAGACGCGCCCAGGAAGAAGGCCTTTCATTTGATGTTTTAAAACGACATCGAAAGCAGCTTTTGGATTTGGCAAACCAGAAACAACATCGCATCCTGGAGATTTATGAGGAAATCGTTTCAGGGGAACACCTGTTTGATCGGCCGCAGATTCAAAAAATGTTGAAATCAGTGGAAAAGGGAGCCTGTGATGCAGTGCTCGTAATGGACCTCGACCGCCTTGGACGCGGCGACCTGTACGACATGGGGATCATCTTTCGGGCGTTTCGGCTTAGTGAAACCTATATTATTACTCCTTATGAAGTTATTTACCCAAGTGAAGAAGGAGCTGAACTGCTCTTTGGCGTGAAATCGATTATCAGCCGGGAAGAATTAAAGTCCATTACCAAGCGAATGCAAAGAGGGCGAAGAGCTTCCGCCAGTGAAGGAAAGTCAATCACCTCCAAGGTACCGTTTGGCTATTGGAGAGATGCCAACCTGAAACTTCATCCAGACCCGGATACGGCATGGGTGGTCCAGCAAATTTTTGAAATGGTCGCCCGCGGTAAGGGTCGGAATCAAATTGCAAATGAACTGACAAATCTCGGAATTCGCACCCCAGGGAAAGGCAGAGAGTGGAGTCATACCATGATTTCTAAAATACTGAAAAACGAAGTTTATCTAGGGCACATTGTATGGGGAAAAAATAAATATATAAAACAGAACGGAAAATACATCTCCAAGCCTCTTCCACCAGAACAATGGTATCGAAAGGAACATGCTCACAAGCCCATCATCACCCAAGAATTATGGGATCTGGCTCACCAAAACTATGGAATGCATAATCCTCCACGTGTAAAAAGCTCACAAAAACTGGTTAACCCCTTGGCCGGATTGGTATATTGTAAAAACTGCGGATATGCTTTAACCCGAAAAGCGGACAGCAAAAACACAGCCATATTACGTTGCCCCTCCATCCGTTGTCGCGGAATCGTCAAAGGCATCTCCCTTCAACTGATCGAATCAAGAATTTTGGACTCGATTAAGGAGTTCACCCAAGCATTTACATTAGATATCCAATTATCTGACAAATTCCCGACAGAAATTCCTTTAAAGAAAAAATCCCTGAAAGTCAAAGAGAAACAATTAGGCATACTTCAGGAACAACACGAAAATCTCCATGATCTTCTGGAACAGGGTACATATGATGCAAAAACCTTTGCAGACAGACAAAAAAAGCTTTCCGACCGAATCCGGAAAGTAAAAGAACAAATAAAAAAACTGCGAAAGGAAATCAATCGGGAAGAACAGAATTGCGCAGTCTTTAAGCCAAAAGTGAAAACCATTTCGGAAGCATATGATGTTGCAAATGATGCAGAAAAGAAAAATCGGTTGTTGAAATCTGTTTTGGATCGTATTGAGTATAGCCGTCAACAAGGCTCTAAGCATGGAGAATTTACCATTAATATTTTTTTTCGCATTTAAGAGGTATCAATGAAACATGAATACGTTTCGCTTCCTTCCCTCCTATTTGTTAAAACTGTCTCCCGGAGTTCAGGTGCTGTTATTGGAAATGGGCATGAAATCGTTAAATAACATCGCACGTCAGTGTCGGGTAGTTCGCCCCGATGTTGGAGCCGTTACCAACGTTGGAGAAGCACATGCCGGAAGTTTGGGTGGATTGAATCGGATTGTCATGGCAAAGCAGGAGTTGATCGACGGACTGAAAAATGGTGCCACACTGTATCTGAATGCTGACTGTTCTCGCTCCAAGAAACTTTCTACACGCAATTTCCACGGAACGGTTTATAAATTCGGGATAGACAGTCCCTCGGATATCCAGGCCACAAACATTCGGTATACGCCTCGTGGAATGACCTTTGAAGCAAATATAGCGGGAAAACAGGGAACCTTTTTCATTCCAACGTGGGGAGAACACAACGTCTACAATGCCATGGCTGCCATTGGGATCGCCCGTTCACTCGGAATCAGCATTCCTCGGATTCAAAAAGGACTAGAGCGGGCAAGATTGCCTCGAATGCGATTGCAACAAATCAGGGGAACCAATCGACGCATCCTGATTAACGATGCCTGGAATGCCAATCCTTCAGCAATGAAAGCAGGTTTGTCCGTTTTAAGGGACTTGTCAGGGAAACGAAAGGCAATTGCTGTTTTGGGAGATATGAAAGAACTGGGTAAATACACCCGTGAAGCTCACAGAGAAATCGGAAGATTTGTCGCGCGGATCAACCTTCACCAATTAATAACCTACGGATACTATGCCAAAGAGATCGGGAGAACCGCCATCTCTCATGGAATGTCTCCACAACGGGTGATTCACTTCACCTCCCGTGAATCTTTGATTCGTCATTTGAAAAACAGTCCATCCGGTTCCATGATTTATTTTAAAGCATCCCGGAAATTTAAGTTTGAAAAAATCGTGAATACCCTGACTGCAAGATCTGCTCAAAACAACAAATAAAGCACTCAAAAACGAGTGCTTTATTTGTTGTTTTATCCTTTCTTTGGCTGTTTTCGTGTATCTTCAGCTTCCTTCACAGCATCGGTAATATCTTTCCCCACCTGCAAAGCGATCGCAGCTACAAGTGCACCTTCGACAAAAGGCGCATCTGCGATCATGACATGATGCCCCTCCGGTTTGAGAAGCTCAGCTGCCATTTCAGCATTCATTTGGGCACTTCCAATATCAAAGAAAAGTAACACTTGCTCCGCACCACTCGATTTGACAACCTGCTCAATTGCTTCGGAGCGCGTTCCCAGTCCCCCCACTCCATCACCCGCTGCCGTAAGAACAGGCACATCCCGTGCCATGGCCGAAATCAGTTCTTTTGTACCCTCCGCCAACTGTTCACTATGGGAGACCAACAGCAAGGCAGTCTTGGGTTTTCTCATTGTTTTTTCTTCATTGGATTGACTCATCGTTTGATCAAGCGTTTCAAAAAGAAGGGCTGTCGATTCCGAACCAGGGTCTATGTGACCAATACTGCGATCCCCCAAATAGGAAGCTCTGCCCTTCAACGCTTTTAGTTCCTTGGACTCCTCCACTTTTTTACGAGCAGCTTCGGAAAGGCGGGAAAACAATGAACGCTCATCATCACCTGTTTCCTGTTGAGCTTCATTGGTTACGGCGAGCCAAACATCATACATTGTTTTTTCTCCGCCACTCGTCCCGCCGCGCTGTCCAATCCCCTCACAGCCGGCGTTCAAAAGCTCTTTCCAATCTTCAACACTTATATGTTCTTTCTCTTTGAGAACCATCGACATACGCAAAAACGCCGTTCCGTACAGCGGTCCGGAGGCGCCGCCCACATGGGAGATCAATGTGCGGCTAACTAGGAGAAAGCATTCTGAGAGTCCTCCTTTAAACGCTTTCAGTTGCGTTTGAACCTCTTTCCACCCTCTGGCCATATTGGTACCGTGGTCTCCATCCCCTATCGCTGAATCCAATTCTGTCAGAAAAGATTTCTTTTCCTGAATGACCTCAGCATACCGACAAAACCAATTCTTCACATCGACTACTTTCATTTCCCAAACCTCACCGCCATCGTATCTACAGGATGTGCCAATAACGATTCCAACTCTTCATCCAGCTGGAACAATGTAAGAGAAAAACCCGCCATATCCAAGGAGGTCATATACTCTCCCACCCAAGAATCCACCACTTGATTCTGTTTTTCATTCAGATACGTGATAAATTCTTTATGGATCACATTCAATTCCATCAAAGGTGTGGATCCCATACCGTTCACCATCACCGCTACCCGGTCCCCCGCTCGATAAGGCAAATCATCATAGATTCGATCCGCCAAGGTACGGGTCAACGCAGAAGCAGATAAAAGTTTTGTCCGCTCCACCCCTGGCTCTCCATGGATACCAATTCCAATCTCAATCTCATCTTCCTCCAAAGTAAAGCTTGGCTTCCCTGCTTCCGGAAGTGTACAAGGTGTCAACGCTACCCCCATACTCCGAATGCGACGAATTCCTTTTTCGGCCACCCTCTTCACTTCCTCAAGCGAAGCTCCTTGGTCAGCCTTAGCCCCTGCAATCTTATGAACAAACACCGTCCCAGCGATCCCACGTCGGCCTGTAGTATGAGTACTATCTTCCACTGCTACATCATCGTTAACCACGACTTGCTCCACTTGAATTCCTTCAGCCGCAGCTAGCTCTGCCGCCATGTCAAAATTAAGGACATCTCCGGTATAGTTTTTCACAATGCAGAGAACACCTTTTCCGCTATCGACTGCTTTGATCGCTTCCAGAATCCGATCCGGTGTTGGAGATGTAAACACTTCACCAGCCACAGCTGCATCCAACATTCCTCGACCCACAAAACCTCCATGAGCGGGTTCATGTCCACTTCCACCCCCACTCACCAATCCAACTTTTCCATCCACCGGGGCATCCGTTCGAACCAAGACCCCTTTCCCCTTCAAATAACGCAGACGGTTGGGAGTTGCTTGAACCATACCTTCTAGCATTTCGTCAACAATATTTTCAGGTTGATTCATTACCTTTTTCATCAAAAACACTCCTAGGTTTTATATCCTCTCATAATAATAGTTTTCTACTTTTTTATAATATCTCCTTCCATGTTCAGCTTTGTTTTTCGATACTCCAAATAAAAACGCCGCCCCAAAAGGGACAACGTTCATGAGTTACGAGTTTTGGTTCACCCAATTATAGAGGAAAAATTCACCGGAGCGATTCTCTTCGGGCAATCGTTCTGATTGATAGAGGATTCCTTTCTGTCGAAACTTCTTGGAAAACTCAGTTGCTTCCTCTGGTGTGTGGATTCGGTTACGCTTCCATTCCAGCAGGATTCGGTCAATATAGCGACAGCTCAGCTTACCGCAAAATACAGCTTCTCTCAAAGCAGCGATAATCAGATCTTCAGGATGTTTGTCTTCATCCAACCATTTCGTCAGCATTTCGTATTCCATAGGAGAAAGAGGACGGCAAAACTCCCGTTCAAACAGTTGAAACAAATTCTCTTGACTCGTTTCTGTCCGAGTGACCGACTCATCGGAGTCCCTTTCCAAATAAGAGGCAGCCAACTCCTGTAACAGGGGAACAATGGAATATCGTTCGCTTCGTATTCCTCCTTCTTCCACCGTTTCTTCAATAGAAAGATACCCCTTTCGAACCAGCGTCTGTATCCATTGGATAATTTGATCTGCGGATACACTCATTCTCTCTTCCAATTGATGAACGGTGGGAAACAAAACCCCCTCCTTATCACGGAAAACCATGATATGTAAAAGAAGCATCATTTGTCCTTCATTGAGGCCCAACCGCTTGTATTCCGTAAACAACATGACCGGAAAAGCCGTCGATCCCTGCTGCATCACGTCCACCAGAGCGGAGTGCGGCGACATTTTTCGGTCCATCTTTTTCACCTCACTTCCTACTATACCAAGCACTTGATTGTAAAAATAGACTTGAAAATAAAAGAAGCATCGGTTTAAAACCGATGCTTCGGATGCTTCCCCGAGATGCATCAGGTTGCCTATTATGGATAGAGTCGATTCAACATCCGCGGAAAGGGTATCGTTTCCCGAACGTGGTCAAGCCCACAGATCCAACTTACCGTTCGTTCCAATCCAAGTCCAAATCCTGAATGGGGAACCGTACCATATTTTCGGAGATCCATATACCATCCATAAGCTTCTTGAGAAAGTTGATGCTGTTGAAAGCGCTCTTCCAACAAATTGGGGTCATCAATCCGTTGGCTTCCTCCAATGATCTCACCATATCCTTCCGGTGCGATCAGATCTGCACAAAGAACCACTTCTGGTCGCTTTGGGTCCGGTTTCATATAGAATGCTTTAATGTCTGCCGGATAATGCGTAATGAAGACCGGCCGATCAAAGCTTTCCGCAATTTTGGTCTCATGGGGCGCACCAAAATCCTCTCCCCATGTAAATTCCATTCCTTCCCGGTTCAACAAATCCACAGCCTCATCATAGGTGATTCGTGGGAAAGGTGCCTTTACGTTCTGCAGATAGGATATGTCTCTGTTTAACGTCTTTAATTCCGCTTGGCAATGCTCAAGAACATGCTGAACCACATGGGACAACATATTCTCCTGAATCCGCAGGCTCTCCTCGTGATCTACAAAAGCCATCTCCGGCTCAATCATCCAGAACTCGATCAAGTGGCGACGAGTTTTGGATTTTTCTGCACGAAAAGTGGGCCCAAAAGAATAAACCCTGCCCAGAGCCATGGCCGCAGCTTCCATATAAAGCTGCCCGCTCTGAGTAAGATAAGCATCCTCATCAAAATATTTGGTGTGAAACAGATTGGTTGTTCCTTCACAGGAAGAAGGGGTGAGAACGGGTGGATCAACCAAGGTGAAATTTTGCTCATCCAACCAATTCTGGATGGCCTTGGTGATTTCTCCGCGAATTCGAAGGATCGCATGTTGGCGCGGGGAGCGAATCCACAGATGGCGGTGATCCATCAAAAATTCCACCCCATGTTCCTTTAAGGAAATCGGGTATTCTTCGGCCAACTGAATCACTTCTATCGATGTTACATCCAATTCATAACCACTGGGAGACCGTTCATCAGCACGAACTCTTCCTTCCACATAGAGCGAACTTTCCTGTGTCAATCCGGACGCGCTTTCCCACACCTCCGGTGTCACATTTTTCTTTACAAGAACACCTTGAATGAACCCTGTTCCGTCTCTAAGTTGGAGGAACTGGATCTTCCCACTGGATCGTTTATTATAAAGCCATACGCCCAAACGTACATTTTCTCCAACACGGGCGGAAATATCACCTATCGTGGTAAGCACGTTTTAACCTCCACATCCCAATATTGACCCGTCCATTATACCCTTGCCGACATTCTTGAGTCAACGAACCCATCTTGCTATTTCACTGAATATATCAGTACTACAGGCTGGGGTCATAAGCTGCCTAAACGGTATCTACCCGTTTTATAACGGGCAGATACTTTTTTATTGATTGTTTGTTTCGCAAACTGGTTTATATTTTTTTGAAAGCTGGCGAGAGTATCCTCTTCCATCTCACTTAATTCCGAGGAGCCCATAACATGACGGACACACCGACCATACAGATGGCAGCTCCGACCCAGTCGTATCGATCTGGAGTCTTTTGATCGATCCCCCAACCCCAGAGAATTGAAAGCAGAATAAACACACCTCCATATGCTGCATACACTCGACCAAAGGATGGGAAGGTTTGCAAGGTGGCGATTACACCGTATAAGGCCAAAGTTATACCGCCGATCCCCCCAACCCAAGCCGATTTTCCTTCCCGCAACCAAAGCCAAATGAGATATCCGCCACCAATTTCAGCTAATCCCGCAATAAAAAACAATAAAATAGCTCGTCCCATAAAACCTTCCTCCTTGATCTTGAAAAATGTAACATTTCCAGAAAGGGGAGCGTTGGTACTTTCTTTTTATCATACCAGCCAACCTTGCTGAAAAAAGTCTGACAACCAAAAACATTGCAAGAAAACGGTATAATAAAAGAGTATCTATGGAATCACCAGAGGACCCCAGATACTCTTTTTTGTTTGATATTAGATTTAGCTCACTAGAATACGTTCAATCGTTTCCAAATCGTTTTCGGATAAATGGACATCACAAGCTTTAGCATTTTCGATGACTTGTTCGGGTCTTTTTCCTCCGGGAATAACTGTGTCGATCCCGTTTTGGGCGAGTAACCACGACAGGGCTAAATTGGGTAGACTTGTTTTCTTTTGAGCAGCCAGCTGTTTAAGTTGTTCCACCTTTAACAGGTTGTTTTTGAATGTTTCTTCCTGGAACAGTGGAACATCCTTGCGCCAATCCTTCTCACTCAGCTTGAAATCCTCTGTATATTTCCCTCCAAGAATCCCATAAGCAAGTGGACCATAAGGAATAAAGGAAATTTCGTTTTGGATGCAATAGGGAAGCAGGTCTTTTTCAGCACGTCGATCCAGCATATGATAAGGAGATTGCAGAACAGTGATGTCATTATGTTGGTTCGCTTCGTTTAACTGATCAAGATTGACATTGGAGATCCCAATAGCTCGTATTTTCCCTTCTTCCTTAAAACGGGTCAATTCTCCAATGGATTCTGCAAGCGGTGTATGTTGATCCGGAAAGTGGATATAGTATAAATCCACAAAATCAGTCTGAAGCCGCTGTAAGCTTTTCTCCAAGGCATTTCGCAGATAACTTGGATGATTGTTGATGCGTGTTTTTCCATCACTTAATTGTTCTACGCCGCCTTTTGTAGCAATCACGACATCGGTACGGTTGTTTTTCAACATTTCACCTAATAACTCTTCCGAGCGACCAAAGCCATATACATCTGCTGTATCAAAAAAAGTGATTCCTTGATGCAAAGCTTCAGCAATCATTCTCTTACCCTGTTCCTCGTCCAGATCAGTGAAAAGGTTATGACCGCCAACTGCATTGGTACCCAAACCAATTTTTGATACATGAAGATCTGCTTTCTTTAGCGATATAACATCCATAGCGTAATACGCTCCTTTCTTTTTAAAGCAACGAAAGAGCCTACATCAAGGAATATACCCTTAACACGAAATCACGTACACAGTCATTTAACAGGATCAAATTTATTTCGTCAAGTAAATATTTATAAAATACAAAAAAGAGTAACAGGAGAATTGTTACTCTTTTTTGTAAAGGGAGTTTCTTATGCCTCCCTCCAAACAGGTTTTCCTCTGAATGCTTTTGAAATTGCTTCCCTTAATCTCTCCCGTTTGTCCGGTTCTACATTAATCGAGTGATAACCCCTTTTGTTTATACCAGTCATCCAGACTCATCATCTCAAAATCTTCTACCACGTCTATTCTCAGCGGTGCAATCAACTCCAACGAATTGTCATCCGGATCTCGAAAATAGATAGAAGCATGAGCTTGTGGATTATTTGGTAACACAAGGGGCTGATGTTCTGGCAAAAACCCAAAAGCTTCTCTTACCTCTATATTCCTCTCTTCCAACCAAGCTTTTGTTTTTTGGATATCTTCAAGATCCACCTGAAATGCGATATGTCTGATGGAAGGATGATAAGGGATTTTAACCTGTTCGCACTCCCATAAACCAAGCCAGCTTTTTTCTTTTTCAATCCAAAGAAAAGCAATGCTTCCCTTTCGATGAGCCAATTTGAGGCCTAACCTTTGATAGAAATCAATGGATGTTTCAAGATGACTGACAGGTAAATGAGCTTCATACAATCCTTTAATCATTGGAACTCCCCCTTTTATTTAACGACCGGCCATAGAATCTCAAGACTTTATGAAATGTTTCACTCCTCATTTTATTTCCCTGCGTTTGGTCCCTCTGCAAACCAATCTACCCGATCATCTTCTGAACCTCATCAGTCAAAATATCTATTTTAAACTCAGACTTTTGGTCAGGTAAACGTCCATATTTGTAACAGGAATTACACAACCCTTATCATCTGTTGATGGAACCAGTTGATATTTCTGTTTTATATAGTCTGAGAAACAGACTTGTTTGAGTTGTATTGTTGAAACAATCAAACGGAATGAATATGCAGTTGGATTGAACTGAATTGAGACTGATCTACAAAAAGTTAATAATCAGATAGATCGCACTTCCCCAAATAATTAAAGCCGATATTTTATTAAAAACAGGAATGACACCAAACTGTAGCTTTTTCAGAAGGCTTCCGGCAATTGTGAGAGATACAAACCAAACAAAGGATAGTGAACCTCTCGCCATTGAAATGGCGAGCTTCTCGTTTCATCGAGCCGACTTTTGCCGCACTCTCCACGAAGGCCAGTTCCTGGCCTGATTGAGTTTTAAGAAGCTTCTTGTTTAGCGAGTTGTAGAATGTTGATGGCCGCATTGATATCCCGATCCTGTTCATAGCTACAAAAAGGGCAACGATGGACCCGTTCGGCCAATGTTTTTTTGACGATGTCACCACAGCTGGCGCATCGTTGACTGGTTTGATGGGGGTTGACCTGGACCACACGCTTACCGGCACTTTCAGCCTTGTAAGTCGTGTATTGGACCAGTTGCCTCCATCCAGCATCGACGATGCTTTTCGCCAGGTGATGGTTCTTTACCATTCCCTGGACGTTCAGATCTTCAAACGCAATCAAATCGTATCGCTTCACCAGCTGATGACTGATCCGATGGGCGTAATCCTTCCGCTGATTGGCGATTTTCTCATGCATTCGGGCAAGAAGACGGATCGCCTTTTTCCTGCGATGGGAACCTTTTTTCTTTTTGGATACGAGCCGCCCAAGCCGTTTGAGTCTGCGTTCCGATCTTCGCAAGTGGTGGGGAGAAGCAAAGAACTGCTCATCCGATGTCACAGCCAGGTGCTTGATTCCCAGATCCACACCGACTTCCTTCCCCGTTTTCGGTAACGGTTTAAGAGCCTGCTCCACGGCGAGGCAAGCGTAGTACCTCCCATTTTTCTTGACGATGGAACAGGTCTTGATGGTTCCGGCGATCTGGCGGTGCAGGCGGATTCGAACCTCCCCGATTTTGGACAGCTTCAAATATTTCCCCTTCAGGGCGAATCCGCTTTGCGGATACGTAAAGCTACGGTAACGGTTCACCCCTTTAAACCGGGGAAATCCCGCTTTTCCTCCGTTTTGTACACGGTTGAAAAAAGATTGATATGCTTTGTCCAGTCGTTCGACTACATGTTGCAGTACTTGCGAATGAACTTCCTTTAAGGCTGGGATGGCCTTTTTCCGAACGGGAAGTGTTTTCTTCTGCTCATAGTAGGACAACGTCTTGCCTTCCATTCGGTAAGCATGAATCCGTTCGTCCAGAAGGCGATTATACAATAAGCGGCACCGTTCCAGAGTGAAGTCGATTCGTTCCTGTTGTTCCGTCTTCGGGTATAACCGGAATTTGTAGGTGCGAAGCATCACCCTCCCCCTTTCTTCTGGCTTTCGATATACCTTTGGATGGTATCCTCTGAGATGGAACCGATGGTTTCGATGTAGAAACTGATGTAGAAACTATGGTTCCAAAGATGTCCTCCCCAAAGCCTCTTCTTTAGATAGTTCCCCTTATGTATGAGGGGACCACCTTTGGATGAGCGGAAGCGAATACATGGACATGATCATTTTCACCGACTTCCATCATGACCACTTCAAAGCCCTTTTCTTCCGCGATCTCTTGAAAAAGCTTTTTCAGATAGGATTCGATTTCCGCATCCAGTATTTTTCTGCGGTATTTGACGGACCAAACGATATGATAATTGACGTTATAGACACAGGTTCTCGCATGCTTGATGTTCTCTTTTCCCATACATGTAGTATAGTGAAAATAATGGAAATTGGCTATATTTCAAGCGAGTTTTCTTTAACATATGGTCTGATCGGATTGTCGGACGAGGGGGGGAATCCCCCCCTCGTCCGACGACCGAAGGAAGTGCCCGTGGTGCGACCGAAGGAAGTGCCCGTGGTGCGACCGAAGGAAGTGCCCGTGGTGCGACCGAAGGAAGTGCCCGTGGTGCGACCGAAGGAAGTGCACCACAGGCATTCCCTTCGGTCGTCCGTGGTGCGCTCGCTTTCATCTACCCCATTGAAATGGGAAGGATTCCCGTTCGCATTTCCTAAAACAGACGTCCTGCTTTGTAAATATGCCAATTAATTCAAATATCATTTTACTGTGTGGTGGAATAGTGATCTCAACAGTGGTTTCAGTAGATCTGGAAAATGTTTTTCAATTGATGTCGAAATCAACGTTTGATTCTTTTACCCCAAATCCCTTGACTAACCATGATAATCGTAGTAAAGTACAAATAAATATTACGATATCGTAATAAAATCGCTGTCTAAAGGTGAATATTCATGGAACAACTGATGGAGTTTTTCTTAAAAAAAGGACTTCGTCCATTTCAACTGGATACTCTGATGGAAGAGCTGGAGCAAAAGTTAACCCATTCCGAACTGACGACCTTGCTTTTCTTGGATTATTATGGTGAATTAAGCATGTCTGAGTTAGCTCAACAGTTAGGAGCACCATTAAGTACATTAACCAGTATGATCCATCGTTTACAAAAGAGAAAGCTGATCCAGCGTGAGAAAGACTTGAAAGATCGTCGTATATATCTTGTAAAATTGACGGCTGACGGTGAGGGTGTTACTCAAACGGCTAAGAAAAAAATCAATCACCTCTTTGATCGTGTACAGATGGCTTTAACCCCACAAGAATTGCAACAATTTATGTCCTTGGCTGTAAAAGTGGCTAAAGCCATACAAAATGAGTCAGATCAACCGCAAAGAAACAAAGAAACAAAATTGAGAAATATTCCAATTGAGGATTGAACACCTGTTTTTTTAGATAAATATTACGATATCGTAATAGTATGGAGTGATAAGGTATGAGAGTGATTTTGTACACAGGAAAAGGCGGTGTTGGGAAAACAAGTATTGCTGCCGCTACTGGATTGCGATTGGCGGAAGAAGGAAAATGTACATTAGTATTGAGTACCGATACCGCTCATAGCTTATCTGATTCTTTTAATCACCCTCTCAAGAATGATCCTGTTCCCATCTCAGACCACTTGTGGGGGGTGGAAGTAAACCCTTTAAAAGAAACTGAAAAAAATTGGGGTGCTGTTCAAAAATGGTTTCAAGGAGTCATGGAGTGGGCGGACTTAGATGATATCACCTCAGAAGAAATGATTGTTTTCCCAGGAATGGAAGAGTTATTTAGTCTCCTGAAAATCAAACAATATATGAAAAGTAGTACATTTGACACCATTATTGTCGATTGCGCCCCTACAGGCGAAACACTTCGACTGTTAAGCTACCCAAACCTATTAAAATGGTGGCTGGAAAAAATCTTTCCATATGAAAAGCAGTTGGTAAAAGTTATGAGACCAGTGGCTAAGACAGTTACCGGAGGACTGGAACTCCCTAATCCGCAGACAATGGATTCCATCGAACAGTTGGGGCGCGAATTGGAAGAAATGCATCGCCTCATTTTTCAGTCCGATATGACCTCTGTACGCATCGTCATAAATCCTGAAAAAATGGTCATCTCTGAAGCCCGCCGTTCCTTTACATATTTAAATTTCTTTGGTTTTCGTACGGATGCCATTGTCGTCAACAAGATATTCCCTGAAGAAGCCGGCATGGGCTATTTTCAAGGTTGGCATACAAAACAGAATGAATATCTACAGGAAATTAAAGCTTCTTTTTCCCCCATACCGATTCTAAACGTTCCATTCATGCAAAACGAAGTAACAGGACTTCCATCATTGAACAGAGTTGCTGACGAGGCATTTGCCCACGTGGATGCGGGTTCCGTGCTGTATAAGGGAATGATTGAAGAAATCAAGTGGGAACAGGGAAAATACGTACTAAAACTGATACTCCCTTTCATTACAAAAGATGAAGTGAATGTATTGCAAAGGGGTGATGAATTGACAATTTTAGCAGGAAATCACAAAAGAAAGGTTACTCTTCCACGTGTTCTCATGGGAAGACCTGTAACAGGTGCAAGGTTTGTTCATCAAAAATTGAATATATATTTTGGCGATCGTCGTTTTTGAAACGATTCACCTTCACCAAAAAACGAAAATGTAAGAACCTGTCTTTTTTAAACGATTATTGCGATATCGTAATATATAAAGGGATTGATTCCATGTTAATTGATCAATACCTGCCGAACTGGGATTTTGATAAGAAAAATGAATATTCGTTGATATCGGAAACCATCTCTGATATATCACTTGTTTATCATGTGGACTTTGGAGTCTCATCCATCATCAGAATTCTTTTTTCTCTGCGTGGTGTTGTACCTGCTCGAAAAATAACGATAAACGGTCTTATAAACAAGGGATTCATATTCCTGGATGAAAATGAACATGAAATAGTGCTGGGAATAGTTGGACAACCGTGGACATTGAAGGGGAATTTATTGGAGATCGCTAGAGAAAATTTCAGGACTTTTCAACAACCGAACTATGTAAAAGTGGTTTGGAATTTCTCGTTTGAACAGATCGGAGAAAGATATATGAACATCCGTACAGAAACCCGAATTCATTGTACCTCACACGTTGCCAAGAGAAAGTTCTCCTTGTATTGGCTTGTGATTCGCTATTTCAGTGGATGGATTCAACGTGAAATGTTGAAAATCATTGGCGAAGAGATCATCAAAAACAATAGGTGATGGGGTGATTGGATGAACGTCCCTGTTTTGATCGCTGCTGTCTTAAGCGGACTGGCTTTTCTTGCACACACATTTATGGGAGACAGAGAAATCCAGTTGTTAAGACCAGAGAAAAAACAAGATGATGCTCATAACAGAATGGAGAAGTGGACAATGTCCCGTTGTGGATGGCACTGGATCAGTTTTGATCTATTCGCTACCTCCACAGTTCTGTTTCTTATCCTTTTTACAAACATCATCATTCATGAACAGTTTCTGCTTACTCTATTAGGGCTTTACTATTTTGGCTATGGAACGGTATGGCTGATAACGATTAAGATATCCAAACCATTTCCTTACAACTATTTTCGGCTATGGCAATGGAGCCTCCTATATATCATTGGCGGTTTGGTTTTCTGGGGGTCCATGACTTGATGGGAATGAGCGTCACCGGGCAGAAAACAAAAAGAGGGCTTTCTAAATCTGAAAGCCCTCTTTTTGTCTACGTCCCTTCATTCCCTATTGCATCTGAAGTTACATCTTTCGGCATGGCTCTTTTGACAAACAATGAAAGGATAAATGCAATAACCGCAATTGCAAATACAACCAGATAGACAAACTCCACTCCAGAGACAAGCGCTTGACGAACCGCATCGGGGTCTTGAGGGTTTTGGACATTCTCCAAATACGCGTTCTTTTTGGATGTCATCATCCCTATAAATACGGAGACACCAATCGCTCCAGATACGGGTTGCAGTGTATTCATCATCGCTGTTCCGTGTGGATAAAGCCTTTTCGGAAGTTCATTCAATCCGTTGGTTTGCGCCGGCATCATGACCGCAGAAACAGACAACATCAATAAAAGGTAGCAAATCATGATATACCAGAGCGGGGTGGTCAACCCAATTCGGCTTAACGCAAACATGGTTACAGTTAACACAAACGTTGCTGGGATCATCAGCATTCGGGGACCATACTTGTCAAACAGCCTCCCCATTACCGGTGACATAAAACCATTTAACAAGGCACCCGGCAGTAAAATCAGTCCTGCAGTCGCAGCCTGGACATCTAACGATCCCTGCAGGTACATGGGTAAAATAATTTCAGATGAAAACATCAGCATCATAATGATCATAAATTGTATCAGCGCTAGAGTGAACATTGGATATCGAAACACACGCAAATCCAAAAGAGGTTCCGGCAATTGAATTTGTCTGAGCGTAAATAATACAAGGGAAACCATCCCCAAACCGATCAAACTCCACACAACGGGGGCAGAGAATCCTGAATTCCCTTCCCCTGTCAGGCTAAACCCCAGAACAATCCCTCCAAAACCAGTGGTTGAGAGCAAAACAGACAGGAGATCCAGCTTGGGTTTGGTCACTTCACCCACATTTTTAAGAAATATAAAAGCAAATACAATGGAGAAAAGAGTGAATGGGACAACGGTAAGAAACAGATATCTCCAGCCCAGATATTCTACAATAATACCGGATAAAGTGGGTCCAATCGCTGGGGCAAACATAATCACCAGCCCAACGGTTCCCATCACCGTTCCACGACGGCGAGGAGGAAACACCAGCAAAAAGGTATGAAAGATAACCGGGATCAATAAACCTGTGCCCACCGCTTGCAATAATCTTCCAGCAAGCAAGGTCGAATAAGCAGGAGCGATGGCACAAATAACTGTACCTACTGTAAAAATGATCATGGTACCCAAAAACATTTGTCTTGTGGTAAATGATTGAATGAACAATGCGGATATGGGTGTCATAATCCCCATGATCAGCATAAAACCTGTTGCCATCCATTGAACCGTCGATTCGGATATGGAAAATTGTTCCATCAATGTGGTAAATGCAATATTTAATAGTGTTTCATTCAATATGGCAAAGAAAGCGCCGATAATTAATGAAATGATAACGGGCTTAACGTTGAAGTTTGGATCATCAGCCAAAAATTCATAGGATTGCCTGGAATTCGCCTCTTCCATGATCATTCTCCTTTTATGTACATACATTTGTTGTCCATTGACTGGAGATCCATTTCTGAATCCCATAAATGTATCATACCATCAACGTCAAACCTGAATCACTCTTATATAAGCTTTTGAATTTATTATGGATTTCTTTGATCGATTTATTTTGTTTGTAAAACAAACTTGTTTGAAAATATAAGCACCCCGAAAGGGGGTTTAGGGTAATTGACTCCATATCTTTTTTTGAAAGTATTTTTATCAGCAAACAAAAACCCCCTTTCGGGGGTTTTTGTTCAGTACAGTGACATATACTGTTCCCGCTCCCAGGGATGAACCTGGGTACGGAACATATCCCATTCAATCTCTTTGGCTTCGATAAAGTGAGCAAGAGCATGTTCACCCAAGGCGTCACCGATGACTGCATCCTTCTTAAGCTCATCCAACGCCTCTTTCAACGTTGCCGGCAAGCTCTGGATTCCGGCCTTTTCCCGCTCTGCTTCATCCATCACATAGATGTTCCGGTCCGTTTCTTTCGGTGGTTCCATCTTGTTTTTAATTCCATGCAAGCCTGCCTTTAACATGACTGCAAGTGCCAAGTACGGGTTGGCAGAGGAATCCGGGCTTCGCACCTCAATCCGGGTCGACATTCCGCGGGAGGCTGGAATGCGAACCAGGGGACTCCGGTTTGTCGGTGACCAGGCTACATAACAGGGAGCCTCATAACCGGGAACCAAACGTTTATAGGAGTTAATCAACGGATTGGTGACAGCTGTAAATGCCCTGGCGTGCTTCAAAATACCGGCTAGATATTGGCGAGCGGTTTGGGATAATCCCAATTCATCTGACGGATCATAGAATGAGTTCTCGTTCTCCCGAAACAAGGACTGGTTGATATGCATTCCAGAACCATTTACCCCGAAAAGCGGCTTCGGCATAAAGGTAGCATGCAAACCGTAGCGACGGGCGATATTTTTGACCACCAGCTTAAAGGTCTGGATATTGTCGGCTGCCGTCACTGCATTGGCATATTTAAAATCAATCTCATGTTGCCCAGGAGCCACTTCGTGATGAGAAGCCTCCATCTCAAAACCCATTTTGTCCAACGTGACCACGATATCCCGACGACAGTTTTCACCCAGATCCAATGGAGCGAGATCAAAATATCCGCCCTTGTCGTTCAGATCCATCGTCGGTTCTCCCTGATCGTTGGTTTTGAAGAGGAAAAACTCCGGCTCTGGACCGACATTAAAGGCAGAAAAGCCCATGTCCTGCGCTTCTTTCAACACCTTTTTCAGAATGCCGCGCGGATCGCCGGCAAAAGGCTTTCCGTCAGGAGTATAGACATCACAGATCAGACCGGCAACGCGGGAGTCTTCCGTACCCCCCCAGGGATAGATAATCCACGTATCCAAATCCGGGTAAAGATACATGTCGGATTCTTCAATTCGGACAAATCCTTCAATTGAAGAACCGTCAAACATCAGTTTGTTATCCAATGCTTTGGGCAATTGGGATTTCGGTATTTCCACATTCTTGATCGTTCCCAAAAGATCCGTAAACTGAAGCCGAATATACTCCACATTGTTCTCTTCAACCGATTTCAAGACATCTTCTTTTGTCATATTTTTCGCCATCAACGGAACTCCCTTCAAGTTGTGTGATTAATGAAAGAAACGAGACAATTCTCCGCGAATCAAGTGGCTCTGATTCGGTCGCGATCCCAGCTCCGACAATTGCCGCTTCAGAAGCTTGTGAAGCTCCGCATCCGACAGATCCGGCTTGGTCACTTCCTGTGGCTGCGGCTCCGGCTGTGCCTCCTGAGCTTGTTGCTGATCCTTTTCACGCAACATCTCCTTGACACCGGCAATATTAACCCCTTTTTCCATCAGGGATTTGATCTGAAGCAACCGGTCAACATCATTAAACGAGAACAACCGCTGATTCCCCTTCGTCCGAACTGGACGAATCAGGCCCTGCTGCTCATAATAGCGAACCTGTCGAGATGACAGTTCTGTCAGGTCCGTAACAATTCCCATCGAAAAAAGAGGCATATTCCGACGGATTTCATCGCTCATCAGCAGCGCCTCCTTTACATTCAACTTTGATATCATTATACCCATGTGAGGTTATATTGTCAATGCATGTAAGGAAATTTAACATAAAAAGTTAGGAGCACTGCCTGTTGGTATATTAATTGCTTTCCTTTATTCTCCCTACTCATATTCATGAGATTCTCCTTTTTGGATAAACAGATTACATATGACGAGCCTACGGCTTCACCCAAACTAAACTGCATACAAAACGTTGTCATCCTGCAATCGGAACAGGAATATGATTGGATCAATAAGATGCTATAGGAGTGGTACGATGAAACAGTGGTTTCATTTAGAACACCATGACTTCTTCCTTGAAACAATTCCAGATGCTTTTAAAGACTTAAATATTCCTCTAGCTATACCCAACTATTCTCCTATTCCTGAGCTTCCTGCTACTACTATAAAACTAAAAAAGCATTTGGAAACGGTTCGTCCGGATATTATCTTAACTACGGGATGGACTCATTTTCAAAGAGAAAGATATCTTGAAATCGTGCGTAATTATTGTAGGGATCACCGTGCTTTTCATGTATTCTGGTCATTTGAAGATCCAAACCATACGGATATTTGGGGAAAATATATGGCTGAGATGGCAGCACCTGACTTTATTTTTACCCATGCCATCGGTTTTGAAAACGTATATAAAACGCTTGGAATCCCTTCCGCCTATTTGCCTTTCGCCATTAAACCCACCCTTCATTGCAGTCAAACTCCGATCCCTGAATTCCAATCCGACATTGCTCTGGTCGGCAGTTTCAACCCCTTAAGCATCAACTCCGTTCCCCTTCGGATGGAAAGCCTGAAAATTTTGCTGGAACCTCTGATCAAAGAGGGATACGACATCGCAATTTGGGGCAACGGCTGGAAAGAGCATCGTCATAAACTTCCTTTTGATCTGCCCGAAAAGTACATTAAGGAACCTGTTGACTATCAGTATGTACCTAAAATATACAATTCAGCCAAAATCATTTTGGGAATACAAAATGAACCGATCTTACTCACCCGAAGAACCTTTGAATGCATGGGAAGTGGTGGGCTTCTCCTGACCATCGATACGCCCGCTGTCAGAAATCATTTTATAAGAGACCGGCATGTAGCAATCAGCTCCAATCGAACAGAAACCCTTCAGCAGGTAAACCGATTGCTACACAACCCCGGTTTACGTAAACATATTGCAACAAGCGGTCAGAAAGAGGTTCATGCCAACCATACCTATACCGCTAGAATCAAAAAGATGATGGATACGATCCAACCCTATGTAGAAGCCAAGAAAGAGAATCAAACGATTTTTGCTCTTCCCCAACAAGTAAGAAAAGAAGTGCGTCCGAAATATGATGTGACTGCTTCCAACAGAGTAGAGACTGAGTTAAAAGAGGAGTATCTTACGATCACCCGTGAAACATCCAATCACAACGAGGAAACTCAGGTTTACATACAGTTTAAACTGGATTCCGAGGCCTTCTTTGAAGTTACTGCAGCAACACTGAAACTGTTTATGGGCATGCCATCCATAGGGAATCCTGTTCTAAACTGCTATGCGGTCGAATCGTCCTGGAGTATTCAACACTTAATAGATAGAAAGTATCCCTCGATATCAAAAGAGCCGATTGGATCTATAACCATAGACAAACCTTTCGATACGAATTATCCTTGGAAGTACAATTGGTATAGCTTGGATTTGACTTCACTGGTTCAACAGTGGATTTCTGGCAAAAAGTCCAATCATGGTATCTGTCTCACGCTTGCTCCACAGAAAAGAGGGTCTGTTTATTTTATCAGTACCCGTTGGCGTAAAAGTCAATATATCGGAACCTACGGATATTACATTCGTTTACATCCAAGACTTGAGATTGAATACCAGAAAAAAGTGGATAAAAAGATTACTTCACCATGGATCTTTTTTACTTCATAGTTTAGACAAACAAAAGCTTGGCACTCAATTCAGTAGCCAAGCTTTTTAACACAGTGTGTGAAGCTAGCCTCCTTCATATTTTTTTAATTTCCTTGTTAACTGATTCACTTCTTCTTGCAATCGGTCAGACCGATTTGCTTTGGGTCTTAATTGATTAAGCTGTTGCACTAATTTTTCGTACTGAACCGTTTTCTGCTTTAATAGTGGCTTGTAGGGGACCGCTCCTACGGAATCGATATATTGTTCTTTAAAATAAAGAAGATCATCAAAAGATTCAGGGCTAAACTCTCTTCTTTCTTTTTCCTTCAGTACGCTTTCATATAAGCCAATTAATTTTTTCGTCACTTTCTTTACATCATGCACGCTTTCCACATACGCCCTGCCACGACGGGAAAGATCTTTTCTCCTATCGAAGTCTTGGATCAGATTACGAAGCTTTTCCGTCAGATTGTCAGGGTTTACATTTTCAACAGGGATCGTTTGGGATGGCTGGTACAGGTCTTCCTGAATATAAACCATGACCGGTTTTCCAAGTGCCATGGCCTCTACCGTTAACACCCCATACCACCCGATCAATAACTGGTCAATCACAATGTCTGCTCTTTTATATAGCTCCATCGCATCTCGATGTTTCAGATCTGTCACTTCTCTGTATTCAAATTTTAATCCTTTTTCCTTCAACTGTTGTACAGCTTGATTGACAAATGGGGTTCCTTTAATCGCTGGAGAAGAAGGAGCGTGAACAACAAGCGGACAATCCGTCTCTTTGATCCCGATATATTCCCATTCATCCAAATCGAGAACTCTGGGAATAATTTTCGCTTCAGGCAAGTAGCTCTGCAATTCCTCATCTAAGACAACAAATTCATCAACAAAATACCGCAAAAAATTCAAATATTTCCGAGCGGATTCTTCACTAAATATATTTTTCCAACCGTATTGAAATACATTATACGGATTTTTTTGCATACACTCCGATTGAAATCGCAAATCAAATCCAGTAAAGCTATGCACAATCTTTTTGCCCCGATTTTTTATGATCGGTAAGTCAAGTCCCGTGAAATACTCATAAAATCCGCCATAAAATAAAGATCGAAACCAGAAATGATAAATATCATAATCCTCTTTAAGACATTCCTGTAACGTCTGAAATTGAACATCCACTCGACTATATGGATCAAAGCATACTTCTTTATCAGCCCCATAGCCATATTTATGGTTTTGATATGTGAGACAATGAGCTTCCACCCCTTGCCTTCTCAGTTCTTTAGTCAATGCTATAGGCTGTCCGGCATTATTGATGGGACCCAGCAATACCTTCATCATTTTCCTCCTTTGTACCAACGAATCGTTTCTTTCAAACCTTGCTCCAAGGGAGTAAATCTTAAGTCGCGAACCAGAGTCTTCAGCTTTTGATTGCAACCATTGTGGCTTATGACATCTGCTTTTCGGGCTTCCCGTTGCACAATGTCTCCATTGTACCTAAGTAATTGGGCGATTTTTTCAACCAATTCTCCAATCGCAACCTGACTGTCCGCCGAAATGTTGACAACCTCTCCCGGTTTCAGTTTGGAAAACACGTTTATCACAGCTTCAACGGTATCCCCCACATAAATAAAATCCCTCTTCTGTTGACCTGTCCCGTGTATTTCCGGTGCTTCTCCCGAAAGAATTTTTTCAATGGTTTTTGGAATGACAGCGGCCAGTTCTCGGTGATTGCTTTGTCTCGGCCCATAGTTATTGAATGCCCTGACAATAAATGCATCTAAATCAAACATCCTTACATAACTTTGAAGCATTAGGTCTGCCGCCGCTTTTCCCGCGGCATAAGTGGTTGTGGGTTGCAATGGATGGTTTTCGTCCATCGGTTCATAGACCGATGAACCATATGCCTCTGAAGAGGAAAAATGACACAGTGTTTGAAATGCCTTCTTTCTTTGCAATTCCAGCAGATTTTTTATGACCACAACATTGGTCATAAAAGCATTGGATGGATTCAGAAAGGAATAATTCAGAGCTTTGGTAGCACAATTGAATACAATATCGATGGAATGCCGACTGAAAACAGAATCCAGGCACCCTTCGATTTCGGCATCATCTACATAGAGAAGCACACCCTTCTTCAACGCATCGGACAGATTCGCTTTTTCCCCAACAAAAAGATTGTCGACCACGATTACCTGTTTCGGTTGCTCTTCCAATAATCGGTCAACTAAATGACCGCCGATAAATCCAGCCCCTCCGGTTACTAAGATGGTGCTGTTTTGGATGGGAATTCTCATCTTTTAGACCTCCAATTACGAAAAAATTAAAAATTCAAGTGTGACTGGCCTCCATCCACATTCAAATTGACTCCAACAATCCATGAAGCTTTGTCAGAAGCGAGAAACACAGCCACATTTGCAATTTCCTCCGGTGTGCCAAATCGCCCTGCCGGAATTCTGTTTTTTACATATTGTTCCATCGATTTCTTATCTTCCAATCGTTTTTTCCAGGCTTTGTTCAGGTGAAAGATCGCTCCTGGTGCAATCCCATTCACCCTGATATTGTGCTTGATGGCTTCGGTGGAAAAAGCTTTCGTAAAGCTGATGAGTGCAGCTTTTGAGGCATTGTATGCGGGAATTCCTCCTGCTTCCCTTCCATAAATGGAGGAAATATTAATAATGGAACCCCATTGATGATCCTTCATTTTTTCAGCAGCCAACTTACTGAAATGCACCGCGGCATGAAAATTTAATTGCATTGCTTCTTCAAACCGTTTTAAATCTGTATCCATTACTGAAGCTCCATAACTTGCACCCGCATTGTTAACCAAAACATCGATTCGTTTCACATCATTCAGGTAAGTATTGAAGATGCGAACCCTTTCCTGTTGATTGGATATGTCACCCGGATAAATGGTAGCACCGATTTCCCACCCTGTTTGTTCCAATTCATCCTGCGACCGTGCAATAATCCCGACCTGAGCTCCTTCTTCCACAAATTTGGCTGCTATGGCTTTGCCAATCCCTCTGGAACCACCGGTTACCAGCACCTTTTTATCTTTCAGTGATAAATCCATTGATGACGCTCCTTTATAAATAATAGAATATTAGGGAATCTTCCTTGCGGGAACCCCTGCTACAGTGCAACCATCCGTTACATCCTTCGTGACAACAGCTCCGGCACCAATCATTGCATTTTTACCGATAATAATTCCGGGAAGAAGCGTTGCATTGTTTCCAATACTGGCACCTTCCTTAATGTGTGGCCCTTTTAATGATGTAGATGTACGAACCATGTATTTATCATTGGAAGTGGATACTTCGGGACCGATAAAGACATCGTCCTCAAGAACCATATCTGCTGTAATATAAGCACTGGTTTGAATGAGACAACGTTCTCCGATCAATGTCCGGCATTCCACCATTGCATTTCTTCCGATCACTGTAGCCTGCCCGACAACCGTATTTTCTCTGATACTGGCCAAATCTCCGACCATTACCTCACGGCTCAGTTTTGTACCGGAATAAATGATAGTCCCATTCCCAATCCGACTGCCCTTCCCTACATATAGCTCACCTTCAGCATTGTTTTCATGTTGTATTCTTGAGTTTTTAAATGGTTGACATCCCAATACGGAGTTGCACCCAATCATGATATCTTCTTCCAAAATCGTTCCCTTCAGCAAAACAGAATGATGTCCCACTTGAACATTTTCGCCAAGAGTGACACCTTCTTCAATCACAACATTTTCACCAATTACACAAGAGGATGGAACGTGTACGCTTGGATGAACCATCATTACATCTCCTTTGGAAATTTGGAATAATATCTTTTCATATACTCATGGATCCGGTTGGTAACTTCGAGCGCATTCAGACCATCCACTCCCGTTACTTTGGGTGGTTCCTTCGTTTTAACAGAGGTGATAAAATCAGATAGTTGTTTTTTTAATGGCTCATGCCAAGGAACAAAAACCTTTTCAACAATATTTTTTTGACTGTAATTGATCTGCCACTTATTCTTAAAAAAGTTTGTAGAGCGGGAAATCAGAATTTTATTCTCCAATAAATCAGCCTGTATGAAGGCATTTTTCGTTATTACACGAAGCGTTCGTACTTTCTCCTCTGTTTTAAAACTGGCTGTTAATTGCGCTATGATTCCATTGGTGTACCGGGCCACCACAATAGCGTGTTTAATCGTATCATCAAACAGTTGACCCATCCCATAGAAGTTTTGAATACGATGATTGGTTAGATAATCTAAAATGTATATATCATGGATCATCAAATCATTTACAACATCCACATGCAAATTACGGGCATCGAAGGGACTCATTCGATGAACATCAACGGCCAGCATTTCTTCATTCGCTAAAATATTCTTCAGTTCGGCAACCGTTGGATTATATAGTTCAATATGTCCAACCTGTAATATTGTCCTATTTTTGTTTGCATGACGAATTAATTGTTCAGCTTCGGAAACAGTTGCAGTGATCGGTTTTTCCATCAAAATATCCACATGATGATCAATACACTGCATGCCAACCTGATAATGAAGTTCTGTAGGAACAGCAATGCTGACAGCATCCACATGATCCAGAAGAGATTCCAGGCTATTAAAATATTTGGTACCATATTTATCCGCAATGTTCTGTGCCCGTTCAAAATGATTATCATAGATTCCGACCAGTTGGCACTCATTGGATAGTGATAGATACACACGAACGTGATTTTCTCCCATTACGCCTGCTCCAACGACTCCTACCTTCAATATCCCTCCCCCTTTCTCAACTCGATACAGTATTATTATTCTAGAAAACATAAGTCGGAAAAGGCAGCTATACAGTCGGTTCAAAAATGGGTAATAAAAAAAGCCGATTTCAATCGAAGTCGGCTTTTCAATCAATTAGATTAGGAGTATAAAAAACCAAATCAACAACCCCGCCATCAACACTCCCTTGACGATCACACTGCCCAAGCATCCTGCCAATGTACCAACCCCGACCTTCAGCGCTTCCTTCCAATCCCTTTGTCGGATAAATCTGACGATCGCAGCCGGGATGGACCTAAGGGAGCCCCTGTAGCTTTGGATAACAATCCAGCCTGCTATATAATCGGTAATGACTATCATAGCCATCACTGTCATCACTACAATCCAGAAAGACATGGATAAACTGTCCGGATGAATCAAAAAATGATATATTAAAAAACCGAGAAACAGAAATGGTGCATCAGGAAGTATCGGAATGAGCAAGCCCGCAAATCCGAGCAGAAACAGTACAGCAATGAGAATCCACCAAACAAATTCCATTTCCTTCTTCCTCCAATCAATAACCCCCATTACAATTCTAAAGACGAGCTTTACCATTCTGACATGAACCCGTATACGTATCATCCTATCATCAGATCAGGAATAGAAAGACTATAGGAATGATAGAATACGACAGATGTTCTTTCTTGAAGCAATTTCGGATACCTTTCAAGCTAGGCATCCTGCTACTGCCATGTACGGTTCATTCTGATATCATCTTAACCAAGGATGGACTCCTTTTCAAAGAAAAAGTTTTTATACGTAACGATTGTAAGGATCATCATATTTTTTCATTTCAAAACAAAAAAAGCCGATTCCCTTTCATAAAAGAATCAGCTTTTTTTGTGTTCATCTCTATCTTACAATCATCTAAACGACCAATACGAAAAACCAAACCAACAACCCTGCCATCAACACACCTTTGACAAATACACCACCCAAAAATCCAACCAATGTACCAAACCCAGCCCTCAGCGCTTCCTTCCAATCCCTTTGTCGGATAAATTCAACGATCATCACCGCAACCAAAGGACCCAAAATGATTCCTAAAGGGCCGATCGGAATCCCGACCAGAGCTCCAACGATCGCAGCCGGGATGGACCAGCGGGAACCTCCGTAGCTTCGGGCGGCAATCCCACCCGCTATATAATCCGTAATGATTACAATAGCCGTAACGGCCAATGCTCCAATCCAGAAAGACATGGATAAACTATCTGGATCAATCAAAAAGTGATAGATGACAAAGCCGAGAAACAAAAGAGGTGCATCAGGAAGAACCGGGATGAGCAAACCCGCAAATCCGAGCAGAAACAATACAGCAATGAGAATCCACCAAACAAATTCCATTTCCTTCTTCCTCCAATCAATAACTCCCATTACGGTCAACTCTTGCTTCCGTAATCCAGCATTCGGTCCAGTGCTGTCAATACCCCGATTTTTACATGGGAAGCGGTAAGTCCCCCCTGCATATAAGCCAAATATGGGGGCCGAAGCGGTCCATCAGCAGACAGCTCAATGCTTGCACCTTGAACAAAGGTTCCTGCTGCCATAATGACCGGATCTTTGTACCCTGGCATCGGAGAAGGCTCTGGACAAACATGGGCATCCACCGGTGATGCAGCCTGAATCCCTTGGCAGAAGGCCACTAACCATTCCGGCTTCTCCAGGCGAATCAACTGAATGATATCCGTTCGGGGATCGTTGTATCGAGGAGTGGTCTCAAAACCGGCCATTTCCAGAATCGCAGCAGAAAAAAGAGCTCCTTTCAATGCTTCCCCCACCACATGGGGAGCCAGGAAAAACCCCTGATAAAAGTCCCGCATATATCCATGGGTCGCTCCCCCTTCCGCCAAAATTCCTGGGGCAAACAATCGTGAAGAGGCTCGTTCCACCCACTCTTTTTTCCCTGCAATATACCCCCCCGATTTAGCCAGTCCTCCACCGGGATTTTTAATCAGTGAACCTGCGATCAGATCTGCACCCACATGTGTCGGTTCTTCATCCTCCACAAATTCGCCATAACAGTTATCCACAAATACAACGGCATCTGGACAAATTCTTCGAACGCTGTGAACCATATCCCGAATCTCTTTTACGGAAAAGGAAGCGCGGTCTGAGTACCCTCTGGACCGCTGAATGGCGATACATCGAGTTCGGGGTCCTGCGGTTTTCTCCACCGCCTCCCAATTGACTTGACCGTCAGGCGTTAAAGGTACTGCTTGATACGAGATATCATAATCCGCAAGAGAGCCCGAACCATCCTTCCCTTTCCCAATCACTGTTTCCAAGGTATCATAGGGTGCGCCGGTGATATAGAGAAGTTCATCTCCCGGTCGAAGTACACCAAATAGACAGGAAGTAATTGCATGGGTTCCAGAGATAAGCTGGGGACGAAACAGAGCCTGTTCCGCCCCGAAAATACGGGCTACGATTTTTTCCAATGTTTCCCGCCCCATATCGTCATATCCATAGCCTGTGGAAGAGGCCAAATGCTGTTCACTGACCCCCGCCTCCCGGTATGCTTCCAACAGGCGCCACTGGTGCATTTCCACACGACGTTCAATCCTCCGAACGGCAGGAGTGATACGGTCTTCTGCTTCCTCTCTCCACTGTTTTAAAATCTCACCATGCTTCAAATGCTTGTACACGTTTCAACACCATTTCCATGTTTGATCTCAATAAATGTTGCAAATAAACGCTTTCACTTCCTGTGATAATCGCTCATAACGTCTCAAAGGCAATTGAAAATCCATCTTCATCGTCAGACCCACCACTTTTGACTGAAAAACGTCCGCTTCCTTATAAAGACAAGAAATGATTTCACCTTTTGAAACAGGAATTTCTGCTGAACCCTGGACATTCACTGCATGTAACATGGAATCCATTTTCTCTTTCAGCCTAATTAAATCCCCATCATCCAAAGCGGAAATTCGAATGGACTCTCCTTCCGCGGTTAAAATCCGATCACAACCTGAATCGATTTTGTTAAAAACCGTGAGCACTGGAATCCGATCGGAATGCAGCTCCTTTAGTACCTCTTCCGCTGCATCCATTTGTTCTGTTGCTTCCGGATGACTGGCATCCACCACATGCAGAAGGAGATCCGCTTCCCTCACCTGCTCCAGTGTGGATCGAAACGACGCGACCAAATGGTGGGGCAAGCGTCGGATAAATCCAACCGTATCCGTCAGTATCACTTTTTCCTCTGATGGAAGAACAAGAAAACGGGATGTTGGATCCAAGGTGGCGAAGAGCCGGTCTTCCGCCGGCACTCCCGCCCCGGTTAAGCGATTAAGAAGCGTTGATTTGCCTGCATTCGTATATCCGACCAGAGCGACCTGTGTCATATCCATTTTCCGACGCCGGGATTGGTGAAGATCACGATGTTTCCGAATCCGCTCTAAATCCTTTTTTAAATACTGGATTCGTCGGCGTATATGCCGTCGATCGGTTTCCAGCTTTTTCTCCCCCGGACCACGGGTGCCAATCCCTCCACCCAAACGGGACAGGTGATGCCCCATGCCGGTCAAACGGGGAAGTAAATATTCCAACTGGGCCAGCTCTACTTGGACCCTTCCTTCTCTCGTCCTTGCCCGCATCGCAAATATATCCAGGATCAACTGGGTTCGATCCAATACCTTACAGGACAACATACGTTTCAGATTGATTTGCTGACCAGGAAGCAACTCCCGATCCACAATAACCATATCCGCTTTCTCTTTATAAACCTGGTCGGCAAGATTTTCCACTTTCCCTCTCCCAATCAGCCATGCAGGATCGGGAGTTTTCCGGTACTGTATCACATGATCCAGCACCTCTACACCCGCTGTATTTGCCAATCTCTCCAACTCCAAAAGAGAGGACTGGATATGTTCTGCATCCCTGTAGCTTCCGCAACCAACCAAAATCGCCCGCTCCAACCCAAAATCGCCTTCGATCTTTCTTCATCCTCCCTGAGATCATACCTTTTCATTCCCATTATAGCATGCTTTACTCTCGTTCAAGGAATATACCGGAATGGAATGGAGGAGGATTCCTCCGATTCGCGAAACCGCAAATCATCCGCATTTAAGATCATCAGGTCTTCCTTGGAGACATATCGACTATTCAATAGACGCACCGCTTGATGACGGATGGCGCTCTCCACCAGATTCCGGATATATCGTCCATTCCCAAAAGACTCCCCAGGAGATCGAACCGATTCTGTCAGATGTCGTCTCAGTTTTTGCAAAGCCGGTCCTGAAAACCGATACTCTCTTTTCTGGACCATTCCCTGCGCAATTTTCAATAACTCTTCAATCGAAAAATCAGGGAAACGTAGATGAATCGGAAAGCGAGAAGGCAAACCCGGATTGGAACGCAAAAACTGTTTCATCTCTCCGGGATAACCTGCCAAAATCAAAACAAACTCATTTTTGTAATCTTCCATGGATTTAACCAATGTATCAATCGCTTCCTTGCCAAAGTCCTTTTCCCCACCCCTGGATAAAGAATAGGCTTCATCAATAAATAGAATCCCACCCAAAGCGCGTTTCACATGATCCCGTGTTTTCTGAGCCGTATGACCGATATATTCTCCAACCAGATCGGCCCGTTCCACTTCCACCAAGTGGCCTTTCGACAGAATCTCCATTTCTTTGAGAAGCGTTCCCATAATCCGAGCAACCGTTGTTTTTCCCGTTCCTGGATTCCCCTCAAAAACCATATGAAGTACCTGATTTTCTGTTAATAAGCCTGCGGCCAGTCGACGCTTATTGACAGTCAACCATGCATAAATTTCATGAATAAACGCCTTGATCTTGGAAAGCCCCACCAATTGATCCAACTCTTCCAAACAGCGCTTTAATGGAAGATGTTCTTCCCCAGCACTGATCATCCCGGAATCCTCCACCCGTTCAAAAGAGGTGTCTTTTTTGCCGTGATCCAACACCACTTGGATACGATAAGGTTCCTTTGCGATTGCGCGGCTTGCCATATCTGTCACCTCTTTGCTGGAATCGGCTCATCTATGTATACGCATCCGCCCAGTCATTGGTGACGAGACATGGAAAAACCAAGTGTGAATCACTTGGTTTTAACCTTCTTTATTGGAATCTTCATTGGACATCAGAGATACCGGACGGGCGGGTGTAAATGTGGAAATGGCATGTTTATATACCATCTGTTGTTTTCCGTCACTATCAATTACAACCGTAAAGTTGTCAAAGCCGCGAAGCACTCCTCGTAATTGGAACCCATTGACCAAATAAATGGTGACAGGGACAGACTCTTTGCGGATCTGATTTAAAAAGGTGTCTTGAATATTGATCGATTGCTTCAAAATAGGTACCTCCTATGTACGTTTTGGCATTAGTTTACTCTATTCTTGATATCGAGGAAAGTTTCCTGCAACAAAACGTCGAATTTCTTTTTGGGAATGCTCAAATGTCACGTCAAACCAATGAATTTCCGGCAGCCTGCGAAACCAAGAGAGTTGCCGCTTGGCAAACTTACGGGTGCGCCGTTTGATCAGATGAACCGCTTCTTCCAGACTGATCTCCCCATTTAAGTGCGACAACAACTCTTTATAACCAAGAGCTTGCATGGACACGGAATCCTTATCGTACCCCATGCGACGTAACGCCTCTACTTCATCCAGGAGACCTTCCTTCATCATCTGGTCTACCCGGTCGTTTACCCGTTCATACAATTGTTCCCGTGGCATCGTTAAGCCGATCCATAACATTCGGTACGGGGGAGGATCATAGGTCTGTCCCTTGGAAAGCGGCTCTCCTGTTTTTTGATAGATTTCCAAAGCCCGGATAATCCGGCGACGGTCATTCGGGTGAAGGCGGTCCGCTGTCATCGGATCAACCTCCTGCAATCGCTTGTGAAGGAATTGATTCCCTTTTTCATCTGCCAAACGATGCATTTCCCTTCGAAACTCCGGGTCTTCTTTGACGCCGGGAAGGCGGTAGCCATGGGTAACAGCCTGGATATAAAGACCAGTCCCTCCGACCAACATCGGAAGCTTCCCCCTGCTCTGTATTTCAATGATCTTCTCCCTTGCCAATCGTTGAAACTCTTCCACGGAAAAGGGGTAATCGGGGTCTACCAGATCGATCAGATGATGGGGAACTGATTTTCTTTCCTCTGTGGTGGCTTTCGCCGTTCCAATATCCATATACCGATATACCTGCATAGAATCCCCGGAAATGATCTCACCCTGAAAATCTTGGGCAAGGGTGAGACTGAGTGCCGTTTTTCCTACTGCTGTCGGCCCGACAATCACTAAAAGGTCTTTCAAATCAGGGTTCGATGATGCCGAAGGCATGATTGGACGCCTCCTTCACCACACGAAATCCCAAACGCTCAAACTCCCCGCTCATCAGCCGTTCCTTTAAAACAACACGTTTTCGGGCCACTCGCACCGCCTCCCGGACGGAATCCGGATCTAGCGGGTTCGGGTCCGCCAGTTCCTTCAGCATTTGAATCCCTGATGATCGTTTGACCGTGTTGCGAAACATCGGATCAAACATGACTACATCAAAGGATTGATCCTCCAGCCGGGGAAGGGTCACGCGATAATCCGCACAAACCACCCGAACCGAACCCATGGCTCTTCGGAGTCGAGAGGAGCCGGAAGCGTAGTGTTTCATACCGTCTTCCACCAAAGCAGCAATGAGAGGCTGGCTCTCCAAGCCAATCACCTCTCCTTTTTCGCCCACCACATGAGCGGCCACAATAGAATCTGCTCCCAGCCCCAATGTACAATCCAGAACACGGTCACCCTGTTTCAGATTGGCAGCTGTTACCAAGGCATCGCCTCCTCCACCAACTAACTCCTTTACCCGAATCGCAGCCAGATTGGGATGAAAACGAAACCGGTTCCCCATCCGATCTTCCCACCATGTCTCTTCACTTGCAACAACCACAATCCCGCTTACGTCAGCCTCCTCCATCATCCGCTTCAGGGAGCGGCCCTCACGGGGAAGAAAGTCCCCGCATAAGAGCCGGACCATTTTCATGGCCCTTTCCAATTCCCTCTTTGCCGGACGACGGGATGTTGTAACCACTGCCACTTACATCACCCGTTTAAACATCTTTTCAATCTCATAAGTGGAAAAGCGAATAAAGATGGGTCGTCCATGCGGACATGTAAAAGGAGTCTCACACTCTTTTAACTGCCGGATCAGACTTTCCATCTCATCCTTGCGAAGATGCCGGTTCGCCTTGATCGCCGCCTTGCATGACATCATCTTGGCTCCATCGTCTCGGAGACGGGCAAGATCCATCTTTTCCCCTCTTTTGACCCAATCCAGGATTTCCCGGATTAACGCTTCCTCATCTCCTTGCGGAAACCAAGCGGGATGGGAACGGACGAGAAATGTGGTACCGCCGAATGGCTCAATATCCATACCCAGTCCGGTAAGATGGGGAATCCAATTCCGGATGGCTTCAGATTCTGACGGGGTGCACTCCACTGTCATCGGAACTAAAAGCGGTTGTTGCTTTCCATCCTGCTCCTTCATTCGGTTATAAAAGATTTCATAGTATATCCGTTCATGAGCTGCATGTTGGTCCAAAATATAAAAACCATCTTCAGACTGGGCAATAATATAGGTCCCGTGAATCTGGGCCAAAGGAAGCAAATCCGGCAACCGCTTTTCTTTGATATCCTGCTTCTTCTCTGACTGAGGCGTTTCCTGATTCAGAGGGGACGGAGAAGGCTCCACCCGTGGCAACTCCCGATGAGCTGGCTGTGCCAAAGCCGGATCTTCAACAGACGACTTCACCGGATCGTCGACACCGGATTCACGAACATGAAGAATCTCTTCTCCCTGTTTCACCTTGGGTTTTGGAATATTTCCTTCTGATTTGGAGCCGGATTCATTCCAATTCAGCCGCTCCTGAACCGGGCGGACTTGAACGGGAGATCGCTCCTGTCGGGGATAGGCGGCTTCAGGAATCAGCGTTTGCTTTCGAAACAGATCCTTGATCCCATTTTCGATCAACCGGCATAACGCTTTCTCTTTACTGAGTCGTACTTCCAGCTTGGAAGGATGAACATTCACATCCACCAGCTTGGGGTCCATCATAATGGAAAGTACAACAATGGGATACCGACCGATCGGAAGAAGTGTATCGTATGCCCTTAGAATGGCTTGAGTCAGCGGGATGTTACGAATATAGCGCCCGTTGATCACTGTGGAAATGTAAGATCGGTTGGACCGTGTCACTTCCGGCTTAACGACCAGCCCCTCCAAGGTAAAATCCATATCCTCCGCAGCAAAAGGCAACACCTTTTGAGCCACCTGTTTCCCATACAGTGCATGCACCACATGGAGCATTTTCCCATCTCCAGGAGTACGAAAGAGCTTCCTGTCATTATGCGTCAACAGAAAGGAAACATCCGGGTGAGCCAAAGCCAGCCGTCCCACCACATCAGCCACATGACTGATTTCAGTGTTGACGGTTTTAAGGTATTTCAAACGGGCCGGTGTATTAAAGAACAAATCTTCTACAATCACTTCCGTTCCACTGGAGCGAACCGCATCTTCCGTGGAAACCAGCTTCCCACCTTCCAAAACCAACCGTGTTCCAGGCTCCCCACCTTCCTCAGAAGTGGTCAAGGTAAGTCTTGAAACAGAGGCAATACTCGGCAATGCTTCTCCCCGAAACCCCAATGAGCGGATGGAAAAAAGATCCCGTTCTCTTCGTATTTTACTGGTGGCATGTCGCTCAAAAGCAAGAACGGCATCTTCCCGATCCATTCCGGAACCGTCATCGGTCACACGAATCGACCGAATTCCCCCTTCTTCAATCGAGATGGTGATCCGTTCAGCTTGTGAGTCCAAGGCATTTTCCACGAGCTCTTTCACCACGGAAGCCGGTCGTTCCACCACTTCCCCTGCGGCAATCTGATTGGCCAAACGGTCATCCATCACTTTGATTTTACCCATCCGAATCGCCTCCGGAAGATCGGATATTCTTCAATTTCCGTTGCATGTCATCCAGAAAACGGATCGTATCGATTGGCGTATGATGAAGGAGATCCCACTTACGAATGGCATCCAGAACCTCGGCTTCTCTCGGATGAATCGGTGCGTTGGTTTGGGATGGAGCCCCAAAAGAAAATAAATCCAGTTGCCCCGTACTGGCAGACTGCATCCGCCCTTCCAACATCTCCAAGAGACCCTGGGAGCGTTGGATCACCTGATCCGGCATGCCTGCCAATTGCGCAACATGGATACCATAACTCTTATCCGCTCCTCCCCGCTCCAGCTTATGAAGGAATACAACCTTTCCCTCTTTTTCCACACAGCGGGCATGTACATTAACTACCCGATCCAGATCCTCATCCAAACGTGTCAGTTCATGGTAATGCGTGGAAAAGAGGGTTTTAGCCCCCACATGGTCATGAATATACTCCACAATCGCTTGAGCTAAAGCCATACCATCATAAGTGGATGTTCCCCGGCCCACCTCGTCAAGAAGGAGCAAACTGCGCGAAGTAGCTTGAGAAAGAGCCAAACGCGTTTCATCCATCTCCACCATAAAGGTGCTCCGTCCACCAACCAAATCATCCGCAGCGCCAATCCGGGTGAAAATACGATCAATCAATCCGATTTCCGCACGGTTTGCGGGAACAAAACATCCGACCTGCGCCATCAATGTCATTAATGCTACCTGACGCATATATGTACTCTTTCCTGCCATATTGGGTCCGGTAATCAAAAGAACCTGGCCTGCTTCCATATGGGTATCATTAGGCACAAATTCCCCTTCATTCAAGGCGGATTCCACCACCGGGTGGCGACCCTTCTCAATGTAAATCCGATGATCATTTGCAACCTTTGGACGAACATAGTGGTTCTTTTCTGATACAGCCGCAAACGAGTGAAGGGCGTCCAAACGTGATATCTGATCGGCAAGGCGTTGAATACGGGGGATTTTTCCAGCAATCTGTTCCCGAATCTCGGCAAAGAGTTGATATTCCAGTTCTACAGACTTTTCTTCTGCTTCCAGAATCAATCGTTCCTGTTCCTTCAATTCTTGGGTAATAAAGCGCTCCGCATTCGCCAATGTCTGCTTTCGTTGATATCGCCCTTCAGGGAGGTGACGCAGATTTGCTTTGGTCACTTCAATATAGTAGCCAAATACTTTGTTAAATCCAACTTTTAGTGACTTAATTCCCGTCTCTTCCCTTTCTCTCTGTTCCAAACGTGTAATCCAAGTCTTTCCGTTTCGCTGGATCTCCCGGAGCCGATCAAGCTCCTCATCATAACCTTCTTTTACCAATCGGCCTTCTTTTAGCCCGGTCGGAGCATCTTCTGAAATGGACTGTTCTATCTGCTCTTGAACATCTGTCAGAGGGTCCAGCTTTTCTGCAATGCGTTTTAAAGCATTGCTTCCGGAATTCTTCAGACACTCTTTGAGATCGGGAATCATTTCTAAAGAGCGGCAGAGCGCCAGCAGGTCACGGGCATTCGCCGTTCCATAAGCAATACGAGCAGACAACCGTTCCAAATCATAGACACCTTTCAAACGGTCATGAATATCCTCCAAAAGCAACAGTTGGTTCACCAAAGACTCAACTGCATCCTGACGCTCTTCAATTTCCCGGATATCCAAAAGAGGCTTGTCCAGCCATTTTTTGAGCAACCGACTTCCCATCGCGGTTGCTGTCCTATCCAATAATCCCAAAAGAGAACCCGCTTTTTTCCCCTCCCGGAGAGACCGGGTTAATTCAAGGGTCTGACGTGCTGAAGCATCCAGCACCATGAAACGGGCGGCATCATAGCGTTCAATTCGGTTCATATGGGCTAAAGCGCGCTTTTGTGTTTGATGCAAATAAGCCAGAAGCAATCCGGCCACCTCTTCCAGAAGGGAGGTGGTCAATACCTCCCGATAATCTGGAAACCGTTCTTGAAGCGTACTTCTGACTTCCTTCATCGAATTCTCTTCCGAGTGCAATACGGTAATGAGAGCCCCAAGGCGCAGCTTTAAATGTTCCTTAAAAGCAACATCTTGATCCAAATGGGAATTCAACAAAACTTCTTTTGGTTGATACGCTGCCAACTCATCGATCACCGCTTCCGGACCGCCAGTTACCTCCGTTACATAAAACTCTCCCGTCGACAAGTCGCATGCTGCAAGAGCAAAATTTTCCTGTCGGCAGGTTAGCCCCACCAAAAAGTTGTTTTCTTTCTCAGTCAGCATTTTTTCTTCCATCACGGTACCAGGAGTAATGACCCGGACCACTTCACGCCGAACCACTCCTTTGGCCGAAGCGGGATCTTCCACCTGTTCACAGATGGCTACCCTGTAACCTTTTTCAATGAGGCGCTGGATATATACTTCAGCTGAATGATACGGCACTCCGCACATCGGAATCTTTTCTTTCCCACCATCACGTGAAGTGAGCGTAATCTCCAGTTCCTCAGCCGCTTTTATCGCATCTTCAAAAAACATTTCATAAAAATCGCCTAAACGAAAAAATAAAAAGGCATCCGGATGATTTGCCTTGATCGATAAATACTGTTTAATCATCGGAGTATACCTGGCCATCTTGAAGACCCCTCCGAACTTGTATTTTTTTCTTTTTCTCGGTATACGCGATATTTATTGTATCACGCCCTTCTGTCACAAACAAGCAATGCCTATCAACGATACGGTGGTATTTTCCACAGTTTTCGTATATCTTTTGATTCATTCCAGGTCTTATCCGAAAACAGCATACGAAAAAACGAATCCAGATAACGCTGATACCGTTGGTAATCATCCAACCCCTTCAATTCTTCCCACAACCTGCTGACAATAGGCTTTAATTGCTCCTTGTTTCCATCATAATACGCTTTCTGTACTGTATATCGCTTAAGATCATCCGCCTTTAAAATCGGATAACGAGCCACCACCAACTTTGCCAAAGCAAGTACACCCTTGGTTAAGGTGGGAGATACCAACCAACTGGGAAGGGTTCGATATTCAAAACCACCATGGAACTGGTTTCGATAGTCTCCCAGATATCCATATCGGGGGCGACGCCGAACCCCGATCGGATCTTCCACCAGTACAAGAGGAAGTGCCAAATAATGATCCAAAGCACGTAAAAGTTTAAAATTCAAATATACTCCAGAAAAATGAATATGACCTCCGAGCGGAAATCCCGGATGGGGAAGAGCTCCCGCAAGCCACTGAACATCCGTTATATTCACTCGCTTTGAAGCTTGAAGCATCCCTTTATATAACCGAATCACCAATTGACGGGGATCTCGTGTCGGTTGCGGGCGAATCTCCACCAGAGGCTTTGCTGATCGGTTTTGCCCATACCAGATCGCATCACACCCCACCCTGCCAAAGCGGGGAAAATAGTCTGAAGCCATAATCAGGCTTCCATTGTTTTTTCGCATGATGAATTCAGGATCAGCACCCAAGATGACCTGATCCAAAGGAACCAAGGTGTGGGGCAGACTTTTTACATAACCGGAAAGCGCATGAAAAAAACTTTTTTCCATCTCGCGATTCAGCTTGGGGCCTGGGATCACATCCTGTACTTCAACCATATTACCCGCCCGTATTCCAATTTTCACCACACCATAATCCAACCCCAAAGCATACAGCGCCCGAATGGAAAGCGTCTTTACTCGCCGACATTCCCTGGTGTTTTCATTTAAATCTACACTCTGGAAGGTTTCTCTTTTCGTGGAGGCTTTCCCAGCTAACCAAGCTTTTTGTTGACGGGAGCGATACATTCGGGTCACTTTGGTTTGAAATACAGAAACAATATATTTTTTAGTCACAAGGAGTTTTTTATCAGCTACAGCAATACCATGAAGCTTTAAAACAGCAATTTTGTAATCACGGTCAGTTGCACCATTTACTGCTTCTTCTACATTAAGTGTCATCATCTGATTCTCATATGACCGGTTTTGCAAACCTTCTATACGAATGGAGGATACAAGCGTGTTTTGTGATGTCACCAATTGGTTCTGCATCGTTTGTTCACTAACTGCACCTTGGATCGGAAGGTTAAGCGGCTCCATATCGCTTCCCCTTTCGCATTTACGAATAGAGACCTGTTGATATGTTATGTGACTGAGGGATACATGGTTAGCACATAAAAGAAAATGGAGGCTTCTGCCTCCACGGGCTTACGGTATGGTTACAGCCATCAGTCGTTCAAGTCATCAATAACCAAATCCGGGTCCAGATCTTCAAAGTCATCAACCGTCTCTTCTGTATCTGTTCCCTCCAATACTTTGTCATCCCAATCATCACAATCACCAGGGCACACCATGACGCAGACCTTCGTCTCTCCAACCATCTCCACATAAAGCTCTCTTTCCACCCGAACCAAACATGAACCATCAGCAGCAATGGTCGCTTCAACGCAATTGGGGGGTTGAGTGGCTATGGCCGTTACCTGTGTGGTTCCCTCCCGTACATTACTGTCGTAGTAACTTAGTGAAACCTGCTCCACATAGCTTACGGTGTGGTTGGCCACTTCTGTTTTGGTATTCTCGTCAAAAGAAAACCACATATTGATGTCATAGCTCCCTGAGACCTCAATGACATCCCCCACCTGGTTCGCTTCATATTTGTGATTGATAATCCAAGCACCAAGGATGCTGGAAATATTGTCAGGGGGGTGGATGGAGTGGGTTGCCTGGGAGAACTTACGGCCTTTACCGGTAACCGCTTTGGTAATGATCTCACGGCATTGCATTCCGTTATCTGTTTTTGACACGATACTCCCTCCTCCAAAACAACGTTCAGTATCAATAGTATGCAGGGCGATCGTCTAGGGTGCTAAAAAAAGCCCGGAACATCAGCCCAAAGCCGTCAGTGCACAAAAAAACGACCTGCAGGAAATTCCTCTCAGGTCGTTCAGTCACTGATATAGTTATTTGCAGCCGCAAGGGCCGCCACTACCACAACCACCGCCTCCAGCATCTCCTCCGATTTCCACATCCAGCTTTTCGGAAATCTCTTGTGCGACAATATTCGTCAATGTTTGTAACAGATCGTTCATCTCTACCTGTGATTGCTGATATTCCCGTACAATTGGCAGACTGTCCATCTCTTTGTGTAACTGGTCAAGCTCCTGTTCCAGTTGACGAATATATGCAGATTTCCCGTAATGCTTTGCGTGGACCAGTTCCTTCTGTTTTCTTTTAATCTCTTCAATGAGTTTGTTCACCCGGTTGCTTCGTTGAATTTGCTCTTCAGCCAGACGAAAGCGCCGAACCTCCTCAGCCTCCAAGAGACGTTTACCCAATCGGGCAGCATGGACCAAGGCAGGATGATCGTTTGCAATTTCTTTCATGTTCAGCTGCCCACCTGATGAGCGGAAGACTCTTCCATCCACTCACCTTTTAACGTCCAGGTGCGAGGCTCAGTGATCCGAACATGAGCAAAACGGCCAATTAAATGTTTCGGTCCGTAAAAGTTTACAAGTTTATTGGTTCGCGTGCGGCCAGATAAAACATCCGGATCTTTCTTACTCTCCCCTTCCACCAACACCTCAACCACTTTTCCTTGAAGGGACTCGTTTTTCTTCCGGCTGATTTCATCTTGAAGACGGTTCAAACGATGCAGTCGCTCCTTTTTCACTTCCTGTGGAACATTGTCCTTCATTTTTGCCGCTGGAGTTCCTTCACGGGGAGAGTAGATAAATGTGAAAGCAGAGTCAAACTCCACTTCCTTCATCAGAGAGAGTGTATCCTCAAACTGTTCTTCTGTCTCGCCCGGATATCCGACAATAATATCCGTGGTTAACACCACATCGGGAATCGCTCGCTTGATTTTCCTGACAAGCTCCAAAAACCGCTCCCGTGTATATTTACGTGCCATGATTTTCAGGATATCATTGTTACCTGACTGTACCGGAAGGTGAATATGCTCCACCAAATTTCCCCGCTTAGCCAATACTTCAATCAGATGATCATCAAAATCCCTCGGATGACTGGTTGTAAACCGGACACGAGGAATCCCGATCTTGCGCATATCATCCATCAGGTCACCAAACCGATAATCTCTTCCGGTCAAATCCTTTCCGTAAGCATTCACATTTTGACCGAGCAAAGTAACTTCCTGATATCCCTTGCGCGCCAATTCCCGAACTTCCGCCAAAACATCTTCAGGGCGCCGGCTCCGCTCTTTTCCCCGTGTATATGGAACAATACAGTAGGTGCAAAATTTATCACACCCGTACATAATATTCACCCATGCCTTCAACCCATCTTGGCGGATCTTGGGAAGATTCTCAACAATATCTCCTTCCTTGGACCAGACTTCCACTACCATTTCCTTGCTCATCAACGCTTCCATCAAAAGATGTGGCAGCCGGTGAATATTGTGTGTCCCAAAAATAAGATCCACATGCTGGTGCTTTTGAAGAATCCGGTTGACAACCGACTCTTCCTGGGACATACATCCGCACATTCCCAATACCAGTTCAGGCTTTTCCACCTTCAAGGGCTTCAGACGACCAATTTCACCAAACACTTTGTCCTCAGCATTTTCACGAATGGCACAGGTATTGATCAGAATCAGATCCGACTCTTCCTCACATTCTGTCGATTCGTACCCCATCAACTCCAGAATGCCTGCAATCGTTTCTGAGTCATGAACATTCATCTGACAGCCAAATGTCTTGATCAGATACTTTTTACCTTTGCCGACCTCTTTCATTTCATCCGGTATCTGATCAAATTCCAAAACAGAGACATCCTGCTTCCCACGCTTTTTCGCCGCCTTTAAATCTGGTGGCGTAAAATATTTGCGCATTTCTTCGTTCATCTATACTCAACCCTTTCCACGGTATGAGTGATCAAATCAGTATCTAATAAATTATATCGAAATCCACTCGATTCTTCAATGAAAGGCAGGTTCAACCATTCCATCCATCAGAAAAAAGACAGCCGGGAAAACACTCGACTGCCTTGATCCAATACGGAAAAACCATCACTATGTTAGATAATCCCCAGCTTTCGTCCGGCACGGGCAAAAGCTTCCAATGCCCGCTCCAAATCCTCTTTGGAATGCCCTGCGGTTACAATCGTCCGTACACGTGCCTCTCCCTTGGCCACGGTGGGGTATACAATCCCTTGCGCATAAACGCCTTCTTCCAGCAGTTCATCGGAAAACTTCATCGCAAGAGCGTCATCTCCAACCATGACAGGAGTAATCGGAGTTTCACTCTTACCGGTTTGAAACCCAAGATCATGTAACCCTTTTTTAAACATACGGGTATTTTCCCAAAGACGTTCAACCAACTCCGGTTCCTCCAGCAGCACATCGATTGCAGCCTTGCAGGCAGCCGTTACAGCCGGAGGGTGAGAAGTGCTAAACAGAAAGGGGCGAGCACGATGAATCAGGTAGTCGCGGAGAACGGAAGGACCTGCTACATAGCCTCCCAGTACACCGATCGCTTTGGAAAGCGTTCCGACTTGGATATGAACGCGTCCATGAAGGTTAAAATGATCCACAGTACCCCGTCCATTTTTCCCCATTACCCCGCTGGCATGAGCATCATCCACCATAACCAGCGCATCGTATTTTTCACACAGCTCTACGATATCGGGAAGAGGTGCCACATCTCCATCCATGCTGAAAACGCCATCTGTTACCACAAGACGGGTACGTGCCCCTTCTGTCTCTTTGAGTGCTTTTTCCAAATCATCCATATCAACATGCTTATATATACGACGACCTGCTTTGGTAAGACGAATGCCGTCAATAATACTGGCATGGTTCAAAGCATCACTGATCACGACATCCTGATCCGTTAGGATGGATGACAGCACCCCAACATTCGCAGTAAATCCGGATTGGAAAACAAGTGCAGCCTCGGTATGTTTAAAATCCGCCAGTTTTCTTTCAAACTCCTCATGCATAGAAAATGTACCGGCAATGGTACGAACGGAACCGGTCCCCGCACCATATTTCTCCACAGCCTCCAACGCCGCCTTTTTCAGCCGTGGATGTGTGGTAAGACCCAAATAATTGTTGGATGAAAGCTGGATCACCCGCTGTCCCTGAATCGTTACTTTTGAGTCCTGATCGGATTCCAGTTCGGTAAGCGGCCGATAAGTACCTAATTCTTTCCATTCACGGATTTCTTCCTCAAGATATTCAAAGCCTTTCATCATTTCCCCTCCTATATGTTTTTTTAAAAAATCAGGGATAAAGCACAATCTTGCCGGAATTTCCGCTCATCATTTGCTCAAACGCTTTCTCATAATCCTCTAGTGCAAAACGATGTGTGATCATCGGGCGCAAATCCACTTGTCCCGACTCAAGAAAACCTGCGGTTTGTTGCCATGTTTCATACATCCGCCGACCTACAATTCCATGCACCTGTATCCCCTTAAATACAATGTCATCGCTGACATTCAACTCAACAGGGCGGGTTGGCAAGCCGAGCATCGATATTCGTCCACCATAGGTCAGCATGGTGAAACCTTGCTGGATTGCCACAGGGTTTCCCGACATTTCCAGGACCACATCCACTCCCTGTTCATCAGTCAACTTCGCCATTTTATTCACAGGTTCCTCTTTACCGGAGTGAATGAGGTAATCAGCCCCCATCTTTTTCGCCAAGTCCAACCGATATTCATTGATGTCCAGAGCAAACACTTGGGACGCACCAGAAGCCTTGGCAACAGCCACAGCCATTACACCGATGGGGCCACAACCGATAACAGCCACGGTTTTCCCGGCAATCGGCCCGGACAATGCCGTATGAACTGCATTGCCCATCGGTTCCATCGCTGAAGCGACTTCCGGTTCCAGATTCTTTTTGTTTTTCCATAGATTTTCTGCAGGCATCGCAGCAAATTCCGCAAAACAGCCCGCCTGATCCACACCGATAATCTTCGTATTTGCACAAACATGCGCTTCCCCCCGGCGGCATTGGGGACAATTTCCGCAAACAATATGGGTTTCAGCCGAAACATGATCCCCGATGGAAAGGTGCTTCACATTTTCTCCAACCTGAACCACTTCCCCGGAAAACTCATGACCAAACACCAATGACGGCTTGACTCGCTCAGCCGCCCAATCATCCCATTTGTAAATATGGACATCCGTTCCACAAATCGTCGTTGCCGTCACTTTTACCAATACTTCATCCGGTCCGATTTCAGGAATGGGTACAACCTGCAATTTTGCTCCATAACCAGCACGATGTTTTACTAATGCACGCATCTTTCCACTCACGACGGACATCACTCCCATCCATAACAGCCTTTTTACTCTCTATATATGACATTATACCACTTTTACGCCAATTGAAAAATGTATTATATACACGGACAATTATTTTATAAATTCAAACAAATCAAAATAAAATAAAACAGCCACAATTCAAGCGGCTGTTTTATATAGACCTCAAGTGATCTTCTAACTCCTGTATTTTGCTTTCCCAGTCTCCATTCCATCCTTGCTTTTTCGCTTTCTTCGCCAGACGTATCGCTCCGTCCCACTCCTCAACCTCCTGATAAAGAAAAATCAGAGTATCATATCCTGGATGTTTCGGGAGAGCATAAGTGTACGGATCCATCCAGTACGCTTTGGCAGCAACCGGAGCATATTCGATCTGCCGTTCACAGTAGCGGATGGTACGATGAAGGGCCACAGGATCTTCATTTCGACGTTCGAAATAATAGCGGATCTGTTTTGTAAAGTAGTCGTGCAGGGATAAATATTTTTTTGATTCCCACTGTTTATACACATGAGGTTCGTAGTCAAGGGATTTGACTTCCTTCAGCTTTTTCTTGGCTTGTTCATATACATGCGCCTCTTCAGAGGTAATCAGCATACGGAAATCGAGATCCTGATCCCGGTATCGGAACTCTGCTTCATAGTCTTCTTCATATGCTTTTTCCCGCTCTCGGCGTGCCAGTTCTTCTCTGTGCCCTTCCCAGGCTTTTAAAATGCCCCCCTTCCCCTTTTCCAATAACTGTCTCGTTTTTTCTATAAATTTCTTTTTGTCATCTTGACTGAAAAGATCGAACACCAGTCTATCCCCTCCAATCAACCTCTACCATTTCATGAACCATGAGAAACAACGAAATTCTAACATCGTAATGCCTTTGTAACAATAGGGATCAGGTATTATAGGCTATATGTCAATACGTTTAGATCCTGCCTTCAAAGCGAAATGGACCAGCCTGGGCTGGCAATTGACAATTGCCCGGAATAAGCAGAAGATGCTTCATTCCATAACGATTGGTGAGAGTATCCAGGATAAAGATGAGTCAGAAGCAATCGGTGTGCCTTGATCCGTTGTGCAGCCATAGCTGCCTGAAGTACGGAATGATGACCCACTGGCTGTAGAGGCAAGTCTTGGTGAAGAAAGGTACCTTCGCAAACAAACAAATCAGGTTGGATGCACATGGAATTCCAAGGAGTGGATGGACCGGCATCCGCTCCATAAAGGATGACCTTCTCTTGACCCTGAATCTTTAACGCATAACAGGGAATGGCATGCTCTGTCCGATGTGCAGTAATCTCGCAGCCATGAAACGGATAGGTCTGTCCTTCGTGGATTGACTGATGCAATACATATGGATATTTATTCAGTTTTTCAGCCCAATCCGCCGGCTCAGCCGGAGCATACACCGTTAGGGGGGCTTTTCTGCGTCCCAATCGAACCTCTGTCTTCACAGCATATTGCAAAACAAAAAAATCTGCGATGTGATCAAAGTGCAGATGGGACAACCAAACGGCGTCCAATTGGTGTGGCTGGAAATAGCATCCCAATTTGGACAGCACACCGCTTCCACAGTCAACCAAGATTCTCTGTCCCGACACTTCCAACAAGTAGCCGGGTGTCCCACCACCAGGTCCAGGATAGGGACTCTGACACCCCAACACTGTCCATTTCATGATACCACCTACTATTCTGTAAAAGGCCACTTTCCAAGAGGAAAGTGGCCAAACGTTCTACGCAAATTCCGTCAACAAATCCTCAAACTCTTCCTTACCGATCTTGACATCCTGCTTTGTAAGAGGCATCTCCCGAAAGCCAGGAATTTGCTCTTCATAGCTTTTCCGATTTTCGTTACGATAAATCAAGCCTGTAACCAGACCATTTGATTCCATTAATTTCTGCATGGCCATCATCCGGTTGGATGGATCATATCCTTCATCCTCATCCAGGTTCACCAGATGTTCTTTAAACCAATCATACGTATTTATCTTATTATACGTGACACAGGGGCTGTATACATTAATCAACGAAAAACCTTTATGTTGCAAGCCCTCCTGAATCAATCGGGTCAACTGTTTCAAATTGGTTGAAAACCCTTGAGCAACAAATCCCGCACCGGCGGTCAAGGCCATTTCCAAAGGAGCGATGGAAGATTCAATGGAACCATCAGGAGTACTCTTTGTCTTAAAGCCTACGTCACTTCGGGGTGATGTTTGACCTTTCGTCAATCCATAAACCTGATTGTCCATCACAATATACGTGATATCCATATTTCTTCGGATTGCATGGATGGTGTGACTCATCCCAATAGCGAAACCATCCCCATCACCACCGGCAACGACTACCGTGAGGTCCCGGTTAGCCAGTTTCAGACCCTGGGCAATCGGCAAGGCTCTTCCATGTATACCATGGAAACCATAAGCATTCATATAACCGGAAATTCGACCGGAACAACCAATTCCGGAAACCAGCATCACATCCTCCGGATTTAGACCCTGATTGGCAAAAGCCCGTTGCATGGCAGCCAATACGGAAAAATCTCCACAGCCCGGACACCAGTTAGGCTTTACTTTATTGCGGAAGTCTTTAAACGTGGCCATGAACGAACAGCTCCTTACATTGGTGATAAACTTCCGAAGGGAGGAACGGAGTCCCATCATACTTGCCCACATGGGAAATCTTTTCTGACATCCCCACATACAATTTCAAAAGGTTTGCCAACTGACCGGTTGCATTGTTTTCAACAACAATGACCTTTTTCGCTTTTTCCACATGGGCTTTCACAATTTCCGTCGGGAAGGGGAGCAATTGACGGATATGCAGATGGTTCACACTCAGACCATCCTTTTCCAACATCTTGATCGCTTCCCCAATCACTCCACGGGTGGAGTTGATTCCAACAATCAGTGCATCCGGTTGTTCATATGTGGCTTGAATGTAGACCGGATCATTAAAATCGATCCCCTCTTGCAACTTCCGTAACCGTTTTTCCATCATCTGTTTACGGTTTGCAGCGTGCTCCGACGGTCGACCCACTTCATTGTGCTCCACTCCCGTCACATGATGAAGCCCATTTTTCACTCCAGGCAACACACGCGGGGAGATCCCATCGTCCGTCAATTGATATCGCTCAAAGAGTTCTGAGTTATCCAGTTCTTTTAAATCTTTCGAATCAGTGATCATTTTGCCACGGTCGATTTTTATCTGATCATAATCCAACGGGTTTACGGTCTGTTTTCCAAGGGACAGCGCCAGATCCGTAAGGATAACGACCGGACACTGATATTTATCAGCCAAGTTAAAAGCCTGAATCGTATCATAAAAACACTCTTCCGCTGTGCTCGGTGCAATCACAATTTTGGGAATCTCCCCATGCGTTCCATAAATCATGGCATTGATATCACTCTGCTCCTGTTTCGTAGGTAGACCTGTGCTGGGACCACCTCGCTGTGTATTTACAATCACAGCAGGAGTTTCTGTCATCCCTGAAAGACCGATCGCTTCTGTCATTAACGACAACCCCGGACCAGCAGACGCGGTCAATGCCCGAACACCCCCATAGTTGGCACCAACCACCATCGAAATCGCGGCAATCTCATCTTCCGTCTGAACGACCGTTCCACCAAACTGAGGCAATCGTTTAATGAGATATTCCATAATTTCTGAGGATGGGGTAATCGGATAAGCAGCCATGATCCGGGCCCCTGCAGCAATCGCCCCAAGAGCGACCGCATCATTCCCAATCATATACAGCCGTTTTTTCCCGTCAGAAGGTGCCAGCTGAAATTCCTTCAAAGGTCCGCCTGTCTCTTGAAAAATATATTGAAACCCCTCACCAATCGCCTGCATATTTTTATGCACCACTGCTTGGCCTTTTCGGGAAAATTTCTCTTCAATCACTTCTTGGACAGCCTCTTTCGATAAACCGAGCAATGCGCTGGAGGCTCCGACTGCCACCATATTTTTCATCTGAGCCAATCCAATATCCTGGGCAATCTTTGTAAAAGGAATAGAAATCAAACGTGCCGCAACCTTTTCAGGAAGAGAAGGATTAAATTTGGAATCCGCCAGTACAACACCGGAAGAGTGAAGTTCATAGGCGTTTAAATCAATGGTTTCCTGATCAAATGCGACCAAAATATCCAAATCGTCAGAAACAGCCCGGATCGGATGGACACTGATTCGTATTTTTGTATTGGAATGACCACCCTTAATACGGGAAGAAAAATGACGATAACCATAAAGATAATATCCCAAACGATTTAATGCTGTGGAAAAAATCTCCCCTGTGCTATCAATCCCTTCTCCCTGCTGTCCGCCCACTTTCCACGAAAGTTGCTTGATCAATCATCTCATCTCCTTTGATTCTCCCTGCAACTGGCGAAACCCACTTGACATACTTCGGACACAGGTTATACAAATTCCCGCTTCTCATCGCTCATAGGTAGGTGAAAACAGATGGGTCACTGGAAAATCTGTGCCCGACCCACGTTTGATCATTTTCCAACATATCTTAACAATACTTTCAAATCCATTATCAGTTATTTATTCTAGACCCCTTGCAAGCAAAAAGCAACCATAACAGATCCCCCAATAAACCCCTTGATCAAAGGTGACGAACATAAAAATCCAACCAATTTTCTTCCGTCCATTTTCGGACCCATTGTTCCGGGTATCGCTTGATTAGCTCCTCTTTCAAATTGCAAACATCTCCAATATGCTCTAAGCCGGGAATTTTTTGATCAATTCCATCAAAATCAGAACCAAAAGCGATGTGATTTTTGCCTCCCAGACTCAGAATATATTCGATATGTTTCAGAATACAATCTACCGTTGCAACCTCAGGGTGATCATGGACAAACTTTGGTACAAATGTGATCCCGATTAATCCCTCTTTCTGTATCACAGCACGGATTTGATCATCCATCAAATTGCGGTGATGTGAGCAGATTGCCTGAGCATTGGAATGAGAAGCTACCACAGGGATCTTGTATTCCATCACATCCCAAAAGCCTCTCACTGACAGATGCGAGACATCCAAAACCATCCCCAATCGATCCATCTCCTGCACCATATGGTGTCCGAACCGGGTAAGACCCCCTCCGCGTTTTTCCTCAATCCCATCCGCCACTTCATTCGCATGATTCCATGTCAAACCAACTTGACGAACACCCAATCGGTACAGTAAACGGAGATAACTGAGATTTCCTTGTAGCGCATCTGCACCTTCCATAGCCAGAAGTCCACCCATTTGGTCTCCCTGTCTCAGCAAAGCGATTTCTTCGCCGGACCTTACTGGGCAAACTCGGCTTCCCTTTTGCACCACCCTCTCATAAAAATCGTCCACCTGTTGCAGAGCCACATGCCAACTCTGACTCCGTGGAACCTCAGGAGGAACAAAAATAGCAAAAACCTGAAGCCGAACCTTTGCGTCTTTCGCTCTAGGCCAATTTACATCCAAATTACCATTTCTTGAGTAAAAATCAAGCTTTCCCTCCCCATCTTGCCACAACTTATACAACACATCACAGTGACCATCCGCCCAGCCCATCATCATCCTCCCCCTCATAAAATAAAAGAAAACCTGTTTATGAAAAATAAACAGGTTTAGGGTTCGATTGGAATGCCTCTAGCGAGGTTCAACGATCAGCTTAATCGCCGTACGTTCCTCACCATCGATGACAATATCAGTGAAAGCGGGAATGCAGATCAGGTCAATTCCACTGGGCGCTACAAACCCTCGTGCAATTGCAACCGCCTTAACAGATTGATTAAGTGCACCTGCACCAATTGCCTGAATCTCTGCGTTACCACGTTCACGCAAAACACCTGCAAGCGCACCAGCAACAGAGTTCGGATTGGACTTTGCTGAAACTTTTAATACTTCCATGTTGGCTACCTCCTCGATGGTTTGGAGTGAAATCCACTGTTAATATATTCGGCAATCTTTCATAAATTCCTTCTATTCATTGCCATAAAAGCAATCATCTTGTTTAATCCATCAAACATCGGATTTCAATGCTGTAAAACGCCGCCACTTTTTTTATGATAAATTTAAGACAAGCATTAAATTATTCAAACCAGGGATGATCATCATCAATCCGAACCCGATTGATTTGAACTGCTTTTCCTGTTTGGGAATCACACTCCAGCAATACGGCATTAAATTGCGTTCTTCCCATTCCCACTTCAAAACGAACTGGCAGTTGAGTTAAAAACTTTTTAAGAACCAGATCCTTATTCATCCCTAGAATGGCATCATATGGCCCTACCATCCCCACATCAGTCAAATATGCGGTTCCTTTGGGAAGAATTCGTTCATCAGCCGTTTGCACATGAGTATGCGTACCGATTACGGCTGAGACACGACCATCTAAATACCAAGCCAACGCCTGTTTTTCAGAGGTCGTTTCCGCATGGATATCGACCAGAATAAAAGGCGTCCCCTCTAATTGATCCAGGATCGCATCAGCCGTTCGGAAAGGACAATCCAAATTGGATAGAAACGAACGCCCCATCAGATTGACGACCACCAAGTTCTTTTTCCCTACACGACACAGGCTGTAACCTCTCCCCGGCGTTCCTTTTGGATAATTAGCCGGACGTACCAATCGATGTTCACTGTCTATAAAATCAAATATTTCCTGCTTGTCCCATGCGTGATTTCCCAATGTGATACAATCGACTCCCATTCCAAAAAACTCTCTGGAAATCGAACGGGTAATCCCTCGTCCCTCAGCAGCATTCTCTCCGTTCACCACAATGGCATCAGGATGATGGGAACGCTTGATCTTGGGTAAATTTTCCTTTAATGCTTTCCTTCCGGGAGATCCTACAATGTCTCCTACCATCAACAAACGCATAGATTTACTCTGCCTCCACTAGGGAAAAAAATAAAGCGGCATAAAGCCACTTTATTTCGCATATTCAACAGCCCGTGTCTCACGGATCACTGTGACTTTAATATGCCCCGGATAATCCAGTTGATTTTCAACCTCTTTTTTAATTTCCCGAGCCAATTTGGTTGATCCAACATCATCGATCTCATCGGGACGAACCATAATCCGAACCTCACGCCCCGCCTGGATCGCAAATGATTTTTCCACTCCATCAAATGACTCGCAAATCTCTTCCAGTTTCTCAAGACGTTTGATATAAGCCTCCAATGTCTCTCGACGCGCTCCCGGACGGGCGGCGGACAAAGCATCCGCTGCACATACCAGAACGGCGATTACACTCGTGGCCTCTACATCACCGTGATGAGAAGCAATTCCATTGATTACAGCAGGGTGTTCATTATACTTTTTACCCAGTTCAATCCCGATTTCTACGTGTGAACCTTCCACTTCATGGTCAATCGCCTTTCCAATATCATGCAGGAGTCCAGCGCGCTTGGCCAAGTGGATATCTTCACCCAGCTCAGCCGCAAGAAGCCCTGCCAGATGAGCCACTTCCATGGAGTGTTTCAACACGTTTTGTCCATAACTGGTTCGAAACTTTAGTCTACCCAGGATCTTAATCAAGTCCGGGTGCAGACCGTGAACCCCCGTCTCAAATGTTGCTTGCTCACCATATTCACGAATTCTTTCATCCACTTCTCTGCGTGACTTTTCCACCATTTCTTCAATCCGTGCCGGATGGATTCGACCGTCAGCCACCAGCTTCTCTAGAGCAACACGGGCCACTTCACGTCGGATGGGATCAAAACCGGAAAGAATCACAGCCTCAGGTGTATCGTCAATGATTAAGTCGATTCCCGTCAAGGTTTCCAAAGCTCGGATATTCCGTCCTTCCCGACCGATAATCCTCCCCTTCATTTCATCGTTGGGAAGAGTGACCACCGAAACGGTCGTTTCCGCCACATGATCTGCGGCACACCGCTGTATTGCCAAGGAAAGAATGCTACGTGCCCTTTTGTCTGCCTCTTCCAAAGCCTGTTGCTCCATTTCTCTGATCATCTGTGCCGTTTCGTGTTTCATCTCACTTTCCACTTTCGACAAGATGACCTGCTTTGCTTCCTCCGTGTTCAACCCGGAAAGACGTTCCAGTTCCGCCACTTGCTCTTGATACAGCTTTTCAATCTGCTCTTTCCGGGTTTGGATTTCATTTTCTTTTTGAGCAAGGCTTTCTTCCCTTTTTTCCTGGGTTTCCTGCTTTCGGTCCAGCACCTCTTCCTTGTGCATGAGGCGTCGTTCCAACCGGGCCAAATCATTTCTTTGTTCCCGGATTTCCCGCTCCGCTTCCGATCTCAACTGGTGTGCCTCATCTTTTGCTTCTAAAACTTTTTCCCGCTTTAACGCTTCCGCATCTCCACGAGCTTTATTGATGATCTGTTCCGCCTCTTTTTCGGCACTGCCGATACGGGCTTCCGCCGTCAATTTCCGCATTCGGTATCCGACAACCAGACAGAGTCCGGCCACGAGGAGGAACAGGAGCAGCCACAGGATAAGATTATCCATTGATCGCTACCCACCTCCTCCCTTCCTCAAGTAAAAAACAAGACTGAGTCCATTCGGTCTGTCCACATGACAGGCTCCGACCGAACCCAGTCACGTTCACTCTCAACCCATATGGAGTGAGCTTTCACCTCATATGTTTCTTTTTGTAAACACATGCGTGATTGAACTGTACGCATAATAATCAGGGTGTAACTTCCAAACCCCTGTTTAGCACGGGGGAAACATTATACTCAGCAGAAAACATCTTCAAAAACCAAATTAAGGATTCTTTCAGATGTACTCCAATTGTATTATTTACTCTGTCCCATTGTCAAGAATGCGACCCGGCTGAACCTCAGTCTTCCCGCCCTTTAAGCTAACCTCTAAGACTTGATCTGCACCTTCTGTCAGATGCGAATTATGAGTAACCAAGATCACTTGTCGACCAAAGGTATCACTTGCAGATTTGAGAAACTCCAACATCGGAAGGATATATTCCGCACTAATGTGTTTTCCCGGTTCATCCAAAATCAAAGGCCCCTCCGGACGGGGACGAAAGGTTTCGATCATTGCTACACGAAGAGCGAGGGAAATGACATCCACCACTCCACCCCCTCGCGCCTCCTGCGGTTTGGTTTTGACTGACACGCCGTCCCATTCAGTAACCACATAAAATTCAGCCACCGGTTTTCCGCCATGATCTGACAATTCAATCTCAAAGCGAAACAAGGGCCCGAAGACATACTGCAATGCATTGCTCACCAGATTTTCCATCTGCGACTTGGCCTGTTTTCGAGCATGTTCTGCTGATTCCTGAAGCAGGAGACGAACCTTTTCAAAAAGGTTCTGTTTTTTCTCATTCTCAGCAATCCGTTTTTCAAAATCTTCCAGATATCTTTGCAGTTCATCCCGTCTTGCTTTCCGCACCAATCCCTCTTCCCCGGCTGCTGTAAGGGATTCCTTCAAACGAACCAGCTCATTGTTTCGACCCATGGTTATCCATCAGCTCCTTGGGAAGAAGCGCCCAAGCTTTTTGAATCTGTTGATCAATCTCATGCTCCAATTTTTCAATCTCAGCATTCAACTGATCCGGCTCTACATTTAATTCCTTTAAAGCTTCCAGAATTTCTTTTTCCTGTTGTTGCAGGTTTTCCAACCTCGCCTCCGCTTTATAACGCTGGTTTTTTGCCTCCTCCAATGCCTTTTTGATCTCTTTAATTCTCTCTTCCTGCCGCTGCACGGTCCATCCCTCCTCGATGTTCTCTCATCATATGCTCAAGCGTATCCTGACTAATTTCAGAACCACACGTTGGACATTGCCCCATGCGTCGGAACTGATCCGCCAATGCCTTCATCCACCGATCCATCTCTTCTCCATTGTCCGCAAGATATTTCCTTCCTCTATCGATCCGTTGTTGAAGTTCTTTCAATGCTTCTCTTTTATTCACTAACATTCGGAACCGTTCTGTTAATTGTTCCAATTCGTCCACTTCACGAACAGGAAGATGATCCAGATTGCGTAGGCGTTTTTCCATCTTTTTCTTTTCATTTATCACTTCCTGATAACGGGGGGCCAAACCTTTCAGGACCTTCAGGCGCTGACCTGCTTCTTCCAAAGAGACAGGATCAATATGTTCGACTTGATCAGCTAGCGCTTTAACTGATTTGTGCCACTCTTTTTCTTGATGCACCTTGAATAAACGGTCCGAAAGTGAAATCAGCTGGATCGATCGCTGTATCTGTTTTTCCACATGATAGAGTTGACCCTGTAGTTCATTCAAATGGTCGGTTTTTTCTAAAACAGAGTTCCAATACTTCCTTTCTTTGGATAAATATTCTGATTTTGATCGGATCTTTTTTAGCTGCGTGAAACGAAAGTGGCCTCTCTCCAAGCGGATAAGGACTTTTTCTGCCTCATCCAATTCGGAAAGCTTCATCAGGTACTTTTTCACAACATCCTCTTCATATTGGATGTTTTTCCATCGTTCTATAAGCTGCTGAAGCTTTTCCAGATCCCTGTTTTTTTCCTCTGCCTTCCGATAGAAAGTTTCCGCTTTTTCCAGACGATCCAAAAGATCCGGAAGATTGGTATAAGGCTTTAACTTCTCCCGTAACTTCGCTGCCTCATCCTTTTGATACTTCAAATCGGAAGAAAGTGAACGCAAGTCCTTTAACGTTCCCTGCAGAGACATATCAATGAAATGTGCTCCACTGACCCGGCCAATTGACTTGGCTTTAATGCTCCCCGTTTCCGACAACAAAAACGGGCTTTCCAGTTGGGTACCAAATTGTACTGGAAGATTGGATTCCAAATCCAGCTTTAAAGTGTGCATCCCATGAGCATTCGCTATTTCTTTGGGGACATTACTTCCAAAACCCTCAAATACATGTTCATTTCCCTCAATATCCAAGAGTATGTATCGGTTGACGGAGGACGATCGAATTCGCGTAATCACGGTTCCGTCTGACAAGGTAAGAGATACGCGACAACGGCTTTTCCCAACCCGAATATAATCCGTTCCCTTAGGTTGATTGTAAAGAAGCCAACGGATCGCCCTGAGAATTGCACTTTTTCCACTGTCTGATGAACCTACCAAGACATTGAGTCCTTCTTTAAAATGAATTTCCGTATACTCGTGAGACTGAAAGTTTTCAATCACCAACTTGGCAAACCGCTTCATTCATTTTCCCCTCCTTTCCAGCCCATCTCCTCTTGAACCAAAGCAATTCGCCGAAGGGCCTCATGCTTGACCTCATCCTCAACCTTTTCCAACCCCGCAATTTCTTCCACGACTTCCCGGATATTCAGAGCTCGAAACTCCCTGTCATCCCGTAAAACTTGAACAAAAGCATTCATTTTCTCTTCCCGGTAGGCGGCCTTCTCAAGATAGGAACGGTCCAACACAGAATCACCCGGTGCAGCACACTGAATCCGGATCAACCGGACAGAGATTTCTTTATCAAAATCCAGGATCGCCACTTGGGGATGCCGCTTCATCTCTGAAGGATGATTGTTAATCCGCGACAAAGCTCCGGGATTCACAATATAACGTCCTTTCCGGTGCTTTACAGGAAAACCGGCATGATAGTGGCCCGTCAAAAGGACATCTACATCTTTCGACCATAGAGAATCAGCCATCGTACAGGGAACACCCGGAGGAAGAGGGCGATCGACAACCATTCCGTGAACCATATGAACACAGTAGTCTGCACCCAACTCATTGTGAACAGAATAGTCCAGCATCGGTTCCCGCTTGTCCAAATCATAATGGAAGGGTTGACCGGTCAGCTGAACGGTCAACCCAACGCCTTCCAACAAAATTTTTTCCCCTGGACGAATCAGCCGAACGGTGCCAAAAGCATCTAACAGTCCAAGCATCGTCCGATCGACTGTATCCGGATTGTGTCCAAACACATCATGATTTCCCGCCACCACATAAATGGGTACCTTTAGCCGGCGCAACAGACGGGCAAAATCACGAACCACCGCAGGAGAAAGGTCTGGGCGATCAAAGAGATCTCCGCCATGAAGAACAGCATCCACCTTTTCTCTCTCCGCAATATCCACCACTTCATTCAGCTTTTTTCTCAATGCATCGACAAAATCATCTGTTCGACTTCGTGGTGTTGTACCCCGAATATGCGTATCCGTTACATAGAGAAGACGAAGCATTTCGTCATCCCTCCCCTTCTTTATGCCGCCTTTGAAATTCACGGAGAAGCTCATAGACAAGCGATGAGACAAATCCCCTTCTTAACAGATACTGGCCCAGGCGTCTTTCCACCTTGGGCCAGGATTCTCCTGCGAGACGGCGGTACCGCCTTTCAGCCATCTCAAGAGCTAACTCTCGTTCTTCGTCCTCGTTCAAGCGATCCAGCACTTCATCCACAATCTTCGAGGAAACACCCTTCTTTTCCAGTTCCTGTTTCAACATCCGGGTTCCAAAACCCTTTCTCCGGCGTCGTTCTTCCACCCACGCTTCAGCAAAACGCCGATCATCCAGGTACCTCTGATGGATCATCTCCGTGACCGTCTCATCCACAAAGGTCGTTTCATACCCTTTTCCTGCAAGATGCTGCTTCATCTCATATACGGTCCTGGGACGAAAGCTGAGATAGCGAAGAGCAGACTGTCGAACCTTGTTTCGTTCCTCTTCCTTCAAAATATGTTCCACTTCCCCTGCATCCACCTGCATTCCTTTGGACAGGGCAAAGCGAACGAGGACATCCTCATGAACCGCAAATCGATAATTCCCATTGATGTAGATATTATACCGAGGCGCTCCACTTTTCTGCTTTTCAATCCGGGTAATTTCACCGGGTTCCTGCATCGGTTTTCACGCCTTTACTGTTTACTCTTTTAAAGCTTCTTTGGGTTCTTTCTTTTTCTCCGCTTTCTCCGTTTTTTCCGACTCTGTCTCTGGAGCGTTAACAGTTGCCAAACCATAATGTTCACGGATCTTATTCTCAACCGTCAAGGCTACCTTGGGATTCTCCTTTAAAAACTGCTTAGCATTTTCCCGTCCCTGTCCCAGACGATTTCCATCAAAAGAATACCAGGCACCGCTCTTTTTGACAATATCCAGATCGCTTCCAATATCCAGAATGCTTCCTTCTTTGGAGATCCCTTCACCGTACATAATGTCCACTTCCGCCTGTTTAAAGGGCGGGGCCACTTTGTTTTTGACGACTTTAATCCGGGTGCGGTTTCCGACCATCTCATTCCCCTGCTTAATCGTCTCTGCACGGCGCACCTCCAACCGCACACTGGAGTAAAATTTCAGAGCACGTCCTCCAGGCGTCGTTTCCGGATTTCCGAACATAACCCCCACTTTTTCACGAACCTGATTGATAAAGACCGCGATGGTATTGGATTTGCTGATCGCTCCGGAAAGCTTGCGAAGGGCCTGAGACATCAAACGAGCCTGCAAACCGACATGGGAATCACCCATCTCCCCCTCGATTTCCGCTTTTGGAACCAATGCCGCCACCGAATCAACCACAATAATATCAATGGCCCCACTTCGAACCAGCGCTTCCGAAATCTCCAGCGCCTGCTCTCCTGTATCCGGTTGGGAGAGAAGGAGTTCATCAATATTCACACCCAGCTTCTTCGCATAAACAGGGTCCAATGCATGTTCCGCATCAATAAAGGCCGCTTGTCCTCCGCCCCGCTGCACTTCAGCAATCGCATGAAGGGCAACGGTCGTTTTCCCGGATGACTCCGGACCATACACTTCAATAATCCGTCCACGGGGATAGCCTCCGACTCCAAGTGAGATGTCCAGGGCCAAAGCCCCGCTAGAGATCGTCTCCACTTCACGCCCGGAAGACTCTCCCATCTTCATGATTGACCCTTTACCAAATTGTTTCTCTATCTGCCTCAATGCCATATCCAAAGCCTGGCGGCGGTCGGACATGTTCCCTCACTCCTTCAAATCTCCAAGATATTTTCATCATACATCAGTTTAATCATTTCTGCCAAGAGATTTACGAACATTTATTCGATCTTTTTATGGTGAAGGGGTGATTTCCGTTTTCGCATCTCTTTCCTCCAGGGGTTCCGCTGGACCGTTGGAAAAGGATGCTCCACCGGATATCCCCCTCTTATTATGGGAATTTCTCACTATGCTTTGCTTTCAACGAACAGCCCAAAGTTTCCGCTCTGTCCAGCACACTTTCTTCCTGTTTCATAGAACACCTGATACCTCGATATTTTCACAGATTCCTTTTAATGAATGGTCCGCTTATGGTACATTAACTATAAAGTATAATGGAAGCCATCTCTTAAAGGAGTGGGAAAGAAATGGACAAAGAAAAAATGAAGGAAGAAATCATGGAGGCTCTGGAAACCGTTGAAGATCCGGAACTCCATATTGATATTGTTAATTTGGGGCTTGTGTATGGCGTGGATATTGATGATGATGGAAAAGCCAAGGTTACCATGACCCTGACAGCAATGGGTTGTCCCTTGGCTGGAATGATCAATGAAATGGTTACCACTGCCGTTCAATCCGTGGATGGCGTCAAGGATGTAGAGGTTAACATCGTCTGGAACCCGCCTTGGAGCAAAGATCGGATGTCCCGATACGCGAAGATGGCACTGGGGATTCATTGAAAAATCCTGCCGGAGAGATCCGGCAGGATTTTTTAGCTTCGGTTTCGGGGGCGAGCGGGTTCCAGGTTTATCCGAGCTCCATTAATCTTCGTCTGCCTAAGAGCTTCAAAAACAAATGGAGCCACATCCTCAGGAACCTCCACAAAGGAAAACCGATCATAAATATTGATCCGACCGACTCTCTTTGCGGCAATCCCCGCCTGTTCAGCAATCGCTTTTACCAATTCACGTGGACTAATATCTACATTTCGCCCGACATTGATAAAAAAGCGAACCATGCCAGGAGATGCTCCCGTTTCACCAAAGTTATACACCGCATCGGTTCCAGTTGCGCTAAAACGATCCGAAAAAGCCAAGTGCAGGGCGGCAGTAGCAATTTTTTCAGGATCGTGCGTTTTCGAAAGATCTTTTATCAGCTCTTCAAAAACAGGTAACCGATCACCAGAGGCAATCATCTCATTTAGTTGTTCTTTCAAGACCTGTTGTTGTCGCTCAGCCACCTCTTCCAAGCTTGGCAATTCACGAGGCTGCAACTGTCCAGAGATCTCATGTTCAATCGAACGGAGTTGCTTCATCTCTCTGGGAGTCACCAAAGTGAGAGCAACACCTGTGCGACCTGCGCGACCGGTTCGTCCAATCCGATGAACGTAACTCTCCGCATCTTGAGGAATGTCATAGTTGATCACATGGGAGATCGTCCCCACATCAATTCCACGGGCCGCTACATCCGTCGCCACCAGGAGTTCAATATCTCCCCGGCGAAATGCATTCATCACTCGATCCCGCTGTTGTTGTGCCATATCTCCGTGAAGTCCACCGGAAAGATAGCCTCGTGTCTGCAATGACTCCGCCAGCTCATCCACACCTTTTTTTGTCCGGCAAAACAGAATTCCCTGTTCCACATCTTCACTGTCCAGGATACGACACAGCGACTCCAGCTTGGTACTTTCCAAAACTTTGTAATATACCTGTTCAATGATGGGAGCCGTAACTTCTCCACGGCTCACTGTGATATAGCGGGGCTTTTTCATATACTTTCTTGCAAGATTGCGGATCGCTGGCGGGATGGTAGCTGAAAACAGAAGGAGCTGCCGGTCATCCGGCAAATAATTCATCACTGCTTCAATATCATCAATAAACCCCATGTCCAACATTTCATCCGCTTCGTCCAACACCATGATATCCACGTCATCCAAACGGAGCGTTTTTCGACGCAAATGGTCCAGCATTCTCCCAGGGGTTCCAATCACGACATGAACTCCCTGTTTCAACGCTTTGATCTGTCGACCAATGGGTTGTCCGCCATAGACGGAAAGTGTCTTGATCCGTTTCGGCCGGCCCACCTTACGCAATTCTTCCGAAACCTGGATGGCCAGCTCCCGTGTCGGGGCTAAAACAACCGCCTGAACCTTCGGAATATCCGTATCCACATGTTCCAACAAAGGAATCCCAAAGGCAGCAGTTTTACCAGTTCCTGTTTGCGCTTGTCCGATTACGTCTTCTCCCCGAAGGACAGCTGGAATACATTCCGCCTGGATGGGGGAAGGCTCTTCAAATCCCATATCACGAATCCCTTTTAAAATCAGAGGATTCAATTCAAAAGCATCAAATTCCTTCATTCGTAGTTTCACCTTTCCTTAAGCATTCCAACAGAATAAAGAGTGCGTGTTTAACCGCTCGAATACGTATTTTTTCCCGCGAGCCACTAAAATAGAACCGATAGGCACGAGGCGGTTTTCCCTGCTCGGCCACACCCACATAAACCAGACCCACAGGTTTTTCTTCCACAGATTGAGGTCCTGCCACACCCGTGACAGAAAGACCAAAATCGGTACGAAACCGGCGAGAAACGCCTTGTGCAAGAGCCAGTGCTGTTTCCATACTGACCGCCCCTTGCTTTTCTAAACATTCACGAGAAACATCTAAGTCATGCTCTTTGACTTCATTGCTATAACAAACAATACCGCTTTGAAAAACCGCGCTACACCCCGACACCGATGTTAACGTTCCAGCAAGAAGTCCACCTGTACAGCTTTCAGCTACAGCCACTGTTTTTCCCTGTTCGGCCAGCGACCGAACAGCCGCCTTCTCCAAGGTTTCATCGTCCACTCCGTACACATACTGGCCAACCGACTGAAGGATCTCTTTCTCAATCGGGGCAATCATGGCATCCGCCTGTTTACGGTTGACCGCTTTCGCTGTGAGACGAAGCGTCACTTCTCCCTCTTTCGCCAAAGGGGCAATCGTTGGATTATCCTGGTGTTGAATCAATCCCTCAATCCGTTCCACCAAATGAGACTCTCCGATTCCAAAAAAACGAAGAACCTTGGATACAACCACCTCATCATCTGAACGGATTTGCTCCAAAAAAGGACGCACCTGAGAATGATACATGGGATACAACTCCGTAGGAGGACCTGGAAGAAGGACACAGGTCGTTTTACCGACAGTAACTGCCATACCGGGAGCTGTACCGTTGGGATTGGCAAAAACCGTCCCATCTTCAAATACAAGCGCCTGCTTATAGTTTGAAGGCGGAACAGACAATCCATATTTTTGAAACACCTTCTCCAACACCTGTTTCGATGGAGGGTGTTCCACCAACCGGACTCCCAAGACTTCAGCTACCGTCTCTTTGGTCAAATCGTCATCGGTAGGACCTAATCCTCCAGTAAATATCACCAGTTCTGAACGGGAAACTGCCGTATGTACAACTTCTTGTAATCGATGGCGATTATCTCCTACAGATGTGTGAAAATAGACATCAATTCCGAGCTCTGACAGCTCTTGGGACAAAAAAGCGGAGTGAGTATCCACAATTTGTCCAAGCAACAGTTCAGTTCCGACTGCAACCAACTCAGCACGCATTTGACAACTTCCTTCCTGTCAACGCGATTTGGAGAAGCGGATGACATTCTTGTTTTTTAAAAAGTAATCAACCCCGGAGAGAATCGTGATAATCACGGCTAACCAGATAAAAATCTGAGAAAAAGGGAAGGAGATGGAAGAAAACGGAAAATTATTCAGCATTAATGCTGCGATAGCAATAATCTGTACAATCGTTTTTAGCTTACCGAGTGCACTGGCAGCAATCACTTTTCCTTCAGCCGCAGCCACAAGTCTCAATCCTGTTACTGAAAATTCTCGGCTGATAATCACTATAGCGATCCATGCATCAAGCCGCTGCATTTCAACCAAAGAGATCAGAGCCGCAGAAATCAGCAATTTATCCGCCAGTGGGTCCAGAAACTTTCCCAGATTGGTCACCAGCTTTCGCTTGCGCGCAATGTAACCGTCCAATCCATCTGTCACCGCCGCCAGAATGAACACCAGTGTAGCAATCATTTCAGTGATGGTGATCACTCCTTCGCCGAGACGAAATTGACCCAAATCAAATTTTAATAAAAGAAACACCATCACGACCGGAACCAAAAAGATTCGAGCCAGTGTGATTTTATTGGCCAAATTCATATCAGCGAACCTCCCCCCGCAGGATTAAAAGAAGCAGGGTGACAGGATTCAGATCCCATTCTTTTACGCGTCTGTTTGCACTGATCATCCCAGACTCTCCCAATCCTGAAATTCACTTCTCACCACAGACCGGGCCTCGCTCATCTACCATACCATAATCCAGCTTGGTCAAAAACCGTTGGAAACAGACCTGCTGAACCACAATGGTTACATTTATGTATCAGGTAAATCGGACGACATCAGCCGGCACAAAAGAAGCCCTGTAGTGGTAGGGCTTGAAGCACATCCTTTCCCTTTACACATCCGGTGAGTATCATAACGGAAATTTGTTACATAAGGAAGTTGGAAAGATCTGCTCCTCAAATGGGCAAAACTGATACTCCCTCATCGATTCGTGTCCGTCTCATGAGTTTCTGCACTCGTGTCACGATTATACCAGAGACCGGATGGATTTTCGAGAGGTAGACCCGTTTTCATCATTATAAAAACGCAAAAGGCGCCTGTTTTTGGTCGCCTTTGCTTCAGTTTATTTTTTCAGTTTCAATTGATAGGCATGAGACTCAGAAGTCTCAGAGGTTTTGATCACATGTCCATTCACGGTTAGCTTGACAAACGCTGGGTTTCCAATCATAAGAGAAACCCATTTCGGATGACGGAAAGTTTTTTTTTCTCCCGCAGATATTTCAGACTGCTCGACAACTTTCTCTGTCGGTCCCCCTGCACGATAGCGAAACCAGGTTTTCTGTCGGGCTTCCAGCACTACTTCCACTTCTTTGGCCTTGTATACCTCAAACATATCGCCATATTTGTAAGTCTCGGAGGGACGCACCAGCCGAACTTTAAAATCATGATCTGACTTCTCCGGCTTTTTCTCAACTTGATCCACTACATCCTGTTCTTTGTGGTTCGGCGATTTCTCCTCCATCGTAAAATAATAAACCATACCGGAAACTGCAAATATTATTAAAACAAGAGAAAACCACACATAACCCTTTCGGGTTTTCATCCATGTCGAAAAAAACGAGCGAGCTCCCTCTGTGGTAGAGGATCGCCGGGTAGCAAACCGCTCTTTTCGGCTCATTCCCAAATCTGGCGACGCATCGGTTGAAGGTTCCTCTTCTTCCAAAGACTTTGACCACATATGTTCAAAATAACGAATATATGGCTTTGGATCTTGTCCAAGAAACTTGGCATACGTACGAATATAAACGCGGCCATAAAACTTGCTTGGAAGAGAAAAAAAATCTCCCTGTTCCACTGCATGCAGATAGTATTCGTGGATATTTGTTCTCATTTGTACATCTTCCAGAGTCAGTCCAGCTTGTTCCCTCATTCTTCGCAATTGGTCGGTCGACTTTTCCATTGACCTGAACCACCTCCTGCCACCACCAACAGGGAACTGCAAATCTTTTTGTAACTTCTCTTACACAGTAAAAGTGCACCTAGGAGGTTTCCTTTGGGTGCACAACAAACGTCATAAGGTCAGATCATGGAATGATTGCTGTTCCTGACAATTCGGAACTCAGTTATACAAATCCCCATTCCGTATGATTATGGTATCAAAAATTGATTAAACTTTCGAGAGAGTCTCTCTTAAAAATAAATCGACTATCAATGAGGCTCCCGTATTCAGGAGCCTCATTGTATCAATGCAATATGAATCAACTTTTTATGATCATATGATGTTTTCACTTTTTTTCCATTAACGGTCACTGCAGCAGAAGATGCTGACTCCAACTCCAAATAAATATCGTCTCCTTTATCATACTTATAAGAGAACGATCCGCCTTTTTTGAGCAGCCCTTCCTTTAACTCATCTCCCACCTCTTGCTTACGGATCTGAAACTGACTTTCCTCTTTTGCCTTAATGTTGAGCTCTATTTCATCCGCATTGGTCAGCTCGTAGTAATCTGTTTCTTTTCCACCTGTCTGCACAGGAGTGAGAATTGGCTCAGATGACTGTGAGCTTTCCTTTTTGCTCTCTTTTTCTTCTTTCTGTGTTTTCCCCTCAACCGATTGAGGGGGCTCTTCTGTATAATATAAATAAAAGACATAGATCGTTGCAGGAATCAAAAGGATCGTCATCAAAAGCAAAAAGCGCGTATACCACGTACCCCACTTACTGTCGGTTTGCTTGTTCTTTTTCTTCTTTCTTCTTTCACTCCGGCTTCCGATATGTACAGGCTGCGCTGTTTCAGCGTGATCCTGTCGCTGTACCGCCTTCTCCTCTTTACTGTCTGGAGTATTTTCACCCTTCATCGCATCTTGAGGCGACAAACCCAATTCTTGGGGCTCTGGCATGTCCGGAGGCATACTGACTTTGCGAGATCCTTCTTCTGCCATGGAATTTAAAGCAGATGGATTGTTACCATCGATCACAGAAGATGCATCTTTTCTTTGTCTGCGAAAACGGCTCGTCAACGTTGACTCCTGACCTTCTCTGGAATGGTTCATCATTTCTACAGGAGGCGTCTGGGCCTTTTTTCTGGATCGACGGGAAGGAACATGAGATCTCTCCTGCGTTCCTCCTTGGCCAAAGGGAGTACCACCGCCACTCAATGTAGCACTCCCTCCCACCGTTTGACGATATTCATTTACAATCTCACGAGAATCCAATCCCAAAGTCTTAGCATAAGTTCTTAGATATATCCGAATATAGTATGGACTAGAAATACGATCAAAATCACCCGACTCCAGCGCGTTTAAGTCTGTGGCAGAAATCCGGGTATATTGTTCCATCTCTTCCAGGGAAAGACCCCAGGATTCGCGAGCTTGCCTGAGCCGATAACCGATATGACTCGACACCCGGCCCACCTCCTGCCATTCATTAATCACTCAACTTACTTCACCGTGATACGATAGCTTCTGGGTACATCCTGAGCTTTTGTATCAATCTCTTGATCGTTTACTTTAATCTGGGCATTGGATGGTTTTGTGAGACGAAACCATACAAACTTGTCATAAGGCAATGTTCTCTGTTGTCCCACTTTGATTTCATAAGATTCATCTACTTCATTTGGCTTTTTCCCAAATCGAATGTTGGTGTCACCTTTGGTTGCTTTAATCTGTACCTTAAGCTTTTCAGCATCCTCCAGAGCGTAGAGATCCCCTTCCAAGTCCTCACCCGATTCCACAACTTTCAGCTTGGGGGCGTCCAAGGCATCGGCCTGAGCATTGTTTCCGGCGGAATCGACGCCTTTTTTATCACTTTGCTCCTTTCCGGAATCTGCACTCTGCGTTGTGGTATTCTCATTGGTCACAACGATATATGCTCCGCCGGAAAGCAGAACCAAGGCTCCAACAGCAGCGATGCGAACCAACCATTTTCGAGTCCCACTCTTTTTGGACTTCCCCTTTTCTTCTTCCCTGCCTTTTTTCACCTCCAATGATACTTTTCTCGGAGTAAATGTCTGTTCCAGATTTTCCTGTTTAGGCGCTTCACTCTGCGTTTCTCTTTTTTTCTCTGGAATGGATTCCAACTTAGATGACTGTCGGGGATTCCTCAGGGTTTGAGAGTGTTTTCCAACAGCCGATTGTTGGGGATTGGTTTGATGGGGGATTGTCCGATGACGGCTTGTCCCCTCCATCGATTGCTTCGGAGTTTGAGGCGCTGCTTGGTTGAAGGATTGATCCATCCCTGTCGGTGTAGTCGGCTGACTGGGTTGAGAGACGTTTCTTCGCCCCATCTGCTGACGATTTTGGTAAGGATGCTGCCCAGCCCTTTTTTTTCCGGACGGTTGACCGCCCCCTGTACTTCCGGATACCAACCGTTCATACCGATCCAATAATGGAGCGGCATCCAGTCCCAAACTGTGAGCATAAGTTCTCAAAAATGCCCGGACATAAAAAGGGCTGGGCAACAATTCAAATTGATCATTTTCCAAAGCACGCAAGTATTCAACATGAATTTTAGTGCTCCGCTGCACCTGTTCCAACGTAAATCCGTTTTTCTCCCGAACCTCTTTCAATTGAGCTCCAATACCTAACATATGTACACCCCCTGATTACATTGCCTATCCCATATCAAAGGCCGCCATGTCCTCTTTCAACATGTCATAGTTGATCACTTCATCCGGATCATTACGCAACTCAATGATATAGTCAAAGTCGTTTAACTCATACTCCGTGTTTTGAACAAAGATATCCGGATGTTCAATTACCTTGGTAGCATCCATTCGCAAAATTTCCTGAACAAGCATGTGATGGCGCTCCGATGACCGCAATGTTGAAACGATTCCATCAATGATATAAACATTGTCAGCATTCATTTCATCATCAGCCAACTGTTTTCGAATCGTCTGTTTGAGCAGGGTGGATGAAACAAATGTCCATCGTTTGTTGGCACAAACACTTGCTGCTACCAGGGACTCTGTCTTACCCACTCTGGGCATTCCGCGTATCCCGATCAATTGATGTCTTTTATATTTGAACAACTCAGCCAAAAAGTCGACTAACAGACCGAGCTCTTCACGGGTAAACCGATAGGTTCTTTTATCTTCCAAACACCGATCGAGATAGCGACCGTGCCGAACCGCCATGCGATCCATTAGGGTGGGAGGGCGAAGTGCAGTTACAGTGATATTGTCCACGCGATTCAGAATATGCTTTAACGCATGGATTTTTTCCCGGTCATCGGTATTCAGTAGCATTCCTCTTCTCTTGTGTTCAACACCGTTTATTGTCAGAATATTGACAGAAAGCATTCCGAGAAGAGAGGCGATATCACCTAACAAACCAGGTCGATTTTTATGAATTTGGTATTCAAGGTACCAGTCGTGTCCGCCCATATATGTACACACCCTTTTAAAGTGCCGTCTGCCAAAGTGTAAGTAAACTTTGTACATGCTTTGCAAATTTGTCTAATAGTATACCATATGTCGCTTCAGAATCGAACCCCGAAGGCTTATCCAAATCTTAAAAGAATGAAGCACCCTTTGTAAAGGATGCTTCATTCTTTTAAGATTATTGTTGACCTCCATGAACCAGCTTGACCATTAATGAAGCCATTGTTCGCTGTTCCTCTTCATCCGCAGCATCCCACAATTCCTTCAATAAACGCTCCTGTTCATTCTTGGGGTCAATTTCCTTGGCTAAATAATCTCCAATTTGATAAGCTACATCCGTGATGGTATCTTTATCCATACCCAGTGATTGAGCTTGTTCCACACGCTCATTTAGGAAATTTTTCCAATCCCCGAAATTACTCAGGACCGACATGGATCATCCTCCTTGTCCGGATAATGTCTTCTACAGATAATATGATTTAAAATCCTCCACTTTATACAAAAAGATTACGGATACCAACCTCCATTCACATGAAAAATCTGTCCGGTAACATAAGCCGTTTCCTTACGGCAAAGCCATTGAACAAAAGAAGCGATTTCCTCCGGTTTCCCCAAGCGCCCCATGGGAATTAGCCCGGAAAGTGCGTATTGATCTTCTTCAGATAATTGTCGATTCAGCATATCTGTCCCTACAGCTCCAGGTGCGACAGCATTTACCGTAATACCCGAAGGAGCAACCTCCTTGGCCAATGCCCGCGTCATTCCATTGATCGCACCCTTGGCGGAAGAGTAAATCACTTCCCCTGCTCCACCCGACTCTCCCCAAATGGAAGAAATCAGAATCACTCTTCCAAATCGTCTGGACACCATCTTCGGCAAGACTTCCTGGATCAAGTGATATGCTCCACGAACATGAGTATCCATTAATTGATCGTATTCCTTATCCGTTACATCCTGAAACAGAAGACTTTCTCCCGAAACCCCTGCGTTATGTATCAGAAGTGTAGGTTCTCCCAAATCATTTCGAACCGCTTCCACTGCCTGTTTCACATCCCGGCGGGAACGAACATCGGAGCAATATGCATAGGAACGTACCCCCTGGGAACGACAATATTTTACAATTTCTTCCGCTTTTGAATTTGACCGCAGATAAGTTAAGGCCACATCGGCACCGGCATCAGCCAATGATCGGGCGATTGCGGCACCTATTCCCCGACTTCCACCAGATACAAGTGCAATTTCTTCCGATAATGTTCGATCCATTTTCATCCTTCTCCCTATGTATCATGAACAAAGACGCGCCTGTTCGGCACGTCTTTGAACTCCTCTACTCCCCATCCAACGGACGGACAATGGAAACTGCAAAACGATCCCAGTCGATATGCTCTTTCAGGCGTTTGTTTACGTCTTCCGAGTTTAGTTTTTCCAATTGTGGAATCACACTGAACAGATCCATATCGTTAAATTGAAAACGCGTAAACTGATTGGCTATCCATTCCGGAGAATTGTAAGAACGAAGATACCCCCCCAGCTTCTTCTTACGAATGCGTTCAATCACTTCATCCGGAATACCTCTCTCAACGATTTGTGGCAATTCTTTTTGAATCCGTTGAAGAAGAGTGTCCGGATCGGAAGTATCTCCACCTATTGCCGAAAAGCCATAACCGTTTTCCAGGCTGTAATCATATCCAAAATGGTCATCAATCAGGCCCTGATCATACAAGGACTGATACAAATCCGTTCCCTGGCCGAAAATGGCCTCCAGCATAATTTCCGTCTCCAACTCCTGACGAATGAGCTTTTCCCCACTCAGACCAATACGGTTTTCCTTAAAACCGAACAGGCATTTGGATATTCCGACGGACAATTGAACATCTGCCACTTCTTGATCTACCGACATCGGTTCATCGGGATAGATACGCCGTATTTCTCCCTTTTTTGTATATGTCTTGCCTGTTTGATTCTGGCGAATCTGCTGGATAATTGCCTCCGGATCAATAGGCCCTACCACAAACAACAGCATATTGCTGGGGTGATAAAACGTGTTATAGCATGTATAAAGCGTTTCCTTGTTGATTTTAGCGATTGATTCCACCGTTCCCGCAATATCGATGCGAACCGGATGGTTTTTAAACATCGCTGCAATCAACCCGAAATAAGAACGCCAATCGGGATTATCTTCATACATACGGATTTCCTGAGCAATAATCCCTTTTTCCTTTTCGACAGACGGATCTGTAAAGTAGGGGTTCTGAACGAAATCAATCAGTGTGGCAAGATTTTTCTCTACATTTTCCGTACAGGAAAAGAGATACGCCGTCCGTTCAAAACTGGTAAACGCGTTGGCCGAGGCCCCTTGGTTGGAAAACTTGCTAAAGACATCTCCATCCGGCTCCTCAAACATTTTATGCTCCAGGAAGTGAGCAATTCCGTCCGGAACCTGTATCTCCTCTCCTTCAGGAGTGACAAAATGATTGTCAATCGAGCCATATTTCGTCGTAAACGTTGCATAGGTCTTGTTGTAATTGGACTTGGGAAGCAGATATACCTTCAAACCATTGGGAAGTTGTTCATAATAGAGCGTTTCATTTAACTCTGGATACTCAATCTTCTCCATTTTCGTTCCCTCCTTTCCGATTCCTTAAAAAGTAAACAGTATCCAACTGGATTTTTTGTGCGACCTTTTTAATTTCGTCATCCGTCACTTGATGAATTCCTTCAATCATTTGCTCCAACGTTTGCACCTGTCCGCTCAATACACCGTGATAGTGAGCATCAATCACGTTATAGGCCCGATCTTGTCTTTCTTTCAGTTGGTTAATAAGCATTGCCCGCGTCTGATTCATTTCAGATTCCGTAAACTCACCGCGTTCCATCATAGCAAACTGCTTGCGGATAATATCCACCGCCTGTTGATAATTGTCAATCTCAATGCCTGACTGAACGGTGAGAATCCCTTTATGGCTTTCCAGTCGAGAAGCAGCATAATAAGCAAGGCTTGCTTTTTCCCGAACGTTGATAAACAGCTTGGAATGCGGAAATCCTCCCAGAATCCCATTATACATCTGCAACGCTGGATAATCTGGATCCGCCAACGTAATCTGGGTACGATACCCCAGGTTCAGCTTACCTTGATTGACATCCAGCCGGTCTACCACTTCATGAACCTTTTCCGGGGTTTTATGCGTCCTACCAACAGGGATCTCCCGTCTTTTCCCTTCACCCGTCCTGAAATGGGCTTTCACCAGTTCCACCACGTTTTCTGTGGTGACATTCCCCACAAAATAAAGATCAATCGGGCAGTGTTCTACCAGTTCAAGATAATATGTATACAGACTTTGTGGACTGATTGCATCCAAGTCCTGAAGGCGACCATGATTAAAAAGAGCATAAGGTTCATCCTTGCACATTTCCTCTACACAACGATGGGCGGCAAAACGGATCTTGTCATCCAGCAAACTCTCAATCTTCTGTTTGAGATTTTTCTTTTCCGCCTCAACATAACTCTTCCGGAAGGCTCCATCCTCCATCACCGGTTGGTAGAGGATCTCGCCCAAAAGTTTCATCCCGTCTTCCATCAATGCACTTGTACCCTTCAAGTAACGATCATCGGCAACCTCCAGTCCCAACTGCATAATATGCCGCTCACCGCGTTTAAAAACATCGCCAAACAGCGTGGCACCATATAATGCATCTAGCTGTTGCTTCAGTTGGATGGTTGAAGGATAGGATTGAGTGCCCCGTTGAAGAACACTGGGCAACAGAGCATGTAACGTCACCGTTTGGGGTGATAACTCCTGTTGCACCATCGCTACCATCATATTGGTTTTAAACTTATCCGTAGAGCACACATGAACCCTCAGACTTCCGACATTTACGGTTTCAAAACGGATATCCGACACATCCACACCTCTTTCCACATATACGAATAGCTTAATTTTACCAAAAAGTTAATACGGGGAGAAGATGATCTGTGAACGGCTCTCCACGAAAATGGTGAGCTTCTCGGTTCATCGAGCCGCAGGCGGGTACTCTCCGCGAGCTTCACTTCCCGTAGTTCCTACGGTACATGTTGAAAATATTTTTGTGGGTCTTTCCACATGACAGGAAACGTTTTACGTGGTGACTGTTCCTTCCTCACCACAACCCCATACGATTCGGTTTTCAAGGTACAAATCGTTTAACGAGTTTTCGCTCGTATTTTGAGTATACCAAAAATTGTCGGACTTGCGAGGAGGGGGGTATTAAAATGGGGGGGATTCCCCGCTCGCATTTCCTAAAACCATTAACTATTAATATGACCACTTTCATCAAAAATATTGCCCTGCGCCAAAACTTCCTTTATTGAAACAGACGCCTCTCCTCAATGAGGAAAGGCGTCTGTCCACTTAACGGCCACCCGTTTCATAAGGTTTTCCAATCGCCGCAGGAGCTTCCGCTCGTCCGACGACTCCGGCTAGAGCCAGAATGGTAAGAATATAGGGCAACATATTCAACACTTCACTGGGAACATAATTGGTTAGACCAAAAATCTGACCGGTCAAGGCCAAAGCAACCGCCAGCCCAAAGAACGTGGCAGCTCCCAATGCTCCAAAAGGATTCCATTTACCAAAGATCAGTGCTGCCAAAGCAATAAATCCTTGTCCAGCAACAGTCGTTTCGTTAAACTCGCTTCCAATGGCGATCGAAAGGCCGGCACCCCCAATCGCAGCCAGAGCACCACTGATCAATACAGCGATATATCGCATCAGAAAAACGTTTACCCCCATTGTCTCTGCGGCGCGAGGATGTTCTCCCACTGCCCTTAAACGCATTCCAAACGGCGTGCGATACAGCAGAAAATAGGAAAGAAAAACAACGAATACCGCCAGGTATGTGGTGGGAAAAGCGTTGAAAAAAGCAGGTCCGATCACAGGAATTTGGCTTAACCCCGGAATAGGCAAGCGATCCAAGGTCTCCAGTACGGTTGGAGTCTGAGCCTTACCGTTGTACATCGCTTTTACAAGATAGACAGAAATGCCCAGAGCCAAAAAGTTAATCGCTACTCCGCTAACCACTTGGTCCGCCTTAAATGTAACCGAGGCGACCGCGTGAGGAAGCGCGAGGATTATACCTGCCAACATGGCTGCCAACAGTCCAATCCAGGGATTGTTTGTAGCTAGGGTTGTCACGGCTGCTGTAAAGGCACCAATCGTCATTAACCCTTCCAGTCCGATATTCACAACTCCGGACCGTTCTGAGTACAACCCTCCCATGGCGGCCAAAATCAATGGTGTTGCATAAAGGACCATTGTTTGCAGGATATTCGTAAGCGTGTCAATCACTTTTTTTCACCGCCTTGTTTCCAAACTTGCTCATCATCCAACGAACAACATTGGCCGCGACAAAAAAGATAATGGCAGCAAATACAACCCGGATCACTTCCGTGGGAACATTCGCTTCAAATTGCATGACTGGACCACCGTAGGTGAGAACTCCAAAAAGAACAGCGGCAAAAACAATTCCTAACGGCGAATTGGCTCCTAAAAGTGCAACAGCGATTCCGTCAAAGCCAATCCCGGTATGTGAGCCGTGAATGGCAAGGTATCCGGACGTTCCCAACAGTTCGGAGGCCCCACCCAGTCCAGCAAATAAACCGCTGATCATCATGGACATGATCAGGTTTCGTTTCACACTCATTCCCGCATATTCAGAAGCATGCGGATTTAAGCCTACAGCCCGAAGCTCAAAGCCCAGTGTCGTTTTCCAAAGGAGATAATACATAAAAAGTGCAGTTGCCAAAGCGATAAAGATCCCAAAATGGATTCTTGAATTGCCAAAAGCCTGGGACAACAAATCCCAGCGCAAGGATGCAGATTCTGGAATCGTCTCTGTGGAATCAGCCCCTTGTGACAACCAATTGCGTACCAATGTATTGGCAAGATACAATGCAATAAAGTTCATCATAATAGTCGTAATCACTTCATGGACTCCGCGTGTCGCCTTTAGAAGACCGGGAAGAAAAGCCCAGAGAGCCCCACCCAAAGCACCGGCCAAAACAGCCACAACAGCGTGAAGAACCGGTGGGAGATCCATTTTAAGAGCCACAATAACTGCAGCCAGTTGACCGATGATAAACTGACCTTCCACCCCGATGTTAAATAACCCGGTTCGAAACGCTAGTCCCACTGCCAAACCGGTCAAAATCAAAGGGGAAATCGTCCGAATCGTTTCTCCGATATCATAGGGCATCAAAAAGGCACTCATAAAAAGCGCTTGGTAAGCTTGTATCGGATTGTATCCAGCCGCTATCATCATAATGGCTCCCACCAGCATTCCCAATAGAACGGATACCACGGAAGTGATCACTGGAGATTCCCGCAACCTTCTTTGCATGGTTTCCATCACTGTTTCACCTCCATACCGGGTTTTCTGCCGGCCATCAGCAAGCCCACTTCTTCTTCTGAAGTATTGGCAGGGTCTACCCAGCCAACAATTGTTCCTTCATAAATGACAGCGATTCTGTCACTCAACTTTAACACTTCTTCCAATTCCAGAGACATCAACAAAACGGCCTTCCCTTTATCCCGTTGTTCAATCAAGCGCTTGTGAATAAATTCAATCGCCCCAACGTCCAATCCCCGTGTCGGTTGAGCCGCAATGAGCAGATCCGGATCACGGTCCACTTCCCTGGCAATAATCGCCTTCTGCTGGTTTCCACCGGAAAGCGCGCGGGACGGCGTATAAATATCCGGCGTTCGAACATCAAACTCCTGAACTAGTTTTTGGGCATACTGGTCAACGTTCTTATAGTTCATATTAAACACTTTGGAAAACGGAGGTTGGTAATAGGTTTGCAGAACCATATTTTCGCTGACTGAAAAGTCCAGAACCAATCCCCGTCGATGACGATCTTCAGGAATATGTCCCACGCCCTTTTTCGTGACTGAACGGGGCTTTAAATTGGAAATTTCCTGTTCATTTAATTGAATACTGCCGGATTGAACCTTCCTTAACCCCGTAATAGCTTCCAAAAGCTCGGTTTGACCGTTACCATCCACACCGGCTATGCCAACAATTTCTCCAGCCCGAACATCTAGATCAAGCCCCTTGACAGCCTCCATCTTTCGGGAATTGAGCACATGAAGATCTTTAATGGACAAAACCGTTCGATCCGGCTTTGCTTCTTCCTTATCTACAGCAAATGAAACTTCCCGCCCAACCATCATGGATGCCAGTTGGTTCTCATCCGTTTCGTTTACTTCCACTCGATCGACATATTTACCGCGACGAATGATCGTTACTGCGTTACAAATGCGCATAATCTCTTTTAATTTGTGAGTAATGAAAATAATCGTTTTTCCTTCTTTGACAAGATTACGCATAATTTGTATTAATTCATCAATCTCTTGTGGTGAAAGGACCGCAGTCGGTTCATCAAAAATCAGAATATCTGCCCCGCGATAAAGGGTTTTTAAGATCTCCACCCGTTGCTGCATGCCAACGGAAATATCCCGGATTTTCGCTTTGGGGTCCACCCGCAGTCCGTAACGTTCCGAAATGCTTCGCACTTCTTCCTCTGCTTTCGCCTTGTCGATCAGTCCATTCTTTGTTGGCTCCTCGCCCAAAATAATATTTTCCGTGACGGTAAAGGGGTCAACCAGCATAAAGTGCTGGTGAACCATCCCGATTCCCAGCTCATTGGCCATATTGGGACCGGTGATCTCCACCTTGTTTCCTTTAATTCTGATTTCTCCTTCATCCGGTTGATACAAACCGAACAGAACATTCATCAGTGTCGACTTTCCCGCCCCGTTTTCACCCAGCAATGCATGGATTTCCCCTTCTTTAACGGTCAAGTGGATATTGTCATTGGCCACGATACCGGGAAAACGTTTGGTAATGCCTTTCATTTCGACAACATTCATGGAAATCCCCCTTTCTTTACTGGCAAAAAGGGCTAGCATCCGCTAGCCCTTTTCGGACCAAATCATGGATTCAAATATGGTTATCCCTTATATTTTTTAAACTCCTTTTCAGTAGACGGGACTTTGATTTCTCCATCAACAATTTTTTGTTTATATTCATCCACTTTTTTCATCACGTTTTCCGGTACATGTTTGCTCGTCGTTTTTGCAGGGACAACCGCATCCTCTTTCAGTCCGAGCTCTACTTCCTTGCCACCAGGAAATTTGTCATTTTCCTTCATATCCTTCATTATATCAAACACTGCAACATCTACCCGCTTCACTAGGGAAGAGAGGGTATGATCCGGAGCCAGCCCAGATTGGTCCATATCGACACCGATCGCCCAGTATTTCCCTTTTTCACGGGTCTTCACTTCGTCAAAAAGTCCTTTGCCTACCCCGCCTGCTGCATGAAAGATAATGTCCGTACCATCGTTATACATATTGGCTGCCAACGACCGACCCTTGGCCACATCTTTGAAACTTTCCGCATATGCGACCGTCACCTTGGCTTTTGGGTTCGCCGCTTTTACTCCGGCACGAAAACCATATTCAAATTTCTTGATCAAAGGAGAAGTAATTCCGCCAATAAAGCCCACTTTATCCGTCTTGGTCATGGAGCCGGCAATGACCCCCATCAGGAAAGAACCTTCCTCTTCCTTAAAAGTGACAGACACTACGTTATCCGGGATCTTTCCTCCTAAGTTATCGTCAACGATCCCAAACTTCTGATCCGGGAACTGTTTTGCGATTTCCGGGATGGCTTTGTTGAATTTAAACCCAACACCCCAGACGATATTCCGTTTTTCACGGGAAAACTTGGTCAAATTGGGGTTGTAGTCGTCATCCCGTTTTGACTCTAAGTATTTAATATCTGCATCCAACTCTTTTTTGGCTTTTTTCATTCCGGCCCAGGCGGTCTCGTTAAAGGATTCATCATTGATGCCCCCGGTATCCGTCACCAAACCAGCGGAAAATCCACCTTCATTCTCACCGCCACCTTGGTTGCCACCAGCAGCACACCCTGTGGCCAACACGAGCATTGCACAAAGAAACATAATACCCCAAGCTTTTTTGCTCATGCATTTCCCCCCTTGAATGTTATAAGCATCCACAGAAAGACATTGTAAACCCTTACTTTAGTAAGCAAACCAAAAGTAATCAGTATTAGATAATTTTTACACCGATCACTTTTGTGTTAGTCTTTCCATGCCCCTTTCTTTTATACCATGGCTACTCCGAATTGGCTACCGTTTTATTTAAAACAATCCGCTTATCCATACTAAAATTTACGGTTGGAAATTTGTTCTGGGGTCATCAGCACTTCTCTTGGTTTGCTTCCTTCGTAAGGGCCGACAATTCCCTTTTGCTCCATGAAATCCATCAAACGTGCAGCACGGGTATACCCTACCCGAAGCCGTCGCTGTAAAAGGGACACAGAAGCCGTTTTTGCTTCCACAACCAGTTGCACGGCTTTGGGAAAGAGTTCATCTTCTACTTCCTTTTCATCGGTACCTTCCGGTTGTACTTCCGGGATCATTTCTTCATGGTAATGGGCCTGTTGCTGACCTTTCACATATTGAACCACTGCCTCCACTTCCTTGTCCGATACAAAGGAGCCCTGAATCCGAATCGGCTTGGACGCCCCTACAGGTACATAGAGCATATCTCCGCGACCCAGCAGTTTCTCCGCTCCACCTGTATCCAGAATCGTTCGGGAATCTGCTGATGATGATACACCAAAGGCAATCCGGGATGGGATATTCGCTTTAATAACCCCCGTAATGACATCCACCGAAGGTCGCTGGGTGGCAATAATCAGATGAATCCCCGCTGCTCTTGCCATCTGGGCTAAGCGGCAAATGGCATCTTCTACATCCGCTGCCGCCACCATCATCAAATCCGCTAACTCATCCACAATAACGACAATGTAAGGAAGAATGTTCTCCTCATCCTTCTCGCGAGCCAGTTGATTATATCGTTCAATATCCCGTGCACCATGCTCTGCAAATAATTCATAACGCCGCTCCATTTCAGATACCACTTTTTTCAGTGCAACTGCCGCCTTTCGTGAATCCGTCACCACTGGAGCCAATAAATGGGGGATTCCATTATAGATATTTAACTCCACCATTTTTGGATCAATCATCATGATTTTGGCTTCATCCGGTTTGGCTTTATACAGAATACTGCAAATAATCCCGTTTATACAGACACTTTTCCCCGATCCAGTAGCACCTGCTACCAGTAAATGGGGCATTTTTGACAAATCCCCTACGATCGGTTCACCGGAAATATCACGCCCCAGGGCAATGGAAAGCTTTGATTCCGCTTCATGATACTGAGAGCTTTCCAATACATCCCGTAAACCCACAACAGAGATATTGGAATTGGGGACTTCAATTCCCAACGCGGCCTTTCCAGGGATTGGTGCTTCGATTCGAATATCTTTTGCAGCCAGAGCCAGGGCAATATCATCAGACAAATTGACGATACGGCTTACCTTGACTCCAGTGTCCGGTTGAACTTCATAGCGGGTAACGGCTGGACCGCGATGGATCTGTGTCACCTTTGCCCTCACCCCGAAACTTTCCAACGTTGATTCCAGTATTTTGGCATTATCCGCCATTCCTCTGCGATCCCGATTGGTTTTTTGACTTTTTGGTTTATTCAAGATTTTAAAGGGAGGGAGTCGATATTCGGCAGGTGTCTGTTCTTTCTTCAAATGAACCACCATATCTCCGGACGGCTCTTTTTTTTCCAGAGGGGATTCCTTTTTTTGATCCGGGTGATCCATCGATGATGCCGTTCCTTTTCCTGTCTCTTGTGAAACAACAGGGAAAAGCTCCGGTTGTTCCGCTGGAACAGATAGAGCATTGCGTTCTTCATTTTCGGAAAAATCATGAATGACAGGTGTTTCGTTTCCCTCAGACGGATAGGGTACCGGTTGTTTTTCTTTTTTTGCTCCGATCCGTTCTTTCCTGCCACGTCTGTTCAGACGTCGGATCAGATCATGCTTCCTTCGCTCCAGCCAACCATTCCACCATATCCGAAGGGATCGCAGACTGTTCACATAGGAAAAACCTGTTGCCAACAGCAATCCTCCCATGCCGAGTGCAATCGTTGCCAGGGTGGAGCCTGTCTGATCAAACAGATATTGAAACAGAGCATAGCCCAATCCTCCAACCATGCCACCTCCAATATCGGTTGGAAGGCGGGAGTTTTTTTCAGCCAGAATCAAATCCCATGTTGTGGAGATAATCGGAACTTCGTTGCCCTGGAATTGCATGTTATCAAAGGTCTCCATATGATTCCAAATCAGAAAGGCCAGAATCATAAGAAAAATGCCTGTCCACCGTGAAGACCAACGACTCGGCCAACTCCGCTTAATCATTACACGAACCGCAAGAACCATCCCCCCTAACGGAAGAAGAAAATCCCAATTGCCCACAAAAAAGCGGGAGAGATAACTTAATGACCGTCCCACAGCTCCTAACCGAGCCATCGCCATCAAGGAAAAAGTGAAGATAACGATCCCATACAATTCAAAAAGAATCACTTTTGAAACACCTTTGGTCACTTTTTTCTTACGTTTTGCCATAACCGACCCTCCAATTCCGTCCAATTTATATCTTTCTTTCCATTATAACAGGAAAAACCCTCCAGCATGGAGACTGGAGGGAAGGAAAATTGCTTAAGGCTGTATTTGTACGGGAGTGCCCGGTTGATAACGAGTGTCCAAATAATGTTGCGGATCTGTGGAAAGAAGGCGCTGAATGCGACCGGCTCTTGGACCATCCATCTCCACCATCATCGGGACTCCATCAACTTCAACCAACTGCGTTTCAGGCTCCTGTTCGGGATCGTGTAATGCAGCCTCTGCCGGGATCACAGAATAGTAGATCATTGAACGACATCCCCTTTGCGATTCCATTCAATTTTCTGATTCAGCTCATTCAATGCATCACCTAGACCACCGACACGATGAATCAGTCCATATTTGACCGCATCACTTCCAATCACATTGGTTCCAATATCACGAGCCAGTTCGCCTGTCCGAAACATCAGCTCCCGGAATTTCTCCTCAGAAATATTGGAATGTTGGGCCACAAATCGGGTCACCCGATCCTGCATTTTTTCCATATATTCAAAGGTTTGTGGAACACCCACCACCATTCCTGTCAAACGGACAGGATGAATGGTCATGGTCGCCGTCTCCGCAATAAAACTGGTATCTGCTGCTACGGCAATAGGAACTCCAATGCTGTGTCCTCCCCCCAAAACGAGGGAAACCGTCGGCTTGCTCATGGACGAAATCATTTCGGCAATTGCAAGCCCTGCTTCCACATCCCCGCCAACGGTATTTAAAATAATAACGACTCCTTCAATTTTGGGATTCTGTTCTGCTGCCACAATCTGCGGAATGACATGCTCATATTTGGTGGTTTTGTTTTGGGATGGCATGACAAGATGTCCTTCCACCTGGCCGATGACCGATAGACAGTGGATATTGGATTCCATCTGGGGCACGTTCGTCTGTCCCAATTGCTGAATGGCGTCCACAATTCCCTTTTTCTTCTGTTCTCCCTTTTGATTGGGATCTGTCCCTGGCTGATCAGGGGCGGGAGCATCCGATGGCTGTGTTGTCGGGCCTTGATTTTGCATATCGATTTTATCGCTCATATGAACCCTCCTTTTCTTCTCTAGTATGCGATGCATGATCCGATCCCATGCAAAAAATGGACGGATGTCTACTCTCATCCTGATTTTCCAAACAACCGGAATCCTACAAAAAAATATAAAAACCCAATTTCAACATCTTTAGGTACCTCCACAAACCCATTCCCATGTCCACCCATAGTTTATAGTGTTGGTCATAAGTGACACGTATAAAAGGAGGTATGACGATGAGTGCGTTGGAAAGACTCTGTCGGCAATTTGCCAATATCACGGGAGGAACACCCAGTATCGTCAACGGAGTTTGTCTGATTCAAAAATTCCGGAACATTCCTGTTACCATTTTAGGAAGACGAAGCCGCTCCCCTATTGTTTTGCCCACTTTCTTCACATTTGAAAATATTGATCGGAGAGGTAGAGCGCTTAATCTAGGCGAAACGGTGATTTTGCAAAGAGAAATCAACCCTTTCATCTCAGCACTTCGTCGACAAGGGATTTTGGTAACCGCCTTACACAATCACTGGCTGTTTGAAAACCCTCGCTTGATGTACATTCACTTCGAAGCCATAGAAAACCCCATTGTATTTGCCAGAAAAGTAGCCAGAGCACTCAGAGTATTAAAATAGACTTTCGTATATATCTAAAAGCAGGAATATTCCCCAGTAATCGCAAGAACGACAGCGATTCATAAAATTGTGTTTGACGCATTTCCGGTAGAAAAAATAATCAAATTAACTCTGGAGGTTCATGACAAAGTGGGGGAGAGGGGATTTCCGTCTCCCCATCTCTTTCCTCCAGCAAAGAATCGGCACTTTTGATATAAGTCCTGTCTCATCCCCTTAAAACGAAATTTCCTATTTATTGGGTCTTTTTTGGGATCTCTACTCTAAGACAAAGCCCTTGTCGATCTCGGCAAGGGCTCAATTCAGTCTTTCTGTAATCAAATCATGGTATAATGATGTAAGCAAGAATACCGAAATTCCTGTAAGGGGTGGAGGGTGATTTTCACTTCTATCGAGTCAGTTCAAAAAATCAAGTGACCTTACCCAAAGAGTTCCAAGATCTTTTGAATGTTCGTGAGGGGGACTACACGACCTATTGCATTGAGGATGGTCAAGTATTCGTGACCAAAGCGGGATTAATCTCCTTTTAATGAGGTTCGGAAATTGAAAGGCCTACAAAGGCCGGATTAAGGTGGGAAGCATACTGAAAGGCGGTCCCTCGAAATGAAATGTTAATAAAAAGGAGATGAAAAATGAAACGATTTTGGGAATACCTCTCCTTAACCGTCGGCTCGTTTATTGTCGCTGCCGGATTGGAACTGATCTTGGCTCCCAACGGCCTGGTGGATGGGGGAGTGACAGCCATTGCGATTATGTCCCACAAGCTATGGGAGATTCCTCTCTGGGTGGTCTTTCTTGGTCTGAATCTTCCGATTCTGCTGTTCACCACCAAAGTGACCGGGAAACGGTTTGTCATTCGCACCCTTTATGCCAATGCAGTGACGACTGTTGGACTGATTCTGTTTAAACCGATCCCAGCCATTACCACTTCAGAAGTTTTGATTGTTCTCTACGGAGGGCTTTTGTTGGGAGTGGGGATCGGCCTGGTAGTCAAAACCGGAGGAGCGATTGACGGAACAGAGATGCTTGCCGTTTGGTTTCACAAACGCTTCCACATCCCTATCACTACCTTTCTCCTGGTATTGAACGCGGTCATTTTTGCAACTGCCGCTTTCGTTTACACCCTGGAAAAAGCCATGTTCTCCTTGGCGGTATTCTACATCGTGACCAAAATGATCGACTTCGTGATGGATGGTCTGAACCAAGCGAAATCCGTCATGATCATTTCGGAGAAACCGGAGGAAGTGGGGAAACGGTTGGTTCATGACCTGGAAGTCTCCCTCACCTTTCTTCGTGGAGAGGGTGGATACTCCGGTGATGAAAAACGAATTATTTATTGCATTGTGGACCGCTTGGAGTATCCCAAACTGAAAGAGTTGGTGTTGGAAATAGATCCTGGAGCGATTATGGAAGCGTCGTATGTCGCGGAAACCGCTGGTGTCAAATACAAACCCCTGTTTCCGTATCCAAAAAGCTGAACAAATCCGTTGGAATCGAAACGAGAACACAAAAAACTCTCATGGTCCAGCATCCTGAAACGGGTCTTCATCATCCTGGTGGGAGCATTTTTAGTCACCGTGGGGCTGGAAATTTTTCTGGTCCCAAACCACATCATTGATGGTGGCATCGTCGGGGTTTCCATCATTCTTTCTTATTTGGGTGGTCTCCCCTTGGAGGCTTCCACGTTGTTCGGGGTTACGGTTTCATATTCGGCTGGGGCGGGCCTGTACTCTTTGATCACTTATTTCATCGCTTTTAAAATGATTGCCATGACGATTGAAGGGTTTGATGAAACCAAATCGGTCTGGATTAACAGTAATCGACACGAAGAACTGGGGGATGCCATCTTGAACCGGCTAGGACGCGGTGTGACGTACCTCAAGGGAGAAGGGGGATACACTCTGGTGATGACAAAAAAGTGATCTTCTGTGTCATTACCCGTTTGGAAGAGGCAAAACTGAAATTAATTGTAGAGGATATCGATCCACAAGCCTTCCTGGCAATTGGAGATATTCACGATATCAAGGGAGGACACTTTAAAAAACGCAATATTCACTAGAAAGTAGGGAAATGATGGTGACTTGTTCGGTCTGCAAGGGGAAAGGGAAAATAAAAACGATGCTGCCGATCCCTATGGAAACTCCTTGCGCTTATTGCGGCGGAACCGGGAGGAAGCCCAAACAGGATGAAATAAAACAGGAAACCTTCTTCGACCGACTGAAAAAATGGTTTCTTAACCGTTAAAGCTAACCGAAGCCCCCGCAATCTCTGTAGGGGCTTTGTTTCGGGATTCCTCATCTCTTATAATTCAATCTATCCTTTTATTCCGGGGGATTTAAGACCGATAATTGCCCTCCGAAAGGTCGCATTCAAGTATAAAAACTCGTACAAAGGAAAATAGAAGTCTCTACGACTGCGAAAAAGATCATAAGAAGACAAAATAAATAAAAATAGCTCTGCTCCTCTCGGAGAGGAGCAGGGGAACCCCAAATGGGTCTTGATCGATCTTTCAAACGCCATCAATTTTCTTTTTTTAGAAACAAAGCCCTGTCGACTTTCGGTGCAGGGCTTTGTCATGACTAATGGCTTTCCGTTTGCCGCTTCACACGGGATCTCCCGGAATCGGTACCGACGCCAGTTCCCACTTTTTCAGATCGACGGTAATTCCCTCCGGGGCCGAGAACGCAATTGACCGGTTGTCTACGTCCGGATAGAATCGGGACGTAAACACCTCTTCCCCTTCGTTGACGAAAATCTCGATACTGGATGCGTCCAGGAAAATCCGCAACCGGGCCAACCGGTCAATCCGGCAAAAGCGCCGTTCCTTCTTTCCGTCCTTCCATGCGGTCCGCTCCAGCATCAGCCGGCCGTCGCGGCGGTCGTAGATCAAGCAGGCCGCTCCCCGGAAATCGATGGCAAAGGTTTCCGACCGGTTCTCCAACAGATCCACCTCGATCTCCAGCGCCTCACCGTCCACCCCTTCCAACGCCACACCCTTTCCGCAAATCTCTGTGCGGGAATGGACTACTTCATTCCTTCGCAACTGACACAGTTCCTCCACAGGGCGTTGGATCAAGCGTCCTTTGCTCACCCTCAGTTCACGAGGCAACGTCATCGCGTGGATCCAATGGTGGGCAACGGTCGGGTGGTGCTCCTCCCCGTCGGGCAAGCCCATCCACCCGAACAGCAACCGACGTCCTCGGTTGTCCAAGGTAGTCTGTGGCGCGTAGAAATCGAAGCCCCGATCCAATTCATCAAAGGGACCGTGGTCGAACTTCGCTACTTCCTCTTCCAAGTCGCCGAGGAAGTAGCCGGATTGGTAAAGGTTATGATAGCGGTCCCCCTCCGGCTCCAACCCCTGGGGACAGACGATCAGCACCCCCCGGCCGTTGAGTCGAAACAAATCGGGGCACTCCCACATGTATCCGAACTCTCCCAAGCATTGTAACCCACTCCCTGCGATCGGCCCGAGATAGGTCCAATCCCTCAGATTTGAAGACCGGAACAGGACAGCCTGCCCTTGAAGCTCCCGACTCTGGGCACCCACCACCATGTACCAACTCCCGTCTTTTCTCCAGACTTTCGGGTCGCGGAAATGAGGGGTGTACCCTTGCGGCAAGTGGATGACCGGTCCGTGTTTCCGGAAGCGAATTCCGTCCTCCGATATAGCCATGCATTGGTACGTTTCCCGACCACCCTGCTCGTCTCTGACGTTTCCCGTGTAAAACAGGATCAGTTTCCCTTCGTGCTCCACGGCGCTTCCCGAGTAACAACCGTTTTTGTCGTACCATTCGTCAGGGGCGAGGGCGACCGGTTTCGCCCGCCAATTCACCAGGTCCATCGACGTCCAATGCCCCCAGAACTTGCTACCGTGCTCGGTGATGAATGGATTCCACTGATAGAACAGATGATACTCCCCGCGATACTGGACGAATCCGTTGGGATCGTTCAGCAGTCCGACGAGTGGTGTCAAGTGGTAGTGAAGACGATAGGGGTCGCGCTTCGCCGCAGCTCCGTACGTCACCACCGCAGCTCGGACCCGTTCCGTCAATCGTGCTTTCGTTGAGTTCATAAGAAAACTCCCTTGAATGGTTGGTTTCCGATTTCATCAGCAATTGTCTGCGACGATCACTCCTTGGCGGAACGTTTCTTATCAAGCACAGCGTCGGAAAAACCGAACATCCAAGTCAGTGCGAACGCCACTGCGATGGAAACGAGGTTGACCAGCAAGTACAGGGGGAGCTGGCCATTCAGATAAAGCAACGTGCCGGGAATCGCTGTGATCGCCATACCCGTCGCTTTCAGCCCAAACAACGAAGCGAGAAACCCGCCGGCGCCCCCGCCGATCAATCCCATAACGAAGGGCTTCATGTAGCGAAGGTTCACCCCGAAGATCGCCGGTTCCGTGATTCCGAGGAAGGCGGATAGAGACGACGGCAGAGCCAGGGCTTTCAGATTCTTGGATTTGGTTTTGAGGCCGACGGCCAGCGCAGCTCCGCCCTGGGCGGCAATGGCGCATGTGATAATGGCATTAAAGGGGTTGTTTCCGAACCGCTCCAACAACTGAATCTCCAAAAGATTGAAGATATGATGGACTCCGGTGATGACGATAATCTGTTGGAAGAAACCGATCAGGAGGCCGCTGATGCCGAAAGGCCATTGCAGAATGGATACAGTGGCGTTCATGATGACTTCCTCCAGGCTGTGCAAGATCGGACCAATGACCAAGAGAGCGAAAACGATCATCACCAGCAAGGTCAAAAACGGTGTCAGTATCAGGTCAAGCGCTTCGGGAACCCGTTTTCGAATCACCCGTTCCAGTTTGGCTCCGAGGATGCCAGCGATAAAGGCGGGCAACACAGAACCCTGATAACCAACAACAGGGATGAAGCCCAGGAACCGGATCGCTTCCGCTTTCCCAGCGGCGACATCCCAAGCGTTGGGCAGAGCCGGGCTGACCAGCATCAAGCCGAGGATCAGTCCGATGATAGGCGATCCACCGAACACCCGGAAGGTGGACCAAGCGACCAGCGCCGGCAGAAAGATGAAGGCCGTGTCGGTCAGCACTTGGGTGAACAGGATGAAGTGGTCGGAGATGTCCCCTGGGGTCAGACCGAACAGGGCCAGCAGTTTCTCCTGCATGACCAGACCGCGCAGACCCATGAACAGACCCGTCGCCACCAAAGCGGGAATGATGGGAACAAACACATCCCCGAAGGAGCGGATCGCCCGTTGAAAGGCGTTTCCGCTTTTGGCGGCTCCCTTCGCCTGTTCCGATTTCGTCTTACCTTCCAATCCGAGGCTGGTCATCTCCTCATAGATGCGGTTGACGGTTCCCGTCCCCAGAATGACCTGATACTGTCCCGAGTTGTAGAAGGCTCCTTTCACTTTGTCGATGGACTCGACCCGTTCCTGGTTCACCTTTTCCCGATCGCTGACCATTAACCGCAACCGCGTGGCGCAATGGGCGATCGACTCGATGTTCTCCTCTCCACCGATCGCTTCCACGATCTGTTCTGCAATCAACCGGTTCTCCGATTTTTCCATGATCGTTTCCCCTCCTCGAATGACAGAAATCGATTCCACATCCATAAAACAGAAGATGTAATCGATTTCATCATGGGATAAAAAATTGGATTCATGCTTACGATGAATCCTTTGTCTAAACCACTTGTATAAAAAATGAAATCGATTACATCATCATTATAAACTGTCTCTGCTCAAAAGTCTATATGAAAGTATAACTTTTCCCGGCACGGACCGGGTTCCGGAAAGATGTTCCAGAATCATCTTGGCCGCTTCCCGTCCTGCGTTTTCATGCATATAATCCACTGTTGTCAACGGCGGGGTGATGTGCTTCGACATTTCCGACGCCCCGATGCCGGCCAGAGCCACGGTGTCCGGCACGCCCACCCCCCGTTTCTTGAGATACTGAAGAGCCCCGATCGCCAACCGGTCCGTCACTGCGAAGATGGCGGTGGGACGGGAGGCACCCTCCGTCTCCATCATGGTTTTCACGGACGCATACCCGGACCTAAGGTCGAACCGGGAAGTTTGGACCCAATGGTCTTCAACTGGTAGACCGTGTTCCTCCATCGCGTCCATGTACCCTTTTTTTCTCCAATATCCCACCGCCGGATCGTCCTCGCTCACTCCGATAAAGCCGATTCTCCGATGCCCCTTGTCGATGAACAAGGTGGTCAACTCTTTCGCAGCATGGTAGTCGTCGTACAAGACCACGGACACACCGGGCAAGTCCTGACCCACGGAAACCAAGGGGATGGCCAGATGGCCAATCTCCGACACCAGTTCCTCGCCGACGTGGGTAGCCGCCAGGATGATCCCATCCACCTGGCGGCTATTCAGCAGTTTGATAAACTGGATCTCTTTTTCTTTCTCCAGCTTGGTATTGGCCAACAGGATCTGGTATCCCTTTCTCGACAGCTCTTCATCGATGCCATCCACAAGGCGGCCGGAAGTCTCCGTGCTGATTTTCGGCAGAATCACACCGATGACCTTGCTCCGTTTGGTGCGGAGCGCCTTGGCGTGTTCGCTGGGCACGTATCCCGTCTCTTCAATGATTTTCAGGATCCGTTTCCGGACCGGTTCGCTGACGTATCCCGAATCGTTCAACACCCTAGAAACGGTCGTTCGGGACACATTCGCCCGCTCCGCGATTTCATTGATGGTGATCATGGCATTGGTCCTCCACTACACGAAAAAATGAAAAAACATCTTTATTTTTACGTCAATTCCCTTGTCATCAAACCCGAAACTGCCTCTCCATCCATCCATGGATAAATGGCCGGTGATTCCCCCATAGGAAATGACCTTTTTCACAAAACCAACGGAAATTTTTTACGGACTCTTCGTTAATTAATTACATTTTCCTTTAACTTACTGAATCCCCCTTTTTGTATCATTGATACTATTATATCAAATGATACAAATGGTATGGAGGAAGACGGTGATGAAATTCCCGAACCCACCCCTGTTCACGAAGTAGAAAAAGAAGGTCCCAACGAAGCTGTTGTCTTGATTGATGTATGGATGCCACCTTTTCGGGATGAAATGGAGACCAAAATCATCAAAAAAACCGTAACCGTTCCTCGATGGCTAAACACAAAATGGCCGAAGTTAACGTGTTAAATTTCTCTCAACTATTAACTTTTGCCTTGAAACAACGCCTCGGAATGATCGACACAAAGAAAAATAAAGGCAATATAAAACCGCAAACCCTTGATATTAAAGGGGTTGCGGTATCAGATAAATCACTGTGATCATACTTCCATTTTAAATGCATGTGTTCACCCCTGTTTCCAGGAGAGCAAAAGTTAAGAAATAATCGCATGTTTGTGAAGTCAGTCATTCAATTAGTTCACTTTTGTGCAAGGCTTTTTTCGTTGGTGTGTGACCAATTTTGTGACCAATTAAATTCCTAAGATCCGTCCTTGTTTGCAGTATTTTCCCCATTCAACAAAGGAAAAAGCGGACAAAAAATAGAAAGGGTGTACGAAGAATATAGATAATGGAACAATAAAGGAGGAAACACTATGAAAAGATTCCACAAATTATTAGGATTCATCTTAATTGGTTTTGCCTTAGTGTTTACCGGCTGTTATTCAGAGGATACTGGTGCCAATTCCGATAAAGTCGAGGAAAAACAGGAAGTAAAGATACCTTCCTTTGAAGAATATGTAAGAATGATCCGAGGCAGTTCTTTTATCCAGAAAAGCGAATTAAAGGATGGCGTTGTCACGATTCGCTATTATGGCAGTTATGATGAATACAAAAAAGAAAATCCTGATTCCAAAATCGATTCAAAGGATTTCAATACATACTGGAGTGGAACCCAAGGAACCCAAAAGCGATTGGAAATGAACTTAACTAGAGGATTTACTGAGTCTTTAAGGATTGCTCGCCTTTATCCAGAAGTGAAAAAAATCGATATGGAGATTCCTGTGAAGGGTAAGGTCTACAAGTTCAAAGCATCACGGGAAGAGTTGGAACAATTCTTTAAAGCAAACTTTGATGAGTTACATAAAGCCTATCAAGAAGGAAATAAAAGCCTTTCAGAATATATTGATCCAGTGATCCATAAAGAATCTAAAAGAAAAGAGTTTTTGGATACATTCGTAACACAATAACAAAACCGGGAGGGGTGATCCCTCCCGGTTTTTTTTGGTTGGCTGAAGATCGACCATTCAGCCATTTGCCTGGCTGACTAACTGACTGGTGGTTGATTGGACTGGTGGCTGTTTCTTCAACTGGCTGAGTACCTTGGCTGCCTGATATCGGGTGACATCAGCCAATTCAGCCAACTGTCTCTGACTCGGCCATTCGCCATTTTCTGCCCGATATTTTTCAGCCACTTCAACAACCTTTTTGGCTGGCTGAATAGTTGACTGGTTGGTTGACTGTTTCTTTTTGGTTGATTGGCTGGTTGTTATGGCTGGCTGACTATGTACCCGCTTGGTTGACTGTTCGTTCTCTTGGCTGATTCGCTTGGTTGGTTGCTCGGTCGTCCGTTTTGACTGGTTGCCTTGGTTGGCTGGTTGATCGCTTGTCTTTGTGTGGTTGGCTGATCTGTCCACTGGTTGGTTTGGCTGACTAACCGTAGTTGACTCAGTGGTTGAGTTGGCTGGTTGCTTGTTGGCTGACTGTTCAATGGTTGGTTCTGTTTGGCTGTCATCTTCCGGCTGAATGGTTGACGGTTGGCTTTTGGTTGGCTTGTCTGATTGAATGTTGGTTGATTGTTCTTCCACCTCAACCATTGGTTGGCTGATTGGCTGAGTCTGATTGGATGGCTGGTCGATGGATGGATGTTTGCGCTTGAAATTCACCAGGACAGCTCCCAAAACAAACAGGGGAATTGAAAGTCCTAGGGCAATCCCTTTAACTGGTTGACCGACGATGAAATCATACCCGACAGTTCCGCCGATGTTTGACCAGCCAACGACAAGGAGACCGCTACCGAAGAGCGTCCATATCTGCCAAAACTCCTTTATACTTGGGAACCCTTGTTTCTTTTTGTAGGCTTCATATAGTCCCCATAGACCTACTGCAAAAGCCGCCTCAGCGGCCAAGGTTGCGAACAGAGCGAGGGTGATAAAATCCACTCTGAGAAGATCATTCAGCCAAACAATCTTATCATCAAATCCCACGGAACTGTATAACTCTATCGTATGAGAAAAGGAAACTACGACCGCAAATATAAAGATGGCTTTGATCGAAACCTCGAATTTGGCATCATTCCACCATGTCTTTATTTTTTCCCACCTTTTCATGCTTTCCACCTCGTCGTAGCTGTGGTACACTGTGTCCGGACGGTTTGCAATCGGTGGGGGTGTTTGGTTGGACGCCATGTCCCCCGCCGGTTGTCGGGCCGTCTTTTTCATTTGTCGCCTTCCTCCTTCTTTTTATCATATGGACGGAATTGTTCCCGCAACTTTTCCAGACGTGGTTTCAATTCCTCTACTTCTTCACGAAGGTATAGCTTTACGGAACCTTCCTTGATCGGTGTAAGATCACCCTTTTTCACTAAACGGGTGATATTCTGACGGGTGACACCCAAAATCTCCATAACTTCAGCTGTAGTAAGAATCTGATCCGCCAGAAAGCGGACCAGATCCTCCCGATCCTTGAACTTCATCCATATCACCTTTTTAGGAAATAGTTGACAACGGTTAAACCTGCAGCGATTAATACCAGGGTGTCCGTAACGGTTTGAAGCGTATCACCAAATGGCCATTCTCGAACAGCTAGGTATATTACGAAAAACACCCAGAATGTCGCTCCCATTAGTTTACCCATGGATATTTGAAGTGGAATTTTGGTATAATTTTAGGAGGGGGAGGGGCGTTCCCCCTCCTGTGACTCACTACTTTTTACGCTTGCGACGGCGTTTGTGGTGAGTCTTTTTCTTTTTTGGCTCCATCTTTTCGAGGATGGTCATCATCTTTTCGATGATGGTTAGTACCCCGACGATCAGAGCCAGAACCTTGATCCAAAATTCCACTTCCCTCACCTCCTTTCTGATTCTATAATACCAAACCTATGAATATAGGTCAATAGGTTTTTATAAATTATTTCGATTTTTCCTTCAATAAAATACCGGACAAGGATATTTCCTGTTCAGTAACGAATCAGTAACAAGTAGATTTTCCGGATGAGACCAAAAAAAAAGCCGGGCGGGGAATGATTCCCCTCCCGGCTTTCATTTTTCAAACGTATTTCAAGTCACGTTCAACCTTGATGTTGATTTCCTTTTCGTTATCATCCATAGCCTTGTCCAGGACTTGTAGGATCTTTTTGCGGGCGTTTTCGTCGACATCGTAGTATCCAAATTGCTCCCCGTTTTTGTATAGCCTCCAGAACTCTTTCAACTTCTTCTTTTCTGACGGCGCCTCTTTCATGAGTCGCTCCCACGTTACGGGTCCAGGATATCCGTCGGCATCGCTCCCGCTCCATCCCTGGGCCTTTTGGAAGTCCTGGACGTTTTTCCGGTCGGCTTCAGAAAAAGTAGGTCCAGGCCCTACTTTGTAATGTTTTCCAAATCCATGGGCCACCAATCGCTTGCCCAATACTGTAACAGCTGGGTGAGATTTCCCGGTCTTGAATGCATCCCGTCCCGGAAAAGACTTTCCGTCCCATTTCGATCCCTTTACTTTTTGAATAAACTGGCTCCAATGTTTCAGGGTTCGATGCGGACAGTTTTTTCCACTCCAGTGGCGATGCGGAACCACCCGGCTGACCGGAATGTCCAGCTCATCGCACAAGCGACGTACCAACTGTGCGGTATTGGCCTCCGCTTGGGCAAAGTCACCATCCCAGTTTTCACAGATTTCCACGCCGATACTGGACATATTTCCTGGACCCCGTCCATCTCCAGCATGCCATCCCACCTCATCGGTCGGGAGATGTTGGACCACCTTTTCGTCATCCACAGTGAAGTGCCAGGACGCTTGCCGGCTGTTTCCCCTCTTTAACAAACGGGCGTGAGCATCTGCATCTGCACCCTTATCCGTGTTGCCTGTATTGTGGATGGTGATATAACGGGGTTTCATCCGGATACCGGGTCGAATATCTTCGTGTCGTTTGGGAATGTATTGTTTTTCCGTCTTCATTTTACTTCCCCTTTCTTCACCATGTTTTTGCTTCCGCTATATAGTCCAACCGCTGACAGCCCCATCACGATCCCGGACAGAATCCCGGCAGTCAGATCACCAGGATTCACATAAAAAACCCCCGCCGCGATCCCGCAAGCGAGAGCCAACAAGGGTGCAAACCGTTTGGGAAATCCAACATCTTTAAACAGTTCCACCAATCCGGTAATCACAGCAATCAACATTGCATCATCAAAGCCAATTCCACTCAATGTTTATCATCCTTTCCACGAAGAACTTCTACTGCTTCCTTCACTTTCGGAGGAATTGGAACACCGATTCGGCTAGCATTTTCCAAAATGGACAGCAATTCATTCGCCAGATAAAAGAAGATGGCCGCATCCCGGAACATATGACCTTCTCCGAGTGCCATATCCACCATATGGGCGACCGCAACCAATGCAAAAATCAACACTTTCCTGGAAATTCCCAATAAGCCAACGTAGCTATTCAATTTTCCTTCCTTGGCTCCGGCAATGACCCCGCTCACATAATCCACAATCACAAAAGCCATTAAGGTTTGAATCAACACCGACCACCCCCCAAACAAAAAAGAAGCCGCCGCTCCAGCGACCGCTGACCCTACTTTGAACACTGTTTCCACTCTCTTTCATCCCCTTTTAAACCAGTCTTCCGATATGGATAAAATCGCGGTCATCCTTGTTTCCCACTCCGGAATGAAACCGAAGCTCCGCTAAGTTATGAAGTAGCGGTAAGTCTTCCGCCCGCTCTTTTGGATTTTGAATCGGTTGTTGCTCAAAATGGATCTCACCGTTTTGTAATAGACGGACATCTATTTTTGTGTCTTCATCTGTCGAATCGGCTTGAAAGGTTTCGGGTTGAAAAACTACGCCACATAAAACCCCGCCGGAAACCTTAACAGTTAACGCCACGGGATCATAAGTTACATCAAGTCCGGACATCTCCCCCGGACCCGCTAAAATTTTCGATTCTCTAATTTCCACTAAATATTCCCCCCTGTGCTTCCAAGGTAGGCGACTCGGTAGGCTATTCCGTTCATATTTAAAGTTGTGTTTGCGCTGATACTCCCCCTTGGTTTGATTCTAAGCTCAAAGCCTGAGCGATTAATATTATAGGCTCCGTAATTAAAGAAAGCGGAATATCCGTCCACACCTGTCAAAATGACGGCAATCCTTCCTAATGCCCCCGGATCGCTGAACGTTCGCGGGAAATACATATTACCCGCGCTAAACGTTCCGGTGTCCAAATCCCTTGTGACAACGATTGAGATAGAAAACTGTTGGATCTCCGGCGCAGCTTGCACGCTATGCAGATCGCGCGGATATTCCAGTAACTGATCCTGTCTTACCAATTCGTCATAGTACCCTCGAACCCAATGAATCTCGAAGCCATTCGCCATATCTTCGCCATCAGTCCACGCTTGTACATATAATTTTGCCCTGACAATCCCCGGCGGAAAATCAATGGTATGGGTTAATAAATGCCATTCCTGATAGGTCGCCAACTCTTCCCGATACTCTAATTCATCAAAGCGCTCTCCTGTCTCACTGTCATAAAAAAACCAGTAGAACCGGACGCGGTTGGTCGCTGACCCCCGAGTTACATTGCAACGGAAAAGCGCCTGAAATTTTGCCCTTGGATTAAATACAGGAAACTCTTGAACGACACCATGTTGAGGCCCCATGTTGGATGAAACATCTATATCAATGCGCCCAGCGGATAGGTTATATCGGGCATTCCCCATTAGCCTCCAATCGATGCCTTCATCCCCGGATGGTTGATCGTCAAAGTCTGCGTTTTTGATGAAGTTAGTGGTAATCTTATTCCCCCGGATCATCACACCCGCGTCGGAGGCATCCGGCGTGCTGTAGACTTCCAAACCGCCCCCTTTAATCGTGACATTGCCGCCACTGATCCTCACCTGTCCGGCATCATCCCCGACAGTCACATTATCTGTTCGGATCCGTCCGGTGTTGATCCGGTCGGCAATCACCTGATCACCTAGGACGAAGGTTTCCCAATTGAAGGTTCCGTCTGGGTTTCGGCTCCCGGCAATGGCAAGGCCTCCATGTTTTAGCTGCATCGCCTTATCCGGTGGGTTGTCGATATTGTCCTTTGGCCGATTGGTGATCAGTATCCCGTCCTCGTCAGTGATATAGACGTACCCGTTTTGTGAATGGAACTCAGAGCGGGCCGCATCAATAATGCCCCGCAACCATCCGATGGGATCATCCCGTCCAATCTTCTCCTCCACCCGTTCTTGAATCTCTCGGACAACTCCGGTTATATCCTTCAGGACATTTCCCAGGGTGATCTGGGTATTCTCCGGTGCGATAAAGTCCCGCTCGATCTCTGAGACCCGGGCCTCGATCTGAACATCCCATGTAAAATTCCGGTCAATGACGGCTACAGTGTCGCCCAATCTAACGGCCTCGTGACTGTATTCCCCGGCGTTCACTTGTTCCAGATCCAAAACATTCATTTTATAGGTGATTTCCGGTTTGTTTCGATGTTGAAGCTCCTCCCAGGTCTCCTTCAACAATTCCTTTTTGTCATCCTGTTCTTCGTTTGTATACACATCAAACCGATGCCGTCGGGTGCCGTCCGGGTTGACGTGTCCCCATACCGCCAGCGCGTCAGGATCTCCCACCCACTCCTGACCCAAGGGTTTATCAACGGGATCTCCGTTTTCCTTTTTCCATTCGACATCCGCGAAGGTCAGTCGCCGACCATATCCCTCGGAGTCGGTTTCTTCTCCCTTTCCACGACCATATAGGGCGGTTTTAATCGGCTTCATGTCGGTAATCCGTTCGACGCTGGTGAGATCCTTCGTGTACTCAAACCGTTTCCCGGTCCGTCTCCCCCGCTCCACCAGAATATCCACGTATCTCCCGGTAATGGTATTGTCGGCTCCGATTGTCACCCGGAAACGGATTTCTCCACCCCATTCCTTGATGATCTTCTTGATTCCCGACATCCGGCTCTCATAATAGAAATTTGTGCTACCCGTGCCCAGGTCATCCACGGTGCCCGATTGCCACAGAGACCCCTCTAAGAGTCGGTTCAGTGCATCGCGGGCGTTGGTGTTTTGTGGTCGAATATCTGTGACCACCTCGTCATTCAGTTCCACCACTGCCAACTCCTCACAGTAGACCTCACGAATCATCTCGCCCTGACCGTGTCGCTCAGTCTCCTCTTGGATAACAAAGGCACGGTACGTCCCATCCATGTCCCTGAAAACCGCCCAATACCCACGCATAACAAAACCCGCTTCTTCATGATTAGCGGGTACGGAGAAGGTCAGAGTTTCGCCCCCATTGATCTGTTGTTTCAGGTTCATCTCTTGGATCTTGCAAGCTCCTGGTAGCGTATTGCTCAAGGTAGCGACTCGATGCTCCCTCGGATTCTCTGGGCTACCATAGGCAAAAATATGAATGTCTGGTGTGGTATTCATTTAAACACCTCCCTCCACCTTCCGGTCACTTCCGCCGAACCTAGCGGATCAATATTAAGCGGATTCTCTCCTTTCTGGAAGTAAATCCATTGCTCCGCACCCAGTGGGACTCGATCCAGCGCCAACACTCCGTTAATATAAACAGATCCTTTTCGATTATCGATCTCCAATTCGTCCCCCGGCTTAAAATCATAAACCACGTACACCCGGTTCCCCGTATTCGGGTCAGATATCTCGAAGTGGTCGGTGTAATCCTTGAACTCTACCGTCATAACCGGATAGGCACGATAGGTTCCGGCATAGTCTACAGCGTTGTCGCTATCCGGCTCAACCCTCCATAGTTCCCGGTGAAGGGTTGGCGTGATTTCAGGATCGCTGGTTTTCAACACCTGCCGCGTGTAAACGGCCTTCCCGGTCATATCCGTACCGACTTCTGCGCCCGGTAGTTCCCCGGTATTTGTAGCTTGAACCCATGCGTTCGGGTCGGGGTCTTCCCCTTCGTTGACCACTTGAGCGTAAACCTCTACATCCTCCGATCCGTCCGGCGTCGTATCCCAACTAATATACGATCCGCCAACGCTTCCAAAGTCTCCGAAGGTGATCGGGTCGGAAATACGCTCCCCCTCCGATACATAAGCGGATGTAACTTCGTAATCCGCCCGGTCCACCTCCGGTGTGAACTCGACATCATCTGTGGTCAACTGAAACCGATATTGAAAATAGGTGTCGGACAAATCGGCGTCGGTATCAAGACCCGGCATTTCCCCGCCGTTCTCCGTTACCTCTTGCCAATCTGTCCAACTTTCTTGATTGTCGTAGGAAAAACGGACATAAGGCGTTATCGTCGAACCCGGCGGAAAAGTTTTCACCGTCCACGAAAAGGAAGAAGTCGCCGCCCGGCCAACTTGAGAAAGGTTAATCGCTGGGCTATCACGGTATCCGCTGGGATGACGTCCGGAAACAAAGTCGGCGTCAAAGGAATCCAAATAAACCGGGTCGATGCTGTCCCGGCTAGTCATGGTCCATCGGAACCGCCAGTCATACCCGGTTACATCGTCTCCTTTCGATATCCCCGGAATTGATCCGGATTCGGATGATAATTCCGTTTCGTCCCAAGTATCCCCACCGTCCATTGATAACCCAGAATAAGCGGATGTTGAATAATCATAGGCATTGGTTGCGACGATACTTCTTGAATAGGAGGAGGACGCCAAAACGCCCACCCCTGATAATGACGCCGAAGCACCCACAAGCTCATCTGTATACGTATGATTGGAAGGCGGCGCACCGTGGTTGGTATTTGCATGGCCCAGTTTCCAGACGTCAAATGTACAGGGACCGTTATCCATTCCCATATTGATGTATCCCGTGGAAACGGCCCCATACTCAAACACACTTTCCGGTGTAATCTCCGTGCCGTCTTGGTAAAGGGTAAAATCCGTTCCACCCCGGTATACCAACCGGAACCAAGACACTGCCCCGCCTGTATCAGGCAATTCGACGTCAATACCTCCGGTTTCCGCGTCATTCACAGAAACGAAGGGACGAGCTCCGCTCCCCTTGCTGATCCGTGCGCGAAAATCCATTGTTAAAGGCGAACCATTCAAACCGCTGGAATCACGGCGGATATAAATACTGTCTTCGTTGGTGTCCCCCTGAAAAATGATTTTTTCACCGTCCAGGGTATAGGTCCCACCGCTCTGGTTTCGAACATACCAGTCGCCATCTTCTCCGACAGATCCCGGCTCAAATCTCGAAATAAACTCCCAACTGGGAATAGATTTGGAGGTGGTATATGAGTAATTAAAATCCTGGCCACTTTTCGCCAAAACAAGAAAGTCATTGTCTTTTTCCTCGGTGTTTTCATGTGTTCCGCCATCCCAGCCTGCATCCACGTAGTTAGAGTAGTCCTCGCCTTCCTTTGCCAGCTTCAAACCGTCAGGTGCGGCAACAACGCCCGTCAAGGTCCCGGCCTGCCAACCTTCCTGCGTTTGGGTGTCATGTTGCTTTTCAATCCCGGCAATTAATTGATCCTTTTCGGGACCATAGGCGAAGGGTTCAGGGCATAGAAAGGTGATCGTTCCGTTTCCAGCATAAATAAGTTCCTCTAACTCCGTACTATCAGACAACCGGGCAAAGTATGTTTTACTCGGCTCATCGTCAAACACCAATTCCTTCGCTTCTTTCTGTCCCAGCCATTCCGCCACTTCTCTCACCCGTGAACGTAATTCTGCACGGCTTTCCTCGAATAATAAAACGTCCACTTCGATAATTAATTCTCCGTAGTTAAATCCATAGTCGTATACACCATCACTCCCCGGTATGCTGACCAAGTGGTTATTCATCGGGGGAAGAATCCGGCGTGTGGTCTTCAATACCTTCAGACGATACTGATCATTGTGGACTCCCGCAAATGAAAACCCCATTTACCTCCCCCCCTTTCTTAAAACCTGGATTGCCGCTGAAGCAGTCGCCAAAACTCAGTCGCGACTTTTTGTATGTCTGCCTCTTCTCGAATGACCATGTTTTCTATGTTGATCAAGGGCCGATCAACCACTCCTGGGGATGCAGTTGCGGATGGCCCGGTTACAACTACATCTTCGGAAGTAGAAATAGCTGTCTGTGCCATCTGATCAGAGACCCGGCGAATATCGCCCAGCATGGACTCGATCCCGATCTGGAATCCTTCCCCGGTGTATTCTCCGATTTCCTCGAACACCTTCGACGGAGAAGCAATCCCTAGCTTTTTCTTTGCCCAGCCAATCGCGCCATCTACCACACCTGTAACAGCTTTGGTGACACCTGAAGCCATATTTTGAATCCCGCGTATCAGGCCTTGTATGATCTCCTTACCCATCTTAAACAGGTTGATGTTCCGGAAAAAATCCATCACTCGATCCCAGATCTTCCCGATCGTAGATCGGATATTCTCCATCTGGTTGCCGACAGCTTTTTTCATTCCTTTGAAATCGCCCGTAACCAACGCTTTTAGGAAACTGAGGACATTACGAAATGTGTTTTTTATGAAGTTCCAGACCGTCTTTATAATATCTTTCACTGTCCCCATCACATATTGGATCAGACCGGACATCTCTGCAAATTTCGTACTGACAAGAGTAATAATCCATGAAATCGCCTGGCTAAAATACCCCTTGATCCCTTCCCAGACTGCTATAAAAAATGTCTTAAGTCTATTCCAGACATTCACAGCGGTTTCTTTGATGGATTCCCAAGTTTGGAGCAACCATTCTTTGATTGCCCCCCAAATCTCAACAGCTTTTGCCTTGATCGTGTCCCAGTTTTGCCACAGGAGAACACCGATAGCGATGAGTGCCGAAATAACACCTATGACAATAAGTATCGGTGCAGCTATTGCTCCAAAGCTTAAACCCAACATTCCTGCCAAAGATGCTATAGCAGTGATGATCGGCGATAATGCCATAAAGATCCCGATCAGAATCCCGATCGCCGTTACTATAGCTGTGATGGTAGCAGCAAGTTCTGGATTGTTCTGAATCCACTCAGCAATTTTGTTGATGACATCAGCAATAACGCTAAGTAGCGGTTTCAGTGCTTCGCCAAGATCTTTCATAGCCTGTGAGAATTTCACTGCCGGATCTTCATCAAGTTTTGAAACGGTATCGTTCAGTTGTTTCTGGTTTTCCGTTAAGTTGGCAGTCTGATCCTTTGCGCCTAGAATCGTATCAATGACCGCCTGTCCCTGATCCTCGTACATGGTACCCCAAACGGCCACACCAAGTGCGTTCTTCTTTGTTTCATCTTCAACCCCGTTGACCGCTTGTGCCACTTCAAACATCGCCTGTTTGCCTTCTTCGCCGCCTTTGGCTACAGCTTGGCCCCATTTTTGTAATTGCTGGGCGGAGATATCGGTTCCATCGAGCAAGTCTTGCATGGCTGAAGGCACTTCTTCACCAAACTCGGCTAGCCGAATCCGTCCCTCTTTCAAACCGTCGAGAAGGCTGTCAATATTCCATGATCCTGTCTCAACCCCAGCCGCAAATATAGCCTGGATTTCCTCTGCATCATATCCAGCCATCTGGAGCTGAGTTCCATATTCAGAAACGATATCCAATTGTTCAGGCGGAAATCCGATTTTCAACAGTGAATTTATCAACCCAAGCGCTTCGTCATTAGTGATCCCAAAAGATCGGCTTGTTTCATTTGTTTCCTGTATGAGTTCCGAAAAATCGATACCCGAATAAGCGCGAGCTATCGCTCCGGCTCCTTTAACAATCCGAGCATTCGCTGCATCGCTCGCATCGGCGTTGAGCGCCCACTGACGGCGAACTCCTTCAATCGCCGCCTCTTGATCATCAATATAGGTGGAAACCGTTTTAATGCTATCACGCACCGTTGCTACTGACTCCGGTGGCACTTCCATAGAAATTTCGATCTGGGTATCCAATGAGGCTGAATCCAATGCCTGACTAACAGCCCCGGCAATTCCACCACCCGCCGCAATTCCTGCGACTGCTTCGCCAAGATCGCTCACTGCTCCTTCAGCTTCGCCCGCCTCTTTTTCAACCTTGTCAAAGTCTTTCTTCAAATTGTCGATTGACTTCTCATCATCCAATCCGGCTAATTGCTTTTCAAACTTTTTTAGTTGCGTCTCAGTATATTGAATTTCACGCCGAAAAGACCGATATTGCTTTTCACCGATCTCCCCGCGCTCAAATTGTTGTTGAACTTGCTTTTGTGCTGATTTCAACCGGTTCAATCGCTCGGTAGTGTTCTGGATTTGTTGCGTCAATAGCTGTTGTTTCTGCGCCAAAGCCTCTACATTGCCCGGATCAAATTTGAGCAGGCGATCCACATCCCGAAGCTCTTGTTGCAAACTCCGACTTTGTTTGTCGACATCGCTGAGGGCTTTATCCAGACCTTTTGTGTTGCCGTCCAGCTCAATCGTGATTCCCTGGATTCGTTTCCTCGCCATATCCTCACCTGCCTTTCAAAATTAAAAGTTGTCAAAGTCCTTTTGTGTAGCCCTTCTTGCCCTCATTTTCCGTCTTTTCGGATCGTTCATCTCGATATATTCCTCAATGAAATCCAGACACATCCCAATCGTCATGTCCTCCAGATCATCCCGCTGTAATCCTACTTGACGACAAATGAAGAGGAACGAATCCGTGGTAATCGGCTCCCCACGATCCGTTCCTCTTTTTTCGTCTATTTTTTTTTACCCTGAATTGTTCGAACGATCATATCCTGCAACTCTGGAAAGATCTCCATCAATGGAAATTCATCAAAACCATCCAACCACGTGATAGGATCGGGTATTTTCGGATCCGCGGTCTTTGCCATCGTCCATACGATATTGTAAAGTACATCAAAATCGACCAAGCTAAAGTCTTCCGCCTTCAATTTTCCTGATTTTGGTTTCATCAACTTTTCAAGGGACTCCAGCTTAAAAATTTCCGCAAAGAAATCTTTCCCAAACTGGGCCTTATAGCGGAGAGGAGTGGCCGCCGTGGACTTAAATCGTACCTCTTTTCCATCGATTGTCAGTGTTTTTTCCATGATCTCACCTCATCAGATGGCTGGTGCCTTTTCATACACCGACGAATACCAAGCATCGTAAACAGCCGCCGGTGTATCTGGACTCGTCTTGGTTTTTACGGCGTAATCGGTTGGTCTTGGTGATGCGACAAACGTGAGCTCATCCGGCGTCGGTTCCACTGTATCTGTCTTCGTTGAGCTTGTCACCGTTGGACGATTGGCTGTGCAATTGTACAGAACATGACGAATAGCCTTGATATCTCCGTCAAATTCAAAAAGAAACGCGAACGACTTTCCTTTTGCCGTCGTTTTCTCAGTCAGTACCATATCTGTTTCGTCTTTTTCTTCACCTAAACAGTCGATAGCAAATTGTTCCGGGATCGTAGCAATAGACAATGTACCGTCATACCCCTGGTTATTTTGTGCACTGTAGTAAAGTACATCGTCAGCGTAAAACTCCGCCATTTCTCCGCGAGGTTCCAAAGATAATTCCACTGCCCCTGGAATACGAATGGGCGTATCATATGTGATAGTTCCAGTTCCTTCGTCATACGTGAATGTTGCATAATGCACATTTTTTAACCCGAATTTCACTTTGTTTGCCATTCAAACCACTCCGATCTCATAGATTTTCTGGAACAGCTTTTCCGCTTCGATCCATACTTCCGTTGTCTCATATACCAAATGGTTGGCGTCCAAAGCCGATTCCAGAGCGGCCTCAGCATCTAAATCCTTTTTGTCAGTATAAAGTTCAATCGAAATGTTGCTGATCTTTTTGTATACTCGGTTGTCTGCAAAAAAGTTAGCGGAATCATCGACTTGATAGGTGATGAACGGCGGAGGCGGGACGTTGTCGCTGATAAAATGCGAGTAGGCCACGGGATAACCGGTGCTTTTAAGGATCGTTGCTAGCTCGTCCAACGTCATCCCCGGATCACCTTCTCAGATTTCTGGACATATTCCTGAATCGCTTCCTCCTCCACCGGGCCAATGTGGGGAATCCCCGCCACTCGTCCACCGTTCCGCTTGGCGTGTCCTTTCTCCAACAAATGCGTCAACTGATAGTTTGTCGCATTATGCACAACCCAACCATTGCCAACCTTTTTGGCACGCCACCCTCTCGCATAATCCCCAGTATCCTTCGGGCTTCTTTGTTTCAGCTTCTTCGCTGCACTCTTCGCTACGGTTTCTTTGGCCTCTTCCAGCCCTTCCGTCACCTCTTCGGTGTAGGTTTCAAGCGCCTTGGTGATCTCCCGTGATAGACCGTTTATTTTAGCCATCTCCCGCCACCCTTTCACAAGTGATCCGGGTCTTTTCCCCACGTGTTTCCGTTCGGATGATCCGATACTTGATCCCGTTGTGCTTCAACTGCCGCTCATTCGCATATTCAAAGGTATACACCTCAAACCTCTTCTCCGGTCGGAGTCCACTGACTGCCGCGTTGTAATATTCCGCCTGGCCGACAGACATTTCATTGGCGAATACCTGCCGCTCCGTCTCCTGTTCGATCTGGTTCCCGATCTCGTCCTCAATGATTTCCGTCCCCACTAGGTGGATCACGGCATTGTAACGCATTTATATCACCTCTGTATAGTCGGATGACAGCGTCAGATGCATCTTCAACAGATCATATGAACGTAAGAACCGATCAGCTTCCGGGTTGTCATAGCCGAAATGAGCTTTGCAGTACACGATCACCGCCCGCTTAATGAGCGGATCGGTATCCACCAAATTAACCACACCGGAAAGCTGCAAATCCAATTTTGCACCGTCGATCAAATCTTGGATCTCGCTGTCAAACTCGACTGCGGTAACCCGAAGCGCCAACTTGACATCATCAATCAAGGCCATTCCAGCCACCTACTTTTTGGACTTTTCTTTGGTTTTCTTCTCGGTCTTTTTCTCAGTTTCGTATTCCACAAAGCCCTGTTCGCTGAGCTCCTTTAATCGTTTCTCCTCTTTGTGGTTATACTCTTGACCGACTTCAAACCGTTTTTGAGTATATTTGTCGATAAAACGTTTAGTCACTTTTCCTGTGTACACTTCGATTCCTCCTTAAATAAAAACGGGACCCTCTTGGGTCCCTAAATTATGCAGCAGCTTCTTCAATCTTAACAAACGCCTCAGATAAAGCAGGTTTGCCATCAGCTACAGCTAATCCCCGATATACTACTTTTCCAGAACGAAAAGCCGCTTCCCGACTTGTTTCAATCTGCGGTGCTTGGGAGAAGTTCCAATAATAATAGTTGAGATCCCCAAGCAAAATTTTACTATCCGGCATGTAATCATCCACGATAACCGGATAACCAAGAACCGCATTTCGCGCAGGGTCCTGGGGGTTGTAAGTGAAAATCGGCTGTCCATCTGTAGTTTTGATCTTTCGGATTCCTCCAAACAGCATAGAGCGATTCATTATAAAGACGGCATTTGGATGGTACATGGTTGGTAACAATGCAAGACTATTCATTAGGGTGTCATAATCTACATTACTACCCGCCGTCCAGGTAGTTGAATTGCTGGAATCCCAGGTAATTCCGGTAAGAATACCTGTCGGCTGCCCAGAGCCAGTTCCATTTAAGATCGCATTTTCAATAGCAATTGCCATCTGCCGTCCAAGCTCTTTCGCAATATATGCCTCGAATGCATCTATGGTCATAGCTTGGGCTGCTGCAGAGATTTCTACCAGCTTGATCAATTCATAACCGGTAAGATTAATTTCCACCACTGTATCATCCGCAGGAGTTCCATCGGTTCCTTCTGCTTTCCACTCGGCTGCATTCTTAGCATTGGCAACTACTAGGGATAGATTCCCTGGCACATAAGAAACATTGATGCGCGGGAACAGGGCGGACGTTTGACGGAGCTTGTCAATGATCATGTTGAGGGTTTCCGTCGGTACAGCAGCGGCAGCCCCTGCGTCCGTGGTAAGCGCCCGCTCTTCCACCCCGTTCAGCAGCTTTCCTTGCAATCGTTTCAGGTAAGCCGACCGGTATTCAGGGGTGGACAGGATCTCATCTCGTTCCATGCCCTCAAAGGTACGCTTTTCTCCTTGAGGTTTCGGTATCGTATTTGCGGGGATTGTTCCGGCTTGGATGCCGGAAGCAATTTGCGCCCGTTTCTCAAGCTTTTCCTTTTCTTCATCAAGCGAACGAATTTCCTGTTCCAGCTCTTCCAAATTCAGATCATCGCCGTCTTGTTCAAGAAGCGTGCGGATTTCCTTCTTTCTTTCCTCGATCTCTTTGAGTCTAATGTTCATTTGTAAGCCTCCTTAAAAGGTTTTAATGATCAATTTCAGACGCAATTCAGCCCTATCCAGGGCCTTACGCTCCTTCTCCCTCTCCAGTTCAAAAAAGCTCCTTGCCGAAATTGATGTTGTATCGTAAGCCGGGGTATCCACCGCGGCTACGTCCCAGATTTTTTTGATTTGCTTGATAGTTCGAGTGCGTGTCTTTCGGTCGTACTCATCACCGTTGTTATCATAATCGACGGTGAAGGAAAAGGACATCTTGTCAATGTCCCCTCGTTTGATCAGTGTGTATAAATCACGCCCGGCAGTGGTATCCGCCAAGGTTGCCCGAATAAAAAGACCCTGTTCATCTCGAATGAGCTCCAGGGTCTTATTCCGGGTGCGTGCCATCACCATCACATTATCGCTGTGATTGTACTTAAACGGCACATCCCGCATGTCTGCCTTATCCAAGGCTCGTTTGTCAATGATCTCGCGAAACTCTTCTCCCCCAAAGTCAAATATAGCGGGTTCATCGAAGCGAATCGCATACCCCTCAACGACCATCTCCTTCTGCTCCGGCTCCGTCACCGCCCGGATCTCCATCAGACGGTGTTCCTTCTTCACCTGGTTCGTTGTCATCACCCCCTGTCGTTGGTTCTGTGTTCACCTCAGCAGTATCCAGCCGTCTGATTGGTGCATCACCACCTTCAATCGGAGCAAGATTCAAAGCCGCCCGCCACTCGTTCGGTGTCATGGCTCCCCGGTCTACCATCTCCCGGAGATTCAGTTTCGTTGTCATACTGGCATATTGAAGCCGGTTGGCTTCAAAGATGATTTCATTCCCACGCTTTTTTTCGGCATCGGTAAAAAGCTTGGACGTAAATTCAAGACTCATCTGGATCGCCAAGGGCTCGATGGTCGATTCATAAAAGGCGTTCCACTCATCCTCTGAATAGTTGGAACGGATAATCGTCTCGTTGATCCCGAAGTAATCGAAAACCTTCCGCTTGATCGCATCCATTTGCTTATCGTCTATCATCTTAGGCTCGTTATCTAAGGGGGTATAGTCCGTTTTAGCATCGGTGGCCGCCACTCCCCCGTTATTGGTGATATCCAGATAGTCGGCAACAAACATATCACGCTGTTTCTTCATATCCTCCGGCTTAAGCATGCTGGTAAACTTCAAAATCCCTCGGAGGAACGCCGATGATTTAACCGCATTGGCAATCCCTTCATCGGTTGTCTGGATCAACTGCAATGTCGGATGGAGCGCCCGGTCTGACGGCTCCCCATATAGATCATGCTTGTAAAAAAAACGTCGTAGGTGGATTAGATCCTCATAGGGGAGCGTTATCTGCTGCCCACCCATGAAATGAAATCTGGTATAGATATCCCCTTCAAACTCTAAAAATTCGGCAGTGGCCGCGTTAATCGGGTAAAACCCCCGGATTTTCTTTGCAATCCGGTCGATATCAATAAAAATGAATGAGTTGTTCTGCATATATAGCTGTGTAACCGCTTTGTAGTAGAAGGTATATGCATCCATGTAAGGATTCGGTCGCACGCTCAACAGCTTCTCAATTTCCGACCCTGTTTCTTGAATCCCGTCATTGGCACGGCGTACACGGCGTACATGTTTCGGCTTAAGTTTCGCCGCATTCCGGGCAATTGCATCCACCGCCGAACGTACAACATCGCTGTCGTAAGCATCCCCGGAGAAGGATGTGAAGACTGGCGCATAACCATTGAGCATCCGTAACTGCGTCTGGATCTGCTGCTGTTGTTGCGGTCGCCGTCCAAAGATCATATCAAAGAGGGACCGTTTTTCCTTCAAGTCCTCACCACCTTTCATACCAGTCATACCAGCGCTTTATAATCGTCCATGTGGTTGAACAAAACGGTATACGCAATCAACAAAGATACAGCGCCGTCAATACGCTGCCTCTGGTTCTGCCCCTTGATGGGCCTGATGTTATCATTATCATCCCTTTTGACTGCAGTGTTGGTAAGACACCATTTCAAGATAGGATTGTTGTTGTAATTGATGGCCTTGGCTTGTAAGTCGGCTCCTAGTTCCTTCATCGGTTGGCTCAAGGTTTGTGCCCCTTGACGCACCTTTTCCATCGTAAAGCCATATTGGATCATCTCATCCACCCAATATTGGCTATCCCATGGATCATATCCCACCCACAGCGGATGCACCTGGTACTCCTCCATCATTCGGAGATACCACCGTGTCACATCGCTATAATTGACTTTGTTTCCCTCGCAAAGCGTCAACAGCCCGCGCTCTGCCCAGCGATCATAAGGGATTTTATCTTCCCGGATGCGCTTATCTATCGAATCCCCCGGCAAGAAGTACTGTTGCAAGACATATTTCTTATCACTACCGGGACCGGGTTTCATGATCAACAATGTAGCGCAGGTCAAGTCGGTTGTGCTTGAAAGATCTGTCCCCGCGACGGCGTAGGTGTCGCGGATCTCGTCCATCGTAAACGTCTCTTCGTTGTTGATCTGATCATAGGTGAGCCATGTGCCAGCCACTGTATCTCGGATGTTGAAATCCTTCGTTAGAACCGTCGGTAGGAAGTCGGGATCGTTTTTTGCCCGTTCCACATTGGCCGCCAGCTCGTTGTAGTCCTTGATGGTGCCTAATCCGGGATTGGCTTTTTCCCACATGCGGAAGTCTGTCCACTCTTCCCGGTCGTCCAGTTCATAGATGAAAGCGAGAAACCGATCATCCTCTACCAACCCATCCAGCACCCGGCACGCATAGTCATAGATGCTGTCAAAGATGCTTTCCCGGACAAAACCCGCCGTGGTGATTATGTCCAATAGTGGTTGTTCGCGGGAACTCATCGCCTGTTTGATAACGTCGTACAGGTTCCGGTCTTTGATCGCGTGCAGTTCGTCGATGATGCCATTGTGGACATTCAACCCGTCCAAGCTATTTGAATCACTTGCCAAGGGTTCAAACTTGGAAAAGGTCACCGGGAAGTACAGATCAGTTTTGCGCTTTTTAATGTGCTTCGACAATGCCGGTGACTGCGAAGTCATGTTCACAGCTTCAGTGAATACGATCCGCGCCTGATCCTTCTTTGTCGCAACGGAATAGACCTCGCTCCCGCCTTCGCCATCACCTATCTGCATATATAATCCGGTGGCCGCCTTCTCGGTTGACTTCCCGTTCTTCCGACCGACCAAGGTAAATACTTCACGGCATCGCCGAAGCCGGGTATCCTTGTGAACAAAGCCATATACCGCTTGAATCTTCGCCTTTTGGAATAGCTCCAAGGTGACCGGCTTCCCGATCCATTTGCCTTTTGAGTGCTTGCAAAAGCGTTCGATGAAGTGGATCGGCTGATTGGCTTTCTCTATATCAAATACCCACGGATCACGCGGGCTGTTTATTTCATCCACCAGTTTTTGATATTGCTGTTTCACTCGGTTAGATGCCTGTATTTCTTCAGATTCGATCTTGCTCCAGTACTCAAGGATGTAGTTTTTCATTTTGCAACACCCTTGACGAACTCCATCAACTCGTCGGTTGCTTCCTTCTTGCTATCATCAGGGAGAAGATCGCACAATTGTTTAATCACGGCCATATGGTTTTTGATCATTACATTGTATATATCCACTTCCGGTGATTTCTTCGTTCCCCATTGGTTTTCACCGTTTTGGTACTCAGTGATATAGCCTTTTCTATTGATCTGGTCCTGCAAATCATCCAGCGTAGCGGTCATAAACGCAGCATTCCGCATAAGAGAAATGGCGGTATCTTTTCTTTCTTTGGGAATGTGCTTAAAAATGCGCTTTAACCGGTTAAACTCTTTTTTAATACGTTCATCCATGGACAATTCTTTTTTTTCCGCCACTCCAATCACCTCCCCCTTATACCACACCCCCTATAGAGCACGTTCACAGGTTTTTGAAGGTCCCCGCCTCGGTCCCCAACAGCCAACCAACAAAAATAAAATGGGGGGGCTATGCCTCCACGAGATCCCCAGACTCATCAAACTTCAATCCATCTCCAGTTGGCTTGGTGCCATGATGCTCATTGTTGTGGCAGTCTTGGCAAAGCAACTCAAGGTTCTCCCAATTTAAACTCACATCAGGGTTATCGATGTTGTCTGGTGCCAAATATATCTTGTGATGAACGATCTTCCCTGGTCTGCTGCATCTCTCACATAATCCATGTTGAAATACAAAATAAGCATCGCGACATTTGCGCCATGCCCTGCTTTTGTAAAACCCTCTTGCCCATGGTTTCAACGAATATCACCCCAAAACAAAAAGGCACCTATCACGATGCCTTCTCTGCTTTCTTTACTTTCCAGTTAAACTTACAGTATCTACATGTATTTACTTTAGGTATAGGTAATACCAAAATTATTAGAGATATAAGCAGAAATACTGGTGCAAGGATAAGAGCTGGCCAAATAATGATACCAACAAAAAGTGTAGCCCCAACAAATAACAAAGCTATAGTAACCCAAAGAGATTTCCCCAAGGTTTGAGTTTTGTTACTCCCGCACCTTGGGCACGGCTCCCAATCGTCTGCCATATATATCCCTCCTTGTCGATTTAGTTTCGACAAAGAGTAATATTCTTCCTTCTTGCTTCATCTCAATCGTCTCTTTCGGATTTTTCCTGGGTACAGTCGGCGAGCTTCTATAATGTGCACACCTAGAGAAATCAGAACAATGATAGTAACCAGAGCTATCAATAACCCAAATAGAAACCACATCATATACTTTCGACCTCCCTTTCACAACTGGTATACCTAACAACAGAGGGAACATTGGATTTCTTGTCGAATATGTTCAAAAAAAGGAGGTGAAAAAATGTCTGGTAAAGGTAAAAATCAATACGTGGTACGCCATGAAGATAAATGGGCTGTAAGAAGCGAAAACAGTGAACGAGCTTCCAAAATATTCGATACTCAAAAAGAAGCTATTGAATATGGGAAGGAAAGGGCAAAAAAGGAACAAGCAGAGCTACGAATACAAAACCGTCAAGGGAAGTTTCGTGAGGCAAATACTTACGGTCCAAACGATCCCTATCCCCCAAAAGGCTAAAATTACTTACCCCATTCTCCTTGGTGGCCCCAATATCATAAAAAGAATCGAAAAACAAGAGATTGGTTTGAGTGTTGTCAGTGTGGTTTCGCTGGTCCTGCTGACAATGTGGCGGCGCTCAATATCGGGCGCCGGGCAGCCGTCAACCTGCCAAACGCGGTCATCTCCGGATGAACTGCAAGCTCACCACTTCAGTGGTGGGTAGTTGACAAGCTGGTACCAAAGAAAAAAAGCACCGTGTGGGTGCAATTGAGCCATAACCTGCCACTACCATAGTAACCCGGTTTTTTGTACAAATCCTGCCGTAAATTCTGCCACAATCCTGCCAAATTAGAGTATATTCAGTGCAACGGCTAATTTCCATAAGGCTCTTTCTTTGATTCTATAGTAATTTCGCTCACTCCATCCCAATTGAGTATACACCTGAATATCTGTAACCCAGTTCAGTTTCAAATATCGCTCATCAATGATGAAACGTTCATCCAGATCCAAAACTGTCAATGCCTTCTCGATCCGCTTCACCTTCAGGCATTTGTTAGCCCGCCTAATTCCGAATTTCTCGGTTGAAGACTGATATTCGCTATATCCTCCGTTCACTCTTTCCTCATACGACAGAGTGCAGGAAGGGTACACTTTCTCCGCTTCCTGTTCCGTTTCTACTGCTACTTTCAAGATTGGATATTCCTTCAGGACCCGCTCCACCTCTTTTCGATAGGTGGGCTTTTTGTACTTGGTTTTCTCCTTCAGTGCTGTACCCATCTCCCACACCCCTTTGAATGTTTCTACTTTCTGTCAGTCTTCCAACCGTACTCCTTCACGCACCGATGGAATGCGCATGCACCACCGTCCAGTAGCCACAGGCACCCCCTGCAATGGTCATCCGATACCTGAACCCCCATCCTCATCCCTCCCGGTTCATTTTTGTGGTTCCCTCTCCCCGCCGGATCGTCATGACTGGCCCCCGTTTCATCATTTCATCGCCTCCTCGTTTTTCTGCTTTTTCTCAGCCAGATAGCAGTAGGCCAGCCCGATACCGCTACCAAGCGCCACCGCAGCGGTCGCCATCAAGGAGAACAACGCTACATCCAGTGCCGCGCCCAACAGGTTCCACCAGATCATTCCTCCACCTCCCATCGGTTCCCGCACTGGCGGCAAAAATAGAATCGTTTTCCCGTCCGTCTGTGCTGGCCCTGAGCCAGATAGTCCCGCCGATCCTCGCCGCACAATTCGCATCGAAGCTCCGGCACCATCTTCTCCTTTTGCTCCATTTTCATCACTCTGACTCCTCTTCTTCCTCATCCGGCCATCTAGGGGGCGGCGGCGCAAACATGTACAACCAAACGACCGCCGATAGGAAAAGTGCCAATAGAACGGGTTTCATGCCTCTCTCCCTTTTTCGGACATGTGTTCAAGTATCGAAACAAACAGCTCCAATTCCTCATCCGTTGCCTCGTCAATGTCCGGCCCGTGCCCCGGAACCGTTCGGAACTTGCTCAGCCGTTTCAGCAGTTCGTCGCGTTTACTCATCCCCTCCATGCTCACCGCGCTCGCCTCCTCTGTTTCTCCCAATCTCTCAACGCCCGAACCGGACACAACCCGGTCCCACGTACGCCCCGCAACTCTACCGCCGCCGTGCCGTCGTCTCTGTATACCACCTGGCCATTTCTATCCACCACCCAACGAATCGCCGTCTGTTGCTTCAGTGCGTTCATCCTCTCGCCCCCTATACACCGCAGTATCCTTCGCACTCGTTGATAAATAGGTCTAGCTCTCCCTGATCCTCTCCCAAATTCACCTCGTCCAATGGCTTGCATGACCGGTGAAGATACGGCTTTTTCTTAAACCGGGGAAGGTGCCGGACTGCCCGGTCAAACTCAACCGCCTCCTCCCACTCCTCTGGGTAGTTCCGTTTCATGTCCAACCACATGACATTGTCGTGGAACGGGCATCCGATGCAGCTAGATTTTGGCGGGATAGGATAGCTCTTGTTTTGAAGCCATCTCATACAGTTGAAACGGTCCATGTTCTTTTCTAATAGAGGGTGGCGGTTCTCCAGCCACTTGACCTTGGATGGTTTCGCCCTCATCATCTCGTCCCAACTAATCCCGATCCAGACGGTAGCGATTTTCTTTCTTGGAGTGCCTTTATACCCGGCCAGCCGCCGGATCTCGCGTTGGACGGGAACGAGTTTGTATTCCGCCGTACACTGCCGCCATGCCTTGCCCTCGTTTCTAGGGTTGTGGATCTCTCCGTTCCCCAGAAAGAATGGGAGAAAGAATGGGAGGGAAGCAAACCGGGTACCTTCTTCTACTGCTCGGTGCATGTCGTCGCGGATATTGCCATTGGATACCCGGATGACTTCAATCCCGTACCGCCCCGCCTCTTCGGCCAACCATTCCAGATGTTCATACACCCGTTTCGGTTCCCATCCCGTATCGGCGAAGATCGCGTATTTCGGCTTTGGCTCAATCTCTCCGTGAGCAGCCATGAGTAGCATGGTAGTACTCTGGACCCCTGCACCTAAGCTAATGACGTGCAATTCTTCCACGTTATCTCCTCCTTCATCCGCTCCAGGATGTACTCCGCCTCTGATTCGGTCATCTCAATCTCCCGGCCAATGTCTTTCCAAGACTTTTCTGCAATACGGATCAATCTCGCACTGCCAAATTATTTTCATCCCAGCCCATTCAGCGGCTAAATCCATTCCCCCGATGCCGCTGAAAAGACTACCGACGGTTATCTGCTGCTCGTTGATGATCCGGTCATCAAGTTTTCGCTGCATCTGGAAAAGTTTCATGTTTGTTTCTCCTCCCCCCTGAATAACCCGTTTTTCCGTGGCGAAATGCTGCCTTGCCGTTCCCGATCCATGATAAGTAGCAACACTTCCAGCTCGTCTCTCTCACACGCATGGGCGATGTCCCAGAGAGAGAAACCCTGGTTCCACATCCGCTCAATGTCCGGGATCTCGTCCTCGTCCCAGATGAAGTCCAGATCCTCCAAGGCGATATAAATTTTCCGGCGTCTAATAGAGAGAGGTGTAACTGTCGCAGGTCGTCCCATCATGCGCTCACCAGCCTATAGTCCTGTCCGGCGACCGCTATAATGTCACTCATTCCATACAAGCGACTCCAAGCGGCTCCTCCAATCCGATCCGACAGAGTTTCTACATCCTCGTTACTGCTGAATATGACTGGTCTTCTCTTTTGACTCCGCTCATCGAAGATATTGAAATAGATCCGTTCCTTCGCTTTTGTCGGGTTTGATTTCCCTAGGTCATCCCAAATCAGGACGGGGACATCGATGATCCGGGAAAGAATCCGCTTGTATTCCTCCCCGCCGTCGTCCATCCGTCGGGCATTGGTCAGTTCATCCATCAGTGAAACATCCTTGACAATCATCACAGTATGCCCCTTATCGATCAGCCATTTTGCAGCTCCGATCTTCAGATGTGTCTTGCCTAGACCATAGGAGTTATATTCCGGAGCGTGTTTCGACTTCCCCATCTCACTCAACCGGGTTTCACCATACTCAGCAATGAACCCTAGGCTGTTTTTTTGGCTCTTCTGGATCGTGTCAAAGTTATAGACATAGTTGGAAATGTGATCGAACATCGACCATTGCATCTTGTTTTTTAGAACATAACTTTCTAGAGTCGCCTCTTTGAAGTCGTCGGGGATCATGGCATAACTCATCCGGCGTTCGTATTTCCGTCTTTCCTGACATTCACAGGGGCGGGCTGCCTCCCACCCCGTCCAGATCCATTCCGAATCCTTACACTTTTCGCATTTAAACCTTCGGGACTCGTTTGAGTCCTGGGAAGTATTTTGTATATCTTGCCGGATCAAGTTGATCCTTCTTTTGATTTCGTCCATGTACGTTCCCATGTGTTGCATGTGATTCACTCCGTTTCATCTTTTGCTGATACAATCGTCGTGCCACTTTCGCACAGTAGGCAAATGAATTGATGTCTTCCTTTTTCTTTTCTTTGTAGTCAAAAGCCGAATCAATGCCTGCCAATATATCTGCTTTCGGAATCCCTTCTCTTACAAGGGTGAGAATCGATTGATACTCTTTAGTGCTTACGTTGAATCCGGGGTTCCCCTTCCTGTTTAGATAGTGCTTTTCGATTTCTATACAATCTTGTTCTTCTGGGGTGGGGTCTCTATCGATCAACCAATCATTAGATTGTTTATCCTGTATATCTTTATTGCATATATCATTTTTGATAGATCTCTCACTCATATGTGATGTATCTGGAGTTGTCGTTTGTGATAGATCTGTCGTTTGTGATGTCTCTGGATCTATCATTTCTGATGTGTCTGGAGTTATCACATTTGATGTATCTCTTTTAGAGTTATCATTTTTGATGTATCTGAATTTCTTGGAGTTACGGACCGTTATAATCTCCCCATACGGTGCCCGCTTTGTTTCGATATAGCCGTATTTCTTCAGCCGGTTCATGTTACGCTGAACCGTTATCGCACTCACTCCAAGATCCTCGGCTATTTCTGAGTGTTTGATAGGTTTCCCACCTAAAACGATCCCTTGTTTTTCGCCATCTCCCGCCCGTTCTTTGGTGGTCTTGCTAATGCACCAAAGGAACTCCCACAGGGCTGGGCCGATATTCTTCCTGTGTTCCGGTGTTAGTAGTCCCGAATAGGTTGGAAACGGGAAACTATTGTTTTCTGCCACTCTCCCACCCCCTTAGGGGGGACGGCCCCGCGCCGCCCCTATAACTCTAGTTGTCCCTGCGCTGGCTCCTCATCAACCACCACATACACCGCGCATTTCTTCCCTGATACACTGCATGTCCGCTTCCCGACCGTGGCCACCCGGCCATCCTGTACCATCTCGGTCAGTCTCCGGCTGGCCTCATCTATGCCGACCGCTTCCGCTCCAACAACGCCTCCAAGCGCCGGATCTCATCCCGCCGAAACTCCACTTCCTGAAGCCACTGGATGACCTTTCGCTCATCCCCGATGTGCTCAGCCCACCTCAGCGCCTTCTCTGCCTCAGACAGCAGTTCCCGATGGGCTTTTAGATCCGCCTCCGCCTCATGATCCGGTGTCAATTGCCAGAAATGGATCATGTCACTCAACCTCCTGAAAGTATTCTCGTACTGCCCGTTTTGCTTGTCCCTTAGACAACCCGACCAGGATCGGATTGTTTTGTTCGTTCGGTCGGTGAAGGTTCCATTTTCCGTCCCCGTTCGGGGTCGACATGATCACCCGCCCAGCGTGGCGGGCGATGATCATTCCTCCCCAATCGTCGACATGAATGCCCTTCATACTGAATCCAGTTCCTTCAGGTCTTCATCTGTAGGGACGTGATTTTCAATCACTGCCGCCACTGGGGAGATCATCTTTCGAATTTCTTCCACGTCCGTTTTCTCCATGAGATCAATGATATAGCTGGCCTGATCCCGCTTGAGATCCTTTGTGCTTTCCTTCTCTCCCTTAGAAAGGTAGCGAATTAGCTGCTTTACTTCCGATTTATCTAGTCCTTTTTTGTTGGCTACAACATGTATCTTGGAAATCTGCTTTTCTGTAGCTTTAGCGTCTCCGTTACTCTTCCACTGCTGGCTTTGTTGCGGTACATCGTATTCGTTGTCGGTCATCTCCTCGGCGGAAACTTCCCCGAAACCAACCAAGTCCAAAATGGCGCGGTTCTTTGCCCGTGTCACGGCGTGGGACCGGATGTTATGGATCGTTGCTCGTTTAGGGTCCAGCTCCCCACGTTTGTCTACCTTTTCATCGAAGGCGCAAGAACCGTCCGCTTCCTGGAAAGCTCCCGTCCCCAAATGGATCGCCCGTGCCTTTGCCAACCATGCGATGACATTGCCGTCCGAATCCCGGAGCGGTTCGTCTTGGACGATCTCGCATGAGAGGTTGAAAAATCTTTGAACCTTGCGGACAAACGACTTTTTTGGGTGGTTTTTTACACCTTCTTTGGTACGGATCGCTTGGAAATCATCACGTGTCCCAAGTTTGTTTTTCATCTGCTGATAGATCCGGAATTGTTCCACTGTCTGATCCAAGGAGCCTGCCGGAGTAATCAACCCCGGCTGTTGCTCCATCGCTTGCACCTCGTTTTTGTTCACCGTGCTCCCTCCCCGGACCCTGTGTAGCTGTCGGCAACGACCACCATTTCTGTCCAAAAGATGTTGGTGCTGGAATCAACACGTTTTTTCTCCTGTTCAAAATATTCCTGAGCCTTTTTCAGATCAGAAAACGCTTGGCTCATACTCCCGCCCATCATTTCAGTGACAACCCGAATATTCATTTCAATTCCCCCATGGTTGTGGTATCATTGAAGATAATTCAGTTTTTTGTGTTAGCCCGCTTTGTGCGTGGCTTTTTTTGTATTCTCCAGCATCGGAGCCAGTGTGACTGGGCTTCCAATCACCGTTTTTCACCCCCTTCCGCAGGCGTTGATCAAATTGTGATTGACTGACCCTATATAGGCGGTTCATCCTCTCTGACCAGCTCAGTTTTAGCCAATCACCGACCTTGACGTTCAATTGTTTCACCTCCTTTCAAGGGCTTCGGATCAGGGAGCGATTTCTTTCCGGAAAGCCTCGTGCCACATTTCAACCAATATAGTCTGTATTTCAGTCCACTGTTGGAGCCGTTCCATTTGCTCCGGTCCCCAACAGCTAACCCCTTGAGCCAGCGCCTTTTTTTGCTGGTCCTTCAGCTCTGCGATTTCCAACTTGGACACCTCGTATAAGATGTCGATCTGCCCAAGTGTGAGTTGGATTGGGTATGTTTTCACTTTTCTCCCTCCATTTTGATTGGGATGCCTACCGAAAATATGTTTGGTATGATATAATCATTTCTGGACCTGGTCGGCGCTCCCAAGTGGGGCGCTTTTCTTTTTGATATAGCCCCGTTCCACCATCTTTCGACGGTGTTCCCGCCACAAGCCAAACCAGCTCAGACCGTATTCCTTGCAATAGACGGCAACAAAGTGACTCAAACAGACAATGGCATCAATACATTCGATGAGTACTGCTTTCAGATCGTCATGTTTTCCCGGCTCCGGTCGGTTCACGGAGCTGGTGGCCGTGATTTGGTCCATGGCTTCCTGCAGTTCCTCCAATGCTTTTTCTCGGACCGCCGACCGGTGAAGGTCGACGTTGTTAAGCTTTGGTATCCACCCTTCTCCCAAGACCTCTTGGGCAGCTGCCATTGCGTAGAACCCATCATCCAATACCTCTGTCGCCTTCCTCACAACGTCTCTGGGCATCTTCCGCCTACCTGCTTCAATTTCCGATATCATCGACCGGCTCAGGTTCAATTCCTCACCCAGCTCCTGCTGAGTGACACCAGCCTCACTCCTTGATTCCTTCTGAACAACTCCAAGTGTCATTTTTCATTCCTCCTTTTGTCTTTTGTGTCATTGACAGGGTTCTACGTCACAACCCCGTGTGTTACGGTTTAACCAACGGATGACATTTCTGACTGTCTCTCGATCCATTTAAAAAATGCATCCCGGCCCACGCGTTTGGATCGTCCCACTCGCACAAGTGGGAAATCGGTGTAATCCATCACTTCGTATGCTTTACGCTTGGAGATTCCGAGGATCTCAGCAACATGTTCAGCTTTGAGAATCAGCGGGTAGTCTTCACGGGTCATGTTGGTTGCCTCCCTATTTGCAGTGTTTTTTGTAGATCGCCTTGGATACGGAGAAATCAAGTCCGTAAGCTTCCTTTACCGCCGTTAACTGCGCCGCCTCTTCCAAAATGGGTTGCCGATCCTTTAGCATCTCTGGTGTCATTTCCGGTTTTGGCACCATCTTGGGGTACCCATGTTTGCTTGATACGGCTTTGTTTGCGACAGTGTTTGCTTTGATAAAGTGTTTTTTGTCCGCTTGAACTCCTAGAGTTTCTTTGATCACACCCATTGCTTTTTGCTGATGCTCCTTGTCCAGCATGCGGAAAACTTGGAAACCTTCTAATCCGGCTTGTTGGCGAAGTTCTTTGAGGATTTGCTTCACCCAGGTCTTAAATTCTTTGGCTTCTTTCTTACGACTGTTGAAAATAGCTTCATAGATACCTGTTTCGGAAATGATCGTCATTTTTTGGGCTCCGCCAAGGGTGTCCACATTACGGACATCCTTTTCCTCTGGGTTAAGCATCCGTGCCATATGAGGTGCATGTTTATAATCCAGTGCCTTTGCAACATCCTTTGCGACTGCCCACCATTCACCGTTGTGCCAGATGAATCGAATTTCGTGATCGTTCCATTTCTCGATCTTGATGTCCATTGTTACACCTCCTACACAGCTTGAGTTTCAGTAGAATCTAACCCTTGTTGAGTATTATTTTTGTCCCTAAAAGAAACACTTCTTTGAAAAAAAATATCCATATCTGAATGCAGTGCATCAGCAATTCGCTTTGCTACTTCAAGGGAAGGATTTTTCCTCCCAGTTTCAATGTTGGTATAGTAAGCTCTTGATATCTTTGCTAAATCAGCAATTTCTTGATGTGAAAAACCAATTTTTTTACGTCGTCTTTCCAGATTAAACCTTTTTTGATGACTCAACTAAATCACTCCTTTCAGTTTGTTAATCATGTTTCCTTTAGGGACATTTTCATTATATGTTACCAAAAGAAACAATGTCAATAGATTTTTGTAAAAAAAGTCCCCAAAAGAAACGTTTCCATTGGGAACATATGAGTTATAATAAGTTACAGTAAGTAACTTATTAAGTTAATTGGTAAGTAACTTGCTACTAACCCTTCAAGGTGGTGAGTAGATTGTTTTTTTCCAAACGTCTAATTGAACTTAGAAAACAGAGAGGCTGGACTCAGCAAGATCTTGCAAATAAACTTAAAATCTCCAGATCTACAGTTGCAAATTATGAAGCAGACAGAAAAATTCCTCGCGAAGAAACCTTAATAGCAATAGCTAATCTCTTTAATGTCTCCATAGATTATTTACTTGGAAGAACCGACGATCCCACCGGATACCCCACCCACCTAGAAGACCTTCCACCGATGGAACGCCTTGCCCGGTTCATCAAGGAAAACGATTTCAAAGATTTGTACTTCAACCGATCCGGGGACTACTTTGACGACTTGACCAGTGAGGAAGTGGACGAGCTCATCATGTCGCTTCTTGAAGTAAAAAGGGATGTCATTAGAAGGAAACGTGAAAAGGAAAATCAAAAAGAATAAATGGGAATGAAGCAGGGTTTTGATAAAGTCAACAAAAGGCTGGATAAGATCGAGACAAAGGTAAACTCTCTGGAAAAACGAGTAGATGATTTAGAAAATCGACATGAAGTTATTAAAAAAAATTATGTAAAAATGGACACAAACGCATGTTCCTATTCGAATAAAATAAATAGGTAACAAAAAACCTGCTTCTGATAATTGGAGCAGGCTTCTTATTAGGTAGGTGGTCAGAATACTTCACAAACTGATCAACAGAGCCGCCCAAGAAGGTATTCAAGTCATGTTTAGCGACTTAAGACATCGTATCCATGCTTATTTTACAGTTTTCGAAGAATCACCATATATCGTAATATCAAAATCATTGCAAAAAGATCTTCCTCTCCTGCGATGTGTGTTGGCTGAGGAATTAGGACACTACTACACCTCAGCCGGGTTTGGTGTCCCGATCTCTCATGTGTTATACCGTGGTCGGGTTAAGCTGAGCAAAGACGAACATCGAGCCCTCCGCTGGGCAGCAAGATATCTTCTCCCTATGGACAAGCTTATACAATCTATTCATGAAGGCATGCGTTGCCCAGAATTGGCCGAACACTTTTGTGTTACGGAAGAAATGGTTCATTTTCGCTTACAAATGATCAAAGTGGAGGCTGCATCATGATCAAAATCATCTGTGACCATTGTAAAATAGAGACAAGCTACAGTACCCTATCTCAAACATGGATAACCGTGATTGAACGTTCTTCCCATGAAAAATTTGCTGATAGACATTTCTGTTCATGGAAGTGTCTATCTGACTATCGGAAACAGGAGCAGACTCAACAAATCCTTGGTGCATAGGAGGAAGGTATATGAAAGGACACTTCCGAAAGCGAGGAAAAACTTGGTACTTTACGCTGGATATCGGGAAGGATGAACGGGGGAAACGCAAACAGAAAAAGGTAGGTGGTTTTAAGACAAAAAAAGAAGCCGAAAAAGCCTGCGCAGAGCTCATCGCACAAATCGAATCTGAAGGATACAAAGAGCCGAAAAAAGTTACCTTAGAGGAGTTCATGGTGGACTATTTTGAAAACCACGTCAAACACACAATTCGCCGAACCACTTTTTATAATCAAATGTCCCTGGTCAATAAACACATTCTGCCTAAGTTGGGGAATCTCCAACTAGCAAAAATAACACCAATGATCCTTCAAAGATTTTATAATGAAATGATAGAACAAGGATATTCTGCAAGCTATATTCGTGGTATCCATGCCATAATCGGCAAAACCTTAAAGACAGCGACCGAGTGGGATTATATCTCCAAAAATGTCGCCACCTTAATCAAACTTCCACGAGTCACTCGCCGAGAAATTAATATCTGGTCAATGGAAGAAGCAACTCGTTTTCTCTCTTTAGTGAAGGATAGAAGTACATTTATTGCTTATGCTCTCGCCATCTATACTGGAATGAGGAAAGGGGAAATTCTGGCTCTCCGGTGGCAGGACTGTGACTTAGACAAGGGTCAAATCAGTGTACGACAAACCCTATATCACACGAAAGGGGGATTGATATTTCAGGAACCAAAAACACGAGGATCTCGGCGCACCATCTCCATTTCTGACTATTTAATCAAATGCCTTAAAAAACATAAGAGAAAACAAAACCACATTAAACTTCAATTGGGTTCTGGATATCAAGACCACGGGTTAATTGTATGTCACACTCATGGTACTCCCATTCATCCACAGGATATTAACAGAGATTTGAAACGGGCAATCAAAAAACACAATTTCCGCCCTATTTCCTTCCATGATCTACGACACACTCACGCAACCATGCTCCTTCAACTTGGAGAAAATCCCAAAGTCGTATCAGAACGACTCGGACATTCATCGGTAACCATCACCTTAGACACCTATTCTCATGTCCTTCCAGACATGCAAAAAAGTCTTGCAGAGAAATTCGATTTGGCTATGAAAAAGAACCAAAAATCATCCGAAAACACGCTTTAGTATGATAAAGGTGACCAAAATGTGACCATTTCTCTTTTACAAAGGCAATATAAAACCGCAAACCCTTGATATTAAAGGGGTTGCGGTATCAGATAAATCACGTGTGATCATACTTCCATAATAATCGGCAGAATCATAGGGCGACGTTTCGTTTTTTCATACAGAAACTTGCTGAGAGCATCACGGATGCTTGTCTTTAGTGACGCCCATTCACTTACTTGTTCACTTGCACATTTTTCCATTGTTTGGGTGACAATGCGGTTGGCTTCCTCCAGCAATTTCTCTGATTCGCGTACATAGACGAATCCGCGGGAAATGATATCGGGCCCCGACAAAACTTTGCCATTATTTTTTGCAAGGGTAACTACAACCACCAGAATCCCGTCCTGAGACAAGAGCTTACGGTCACGAAGAACAATATTTCCAACATCTCCGACACCTAATCCATCAATCAGGACTTTTCCGGTCTGAATCTTGGACCCGTATCGTGCTTTTCCACTGGAGAACTCCACAAGGTCCCCATTGTCGCAGATAAATATATTCTCTGGGCGTATACCGACAGATTCGGCGAGTTGGCCATGAGCACGTAACATACGATGCTCACCATGAATCGGGATAAAATATTTCGGCTTGATTAAATTGAGCATGAGTTTCAGATCTTCCTGGGAACCATGGCCAGATACATGAACACCGTGCTGGGTACCGGCGCTGTATACCACATTGGCCCCGACCCGGAAGAGCTGGTCAACCGTATGGGCAACCGATCTTTCGTTTCCAGGAATCGGAGTGGCCGCAAATATCACTGTATCTCCGGGGAGAATCTCAATCTTTCGATGAGATCCATTTGCCATTCTAGTCAGAGCAGACATCGCCTCTCCTTGACTTCCCGTCGACATCACAGCCACTTTATGAGCAGGCAGACGATTGATCTCATCAGGATCGATCAAGAGATCCGATGGGACCCGGAGATAACCGAGTTCCATTCCGATGTTCACAACATTTACCATGCTGCGCCCAACAACCGCCAATTTACGGTTATGCATACTGGCCGCATCAACTACCTGCTGAATCCGGTGAATGTTGGAAGCAAAAGTGGCCACGATGACCCGTTGTTTTGCCTTACGAAAAACAGCCTCCAGAGATTCACCCACTGTTCGCTCTGAGCCTGTGAAACCAGGCCGCTCCGCATTGGTGCTGTCCGATAAGAGACACAAAACTCCTCTTTTTCCGATTTCAGCCATTTTATGAATCTCTGCATCCTGTCCGTTGACAGGAGTCATATCAAACTTAAAATCCCCGGTATGAACCACACGACCTTCGGGTGTGTCCAAGCAGACTCCAACCGCATCAGGAATGCTGTGGTTCACCTTGAAGAAGGACGCTTTCATTGATCCCAGTTTTATTTCTGACCGACTGTTAATAACAATCCGTTTGGTCTGATTCAACATGTGTGCTTCACGTAACTTATGTTCTACCAGACCCATCGTCAGTTTCGTTCCGTATATAGGTACGTTCAGCTCTCTCAAGATATAAGGCAAGCCGCCGATATGATCCTCATGCCCGTGCGTTAAAAGAATTCCCCGCACTTTGTCCTGATTTTCAACCAAGTATGTGATATCCGGAATAACAATATCGATCCCCAGCATTTCTTCTCCCGGAAACATCAGGCCGGCGTCAATCACAACAATATCATCGCCGTACTGAACCACATACATATTTTTCCCGATTTCGTCCAACCCACCGAGAGCAAAAATAGACAATTTGCTTCGTGAGTTGTTTTTTGTCAAAAAAAATTCCTCCTGTGAATTATTCAGTTGTAGTTCACCCAAAACCGCACAAGTCACTTGTTATTATTATACACGAATCCTCAGATATGTTGCAAGAAACCCGTTTAAAAACCATAAAAGAACCGGCTCGCCAAAGGAGCCGGTTCTTTTTAACAAACCTAATGGATAATTTGCAAGCTCTGAAGAATCGTTTGCAAGTAAGTTTTTTCAGCTTGGTTCAATGGCACGATCGGCAGACGGACATGCTCTTCACAAATCTCCATTGCAGCCAGTGCATTTTTAAGTGGTGCCGGACTGGAAGTCATGAAAAGAGCCTGAATTAATGGAATAAACCGACGTTGCAATTTTCCAGCCTCATCTACGTTTCCATGGACAAAGGCCTCAATCATCTCCTTCATCTCCCGACCGATCACATGACTTGCAACACTGACTACTCCGATGCTGCCGGCGGAAAGATATGGAACGACCAATTCATCCATTCCACTGTATACAGCAACATCCTTCCGTTTCCGGTCCACCAGCTCCATCACCTGAACCAAATCTCCACTGGATTCCTTAATGGCAGAAATGTTTTCCACATCATGAGTCAGGCGTACCATTGTGTCTGCATTCATATTAACGGCACTCCGACCGGGAATATTGTAAAGCATGACCGGGAGGGATGTAGATAGAGCCACCGTCTTGAAATGTTGGTACAACCCTTCCTGCGTCGGTTTATTGTAATACGGAACCACCAGCATGACGCCGTCGACCCCAATTTCCTCCGCCTCACGCGTCAACTGTCGGGAAACATCTGTGTTATTGCTGCCCGTTCCGGCAATGACCTTAACACGACCCTTTGCTTGCCGGACGGTATATCTGAACAATTCCAGCTTTTCCTCATGGCTCAAAGTTGGTGATTCCCCTGTCGTTCCCGCAACGACAATGGACTCGGTGCCGTTTTGAATGAGGTGCTCGATGACGGAATCAACGCGTGGCCAATCAATGGCTCCACATTCGGTCATAGGAGTGATCATAGCAGTTAGAAGTCTACCAAAATACACGGTGTCCATCCCCCTAGTCCCGATCTAACATTGTAGATCTTATCTCTTTCAATTTGTTTTTACATCAATACATCATCTGGACCTTATGAAGGCCAAATTTGCGGTGAAGTGAGCGAACCGCCTGAACCATATTCTCCCCCGGTACAAGTACCCAAATGGTTGTATGGGAATCAGCCGATTGTAAAATGGGAATATCTTCTTCCGTCAAAGCTTCAGCAATCTTGGACATCACTCCGGGAACACCGGCAATCCCGGCTCCAACCACGGAAACTTTGGCACACCCACTCATCAAACTGGGGGTCAGATCCATCGAACGGAGGATTTTCTCCGCCTGATCTGCTTCATGGTCAAAAACGGTATAAATGACACCGCTTGGGTTAATATTAATAAAATCAACGCTGATGTCGTTTTCCGACATCGCTTTAAAAACCTTTAATTGAAGATCATACTGACCTTCCCCTGCCGGAACCTTAATCTGGGTTACATTGGCCACCTGAGTGATCCCTGTGATCAAACGGTCACTCACTTCCCCGGCCAACTGATTTTTTTCATGCGTGCTGGAAACAAGGGTTCCAGGGTGGTCACTCATCGTGGACCGTACCCTGATCGGAACATTGGTCTGCATCGCCAGTTCCACGGCACGGGGATGAATCACTTTTGCCCCCTGAAATGCCAGATTACATATTTCTGAATAGGTAACGGCATCCAAAGGAGATGCATCTTCCACAATCCGGGGGTCAGCTGTCATGATCCCTTCCACATCGGTGAAAATATCCACGATATCCGCTTCGATCGCAACGCCCAATGCCGTTGCCGTAGTGTCACTACCTCCGCGCCCCAGGGTAGTAATCTCTCCATCAGTCGTCTTTCCCTGGAATCCGGCAAGAACCACCACTTTCCCTTTTTCCAGTTCATTCTTTACCCGGGTTGGGTTAATGGTAAGGATTTGGGCATTGGTATGCCGGTTGTTTGTGATAATCCCTGCTTGCCCACCTGTCAGCACAACATTTGGAATCCCTTCCCTGTTTAACAAACTGGAAAGGGTGGAAGCAGAAATAATTTCCCCACAAGAGAGTAACAAATCATGCTCTCGCGAAGAAAGTGATTCTCCGTTTTCGGAAACCAGGTCTAACAGGGTATCCGTCGCATAAGGATCTCCTTTACGACCCATAGCCGATACCACAGCGACTACCCTACATCCTTCATTCAACGCTTGTCGAATATGATGAACCACACGTTCCCTACGCTCCGATGTAGCGACAGAAGTACCACCAAATTTTTGAACTCGGATTTTCATGAAACATTCCTTTCTATTTTTGAACAAGATATTCAGCGATTTGTACAGCGTTCGTTGCGGCACCTTTCAAGAGGTTATCGGAGACAACCCAAAAATTGAGACCCCGCGGATGAACGACGTCTTTCCGAACTCTGCCGACAAAAACTTCATCCCTTCCTGTCGCATCCAAAGGCGTCGGATAGACTTGATTCTGAATGTCATCTTCCAGAACGACCCCTTCCGCCTCACGCAATGCCTGACGGACCTCTTCCAGATCAAAGTCCCGATTCAGCTCAACATAAACAGATTCACTGTGACCACGTTGAACAGGTACCCGGACGCAGGTGGCTGTCACACCGATTTGGTCGTCACCAAAAATCTTCTTTGTCTCCCGTGTCATTTTCATCTCTTCCAGAGTGAATCCATTTTCCTGAGCCACATCGCACTGTGGAAGGGTGTTAAAAGCGATCTGATAATGCTTGTTCAGTTTCCCCACCGGCATAATCTCTTTTGGAATCTCCTGTCCATCCAATGCGGCTCGGGATTGATTATTCAGCTCCTCAATCGCTTTTGCCCCTGAACCGGAAACAGCTTGATAGGTGGAAACAATGACACGCTCAAAGCCAAAACGGTCATAAAGCGGTTTAAGCGCCACAACCATCTGGATCGTCGAACAATTAGGATTGGCAATAATCCCTTTGTGTTGTTTAATTTGATCTTTATTCACTTCCGGTACAACCAGCGGAACATCCGCATTCATCCGAAAGGCATTGGTATTGTCTACAACCACTGCTCCTCGCTTCACAGCTTCGGGAGCCAAAGATTCACTAACGCTCCCCCCGGCACTGAAGAGTGCAATATCCACTCCTTCAAACGCTTCAGGCTTCGCCTCTTGCACACTCACTTCCTCACCGTTAAAACGGATTTTCTTCCCCACGGAACGCGGAGATGCAAGCAGGCGAAGTTCTTTTACCGGAAAAGAACGTTTCTCAAGATTGCGCAAGATCTGTTCTCCAACAGCACCTGTTGCCCCTAAAACTGCAACGGTTGCTTCTTTTAAAGACATATGAGTTCCTCCCCTTTGTAGGCAAAAGTTACGAGGACCTTCATCCAGTGTTGAAAAAGACCTTCGTAACTTTTGTGTATCTTTCTTGTATCTTAATCTATTATGAGGTCAAATAGCGATATTTTTCAACTATCATTGGTTGAATTTGTTCATTATTCATAGCTCTGTCGATCGTTTCGGGGATCAACTCCATCCGTGCAACCAGTGAATTCGGTTTTTTTTCCGGTGAATCCTGACCAAAAGGAACAAAGTAAACATTTTGTGCCGGAAGGAGACGGGCCAGGTTGGCAGCGTTAAAACCAAGCGCATCATTTGTAGATATCGCTAATACAACCGGCCGTTGATTGCGCAGCTGTGCCTTGGCCCCCATCAGAACCGGACTATCCGTCAGTGCATTGGCGAATTTTGCCAAACTGTTCCCTGTACAAGGTGCGATGATCATACAATCCAATAACTTTCCAGGACCGATTGGCTCTGCTTCGGGTATGGAAGTCATCATCTTTTCATCGGTGATCTCCCGAATTTGTTGCAACCACTCTGACGCTTGACCAAACTTGCTGTCCACACTTTGAACTGTATGGGAGAGAATCGGAATCACTCGAGCCCCCATATCTACCAGTCGCTTCATCTGAGGCAAGACCTCATGATGCGTACAATGAGAGCCTGACATCCCAAATCCGATGGTTTTTCCTTTCAAATTCATCGGTCAGAATCCCCCTCATATTCTTTCATCAACAGACGAGTCATCGTTTGAGCCAAAATCCGCCCAGCAGTCTTAGATGCAACAATTCCCGGCAAGCTCGGAGCCAACATCGCTTTAATCCCCCGTTTTTCAGCAAAGGAAAAATCCACACCCCCAGGTTTAGAAGCCAAATCAATAATCACAGCGTGACAGGACATATGGTTTAATACTTTGTCCGTTACAACCATAGCCGGAACCGTGTTGAATAAAATATTTACATCACTTACCTGTTGTGGGAGTTCATCCATATAAAAAGGTATAAGGCCCATTTCCACTCCCCTTGCCATTAGACTAGCAGATCGAACACCCACTTTTACTTGGGCACCCAAGGCTTTCAGTGTGCGACAAAGCGTCATTCCCACTCTTCCCAGCCCCAAGACAGCACAAGTGGAGCCATGTATGGTGAAATCGGTATGTTGAATCGCCATCATCAATGCTCCTTCCACTGTGGGTATGGAGTTGTATATGGCGACATCATCCCGTTTCAACAGCTCCACCAACTGAATGGAGTGTTTATGACAAATATTTTTTAAATAGGTTTTGGCAATCCCTGCATACACCATGGCATGAGTCGGTAATGAAGCAATATGCTCTTCTGTCAAAACAATTTTCTCCGTTGTGAAAATACTGTTGATACACCCTTCTTCATCTGTTCCTAAGATCGGCAAAATCAACATATCTACCGTCTCTAGAAGATCCATGGTTAAATCTTTCTTAGAGGCACCGTTAAACGTGCTTTGAAGATTGTCAAACCCAATAAGACTCACTTTTGCATGCAACTCGATACAACATTTAATCACTTCCAACTGTCTGGCATCGCCGCCGATAAAGGCCACATGTTTTCCCTTTAACATTTTCTGCAAATGACCCCTTTCTGAGGAGTACCCCTTGGCGACGGAAACATCTCTCTATGGAAGTCGCCGCTTTCTCTGCATCTTATGTCATAAAGACAGATTCGGTTACGAAGTTTTTTCCACGATTCTCCCACTTCAATCTAAAAAATCTGCCAGGTGTCTAAACCTGGCAGATTCGATGTTATCGATATTTATTCCCGGAATCCACGATCACCATCTCAGGACCGATTTTTTTGATATGATTCCAAATCACCTCCCGTGTGCCCTGTTTTTTTCCAAACCAAGATGATCCGACGGTCAACAGTAAAGAATAGATTTCCCCTGTTTGTGGATCAATCAGAAGATCCGCTTGACCCACCGAGCCAATCCTTTCCCCTCCACTTACATCAATCAACTCTTTTTCGGCAAACTCACTCCAACGCATCCGTTTCCTCCCCTTTTTGATACAAGTTTATCGGTTGATAGGGGAAGATATGATAAACACCCAAATACCCCTGTCATCTTTCTGAGGGGACCTTTGGGTGTAAGCATGTCCATTCATTGTCCATTCATTTTCCTGTGTGTCCAAAGCCACCCGAACCACGGGAAGTAACATTTAGTGACTCCATCTCTGTCAGTTGAACAGCGGGAATCACCTGAAAAACCAGTTGAGCGATACGATCCCCGCGTCGGACGGAAAACGGCTCTTTCCCAGAATTGTACATAATGACAGCGATCTCTCCACGATAATCCGCATCAATGGTACCGGGAGAATTCAACATGGTAATTCCATGTTTTAAGGCTAATCCACTCCGTGGACGAACCTGAGCCTCCAATCCATTCGGCATCTCCAACGCAATTCCGGTAGGGATCAGTTTCCACTCCCCTGGATTCAATACGATTTCTTGATCAACCGCTGCGTGAAGATCCAGTCCGCTTGCTCCTTCCGACATTCGTTGAGGGAGTGGCAAGTCTTCACCGTTGGGCATCTTCCGGATTCCCACATTATATTGCAAGTCTATTCCTCCTAAATGCCGAAGGTATGGTTCCCTTCGGGGAAATAATAGATATGGCCATAGGTTGGGAAAAGAGCTCCTGAGCTGCCTTTAACATGTCCTCACGGGTTAAACCCTCGATCGCATTTACCACTTCATCCAGCGATTTATGCCGTCCAAGAATCAACTCATTTTTCCCCATACGGCTCATCCGACTGTTGGTACTTTCCAGGCTCATCATCAGACTGCCCTTCAATTGCTCTTTACCTTTTTTCAGCTCTTCTTCTGTCACACCATCATTTCGAACCTGATCCAAAATCTGAAGGATAACCTCTAACACATCATTCTCCTGATCGGGTGCCGTCCCGGCATAGATTGTAAACAATCCAGTGTCACTGTAAGCACTGTGATACGAATAAACAGAATAAGCCAGCCCACGGTTTTCACGAACTTCCTGGAAAAGACGGGAACTCATATTCCCTCCCACCAGATTATTTAACAAAATAAAAGAATAAATCCGAGGATCATCGATGGAGATTCCAGGAAGACCAAGACAAAAGTGAGACTGCTCTGTTGATTTTTTTCTGACCTGCGTACCTGCCGTAAACTCAGGCTTTTTTGCTTTGTACGACATTTCCGTTCCCTTTGGGATCTCACCAAATCCGGCTTCCAACATTTCCAAATAATTTTCCGGCAAATTACCGGCCAAAGCGATCACCAATTGTTCAGAGTGATAATGTTTTTGCCTGTAGTCTAAAAGAAGATCCCGATTAAAACGGTAAACATTTTCCACACTTCCCAATACCGGGTATCCCAAGGAGTGATTCTCCATCGCTGCAAAAGAGAGGGCATCATGCACCACATCATCCGGAGTGTCCTCTACCATACGGATTTCCTCTTCCACCACTTTCTGTTCCTTGCGGATTTCCCCCGGTTCAAATGTGGAACCACAATACATATCTGAAAGGATATCCACCGCGAGATTCAAATGTTCATCCAAAACCTTTGTATAATAGCAGGTCATTTCTTTGGAGGTAAATGCATTCACTTGTCCTCCAATTTCATCAAAAGCCTCAGCCAACTGTCGAGCTGTACGTCTTTTGGTTCCTTTAAACATCATGTGTTCTAAAAAATGGGATATCCCGTTGTTTTCCGATGTTTCATAACGAGATCCGGATTTGACCCACAACCCCAATGCCACAGATCGAACATGTGGAATGGATTCGGCGATCACCCGGACTCCGTTTGGAAGGCTATGTTTTTCTATCACTTCCTTTATTCCCCCCTCAACCTGTACCTTCACCCTATATTAAAATGTAAGGATTTTCCGTGAAACATCCCTACTATATCAAAATGATTTACCATCCTCAACAGGTTTGACTCGTCTTGGTGATAGCACTTCATCCACCGTACCCAGTTTTAATCCTTTTTTCTTGATTGTCCTTATCATTTTGGGAAGGGCCTCAACCGTTCGCGAGGTAGGATGCATCAATATCAGAGATCCGTTAGAAACCTTGTTTGCAACCCGTTGATTGATCATTTCCGGAGTGACACTCTTTCTCCAATCCACAGTATCTACTGTCCACAAAACCGTTTTCATTTTCATTTGATGGGCTTCTTCCAGTACAATCCGGTTAAAATCTCCCGCTGGAGGAGCAAAATAATGGGAGCTTACCCCCAGTTGGTTAATCAAATCCTCTGTTTTGCGAATCTCGCTTTGCACCCGTTGCCGGGAAACTCGGCTCATCATCGGATGGCTGTATCCGTGATTCCCGATCTCATGTCCTTCCCGGATCAGTTTCTTCGCTCTGTTAGGATGCTTTTTCAACCAAGACCCATCCAGAAAAAACGTGGCGTGCACTCCCTCCTCTTTGAGAATTTCCAGCATTCGGGGCAGGTGTTTCGTACCCCAAGCGACATTAATCATAAAGGCTACCATCGGTTTCTTTTCGTTGCCTCTGTATATAGGCTGTGCTCCCAGCTGATCCATTGTCACTTGAGGAGCCACTTCCCGGTACACCCAGCGAATCGGCTTTTTTTTCTTTTGTTTGACGGTCAAACGATATGTGGCATCCTGATCCACCTCAATGCCGTTGTAACCGGGAATCGCTTTCCACACGCGATCCACACGGGCATTTACTGGGGGTTCATAACGTACACGTGCCCCTTGTTCAATCATTTTCTGCAACTCATGATCTTGTCTCAGATTAAAGACCGGTTTTGGAGCGCCACTTTTAACTGTTTGTACATATGCCGTGACGGAAGGTGAATAGGCTGCCAACCAAACAATAATCATCACGGGAATCAGCCAACGTTTTTGAAGTCTTCGCACCACACATCACCACCTCAGTACCCTGTATGCAGATAATCCTAAGTTATGCACAGCATGACCCTCCTATACAACAGGGACTGAAAAACAAAAAAGAGACAGATCGCTCTGACTCTTTTTGGAAGAAAGTGGTGAATTGTATCAGGATTCTTCAAGTAAAACGGCTTTTCTGGAAAGGTTGATACGACCTTGATTGTCAATTTCCGTTACCTTAACCATGATCTCATCCCCCAGATTCACTACATCCGTTACCTTGTTTACCCGGTTTTTATCCAACTGGGAGATATGTACCAAGCCTTCTTTTCCAGGAATCACTTCCACAAATGCACCATATTTTTCCACCCGCTTTACGGTTCCAGTATAAACCTCTCCAACAACAACTTCTCGCACCAAATCTTCAATAATGTTCTTCGCTTTGACATTTTGATCCGGTTCCATCGAAGAGATGAAGATTCGTCCGTCTTGCTCAATATCGATCTTGACTCCTGTCTCATCAATGATTTTATTGATCATACGGCCACTGGGACCAATCACATCCCGAATCTTGTCCGGATGAATCTTCAGGGTGAGGATTTTCGGAGCATAGGCAGAAAGCTCTTTTCGCGGTTCCTTCAACGTTGATGTCATATTTTCCAGAATCACCTGGCGCGCACGATAAGCCTGCTCCAATGCCTGGGAAAGAATGGCGCGGTCAATTTCTTGGATTTTGATATCCATCTGAAGGGCTGTCACCCCATCACGGGTACCCGCCACTTTAAAGTCCATGTCACCCAGATGATCTTCCATCCCCTGAATATCCGTTAAAACGGTAACCATGTCTTCCTCTTTTACCAAGCCCATCGCAATCCCAGCTACAGGAGCCTTGATCGGTACACCCGCATCCATCAACGCCAGCGTGGAAGCACAAATGCTTGCCTGGGAGGTGGAACCGTTGGACTCCAGGACTTCAGATACCAGACGAATCGTATAGGGAAATTCATCTTCCGACGGAATCACCGGTTCAAGTGCACGTTCTCCCAACGCACCATGACCAACCTCGCGACGCCCTGGTGCACGAAGAGGACGGGATTCCCCCACAGAAAAGGGCGGGAAATTATAATGGTGCATAAACCGTTTCGATTCTTCCAAATCCAGTCCATCAAGAATCTGAACATCACCCAATGCTCCCAATGTACAAACACTGAGCACTTGAGTCTGCCCACGTCTAAAGTGTCCCGAACCGTGGACTCTGGAAAGAATATTCACCTCACTGACCAAGGGGCGGATCTCTTCTGGGGAACGTCCATCCGGACGTTTTTTCTCCTCTAGAATCAGCCGTCGTACTTCTTCTTTTACCAGCTTATCCAACACTTTGCTGATATCTTGCTGCTCATCTTCTTCCGGATATTCCTCACTCAGCTGTTCCAGCACTTCCTCTTTCAAATTCTTTATGGCGTCATTTCTGGCCTGCTTCTCAATGATTTGGGCGGCTTGGTTCACCCGCTCCAAAGCCATATCGCGGACCTTTTGTTCCAGATCGGCATCCACTTGGTGAATCTCCGGCTCCATCTTTTCTTTCCCGATCTGCTGAACAATCCGTTCCTGAAACAACACGGATTCCTTGATGAATTCATGACCAAAGAGAATGGCTTCCAACATCACGTCTTCCGGTATTTCATCTGCACCGGCTTCCACCATGTTGACACCATATTTGGTACCGGCAACAACCAAGTGAAGATCACTTTTTTCCATTTGCTCAACGGTGGGATTTGCTACAAACGTTCCGTCCACCCAGCCGACAACCACCCCGGCAATCGGTCCCGAAAAGGGAATATCCGACACAGACAGAGCTGCTGAAGCTCCAATCATTGCAGCAATTTCCGATGAACAGTCCTGATCGACTGACATCACCGTCGTAATCACCTGTACATCGTTGCGAAACCCTTCCGGAAACAAAGGGCGAATTGGTCGATCAATTAATCGACTGGCCAATACAGCCTTTTCACTGGGGCGTCCTTCCCTCTTGATGAACCCCCCTGGAATTTTCCCCACTGCATATAACCGCTCTTCATAGTTTACTGTCAGTGGAAAAAAATCTACATCCTTCGGTTCATCGGATGCGGTTGCCGTTGCGAGTACAGCCGTATCTCCATACTGGACAAACACTGCTCCGTTGGCTTGATTTGCGTATTTGCCAAACTCCAGTCGCAATCGCCTTCCCGCAAAATCAGTCTCAAATACGGTCGATTCCATCTTCGTTGCTAGTCCTCCTCTCACAGCACACATGATAATTCTTCTTCATCAAAACATTATTTCCTTCCGGTTGATCTTTTAGAGATTTCCTTATGGAAAAAAGCGGGGAAATCCCCGCTTTGCTCGTGTTATCTGCGCAAGCCAAGTTTTTGAATCAACACCCGGTAGCGCGCAATGTCATTCTTCTTCAGATAGTTGAGCAAATTACGGCGTTGCCCGACCATCTTCAGAAGACCACGCCGAGAGTGGTGATCTTTCTTGTGCTCTCGAAGATGTTCATTCAACTCATTGATCCGATGTGTCAGGATTGCAATTTGAACTTCGGGAGATCCGGTATCATTCTCATGCGTTTTGTACTCGTTGATAATATCCCGTTTGCGTTCCAGGGACAAGCTCATCCCATTCACCTCCTTCTGATTCTAACCCCCATGGCCCAGGCCATCGCCGAGGCAGTCGATAATCCGCGCCAGGGTTCATTTGCACGTGATGCCAAGACCTGTTTGCTCTTGGCACAGGTACCGGGTGAGTTTGTTTCTCACCCGGTACCCGAACAGTATAGCACAGAAGATAAAAAGAGTAAATAAGTTCCGAAGGGGTTAGGCATCACTCTGACGCTTCAACCATGACCGAGCATTGCGCTCATCTGCCTGAAGTTGATGGATCAGCGCCTCAACCGAAGGAAAAGCAACTTCTTTTCGAAGGAAGTGGAGAAACTCCACTTTTAATAGAGAACCATACAGATCTTTGTCCACATCAAACAGATGCACTTCCAGTGTTTTTTGGGGTTCCGAGTCGTGAAACGTGGGACGGAATCCTATGTTCATCATGCCATAATGTATTTGATCATTAACCTGAACCCGAACGATATACACCCCTGTTCCAGGGATGATAAACGGATCTTGCAACTCAAGATTGGCTGTGGGATAGCCAATCGTTCGTCCCCGTCGATCTCCAGAGACCACCGTTCCCCGTAAAGAATAGGGGCGTCCCAAGATATTTCCCGCCTCTTCCACTTGCCCACTATGGAGCATCTTTCGTAAGCGTGTGCTGCTGATTGAAAGACCATTACCGGAAACCGGACGAACAACCTCTACCTGAAACCGTCCTTTTCCCAGAAGAACAAGATCCTCCCCGTTGCCTTCCGCACCTCGACCAAACGTAAAGTTGAATCCGACTGTTATCCCCTGTACCTGTAAAGGAACAAGAACCTCTTCAACAAATTGATGCTTACTCAATGAGGCGAATTGATGGTCAAAGTGCATCACATAGGCCTTTTGAACACCTAATTCTTCAAAACACTGCAGTTTATCGGAAAGAGGTGTGAGATAACGCGTAACTGGAGACTTCCCCAACACTTCACGGGGGTGTGGATGAAATGTCATCACTCCCGGAGCCACTCCAAGCTCTTCTGCCATTTGCGTTGCTTTTTCAATGACTGCCCTGTGGCCGAGATGAACTCCATCAAAATATCCGATCGCCAAAGTAATGGGTTGAACGGGACTTTTTAATTCCAAAGGATACGATAAGTGAATCATTTCCATTTTTTTCACCTGACCCGAAACACTTTTTCCGGTATTGCTGTCTGTTCATTTTTCAACCTGTACAGGGCACAAAAGTAACCATCTTCAGTAAATACCCGGAACAGAGAGCCTGGCGGAAGGTGATCGTTCCGCCCGCTCTTTCCATCATCCATCTGTAAGGGTCTTCCGTTCATCACCCAAGAATAGGCACTACTAGAAATCTCAACACAAGGGAATTGCCCAAGAGCCTCTCCGATTTCCGTCAATGCTTTGCCCAAATCTCCGTTCTCGGCCAAGGAGTTTAATTCTTCCAACGTCCACGTATCTTCCAATGTATAAAAAGCACTTTTCGTCCGAACAAGATGGGACATATGTGCAGGATACCCCAACGCCCGACCTAGATCCACACAAAGTGTTCGGATATAGGTTCCTTTTGAGCACTTTACATCAAAATGAATACGGGGCTGCCTTCCTTCCTCAATCCCTGTCAACTCCAAGGAGTAAATGGTAACCGTCCGGGGATTTCGCTTGATTACCTTTCCTTCCCGCGCCAAATCATACAGTTTCCGACCATCCACTTTAACCGCAGAATACATCGGCGGAATCTGTTCAATCTTTCCAACAAAACGTTGAAACACTGCCTCAACCCGTTTAACTTCCAAGGAATGTACCGGGCTTTCTTCCAGCACATTTCCCGATTGGTCTTGAGTGTCGGTCGCAATGCCCAAGGTCATCGTCGCCTGATATCTTTTGGGAAGGTCCTGGATGTATTGAGCAATCCGGGTGGCCTGTCCCAGACAAACAGCGAGTACCCCTTCCACTTCGGGATCAAGGGTCCCTGTATGCCCCACCTTCTTCTGTCCAGCAAGTCGGCGAATGTGATGAACCACATCGTGGGAAGTCATCCCTTTTGGCTTGCGAACAGGGATCACACCGTGCAACATCAAATTCCCCCCTGCCCTAAGGCCATGCTCACCTTGTTGAGAATGGTTTGTTCCACCTCATCCCGACTCCCTGACAATGTACACCCTGCTGCCCGTGCATGACCGCCTCCACCCAACGTTTGAGCCAGCTTCCCAACATCCACAATCTCACGGGAGCGCAAACTCACTTTGATGGTGGCATCTTCTGTCTCCCGAAAAAGAATCCCCACATCGACGCCTACCACATTGCGGGCATAGTTGACGATTCCATCTGAATCCTCTTCATTGGCACCCGTTTCCTGGAAATTCTCACGGGTAAGCCACATCCAAGCAACTTTTTCCCCTTCGGAAAAGGAAAGGGTGTCCAAAGCACATCGCAAAAGAGCCAATTGTTGTCGGCTGGTGGTCTCAATCACCCGGTCAGCAATTTCACCAGGGTTTACTCCTTGGCGTAACAGGCCAGAAGCCAGCTCCATCACTTCCGGTGTTGTATTGGAATAACGAAATCCTCCCGTATCGGTGAGAAGACCGGTATAAAGGCAAGTTGCCAAATACCGGTCCATGTTTACACCGAGATGCGTTGCCCAGTAACAGAGAATCTCCGCTGTCGCTGCGGCCTCTGATTCCACCCGGTTGACCGTTCCAAATCGATCGTTGGTGGGATGATGATCAATATTCAATAAATCGACAGAATCCGTAAACAGCTGTCGGACCTTCTCACCCATTCGTTCCGCATCTGCCACATCCACCGCAATGACACGATGAAAAGGCGCTTGGTAAGCGATCTCTTCCGGTGAATGAACGTGGTCGATTTCCGGAAGAAACCGAAACTTGTACGGGATCGGCGATTCATTCACCATGACCACCGTTTTGCCCAGTTGCTTCAACATGAAACCGACAGCCAAAGTGGAACCGATGGCGTCACCATCAGGATGGACATGAGAAACAACAAGGTACGGACCTTCATCAGCCAAAAATGAATCAATTTGTTTCCAGTTGCTATTCTGGTTTTCGGTCATCGTTATTCACTTCTTCCAAAAGCCTGGAAATATGCTGACCGTGTTCAATCGATTGATCAAATTTAAAGGTGAGTTCTGGAGTGTGCCGAAGTTGGACCCGACGTCCAATTTCCGTTCGCAGAAAACCCTTGGCTTTATCCAATCCCTCAAGCGTCTGCTTCTTTTGCTCTTCTTCTCCCAGTACACTGATGTACACTTTTGCCTGTTGCAAATCTCCACTCATATCCACAGCCGTCACCGTAACAAAACCGATGCGGGGATCCTTCATTTCATGCTGTAGAATATAGCTCAGTTCCTTTTTTACCTGCTCGCCGACCCGACTCGCCCGAATGCGTGTCAATGCCGACACCTCCTGTTCGTCTCGCTTAACCGACAGTAATTTTTTCTTTACAAAAGGAAATCTCCGCATCTCTTCAGAGCATGATGGATGACCCATTTTTCCGATCGATACAGCTTGCGTTACCGAGCCACTTCCTCCAGTACGAATACCTCAAGAACATCGCCATCTTTGATATCATTATAGTTCTCAAGAGTGACTCCGCATTCATATCCTTTGAGAACTTCCTTGGCATCATCCTTGTAACGTTTCAAGGTATCGATATCTCCCTCATGGATGACAACACCATCACGGATCAATTGCACTTTTCCGTTGCGGACAATCTTCCCTTCTGTCACATAACACCCTGCAATGGTCCCCACTTTGGATACTTTAAAGGTTTGTCGAACTTCGGCACGCCCCACCATTTTATTCTGGTATTCCGGGTCCAGCATTCCTTTCATGGCCGACTCAATTTCCTCAATTGCATCATAAATGACCCGGTGAAGGCGAATGTCCACGTTTTCCTGTTCAGCCGTCACCCTGGCCTGAGGCTCTGGACGAACATTAAATCCAACGATGATTGCATTGGAAGCGGAAGCCAAAGTCACATCCGATTCGGTGATCGCACCGACACCGGAATGTACAATATGAACCCGAACGCCCTCTACATCAATCTTTTCAAATGAACCGCGCAGGGCTTCCGCCGACCCTTGTACGTCCGCTTTGATGATCACATTCAGATCCTTCATATCACCTTCCTGAATCTGTTTATACAGATCATCCAGCGTGACACGACTGGAAGCTCCCAATTCCTTCTGTCGCTTTTTCTCGATCCTTTTCTCAGCGATATCCCGCGCTTTTTTCTCATCTGTGAAGACCATAAACGGATCACCGGCTTCAGGAACATCCGAAAGACCTAAAACTTCCACCGGTGTGGATGGATCTGCTGATTTAACCCGTTGACCGCGGTCATTGATCATCGCCCTCACCTTGCCGAAGAAACTTCCTGCGACAAGGGCATCACCCACGTTGAGCGTCCCGTTTTGCACCAACAATCGAGCCACGGCACCGCGTCCTTTATCCAACTCCGCTTCAATGACAACTCCACGGGCCCGTTTATCTGGATTGGCCTTGTACTCTTGAACTTCTGCCACTAAGAGAATCATTTCCAAGAGTTCATCAATTCCATCCCCTGTCACCGCGGAAACCGGCACAAAGATCGTCTCTCCACCCCAATCTTCGGGGATCAATTCATGCTCTGTCAGTTGTTGTTTCACACGATCAGGGTTGGCCTCCGGTTTATCCATTTTGTTCACTGCTACAATGATGGGTACCTCAGCCGCTTTGGCATGATTGATCGCTTCCACAGTTTGAGGTTTCACCCCATCATCTGCTGCAACCACCAAGATGGTGATATCCGTCACTTCGGCTCCGCGGGCACGCATTGTGGTAAAAGCAGCATGGCCTGGAGTATCCAGGAAGGTGATCTTTTTATCATTGGCCTCCACTTGATAAGCACCAATGTGCTGAGTAATTCCACCTGCTTCACCAGCAGTCACTTTGGTTTCACGGATTCTGTCCAAAAGGGTGGTTTTTCCGTGATCCACGTGCCCCATAATCGTTACGACTGGAGGACGTTCTTTCAATTCTTCCGGTGTATCTTCCTCTTCCAGCTCTTCAAAAGCGGATTCATCGATGACTTCTTTTACTTTCACCTTTGCACCAAACTCCTCCGACACAAGGGAGATTGTATCAACATCGATTTCCTGGTTTATTGTTGCCATCGTACCTAAACTCATTAACTTCTTGATAACCTCTGAAGCTTCCCGCCGAAGCAACCGTGCCAGATCGCCCACTGTCATCGGGCCAGTCACTTCAATTTCCGATGGAAGTACAGGAGCTTGCTTGGGTCGGTTTTGCTGATGCCTCCGATCATCTCGGCGATTGCCTTTACGGGCCCGACCGCCACCCCTGCGGTTTTGACGCCGTTGGTCACGACCATTGCCGTTTTTTGCTCCCTCTTTTGTGTTTTTGGGCTTGCGGCGAGAGGTTCGATTTTGTCCTCCCGATTGTTGATGATTTCCTTTGTTGTTCTTCGATCCCTCTTCACGCTTGGTTTCATTCGCTGTATCAGCCGTTTTCTGTTCCGATTTCTTCGCCCCCTGTTTTACATCTTTAAAAAATTGTTCCACTTTCTTCACCATCTCATCATCCATGACACTCATGTGATTATTGACCGAAAGGTTCAGCCGTTTCAAGATGGTCAGTATTTCCTTACTGCTCATGTTCATTTTCTTCGCATACTCATAAACACGGATTTTCGTCAAATTGCTCACCTCCGTCAGTTACTCACACCACTTTTTGATGGCGTCAGCAAAGCCCGGTTCAGTCACGGCGACAGTAACCCGTTCCGCTTTTCCGATGGCTCTGCCCAAATCGCTTCGGGAGCCCACTTCAACCCACGGAATGTGATAATGGGCACATTTATCCGATAACTTTTTCTTTGCATTGGGTGCAGCATCATTGGAAATTAGCACAAGGCAGGCGGTCTTGGACCGGACAGCGGAGAGAACTTGTTCTTCACCGGATACAACTTTACGGGCACGCATCGCAAGCCCAAGCATATTGTAAAGCTTACTCATCACATTCCCCTGTCACAATATACTTCTCTAATCGTTTATAAAATTCTTCATTCACTTTGGTCTTCAACGCTCGGTCCAGTGCTTTCTTCTTCTTCGCCAGCTCCACATATTCCGGCTTCGAACATATGTACGCACCTCTGCCGGACTTTTTTCCTGTAGGATCGATTAAAATTTCATTTTCAGGCGTGCGTACAACGCGAATCAATTCTTTTTTCGGAAACATTTCCTGAGAAGCAATACATTTTCTCAATGGGACTTTTCTTTTCTTCATCATCCAGCCACCTCCTGCTGTGGATGGAAATTTCGGCTATCATTCCACGAAAAAAGTGACGGATCAGTCGCCTAGTTGCGTTGAATCCTCTATATCGTCCACTTTCGGAATCTCCGCTTCAACAGGCTCTTCTTCCGAAAATTTGTCTCTTTCCGATTGGCTTTTAATATCAATCTTCCATCCCGTCAATTTGGCTGCCAACCGGGCATTTTGCCCCTCTTTGCCTATCGCGAGTGACAATTGGTGATCGGGTACCACCACCTGGGCGATTTTTTCCTCTTCCTGAATTTCAACACTATCCACTTTAGAAGGGCTGAGTGAGTTTGAAACAAATTCTACGGGGTCCTCACACCAACGGACAATGTCAATTTTCTCCCCTCTCAACTCATTGACGATGGTTTGAACCCGCATTCCCCGGTGTCCCACACAGGCACCTACAGGATCAACCTCTTCATTTCGGGAAGAGACAGCAATTTTGGAGCGTTGACCAGCCTCCCGTGCCACTGAGCGGATTTCAACGATTCCATCGTAAATCTCAGGAACTTCCAACTCGAAAAGCCGTTTCAGCAGTCCAGGATGGGTCCTTGAAACATAAACCTGTGGCCCTTTCGTCGACTTTTCAACACGGGTAATATACGCTTTCACCCGGTCGTTATGTTTAAAGCGCTCCCCTGGCATGGTTTCTGTGAAAGGGAGCAGCGCTTCTACACGACCCAGATCAATAAAATAATGACGATTATCGGCCCGTTGCACGACACCCGTCACAACATCTTCTTCACGATCCACAAATTCTTCATAGATGATACTCCGTTCCGCTTCCCGAATCCGTTGCGTGACAACCTGTTTGGCTGTTTGCGCAGCAATTCGGCCAAAGTCCGCTGGAGTCACCTCAATTTCCACAATATCCCCAAGCTCATAAGCGGGACTAATTTCTGCAGCAGCTTCTTGGGAAATTTCCAGCCGAGGGTCCAATACTTCCTCAACCACTGTTTTACGGGCAAACACTCTGACCTGACCTGAATCCCGATCAATATCCACCCGGACATTCTGGGCGGAATTAAAGTTTCGCTTATAGCCGGATATCAGGGCTGCCTCAATCGCTTCAATCAATACCTCTTTACTGATACCCTTCTCTTTTTCCAGTTGGTTGAGGGCCTCGATAAACTCCGCATTCATTTCTTTTCATTCTCCTCCCTTCGATTGGAACGCGACGGCCAAACGTGCTTTGGCCACCTTATCCGGCGGGATTTCCACGGAATCATCCTCCAATTCTATCATTAGAGATTCCGGAGTATATTGAGTCAACAGTCCCTCAAATTTTTTTCGGCCCTGAATGGACTCATAGGTAGTTAAAAAAACCCGCTTGCCAATGGCCCGCTCAAAATGAAGTGGCTTTTTCAGAGGGCGCTCGGCTCCTGGAGAGGAAACCTCCAGATAATATTGACCTGAAACGGGATTCACCCTGTCCAATTCGGCACTGATCTGTTCACTGACCCGGCTACAATCATCCAGATCCACTTTCCCCTCCGGACGATCAATATAGATGCGCAAGAACCGGTTTTTACCTTCCTTTTTGTATTCTGTATCGTAGAGCTCTAACCCTTCTGTTTCCAGGATCGGCTCAACCAACTGCTCCACCGCATCAATCACGTTGCGACTCATGTTTGACTTCCTCCTTCCGGCCTTTCACTTTCTGCAGAAAATTTGATTACAAAGGGAAAGAGTGGGTGACCACCCACTCTTTTCGGCCGAATTCATATCTATACAATATAGTATAGCCAAAAAGATCACAATCTACAACGCAAAAGTGGAGACTCAGACCCAAGCGCCCATCATCCATCTCTTTCAGAAATGGCAACATGAGAAAAACTCCATCGCCATCATACCACATCATGGTTTGATTCGCAAAACTTTGCAAAACACCGTTCAGCAACACCCCGATCAGAAAAGAGACAACTGGTTGCTCTCCGGCATCTCTTCCAGACAACCGAGCCGTTTCAACACATCCACCACAGAGCTGGAAATGCGAGAGCGTTTCTGGAGATCTTCAATAGACAAAAACTCGCCGTCCTCCCTTGACTGAGCAATGTTTCTGGCTGCATTGGCTCCAATTCCGGAAACGGATGAGAAAGGTGGGATCAAGGCGTTTCCATCCACCAAAAAGCGGGTGGCATGTGAACGGTAAAGATCGACGCGACGGAAAGACAATCCACGGGCCAACATCTCCCGAACGGATTCCAAAACCGTCAAAAGCCCTTTTTCCTTTGGAGTAGCTGTCACTCCTTTTTCCTCTATCTCAAGGATCGTCTTTTTGACTGCATCGGCACCCTTTAATACCAATTCTACATCAAAATCGTCAGCGCGCACCGTAAAGTAGGTAGCGTAGTATTCAATCGGATAGTGCACCTTAAACCACGCGATCCGAAGTGCCATCAATACATAGGCCACAGCATGCGCTTTCGGAAACATATATTTGATTTTTCGACAGGAATCGATATACCATTCGGGAACATCATGACTTCTCATCAAGTCTGCCTCTTCCTCGGTCAACCCTTTTCCTTTACGCACCTTTTCCATCAATTTAAATGCGATGGAGGCTTCCATTCCCTTATAGATCAGATAAACCATGATATCATCGCGAGTGGAAATCACTTCAGCCAATACAGCTGTGCCTGAACGCACCAAATCCTGGGCATTGTTCAACCACACGTCTGTTCCATGGGACAAACCAGAGATCCGAACCAATTCCCCAAAAGTCGTCGGCTTTGTATCCTCCAACATCTGTCGGACAAAACGGGTTCCAAACTCCGGAATACCAAGTGTCCCCGTCACCGTTCCAATCTCCTCCGGTGTCACCCCCAGGGACTCCGTGCCACTGAAAAGTTTCATCACTTCCGGATCATCTACCGGAATCGTTTGGGGGTCCACTCCTGTCAAATCCTGAAGCATGCGGATCACCGTCGGGTCATCGTGCCCTAGGATATCCAGCTTTAATAAACGTCCACTGATCGCATGATAGTCAAAGTGAGTGGTAATCGTCTCTGATTTGACATCATCAGCCGGTCGTTGGATCGGAGTGAAGTCAAACACATCCTTGTTCTGCGGGATCACCATTAGCCCCCCTGGATGTTGACCAGTCGTCCGCTTCACACCGGTGCACCCCTCCACCATGCGATCAATTTCCGCACCTCTCCACTGATATCCCTTTTCTTCCTCATACTTTTTCACATAACCGAACGCTGTCTTTTGAGCAACGGTAGAGATTGTACCCGCACGATAAACATACTCTTTTCCAAAGAGTTCTTCGGTGTATTTATGAGCTCGTGGTTGGTACTCACCCGAAAAGTTCAAATCAATATCCGGCACTTTGTCCCCTTTAAAACCGAGAAAGGTTTCAAACGGAATATCATGTCCGTCTTTTTTCATTTCTGTGTCGCATTGCGGACAATGTTTATCGGGGAGGTCAAACCCGGATGCATAGGAACCATCTTCAATAAACTCACTATATTTGCACTTTGGACATCTGTAATGTGGAGGAAGGGGGTTCACCTCTGTGATATGACTCATCGTTGCCACAAAAGAAGAACCGACAGACCCCCTGGAGCCCACTAGATAACCATCAGAAAGAGACTTGGTCACCAGCTTGTGAGAGATCAGATAGATCACAGCATATCCTTCCCGGATAATACTTCCCAGTTCTTTCTCCAGGCGTTTTTCCACGATCTCAGGCAATGGAGTACCATATTGGTTCTCGGCAGTCTCATAACAAATTCGGCGGAGCTCTTCATCCGCTCCTTCAATAATCGGCGTATGCAAATCATCCGGAAACGGCTTCATCTCCTCAATTTGCTCCGCAATCGCCTGGGGGTTTCTGACTACCACTTCAAAAGCCTTCTCTTCTCCCAAATACTTAAACTCCTCCAGCATTTCATCCGTTGTCCGAAAATATGCCTTGGGAAGAGGACCTTTATTACGAAATCCTCCCGTTTGGTTAAAGGCCAGTATATCTCGAAACATCGCATCCGACTCATTTAAATAATGTGCATTGGATGTAGCCACCACCGGTTTTCCCAGCTTTTCGCCAATTTCCACCAACAGTCGGTTGGCTTCTCTCAGTCGTTCTTCATTTTCAATAATTTCTTTTTGAACAAGATGTTGATTGATTTCCACCGGCTGGATTTCCAGGTAATCATAAAAACCGGCAATTTTCTCCGTTTCTTGTGGTGATTTTTGCAGAGCTGCTTCAAACAGCTCCCCCTTCTCACAACCCGATCCAATCAACAATCCATCTCTGTGTTTCTCCAAAAGGCTTCGGGGAATCCGGGGCATCCGATGAAAATATTCCAGATGAGATTTCGAAACCAATCGATATAAATTCTTCAGACCTTTGTAATTTTTTACCAAAACTATTGCATGAAAAGGTCTCAAACGGCTCAGATCCCGATCACCCAACCATTCATTTAACTGATCTTGTTCCAGAATCCCTTTTTCTTCACAATCCAACACCATACGCCAGAGAAGATAACCTGTGGCCTCGGCATCATAAATCGCACGATGGTGTTGGGTCAATTGGATGTCAAACCGCTTGCAAAGGGTATTCAAACGGTGATTTTTCATCTGTGGATATAAAAACCGCCCCAATTCAAGCGTATCGATCACCGGATTATGGATCGGTTTTCGGTCCGTTTTGCGACAGGCTTCCTGGAGAAAGCCCATATCAAACCGAGCATTGTGAGCCACTAAAACACAGCCTTCAGTAAATTGCAGAAACTGGGGCAATACATCAGGAAGATCCGGGGCATCTTTTACCATATCGTCCGTAATACCCGTTAACTCCGTAATCATCGCCGTCAAGTTACGGTGTGGATTGACAAAGGACTCAAACCGATCCACAATCTCCCCATCCTTCACCTTGACTGCCGCCAATTCAATGATTTCGTCATGAACCGCGGACAAACCGGTTGTCTCTACATCAAACACCACATAAGTATCATCTTTTAACCGATGGTTGGAAGGATTTATCACAATCGGTACACCATCATCCACCACAAACGCTTCCAAGCCAAAAATCACTTTAATTCCATATTTCTGCCCAGCGGAAAAAGCATCGGGATACGCTTGTACCACACCATGATCGGTAATCGCCACTGCGGGATGACCCCAATCCGCCGCCTGCTTCACCATCAATGCGGGATCATATACCCCGTCCATGGCACTCATGGCTGTGTGCAGATGCAACTCCACTCGCTTTTCTTCTGCACGATCTTGCCGTTTATAAGGGGGTATTTCCTTTAAGTCATTGGCCATTACAACCAAATCGCGAGCAAATGTATCATATTGGACAGAACCCCGAAGAGCTACCCACATCCCATTTTTCACGCGATTCAGCTTGCCTGCATCTTCTTTATCCCGTGCAAACACCTTTACCGCAATGGAATCTGTATAATCGGTCACATTAAACGTAAGTAATGTTCGGCCGCTACGAAGCTCCCGGATTTCAGATTTAAACACGCACCCACGAATCGTCACACGACGCTCTTCATCTGTAATTTCTTTGATTAAAATCGGTTCATCACTGAAATGGTAACCGATGGAAACTGGACCTTCCTCTTCCGATTCTTTTTCTTCAGGAGGGGGAGCGGACTCCTCAATGTGATTCATCGCTTCTTCCAGGAGCTTCTTTTCCACTTCTTCCCGCTCTTCCAAAAACTTTTCCTTCGCTTCATTGGAGGACTGAGAAGCAAATTCCACCTTAAGCCGGGTACCGGATATTTCCTGAAAAAGAGCCTCCACAGCTTGATCCAGCTGCTTGGATACAGCCATTTTATTCAGAATCGGGTTAGAAAATGTAATCAAAAGCCGTTTGCCGTCGATCTGCCATACAGCCTTGGACAACCACCCTGCAGCAGACGTTGAAACACGTTCTGCCACCCGCTTGCGGATCCAATGCCAGTACATCTCCATCAGTTGCGACAAGTCCGCACGTTCATATCGAATGGCAAACTGAACATTCGCTACAGAACGAAAGGATTGGGAAATCCGATCCTCTACTTTAAACAGAACATTGGGTGGAATCGGTTGAGCCAACTGCAAACAAAATGTCCACCGTCGCTTCTGCCGACTTACCTTCACTTTTTCTATGTATGCGCCTTTAAAGTATTCTGCTTCCTCATCGGGGACTTGGGCCTCTCGAAAAACTTCTTCCAGTCGTTTCCGTTTGACCGCTGTCATTGCCAAAACTCATACACCTCCAAGTTCCCGCTCTCCTATCTTTTTATTCAACACGAGTGTATCAAAAACCATCGGGAAGGACTAGCAAGTCCTTCCCGGTTCTACAGGTAAATTCAAGGAAAAACCCCACCGACCCGGCGGGGCTCTCATCTCTCCTAACTGAAAAAGACGCGTTGGATATCATTGTAGGTGATAAACAGGATCAACACCATCAACAGGGCAAATCCCACAAAGTGAACAAGACTTTCCTTGCTGGGATCGATCGGCTTTCCACGAACCGCCTCCCACAAAATAAACATCAGACGGCCTCCATCCAGTGCTGGAAAAGGGAGGATATTGAGGATTCCAAGATTTAAGCTCAACAATGCGGCTAACCGAATTAATGGTAACCAGCCCGCTTCTGCCGCTTGACCGGTAATATCGGCAATCCCCACAGGACCTGCCATATTTTCCAAGCCGACCTGACCGGTGATCAGCTGACTGATTCCTTTCACCATCAATCCGCCCAGTTCATAGGTTTTTTTAAATCCGTTCACAGCGGCTTCTGAGACGGTGGCATCCCGCAACTCCTGTTTCATCTCAATCCCAATCATATAAACATCATTTTTCTTTTCCGGCTGAATATCCGTTTCATAGGTCTGGTTGGCCCGCTCCAACACAATGTGTACGGAAGATCCCTGTGCCTCTTGCAATGGAAGACGTATATCGTTCAGATTCGTGACATCATTCCCTTGCACTTCCCGAACGATGTCTCCCGGTTTGATTCCCGCTTTCTCCGCAGGGGAACCAGAAACAACATCTTGGATCGACACTTTGGTTTCCAAACCGACCATTAACGTAACCACCATCATCAAAACAATGGCCAACAGGAAATTAAAAACAGGTCCAGCCAAAATGGTAAGCGCGCGATCGAGAATGCCCTTGGAACCAAACTGACGGTCCAACGGTGCAATTTGAACGATATTTTTTTCATCATACTGAATCACGGCTTGGGGATGAATCGGATATCGAATTTCTTTTCCTTCCTCATGTTCCAGCAGGATGAACAACTGATCTTCGATATCTGCTTCCAGCAGTTTACCGGAAACTTTATCCTTTGCAGCGGGAAGATGGTTCGGTAAATCGGTCCCGGCGAAATCATCCACTTCCCCATACTCTCTAGCCACTTCATCAGTAAATTGTGCGTCGGATTTGGGTGCACGGATTCGAATCACACGTCCGTCTCCATCTCGATCCAATACCAAATGGGAGCCCGTTTTCAACTCCATAATCTCCGGATCTTCCCCGGCCATTCGAACATATCCTCCCAAAGGGAGAATCCGGATCGAATACTGTGTCTCTCCCCGAAACCAGGAAATCAGTTTGGGACCGAAGCCAATCGCAAACTCCCGAACCAAAATTCCCGCGCGCTTGGCGAACAGGAAATGACCCAGTTCATGGATAAACACCAAGAGACTGATCAACAAAATAAATGATACTATTGTCTGCATGATCCATCACCGCCTTCATTGGTCACGGGCTGATTCAAAATGTTTTCTCCAGGCATTGTTGAGCAACCTCCCGAGCCCAGCGATCCGCATCGAAAAGATCCTCCAATCCAGGCTCATGCAATGGAGTATGTTGTGAGAGAACTTCTCCAATAATCTCCTCAATGGTCAAAAAGGGCAGCCCACCTTCCAAGAAGTGCGCTACAGCCACTTCATTGGCTGCATTTAATACGGTTGGTGCCGTTCCGCCCAAACGCCCCGCTTCATAAGCCATCTTTAAACAAGGGAAGCGCTTGAGGTCAGGCTCCCGGAATTGAAGCGTCCCCACTTTCTCCAGGCTTAGGCGCTCTGTCTGTAGTGGGAGACGATCCGGATAGCTTAAAGCATACTGAATGGGCACCTTCATATCTGGCATCCCCAACTCCGCAAGAACGGCCCCATCCACAAACTCCACCAGTGAATGGACAATACTTTCCGGATGGATCAACACATCAATCTTGTCATAGGAAAGATCGAACAACCATCGCGCTTCAATCACTTCCAACCCTTTATTCATCAGGGAAGCTGAATCAACGGTAACCTTTGCTCCCATCGTCCAATTGGGATGCTGCAACGCTTCTTCCCGTGTCGCCTTCTCCATTTTTTCTCTCGGCCAATCTCTAAAAGCCCCGCCAGATGCGGTCAGAACCAATCGCCGGACTTGAGAAGGATTTTCTCCGTGCAAACTCTGGAAGATGGCCGAATGTTCACTATCGATGGGGAGGATGGATACACCGTGTTTTCTCGCTTCCTCCATTACAATGGCCCCACCCATAACCAGTGTTTCCTTATTGGCTAAACCCACTGTCTTCTTTTCCCGAATCGCTGTGAGCGTAGGTTGAAGACCCTGACTTCCCACCAAAGCAGACACCAGGTAGTCGGCATCCGGATGAGCAGCCACTTCTCCCAGACCTTCCTCTCCATATACCACCCGAATCGGACCATGCACACGAAGCTTTACTTCCTCTGCCGCTTCTTTGGAAGACATCGACACCAGAGAAGGATGAAATTCCTTCACCTGGCGAACCATATCATCCACATTGCTCCCCGCAGCAAGTGCGGTCACTTCAAAGCGGTCCGGATGCTGGCGAATGACATCGATCGTACTCTGCCCGATTGAACCGGTGGAGCCGAGTATGGCTATTCGTTTCTTCATCGATTAATTCACTCCCTCAGATGAGTTGGACCAGATGAAGGACAGGAAAAACAAAAAGGAGACTGTCAAAACGATCCAACACTCCTCCGTGCCCAGGCAACAGTGTACCCGAATCCTTCACTCCCATGGATCGCTTCACTGCTGACTCAATCAGATCACCAAACTGCCCCATCACACTGACCAAGAATCCAATGCCCAAAACGACAAACATATCACCTAATGCAGGAAATAAGATAGCATGTACAAAACTGACGATCAGGGAGAAGCCCACTCCTCCCAAAGAACCTTCCCATGTTTTGTTGGGACTGACAGAAGGCCAAAGTTTTCGCTTTCCCCAGCGTTTGCCCAGGAAATAAGCAGCCGTATCATTGGCAAAGGTCACAGTCACAACCAGAAGTGACCAAGCGAGACCGTCTTGGACTAAACGGGCCTGTATCATATATGAAAAACCATACCCTATGTATAAAGCCCCCAAAAAAAGGTAGGCAATTTCGTCCACATGAATTCGGTTGCGACTGATTACCGTCAAAACGAGAAACAATAATAACCCTGTCAGAATACTGTCCGTTTCCTTCAGCAACCCAATCGTTAACATCCCTTGCTCGGTCAAACCGGCAAGCAATAGGCTCCACACCAGCATCAAACCGATCCAGCTCTGAACCGATTGAAAGGAGACCCGTTTCATTCGACAGAACTCAAGAAATCCAATAGTGGCCATGATGGTCACCATCCCGGCATAGCCCCATCGGCCCACCCAGAGAAGGGTCAGAAAAACCGCTCCTCCCAACACCCCCGTAATCATTCGTTGTTTCATGTATTTCTCACCCGTTTTCTTCAAACCGCTCCATAACGACGGGAACGATACTGAAAATCTTCAATTGCCTGATAGAACCTCTCCCTAGTAAAATCCGGCCATTGAACATCTGTAAACCAAAGTTCACTGTACGCCAGTTGCCACAGCATAAAATTACTGATCCGCACTTCCCCGCTTGTTCGAATCAACAAATCGGGCTCCGGAAGGTCTACCGTATACAAATATTTTCCAAACAATGACTCATCCAAGCTGTCTTTATCCAGCTTACCCGATTCCACATCTTCTATAATCTGTTTTGACGCTCTAACAATTTCGCTACGTGCTCCATAGTTCATGGCAAAACTGAGAATCAGTCCGGTATTGTTTTTTGTCGCCTCTCTGAACTTGTTGATGGCTTCCAGAGTATGTTTGGGAAGATCCTCCCCTCGACCAAGCATCCGCACCTGGATATTCCGTTCCACCAATTCATCCAAATCGGTTCGAAGAAACTCTTCAGGCAAACTCATCAAATAATTTACTTCATCCTCAGGACGTTTCCAGTTTTCAGTCGAGAATGAATAAAGTGTCAATGCCTCAATCCCAAGATCATCAGCTGCCCGTGTAATATGACGAATGGTTATCATGCCCTGCCGATGACCAGCCACCCGCGGTAATCCCCGTTTTTGGGCCCAGCGACCATTTCCATCCATAATGATTGCCACATGCCGGGGCAGCCGACCTTTTTGAAGTTTTTCAATCCGTTGTCTGCTCTCATCTGTTTGCTTTTCGTCTTTATATCCAATTAACCATTTTTTAAAAGCTTGAATCATCATACATTCCTCCGAAAGTCCATAGCATCCGGCATTTAAGCGGTGCCGGAACCCGCCGGGAGAGTCGATGTGGGGATTCCGGATTGAAACGAACAGTGAAATCATCCATTATTAACGGTATTCTACTCATGTGTACGCATTTATAGTATGCAATAATTTCTCTCTGTTTTCTAGCTAAAATCAAACGATCTCATAGACCGTTATACAATAAATCCCCCTTTCTAAGGAAGGGGGATCACCCTGTGTTAAACCTCCATCATTTCCTTTTCTTTATCTTCAACAGCCTGATCAGCTTCTTTGATAAAACGATCCGTCAACTTTTGGATTTCCTCCTGGCTGCGTCTGGCTTCATCTTTTGAAATATCCCCATTCTTTTCAGCTTTTTTCACTTCATCATTTGCATCGCGACGGATATTTCGAATGGCCACCTTCGATTCTTCTCCGGTTTTCTTGACCACCTTCACCAATTCTGCCCGGCGCTCTTCAGTCAGAGCCGGGATATTGATTCGGATGACACTGCCATCATTGGCGGGTGTCAAACCTAACTCCGATTTTAAAATGGCTCGCTCAATATCACCCAGTGTGGACTTATCCCATGGTTGTACAACCAACAGCCGCGGTTCCGGTGCGGAAATGTTGGCCACTTGGTTAAGCGGCATTGTACTTCCATAGTATTCAACCACAACCTTGTCCAAAAGGGATGGTGTGGCACGTCCGGCCCGAATGGAAGCCAACTCTCTTTTTAAAGCCTGAATCGCTTTTTCCATTCGCTGAGTGGCATCTTGTTGAATATCTGATAACATTTATGCATTCCCCCTTACGACAGTACCAATCTGTTCACCCATCACAACCTTGCGAATGTTGTCTTGTCCGTCAATACTGAAAACAATAAGTGGGATATCATTATCCATACAGAGAGAAGAAGCTGTAGAATCCATGACTCCAAGACCTTGGTTCAACACATCCATATAGGTCAGCGTTTCATATTTTACCGCTTTGGGGTCCCGGCTGGGGTCAGCGGAATAAACACCATCCACTTTATTCTTCGCCATCAGGATGACCTCTGCTTCAATTTCTGCCGCCCGAAGCGCTGCGGTGGTGTCTGTAGAAAAGTAGGGGTTACCCGTCCCGGAAGCAAAAATAACCACCCGTCCCTTCTCCAGATGACGAATCGCGCGACGTCGAATATAAGGCTCCGCCACTTGGCGCATCTCAATGGATGTTTGTACCCGTGTAGGTACTCCTGCTTTTTCCAAAGCATCCTGCATCGCCAGTGAGTTCATCACGGTTGCCAACATTCCCATATAATCCGCTGTTGCACGATCCATTCCTTTTGCACTTCCAGCCATTCCCCGCCATATATTACCACCGCCAACAACAATGGAGACCTCAACACCTAATTCAACAACTTCCTTGATCTCTTTGGCAATGGAATGAATTATATCCGGGTTGATACCATAGCCCTGTTCACCCGCCAGCGCTTCCCCGCTTAGCTTGAGTACAACGCGTTTGTATCTCAGACCAGCCACCTTCATAACCCCCCATTCCAGAACAATTCGACATGGAAACAACAAATCCTCTTCTTTTCCACTTCCGTGAAAAAAAGGGAACACACCGTGTTCCCCAAAAAAATGTTGGTTACTGCTTCACCTGGGACATCACTTCGGATACGAAATCATCTTCCCGTTTTTCCAACCCTTCGCCCAATTCGAAGCGTACGAACCGGCGAATGGAGATATTCTCACCAATTTTGGCGATTTTCTCTTTTACCAGTTCATCCAGTGATTTGTCACTATCTTTGATGTAGGCTTGTTCCAAAAGGCAAACCCGCTCGTAAAATTTGTTGAGGCGACCTTCCACCATTTTATCAACAATGTGCTCAGGTTTTCCTTCCCCAAGAGCCTGATTCTTAAGAATTTCCCGCTCTTTGTTCACTTCTTCCTCTGGAACCTCTTCACGACGGACATATTGTGGATTCATCGCAGCAATCTGCATGGCCACATCTTTGACGAAATCCTTAAATTCATCCGTTTTCGCCACAAAGTCTGTTTCGCAGTTTACTTCCACCAGCACACCAATCCGTCCACCGGCGTGTATGTAAGATTCCACCAAGCCTTCAGCTGCAATCCGATCCGCTTTCTTTTCGGCTTTGGCAAGCCCCTTTTCACGAAGCAATTCCATTGCTTTTTCCATATCACCATTGGCTTCCTGAAGCATCTTTTTACAATCCATCATGCCAGCACCTGTTTTTTGACGCAACTCTTTTACTTGGGCAGCAGAAATCGCCATTGTTCGTTCCTCCTGTATTGTGACTTAACATTTCTCTTTTAAGCCGATCTTTACATGTATAAAAAGGGTGGTCACGCATCCCGCGACCACTCCATTTGCTCTCCTGTCGTCAGGACGCAGTCGTTGTCTGTTCTCCCTGTTTCCCTTCCAAAGCAGCATCAGCCATCTTGGAAGTGAAAAGGCGCACTGCACGGATCGCATCATCGTTCCCAGGGATAATGTGATCAATTTCATCGGGATCACAGTTGGTATCCACAATCGCAATAATCGGAATCCCCAATTTGCGGGCTTCCGCCACCGCAATGCGTTCCTTGCGAGGGTCAATAATAAAGACAGCGTCAGGAAGATCTTTCATGTGTTTAATCCCGCCAAGAAACTTCTCAAGACGGTCTTTCTCTTTGTTCAACATGACAACTTCCTTTTTCGGAAGCACATCAAAGGTACCGTCCTCAGCCATCGCTTCCAATTGATGCAAGCGGTTGATCCGACGACGAATGGTTTGAAAGTTGGTGAGCGTACCGCCAAGCCAACGATGGTTGACATAGAACATATCCGAACGCTCAGCCTCTTCCCGAACAGCATCCTGTGCCTGTTTTTTTGTCCCCACAAACAGAATCTTGCCACCTTTGGCGGAAAGATCCCGTACATAGTTGTAGGCATCTTCAATCATCTTCACCGTCTTTTGCAGATCGATGATATAGATCCCATTCCGCTCCGTGAAGATATACTTTTCCATTTTCGGATTCCAACGACGGGTTTGATGTCCAAAATGAACACCCGCTTCCAAAAGCTGTTTCATGGAAACTACAGCCATTATACATTCTCCTCCTTTTGGTTATTCCTCCGCCGGCTTCTGTTGCAACCGGGACCACCGTGGGCACCGACCGGACGTATCCACCGACGTGTGTATTCACACCGTCTAATAATATACCATAGAAAAATCCACCGCTGCAAGCCTAAAGGACGTGGCGGTGAATTTTTTTGCAGCTCCTCCCTAGGACTGCTTTAATTTCTCCAATGTGGGAATCAATTGTTTTTTCAACACCTTGATATGGGTACCTTTCATTCCAAGGGAACGGGAATCAATGACTCCTGCACTTTCCAGTTTTCGCAGCGCATTAACAATGACAGACCGGGTTATCCCTGCTCGGTCAGCCACCTTGCTAGCCACCAGAATTCCTTCCATTCCATCCAACTCTTCAAAAATATGTTCCACTGCTTCCAACTCACTGAAAGAGAGAGAATCAACAGCCAGTTGCACCATCGCCCGTTCACGGGCTTTCTCTTCTGCCTGCTCCGCTTTCATTTGCAGAATTTCCATGCCAACTACTGTTGCACCATATTCAGCCAATACCAAATCATCTTCCACAAATGGAGCATCAAAACGCGTCAAGAGAAGGGTTCCCAACCGTTCCCCTCCTCCGATAATGGGAACAATTGTTGTATAACGGTGTTCGTGCCCTGCTCCCACTTGATGTGTCAAACTGTATTCACTTGTTTCATCCAGGTTGGCGGCGGTTTCCCGAATCGATTTTAACTGTTCGTTATACTCTTCCGGAAACCTTCCTTCCCGGAGGACTTCTCGATGCATCTCATCAACATTGTTCTCCTGGGCAATCCCATATCCAAGAATTTTTCCTTTGCGACTGACTACATAGATGTTGGACAGGATAATCTCTTCAAGTACTTCAGCCATCTCCTTGAAGCTGACAGCCTGTCCTCCTGTTTTTTGAAGAAGACTGTTAATCTCTCTGGCTTTTGTCAAAAGGTCCATTCTTCTGTTTGCACTCCTTATAGAATATATTGACTCAGATCCCTGTTTTCCACAATATCTCCCAAACGCTCCCGAACGTATTCAGGGGTAATTCGCACTTCTTCCAAAACGATATCCGGTGCCTCAAAGGATAGCTCCTCCAACAGCCGTTCCATCATGGTGTGCAAGCGACGAGCACCGATATTTTCCGTTCCTTTGTTCACTTCCGCAGCCAATTGGGCAATTTCCCGAATGGCCTCCTCAGTAAAGTGAACCTGAATCCCTTCTGTTTCCAACAGCGCTGAATACTGTTTCAGCAGTGCTCCCTTCGGCTCCGTCAAGATACGGATAAAATCGTCGGAAGTCAAATCGTTCAGCTCCACACGGATCGGAAATCTCCCCTGCAGTTCCGGGATCATATCGGAAGGCTTGGCAGTATGGAACGCTCCTGCTGCGATAAACAAAATATGATCCGTCTTGACCGGACCGTATTTTGTCATGACCGTGGACCCTTCCACGATGGGTAAAATGTCTCTTTGTACTCCCTCACGGGAGACATCAGGTCCTCCTTCCCGGTCCTTACCTGCAATTTTATCCACTTCATCAATAAAAATAATCCCCATCTGTTCCACACGGTCCAGTGAATCTTGCTGAACCTGATCCATGTCGATCAATTTCTGCCCCTCTTCCTGGATTAAAACCTTGCGGGCTTCACGGACAGGAAGACGTCGTTTTTTCTTTTTCTTAGGCATAAACTGACCCAACATTTCCTGCATATTGACGCCCATTTGTTCGACGCCAGAACCAGCAAACATATCCATCATCGGCAACTGGTCTTCCACTTCAATCTCAATCACTCGATCCTCCAGTTCGCCACTTTTCAGTTGAAAACGGATTTTACGGCGATTCCGTTCCAACTCCAGATCTTTCTCTTTTTCGCTTCCATCGTCCTGACTTTCTTTCCCTGTATTAAAAAACATCTCCAAAGGATTCTTAAATTGACCTGTTCCCCGATCAGAAGGAACCAGGATGGAAACGATCCGTTCATCTGCCAGTTCCTCCGCCTTTTCTTTCACTTCCTCCATCTTCTCCGCCTTCACCATACGGATCGCTGTCTCCACCAAGTCTCTCACCATCGATTCCACATCGCGCCCCACATAGCCAACCTCGGTAAACTTCGTCGCCTCCACCTTGGCAAAGGGTGCTCCGACCAACTTGGCCAACCGGCGGGCGATTTCTGTTTTCCCCACTCCGGTAGGACCCATCATCAAAATATTCTTGGGTACCACCTCGTCACGCAATTCTTCCCGTAAAAGTGTTCGACGATAACGGTTTCGCAAAGCGATTGCAACTGCTCTCTTGGCTTTGTCCTGTCCAACGATGTATTTGTCCAATTCCTCCACAATTTGTTTTGGGGTCCACTGTTGCCGCTTCTGTTCCTCAGATGCCACTGTCATACCTCCTCCAAAACAATGTTGTCATTGGTGAAGACACAGATTTCCGATGCAATCGTGAGAGCCGCCTTCGCAATCTCCCCTGCTGTTAAATCGGGGGAATAGCGGTGAAGCGCACGTCCCGCAGAAAGAGCAAAGCTGCCTCCGGAACCGATCGCCATCATCCCGTCATCGGGCTCAATCACCTCGCCGGTTCCTGAGACCAAAAGAAGATGCTCCTGATCCATTACGACCAACATCGCTTCCAAACGGCGAAGAACTTTATCTGCCCGCCATTGCTTCGCCAATTCTACAGCCGCTCTTGGGAGGTTTCCATTATATTCTTCCAGTTTGGATTCAAATTTTTCAAAGAGGGTAACAGCATCGGCCACCGACCCGGCAAACCCTGCAACCACCTGTCCGCGATACAGACGTCTCACTTTCTTAGCCTGATGCTTCATAATCATTTGATTTCCAAACGTTACCTGTCCATCTCCTGCGATCGCCCCAGAACCGTTATGTCGGATCGCAAAAATTGTCGTCGCATGCATACTCTGCAATGAACCTTCCTCCTTCACTCCACTCCCTTTTTATTTTACGCCGGGACGGAAAAACGAGCGAAACACGCATTTTACCCTTTCTATGAATGGTGATCATTTCTTTCTTCAAAAAGATGTAAAAGGTTCCCAGCTATAAACTCCATCCCATCGTACCACAAGGACTTTCACCACCGCAAGATAAACGGAATGTTATGACTGAATATTCTAATTATTATTTTGAAACCGGGAGGAAAAGGCCCGGCAGAATCCAAAAATCAGTTCAGTTGATCAGAAAAGCGTTTCACAGACTGCAAAGCACGTTCGGCAATCTTCATATTTCGGTTTTTTTTCGGTTTGACGCGAACGGGAAGGGAGGGAAACAAGCCAAAATTGGCATTCATCGGCTGAAAATGATCCGGAGAAGCAGTGGTAATATAGTGAGCCAGGCTTCCCATTGCTGTTTCCGGAGGAAAGATAACCGGCTCTTTTCCCAAAGCCAAACGAGCTGCATTGATTCCTGCGATCAAACCAGCTGCCGCCGATTCGACATACCCTTCCACCCCTGTCATTTGTCCCGCAAAAAACAAATCATCCCGTTTATGGAATTGATACGTTGGCCTCAACACACGGGGAGAGTTTATAAATGTATTTCGGTGCATCACCCCATAGCGGACAATATCCGCTTCCTCCAGGCCGGGGATCATCCGGATGATCCGCTTCTGTTCTCCCCATTTCAAATGGGTTTGAAAACCAACCAAATTAAATAATGTTCCTTCTTGATTATCCTGCCGAAGCTGGACAACGGCAAATGGACGATCTCCTGTTCGGGGATCAATAAGACCCACGGGTTTCATCGGACCGTAAAGGATCGTTTTCTTTCCTCTACCGGCCATCACTTCAATCGGCATACATCCTTCAAAATAAATTTCCTTTTCAAAGTCTTTCAGTGGTGTCACTTCTGCTGTCACCAAAGCATGATAAAATGCATCAAATTCCTCTTCAGTCATGGGACAATTGATATACGCCGCTTCTCCTTTATCATATCGGGAGGCGACAAAGGCTTTCTCCATATTGATGCTGTCTTTTTCCACAATCGGAGCGGCAGCATCATAAAAATAGAGATAATCCTCCCCCGTCAGGGCTCGAATCTTCTGCGACAGCTTATCAGAAGTGAGCGGTCCTGTCGCTATAATCGTGATTCCTTCAGGAATCTCCTCGATTTCCCCCCGGATGATTTCCACATTCTCATGGTTGTTCAGTTTGGTTGTCACACAATCGGAAAAGCCATCCCTGTCAACCGCCAACGCTCCACCCGCTGGAACAGAATGGGCATCAGCGCACTGGATAATCAATGAATCAAGGCGCCGCATCTCCTCTTTCAAAACACCAACGGCATTGGTTAATTCATTGGAACGCAAGGAATTGCTACAGACCAATTCTGCAAATTTCTCCGTGCGATGAGCAGGTGTCTGCCTTTTGGGACGCATCTCATAAAGCCGAACGGAAACACCCCTTTGGGCCAATTGCCAAGCCGCTTCACTCCCAGCCAGCCCCGCTCCAATTACCGTTACGGGTCCATCATACATGACACATTCCGTCCTTTTTCTCTAGTTTTTCTCCTCTTGATAATCGCACTCCGTGCATTGAATCAATGTATTCTTTTTCCGTCGCTTTTCCACCATCAGTTTACCACATCGGGGACAGGGTCTGGGGTCCGGTTTGTCCCAGGATACAAAATCACACTCCGGATAGCGCTCACATCCATAAAACGTTCTCCGTTTCTTGCTTTTACGCTCCACAATCTCGCCCTGATTGCACTTTGGACAGGTTATACCCGTAGACTTTAAAATCGGCTTGGTATTGCGACACTCTGGAAATCCGGAGCAAGCCAGGAATTTTCCGTAGCGTCCAAATTTATAGACCATGGGACGTTCGCACTTCTCACAAACCTCGTCGGAGACCTCATCCTTGATCTCCACTTCTCTCATCTCTTCCTCAGCCACTTCCAACCGCTTTTTAAACCGTTCATAGAAGCGCTCCAAAATTTCTACCCAATCCACTTTCCCCTCTTCAATATGGTCCAGTTCTTCTTCCATATGAACGGTAAACTCCACATCCAAAATTTCCGGGAAGAACTCCTCCATCAAGGAAATGACGATCTCTCCCAGCTCAGACGGTACAAAGCGACGGTCCTCCAACATCACATACCCACGCTTCTGAATGGTATCCAAAGTGGGAGCATAGGTGCTGGGCCTTCCAATCCCCTTTTCTTCCAATGTTTTAACCAATCGCGCTTCTGTGTAGCGAGGCGGGGGTTGGGTAAAATGCTGTTTGGGGTCCAGCGATTTCTTCTTCAGTTTCTGACCATTTTCCAAAGGCGGCAGAAATTTGTTCTGCTCTTTATTTCCGTCATCGTCTCCCTCAATGTACAGCTTCATAAAGCCTAGAAACTTCACTTTGGAACCCGTCGCCCGAAAATATGCATCGCCCACCCGAATTTCAGCCGTGATGGCATCCAATACAGCCGGTGCCATCTGGCTGGCAACAAAGCGTTCCCAGATCAGTTTATACAGGCGATACTGATCCCTGGACAGGTGGGGCTTCATGGCACTGGGTGTTCGATTTACAGAAGTGGGGCGGATCGCTTCATGGGCATCCTGAGCCCCGGCTTTCTTTTTATGAGCCTTGCGTTTCTTGGGCACATAGGCATCCCCATAAGTATCCTTGATATAATGGATGGATTCCGTTTGGGCGGTCTCGGAAACACGCGTGGAATCGGTTCGCATATAGGTGATTAAACCGGTGGAACCTTCTTTTTTCCCCAAGTCGATCCCTTCGTAAAGTTGCTGAGCCAAAGCCATAGTCTTACCGGCACGAAATCTCAGCTTGCGAGCCGCTTCCTGCTGCAAAGAGCTGGTGATAAAAGGTGGAGCGGGATTTCGCCGTCGTTCGCTCTGTTTCACCTCTTCCACAACAAACCGCTTGCCTTTGATCCGATCCAACAATTTTTCCACATCTTGTTCGTTTTTCAGTTCCGTTTTCTTTTTTTCGTATCCGTAAAATTTGGCTTCAAATATTTCGCCGTCCGCATCCAATACTGCAGTCACTGTCCAGTACTCTTCCGGTTGAAAGTTTCGGATCTCCTTTTCCCGATCGATCACCAATTTGACAGCCACCGATTGAACCCGACCGGCCGAAAGACCTTTTTTCACTTTTTTCCACAGAACCGGACTGATTCCATATCCGACCAATCGATCCAGAATACGGCGGGCCTGTTGTGCTTCAACCAGATCCAAATCAATCTTGCGCGGCTTTTTAAACGCGTCCTTAACCGCCTGCTTTGTAATCTCGTTAAATACCACCCGGCATTCTTCATCCAGCTCTAAATTGAGGCTGTGAGCCAAATGATAGGCAATCGCCTCCCCTTCACGGTCGGGGTCAGCTGCAAGAAAAACACGTTTCACTTTTTTCCGGGCATCTCGAAGCTCCTTCAATACATCGCCTTTTCCCCGGATGGTAATATATTTCGGTTTAAAATGATTATCTGTATCCACACCCAACTGACTTTTGGGCAAATCCCGCACATGCCCCATCGAAGCTTTCACAATATACTTTTTCCCCAAATATTTACCGATGGTTTTGGCCTTAGCGGGTGATTCAACAATGACGAGCGAATCAGCCATCTCTCGCCCTCCCCTCAAAAGCATCCATATGCAAACACCGATGCCAGTTTCCCTTCTTCACAATAAAAGACAAATCCTCCCTGTTAAAGGGAAACCTTAAGTAGCTATTGTACCATATCAGATTCCCCCATCAGGAATCAACTGCCTTTCATATCCGAGCAAATCCCATAATCAAACCTTTTCCCGTTATCCCACTTCCCATACCCATTGATTTCAAAATCCGTTTTCCATTCACTGAAAAAGGCACCCGATCGGATGCCTTACCATCATCAAACGCTTTGATCCATGGCTTCAGGGTGAGAAGACGAAAGCGGTTTCTCCCTTGTATGGTCCAGTCGACGGAACAGACCATAATAGGTCAAAGCACTGAGTAATGCCAACCCGGCCAATACGGCGAATGTCCAACCATATCCGACCCAGGCTGATACCGGAATGGCAAAGGGAGCAATCGCCTTTCCGATGGAAAAACGGAGGCTGGCTACAGCAAAGTATTGTCCCCTCATATGCTCAGGAGCCAATTTGGAAACAAAGCCTTCCTGTAGACCCACCACCAATAATTCTCCCACTGTGAAAACAACAATCCCCAGAATCATCATCCATACATTTGTGGAACTTCCGATGATCAGCATGGAAAGGCCATAAAAGAGTGAAGAAGTAATAAACACGCGCCCCTCCTTTAAGCGATTCACCCAGCGTGTGATCCAAACCGTAAACAATGCTACGAGAAGTCCATTCTCCGCCATCAACCAACCAAAAAATTCCTCTCCTCCAGTTGATAGAACCCAATCTCCCAGATGGAACAGTGTTTGTACCGATACCATCTCTGTAATATACAATGCAATGGCCAGATCCAGCTGCATAAATGTCTGGGCCGCCAAAATTCCCGCAAGAATGAACAGCATAAAATTTCGGTCAGATAAAATGACACGATAATCCTTCAACTGAGCAAGCAGAAACTGAACCCAAGGAAGTTTCTTTCCCTCCGGAAATCCGGAGGCATCTTCCGGACGGGGAGCGGTTTCCCGAACATAGCGGGCAATCACCATGGTCAAAACTGCGCTGACCAGTGTAGCCGTCAACAAAAGAGCAAAACGATATTGAAAGAAAAACAATCCACCCAGAATTGGACCGATCACGACAGCAATATTAATCGCTGTATAAAAAACAGCAAACACTTCATTTCTCTTTTTTGGCTCCACCAAGTCTGCTACCATCGCATGACTTGCTGGCCAATAAAGAGAACCAGCCACTCCCAGGATGGAAAAACAGATAAAAGACAGGATCGGAGATTCAAACCAGGGGGAGTTGGCAAAGGCAAAAAAGAAAAAGGCAAGGGATTCTCCCACTCCAGCAATCACCATCATCCGTTTGCGACCAAACCGGTCTGCACAATAACCACCCACCAAATTGGCCATCACCCCAAACACCTGGGAGAGAATTAACAGTCCTCCGGCCCATGACTTCCCAAAAGAATGAGCAAAATAAATCGACATAAAGGGGAAAAACATCCAAAAAAGAATGTTAAAAACACCCTCACCCAGTAATCGAACTTTGAGATTCAGATCCCAATCTTTCCAACGCATCGGTTTCCCTCCAGCACTATGTATCTTTTTATTGAAAAACAAAAAAAGCCGTGGGCAAGGAATAACCTTGCCCACGGCGCCTGGATTTGATGGCTTTTATAGATTCCCCATAAACATCAAATCAGAGGTGGAAAGGATATCCTTTTGACGATCCATATTTTGGATACAATGGCCGAAAAAAGGCATACGTACCCCTTGTTGTGCGGTTTCAGAGCACAATGGGGGAATCATAGCATTGATTGTCTTCATGTCGATGATCATCTCTTTGACTCGCATGATCCTTTCCACCTCCTTCATTCCGATATGCTTCTTTTTTATTCTAGCCGATCTCCAGATAAAAAAGCAATAGGTTTGTTTCCTTCAACAAGCAAGAAAAGAGAATTCTTCCGACTCTCTTCAATGTTTCTTATTTAAACTTTTTTCTTTTCCTGCGCTTAAACCCACCAAAAAAGCTTACAAATTCTCCCGACCGAAGGTTAATCACTCCCCGATTGAAACGGAAGAATGAATTGAACACAATGGCAGTGCGTCCCCGACACCTTACCTTGATAAAGTCGCCTGGCCTAAGCAATATATTGGCCACCCGAATTCCAAAGAAATCACAAGATAAGTTAAATGTTTGACCAGGGCGAACATTGAATGTCTTTTTCTTATGATGATGATTCATGACGACTTTATTGTTTTCAAGCGATTTCAACTCCACAACCATCCCACTCCTTTCATTCGATTTACTGTGTTATATGAACCCATTGGGGAATTGGTATAAACACATGACTCATATCCTGAAAAATGGGTAAACTGACAAAGCCCACAAGTGAATGCTCTTTTTAAATTTTGTACAAATCATCCATTCCCTTGTTTCATCATTATATGATTATTTTTAAGATTAACTCTCTTTGTGTTTTACAAACCGGGCTCCCGGCAATTGGCGAACAAATCCCTTTACCTGAAGACCTAACAACAGCTGATGCAGTTCTCCCAAAGAGTGATTCAAATGTGGAAGCAGAAAATCGACCGTAAATGGGCGATCATCCAAACGTTTCATCAATTCCGCTTCATCCGCATTCAAAGAGACATCGTGCTTTTCCCTTTTTCCGACAGGAACCGGCTGTTGAATATGGGTCAGTTCTTCCCAGATATCATGGATCTGCAATACACACTTTGCTCCTTGTTGAACCAGACCATTGGTGCCCCGGCTCAGCTCTGATGTGATGGGCCCCGGAACGGCAAAGACTTCTCTTCCCTGCTCCAAACTGCAATGGGCCGTAATCAGTGAACCACTCTTTTCCGCTGCCTCCGTCACCAGTGTGCCATGGCTTAATCCACTAATAATGCGATTGCGCTGAGGAAAAAGGCCTGGATGAGGAGCCGTCCCCGGTGGAAATTCTGAAACCACGGCCCCCTTTTGAACCACTTCTGCGTACAGTTGACGGTGATGACGGGGATAAATCACGTCCACCCCGCAACCCATCACGGCCACCGTCTTCCCAAAAGACTCCAAAGCCGCCCGATGTGCTTCTCCATCCACCCCGGATGCCAACCCGCTCACTACCGTCCATCCTCCCTCCGCAATTTCACCGGCCAACTGACGGGTTACCCGTTTTCCATATGCAGTTGGCTTGCGACTTCCCACCACAGCCAGACATGCATTCTGAAGAAGGGAGGAATCACCCCGAACATACAGCACCCACGGCGGTTGGGGAATTTGCCCCAACAGCGGAGGATAACAAGAATCCAACAGGGTGACAGCAACAATTCCCCGTCGATCCATCTCCTCTCTTACCCGGCGAATAAATGACGGTGTCCATTTTTCCCAAATCCGAGCAACTGTTTTTCCGGAAACCCCTGCCTCCCTCCAACGCTTTAGATCATCCTGTGTCGGCGATCTCCCCGGATGCCATCCCGTCTGACGCATCCGATCCAATGTATGCCAGCCGACTCCCTGAATCTGGTGCAGGGCCACCAACCCCTCCCGCTCTTCCCATCCATCGACCATCGCTTTCACCTCCAAAGAAAAAAGGACCCCCTGAGAGGTCCCTTGACAAGCTCTGATGTTATTTCACGGTGGTGCACTCGTCCAGCAAGCCTTTTTCCTCCAGGACCTTGGACAATGTTTCTCCAATGTCTGCCGGTGTCGGTGCAACCGTTACTCCACACGCTTTCAATGTGGAAATCTTTTCATCTGCGGTTCCTTTGCCACCGGAGATAATGGCGCCGGCATGACCCATCCGTTTTCCCGGAGGAGCCGTCTGCCCTCCGATAAAGCCAACCACGGGTTTGGTCATATTGGCCTGAATCCACTCAGCAGCCTCTTCTTCCGCAGTTCCACCAATTTCCCCGATCATAATCACAGCAGATGTTTCCGGGTCATTTTGAAATGCTTCCAGGGTATCAATAAAGTTGGTACCGTTCACCGGGTCTCCACCGATCCCGACTGCAGTGGATTGGCCGATACCGCGTTGGGTCAATTGATGAACCGCTTCATAGGTAAGTGTTCCACTGCGGGAAACAATCCCCACTTTCCCCGGAGCATGAATATAGCCAGGCATAATCCCGATTTTGCACTCGCCAGGAGTAATCACTCCAGGGCAGTTGGGCCCGATCAACCGAGTTTTCTTTCCTTCCATGTAGCGCTTCACTTTTACCATATCCAGAACCGGAATCCCTTCGGTAATGCAGACCACCAGATCCAGTTGTGCGTCCACCGCTTCCATAATTGCATCCGCAGCAAAGGCTGGCGGCACATAAATCGCAGACGCATTGGCTCCTGTTTTTTCCACTGCTTCAGCCACCGTATCAAAAACCGGAATCCCTTCCACGGACTGCCCACCTTTGCCGGGAGTCACACCCCCGACAATCTGCGTACCATATTCTACTGCTTGTTTGGTATGAAACAAACCATTGGAACCCGTAATCCCTTGTGTGATCACTTTTGTATCCTTATTCACAAAGATGCTCAAGTTGGAACCCGCCTTTCCTTCCAGATGTGATGGGTAATGTTGTTACTTCACCAAGGAAACAATCTTTTCCGCAGCATCAGCCATGGAATCGGCAGCAGTAATTTTAAGGCCGGACTCATTCAGGATTTTCTTTCCAAGTTCCACATTGGTCCCTTCAAGCCGGACGACCAACGGGCGATCCAGACCGATCTCTTTGGCTGCTTCCACAACTCCTTCGGCGATGACATCACACTTCATGATTCCACCGAAAATGTTGACGAGAATCCCTTTTACATTGGGATCTTCCAGAATAATTTTAAAGGCCGCAGTCACTTTTTCGGTGGTGGCACCGCCTCCCACATCCAGAAAGTTGGCCGGTTCTCCACCGTAATGCTTGATAATATCCATGGTAGCCATCGCCAAGCCCGCTCCATTCACCATGCAGCCAATGTTCCCATCCAGAGCAATATAGGTGAGATCAAACTTGGACGCTTCAATCTCCTTCGGATCCTCTTCCGAAAAGTCCCGAAGCTCAACGATGTCAGAGTGGCGATAAAGGGCGTTGGAATCAAAATTCAGCTTGGCATCCAATGCCATCACTTCACCATCTTTGGTGGTGATCAGTGGATTGATTTCCGCCAGTGAACCATCCTTATCCACAAAGGCTTGATATAACCCCATCATAAATTTTACCGCTTTGTTGACAAGCTTTTTCGGAATGCCAATCGCATAGGCCAACTGACGTGCTTGAAAAGGCTGAAGACCTACAGCCGGGTCCGCAGACACTTTCACAATCTTCTCAGGGGTTTTGGCAGCCACTTCTTCAATTTCGGTGCCGCCCTCTGAAGAAGCCATCATCGTCACCTGGTCTGTGGAGCGATCAATCACCACACCCACATAGTATTCCTTTTCAATATTACACCCTTCTTCAATCAAAAGACGCTTTACTTCTTTTCCTTCCGGTCCGGTTTGATGGGTAACCAGCGTCTTGCCCAAAAGTTCTTCAGCATATTGCTTCACTTCATCCAAACTCTTGGCCAGTTTCACTCCGCCCGCTTTTCCACGTCCACCAGCATGGATTTGAGCCTTGACCACCCAAAGGTCTCCACCCAAATCCTTCGCAGCATCCACCGCTTCCTCCGGAGTGAATGCCACATGACCCCTGGGTACCACAACCCCGTACTGTTTCAGTACTTCTTTACCCTGATACTCATGTACGTTCATGCCCCATCCTCCTATCCATTAAATACTGTGTTTACATAGAAATTTGGTGTTGGATCGGCTCCCCGATTCTCTGATGTTTCAAGAGGACCGAGTCTGACAGACAGTTTCAATTCCTACTGATCCGTATGTATGAAAAAGATCGTTTCAGATTCAGAAACTGTCATAATCAACCTCGAAGGGAAAAACCTCAGCATCCTCTGAAAGTATAGCGCAATCATCAGGCCTCTGCCAACCTTACCATCTCATTCAACAGACAACTGTCTCCTCCAAGCCCGCTCCGCAGTTTATGTAGAAAATCCAGATTGTTGCACTGAACCATGGATGGATTGGACTTACAGGACGACACCAAAAACAGAGGGCTGTCACATCCAGCCCTCTTCAGCATTCATTTTAAGACCTCAGCCAAGATTGCACCCACAAGCGCAATCCCCATAAACAAACCAGTAAATATCATGGTCCCTTTCACCATATCCAAAAAATCGTTTTCTTCTTCACGATGGTTATTGGAATCTGTCTGGGAACTCATCTTTTACCCTCCTGCACTTGGACCCGAAGGAAAGATCCTTAAGCCCTGATTTCACAGATGTTAAAAATCATCCTCTGTAATAACATTACTCCTGTTCAGTATAGCATGCTTTTTTTGCGTGGAAAATACTTGGCAGTCAACACAAGCAAAAACCAACACGTCTTTTCAAACAAGCTTCATATTTGATTTCAACTGTTTTTATATAAATATTGGAAAAACAGGATTAAAATGGGTTATTTCTGTCAATACCGGAAGAATAAACCGGATTGAAGGAGGCGTAATGATGATTACTTCACGACAATGGTTGTATTTAAGTATCGCCTTTGCTCTTGTCCTGATCGCTACCACGGCCTTGCTTCCCATCCCTTGGTTCGGCGGAAAAACCGTAATTGAAGAAGTGGAAGAAGTCTCATCCAATGAAACCCAGATGGAAAAAACATTTCATTTGGTAACGACCGAATACAAGGCAAAACATCATGGGAAAGAAGTGGAGGTCTACCGTTGGAATCCTGGAACCCTGGTTGTTCAGGAAGGCGACCGGGTCAATCTAATATTGCACGGCCTCAATGGAAAGGAACACCATTATTCGCTGAAAGAATTCGGAATCCAGGGAACCTTGAAAAAGGGAGAACAGGCAAAAGTCCGCTTTACAGCGGATCGACCGGGAACCTATAAGTTGCTTTGTCACAACCATCACTCGGTGGATGCCAGCGGTCCCATGGTTGCTTATATCACAGTCCTTGAAAAAGAATAATCAGTGACTTCCTACGGCCCCAACCAGCGAGACAAAATATCCGCTAGACGGTTGGGATCAAAAGCGGTTCCGCTGGGTCGTCGGAAAAGGATGCTCCACCGGATATCCCCTCTTATTACTTTTGTCAGCAGTCTCAATAAAATGTTTCTCTTTTCATATAGAAGGTGGAAGGAGAAACATTTTTTCTGTATCATGGGACTGGTAAAGTGTACTTATGATAAAAAATTGGAGGCATCCATTTGAATATCCGTTTTTCAACTCCTCATCAATATGTCTTTATTCATGAAAATGTAAAGCACCTGCTTCTCATCTGGTCAAAAGAAAGAAAAAAACAACTGTATATTGTTGAAGATGAAGGAGAGGCGATGATCCTGACCGAGCCTGGTGACACCTATGCGGAGACCGTTCTGGCTCAGGTTGAACCGTTCTTCTTTTGCCAACTGGAAGCTGAAGAAGAAATCTTCTCTGTTGTACTGGGAGCCACCTTTGTTTTCCACAATAAACTGGTAGGCATGTATTACAGACGGGAACAACCGGACGGAAATCCCTACTTTTTCTATTTGGAAGACGGAGATCTAAACGATATCCCTGATCAGGAATATGAAGATGTGGTTCGAACGTTTCTCAAAGAATACCCGGAGTATATTAAACAATCGTGATCGACATCAAAAACCTGCCGACCATTCGTCGGCAGGTTTTTCAGATCGGCCGCAACATCGCACGAACCGGGCTTCCATCCGCTTCAGTCAAGGGTAATGGCAGTGCAACCATTTCATAGTCTCCTGCTTCCACACGGTACAAAACCGCCCCCTCCAGAATATGCACACCATGGGACGTCAAAGCATGGTGTGCAGGAAGCTCTTTGCTGTCCAATGGGTCTACCGACGGAAGATCCAGACCCAGCAGGCGGATTCCCCTCTCCGCCAAAAACGGGGCCAATGTTGGATGCACAGGAGGAATAGCGGCAGGAAAAGAAGACCGATCCAACCAAGTATCCGTTCGGATCAAGAGGCGGGAGACTCCTTCCAGATTTTCTCCTTTCAGTTCTTCGGGACCAATCGTTTGAGGATGTTTGAGATATACGACCCGAACCGGACCCAAATACAAATCCGGCGAAAGGTCGATCACCTTTTTTCCACTGGAATCGAAGTGAAACGGCGCATCAATATGGGTCCCGGTATGTGTGCTCATTGTAAGCTGCCCCACATTGACCGAGCCTGTATCCTCTTTGGTCCAGGTCAACCGGTAAGAAAAGGGAGTATCTCCCGGCCAGACCGGAACATTCTCATCCAGAGGTTGTGAGATGTCAATCCAGCGAGTCACGCCACGACCTCCCTCTTTTTCTCATGTCGTTCATAGTCTTTCTTTTCCATAATCTCTTTTAGAATTTGGACGGCTTCCCATATCTCCGAGTAGCTCGTATACAAAGCAACCGGAGCAAGCCGAATGGCATTCGGAGCGCGATAGTCCGGCACAACCCCTTTTTCCTTTAAAGATTTGCAAATGCGGACGGCCTCTTCGTGAACCAGACAAACATGTCCTCCGCGCCGTCGGTTCTCCACAGGATTGGCAAAGGAAAAGCCCATCCCTTCCAACTCCTGCGTCACCAACTCCATCAGATAAGCGGTTTGTTTCAGGGATTTCTCCCGAATCCGTTCGATACCCGCTTCAGTAAATATCTCCAATGATCCGATCAAGGGCGCCAAACTCAAAATATGAGGGGTACCTACTTGATAAGCTCCGGCATCCTTTGCAGGAGTCAACTGATGCTCCATATCAAACTGGACGCTTTTATCAGAACTGAACCAACCAGCCAACCCCGGAACCCGTCCAAAATGCTTCTGATGGACAAACAAACCGCCTACGCCACCAGGACCACTGTTCATATATTTATAGTTGCACCAGAAGGCAAAATCGACTTCCCATGTGTGTAATTGATGGGGAATGGCTCCGATCGAATGGCATAGATCAAAACCTACTAAAATTCCTCGCTTTTTGGCTGTTTTCGTCAATTTCTCCATATCCAGAATCTGTCCGCTGCGGTAGAGAACAGAAGGCAATACCATGATCGCCACTTCATCCGTCATCGCTTCCATGATATCATCCTCTTCCAGCGTCCATCCATCCCGGCTTCCCACACGGATCAAATGCTCATCGGGATTTAACCCTCGCAACTGAAGCTGGCTTTGCATCGCATAGATATCAGAAGGAAACGTCAGTTTATCCGCCAGGATTTTTGTTCTTTTCCCTTCCGGCCGATAAAAGGTGCTCAGAAGCTGATGCAGGTTCATGGTAGTAGAACCGGTAACAATCACTTCACCTGCTTCTGCTCCCACCAGTGGGGCACTTTGCTCCCCCAGTTTTTCGGAAAGATGGAACCAGGGATATTTCCCTGACATCCAGCCATCGATTCCAAAGTCCCGCCAACTGTTTACCACTTCCAGCAAACTTTTTTCCGCCCGCTTGGACATCAATCCCAAAGAGTTTCCATCCAGATAAATCTTTCCCTCTTGGATATAAAATTCGTCCCGAAATCGCGCCAAGTCATCTTCCTTATCCATTTTCTCTGCAGTTTCCCGCAACGTTACCATGTTCACAGAAACCTCCCTCCGTTACTATAACTTTGTCCTTAAGCTCCATAGTTCTGGAAAAAAACGATGATCGATCACACGTTTCAAATAACTTACCCCAGAAGAGCCGCCGGTTCCCGATTTATATCCGATAATCCGTTCCACCGTCTTCATATGATTGTAACGCCACTGTTGTTGTTTATCTTCAACATCAACCAGCTTCTCTGCTAGCTCATATAAATCCCAATATTGCTCCACATCCCGGTACACCCTGAGCCAGGCTTCTTCCACACTGGGATGCGATTGGTAATTTTGCGACCAATCCCGCTTCAACCGGGAAGAGTCCACTGGAAGCCCCCGGTCCGCGAGGGCTTGAATGGAAACGTCATAAATACTTGGTGAGTAAAGCGCTTTTTCCAGTTGTTCGTATAAGTCGGGACGATGTTTATGGACGGACAGCACATGATGATTTTTATATCCCAACGCATATTCAATCAGACGGTTTTGGTAAGACTGAAACCCTGAGGCATGCCCCAACTGATCCCTGAACTGCATATATTCCGCAGGCGTTAACGTAGACAAGACATCCCAGGACTGAATCAATTGCTCCTGAATGCGCGCCACCCTGGCCAACATCTTAAACGCCGGCTCCAGGTCGCCCTCCTGAATACTGGCAATTGCCGCGTTCAATTCGTGAAGAATCAGCTTCATCCACAACTCGCTGGTCTGATGAATAATAATAAAAAGCCATTCATCATGATGTCCCGACAATGGTTTCTGGCTATTTAGGATCTGATCCAACTGAAGATAGTCCCCATAAGTCATTTCCTCACTGAAATCCTGATGGATTCCCTGCTCTAGATGTTTGCTTTCCTTTTCCATCTGCCTCCCCCTTTTTTCTCTTTGTTTTAGGATACATGAAAGCGTTTCATTTCGCACCCAAAAAAGAAAGAGAACTGAACGTTCCCTTCGAGGTTTATGACAAAGTAGGGGGAGAGGGGATTTCCGTCTCCGCATCTCTTTCCTCCAGCAAAGAAGAGGAAGGAGTCCGCTTCACCCCCTCCGGTCCCAACCAGCGGACAAAATATCCGCTAAACGGTTGGGACCTCCAGGGGTTCCGCTGAGTTGTCGGAAAAGGATGCTCCACCGGATATCCCCTTCTTCTTATTATTTTTGTCAGCAGTCTCAAAGGGAACTAAACGTTCCCTTCATTACTCTCATGTGTATAATCTTAGAGAAGCCTCATTCCCAGAAATTTGACCGATAAGTGCCTGATGTCCATGGTCGTCGATCAATTGACACTTTGCATGGATTTCATCCAACAGTCTTCCTGCTGTTTCCCAGTCATCCGGTGCATCTTCATAATCTTTTTCCGTTAACTTGCACACCTGATCAAATAGCGGTTTTACTTCCTCAAAATGCTCAGTTGGTTCAAATTGACAATAAATCCAAGGAAAATCCGTATCATCGGGATATAACGTCCCCAACAGAACGTCTCCGCATTTTAAGTAAAAAGCCATGATGTAAGTCATCCTCTCTCCTTAACTGACAAGGTTTCAACAACAGCATTTATTCACCAAGGGTACCAACAGGTACCAGGTACAAAGGTGTAAGCACCTCTTTATCCCTACCAAGCGCTTCAGCAGCTTGATGATCCCGAAACCCTCCGACAGGAACGGCCTCCCAATCCATTGCCTGCGCCACCAACTGCAGATTTTGCACCATATGTCCCGCTTCCATCAAACAGAATCGGTAGCCCCGAAAGCCAAAGCCTTGTGTTGCCACATGTAAATCGGATGAGATCAATATACAAAAATGAAAATCCAGCTCGGATTGTACCAGAGCTGATTCCACATCACTGCTTCCTTCCTGACGGACCAGTGTGTGGTCCATACTGGAATACACATACAGACCGGGAGACAAACCATTGACTTGGCGAACTGAAAGGTGAACGTGATTGGGGTAAAGAGACCCTGCCGATGGATACTTCCGTTTCTCCCTTCCAGGGTGTTTTCCCACTGTCCACTTTAAAAACGTCCCCAATTCCCCGACAGAAATATCCCCTCCGGCTTTCAAAGCCTTGGGCGATCTTCGGGAAGCTAACGCAGATGCCAGAGATATATCCGGCAATGCTTGAAACTCCAAGGGAATTCTTTTGGCGGACCCTTTCACCTCTTTTGACAAAGAGCCCGACTGTCGGGTAACAGGCGGCCAAGAGGAAGCTTCATGAACCCAAGTCTCCATATTTCCCTCCGCAGAAACCAGCATTCCGCTATCCACCAAACGATCCACAAATGAAGACCGGGGAAGCTCTAGGATTTCTCCCACTCTATCATCCATTGGCTCCCACGGACCCAGCTCTTCCCTGGGGATGGTGACCTCCGTCTGACCCAAACGAAAGATCCAGGAATCGGACTGATCCAAGACCTGAACACCCGGTTTCAAAAGATACCGCTCTCTATCCCTTTGTCTCATGTTGATCCGTACCTTTTGTTTGATGGGATAAAATCGCGATCGTACAGCGTGAAACGCAGATCAGCTTTTCCTTTTCATCCTGTATTTGAATCTCCCAAACCATGGTGGTGCGCCCTTTATGAAGCGGCTTCGCCACAGCTGTCACAACCCCACTTCGTTTGGAACGAATATGATTCGCATTGATTTCCAAACCGACGGGATACTCCTTTTCCGGGTTGCAATGAAGCCAAGCACCCAAACTGGCGGCCGACTCTGCCAAAACCACAGAAACTCCACCGTGAAGAATCCCATAGGGCTGATGATGACGTGAATCCACAGGCATCTTCAATATCACAGCTTCGGGACTAAGCTTCACAGACTCGATTCCCAACTGCTCCATTACCGTATGATCAAAAGATAATTCTGAGTTCACCAAAAAACCTCCATTCCAATGAGCCGCCAAATTAGTATGCAAACAATGAAAGCTTTCTTGCAAACTTTAAAATAGCCCATTTAGTTATTCAACAATGAAATTCTGTTTCCCTTCCCTCAATAAAAGCGGAATTTTTGAGAAAATACCGTCATAAAGTCAATAGCCGTTTCTCCCATCCTCTCCGCTTCATAACGTATCCTATCTGATCAAGAGGACGGGATCTTAATGGTATGGTTGGCCTATATTCCAGTGATACTCTATTTTCTGCTGGAAACGATACGAAAAAAACCCCTTGAGGAACAAAGGAAGAACCGAAGCTCCACCATCACTCTAGCTGTAGCACAAGGGTTTATGATCCTTCTTCCAACGATGATATTCTTTTATAAACCGATGAACAATCATCATTCCCATCCGCTTTTTTTCATCGGAATGGCATTCGGTGTTGTGGGTGTCTTGATCCGAGCTACAGCCATGCAAACGCTTGGTCGCTTTTTCAGTCGAAATATCGGAATCCAAAAACAGCATCAACTGGTGGTGACAGGCTGTTACCGTTACATTCGCCATCCCGGATACCTTGGGACATTGGGAACATTTTTGGGGTTTGCACTGAGCACCGCTTCGTGGTTGGCGATCGTTGTCAACATTCTCTGTTTTTTTGTTGCCTACTCCTACCGAATCCGGGTGGAAGAGGACGCGCTGACCGCATGCTTTGGTTCCGCTTACTTAAACTACAAATTACGCACATGGAAACTGATACCTTTTTTGTATTGACATATGAACGAGTCCACAGACAAAAAACCCCCTTTAAGTAAACATCATGCTCTTCTGGAGCCTGACTGCTTAAAGGGGATTTTGTATGATTAACCTTCTTTTTGAAGCGACTGTACATCCTGAATGATCTCCTGAACATCCGGTTTCATCCCGTTATACTGATAAACCACTTTTCCGGAAGAATCAATCAGATAAAAGCTCGACCCATGAATAACCTGATCGGAATCCGGATCTTTTTGGATTTTCATCCTAAAAGAGGATTCCGCCAAATCCTGAATATCGTCAAAGGGATACCCGGTCAAGAAGTGCCAATTGGACAAGTTGGCATGATGCTGCTTTGCAAATTTTGTCAGCACTTCAGGCGTATCCCGTTCCGGGTCAATACTGAAAGAAACAAATTGGACATCCAAGCCTGATTCCTTTAATTCACTTTGGACCTTTTCCATATTGGCTGTCATCGGGGGACAGATGGTATTGCAGTTTGTAAAAATAAAATCTGCGATCCATATCTTACCCTTTAGATCAGACAAGCCAAATTTGTTCCCTTCATGGTCCGTATACCGGAAATCCTCCACCGGCCAATTCAGAGCCGTTTTTTGGGAAGACTCCGTCTTCTCCTCTTTTTTCTCTCCAGTCTCATCGGCGACTCCACATCCAGCCAACACCAATATACTTAAAAGAAGAAGCATCCAAACCGCATTTTTTTTCACAATCTCACCTCCATCCCTGTATTACTGCTGAACGGTGAGTGTTTCGGCCGGTTTCATCACATGACTTCCCCGTGCAGTCACATGATACATCACTTTGTAATCACCAGCTTTTTCAAACGCTTTTTCAATACTGTAAACCCCTTCTCCAGTCCGTTTGGCGACTATTTTTTCATGATCTTCCTTATTCGCACCCTTTTCCCAGATTTCAAACTGCACATCATCCGCATCGTTTACAGGTTGATCTTCCTGCATAATTTTCACCTGAATCCGGATGTTTTCTCCCGATTTCACCTCTTCGGGAAAGGTCATTTCCACCTTGGGTACATCCTTTACTTCTTCAGAATCATGCATATCATGTTTTTTCTCTTCCTTGTGAGCCTTCTCGTCCTTTTTCTCAGTCGACTCCTCTGTACCGCCACAAGCACTCAAAGCAACCATCAACACCAATGACAACATCCCGATCATCCACCGTTTTCCGCTCATCAGCATCCACTCCTGTTTTAAAAAGAGTCATGACAACTGCAACTGTCCTGTTTCATCTTCCGATACACTTCTGTCATGGCTTCCGCGAATGAAAGAACGATCCCACCAAACCCCCGGACAAATTTTTCCGCTGTATGTTTTTGTTCAAACGATAATACTTGCGGCTGGCAACAGCGGAGGTCCACCTCCGTTTCCATCACATACCAAGCTTGCATGGCACTTACCGTTGTATTGGTGAAAAAATCCTGGCAAATGGCCTGAATCACTTCATCCTGTATCTGTTGGTGGCGAAGCAGTCCACAGTGACTGCAACAAGCGGTTTCAATTCGCTGGTCCATCAGGACAAGCCGATACGTCAATCTTGGGTCCGGTTGGCGACCACAACAGATACATCCCAAAACAGGAGAGGTTTCCGGTTCTTGCACCAAAGTGACTCCGCCGTAAGTCTTCTTCATCCACCCTTCTTCCAGCATCGGTTTTAAATCCCGATAGATCGTCATCTCAGAGACTTGCAATTCCTGACTCAGTTCAGATATCTTGACATTCCGGCGCTTTTTTACCAATCGACGGATCTGTTCACGCCGCTCTGTAGGGAGCATTGATCCACCCCTTCATGTTAAAGTTATAACAACAAACAACATATTCTTTTAACAGTTTAAATAAATAATCTGGGATATTCAATTCTTTGACCATGTAATGATGTGAAAGTTTGATGTCATATTCACACAGAATCTGGAGCAGGATAGATCGTCTCTGCGGAAGATTCCCCTTCTGTTTCCGCCCGGTCTTTTTCCCGTTCTTTTCGAACCCAATGGAAAAAGATATAACCAATCACTGCGATATAAACAATTTCCTGAACAATCTTCATAATTACGCCGCCTGTTTGTTGATCATTCAACGGTGTCATCACCGGAAAGAGCTCGGAAGTCTCCATAAACAGGGCATACATTGGCTCATTTGCAAAAATGACTAGGGCACAAACGGGTGTAAGAAGCATTCCGTTCGCATAAAGAAACCCCATCTTTTTCAATTCGCTCAAACGGTTCATTTCTGGTACTGGACAAATGATGCTCCACCACATCGACAAAGCTGTAACCATTAACAGAACATGGGTTACAACATGTAACAGATCGCTTTCCATGATTTGGTTAAACACCCAGGGAAGGTGATACAGAGAAAGCATACCATTAAACAAAAACATGGAAATAAACGGCCGGATTAAAAATTGAATCAAAGCGCGAACAGGCTTCCAGTTTACAAATGGACGAACCATCCAACTGGGTAGTCCCGCCAACAAGATGGGAGGCATCACAATATACAACAAGGTCATTTGCAACATATGCATGCTGAACAGTTCATGTCCAATCGCATCCAATGGGCTTCCCAGGGCAAAATAATAAATCATAAGCGCTGTCAGAAACATCGATATTTGCCGGACCGGAACAGGTTGACCCTCTTTAAACCGCCTCCGAAAAGGAGAAACCACAGCCAAATATGCACAAGCAATCAATAAAACCAAGAGGTTCAGTTCAATATTCCAGTTTGAAGGGTACAAAAACATCTCAATGATGGTATCCATATCAGTCCCTCCTTTGATAAGTGATAACAGGAAGTCACATCTCCTTATTATCTTCCAGTTTATCTCTTCTTACGTGGAAAGGGGCCGAGGAGATATGAAAAATTGTTGAAAGCAATCCCTTTCCTTGAACGTCAAATTTAAAAATGTGGGAAAAAGTGAATAAAAGCACCCGCGATTAAAGACATTATCTGGATATAAAGGCTTTTTTGTCAAGGATGTGAAGGAAATGCGGTGGATTCTGATGTTCATCTTCTTATCGATCACGGTTTTTTTCATTCTCTCGTCCAAACCCAAACAACAGGAACAAGATTTTTCTAAACTTCATTCCAACCCGGATCATCGACGCAAGGTAATCTGGATCATGGCAGACTCCTTGATGTCTCAAGCCATTGACCAAGGCATAAAAAGCGGGGACCTTCCTGCATTTTCCTTTTTGATCAGCCATGGTCACTATCAAAAGGAGGTGATCAGTTCCTTCCCCACCATGTCAGTCACCGTTGACAGTACACTGATTACGGGTGCGCATCCTGACAGACATCATATTCCCGGATTGATTTGGTTTGATAACCAGGAACAGCGGATTGTCAATTATGGAACAGGACTGAATGAAATCCTGCGTGACGGTCTGACACAGGCTGCTGAGGATATGGTGCAAAACCTGAACCACAAACATCTAAACCAAGAGATCCAAACTATTTTTGAAGCCCTGGAAGAGCGAGGAATACGGACCGGTTCCATCAACGGTCTCATTTACCGCGGTTCCAACGACCATAAACTGGCCTTTCCTTCCTGGGTTGCCAAGCCATTGTCCCTACCTGATCAGGTGAACGTAAAAGCTCCCGATTTCTTCGCACTTGGGATGTTCGCCAATCCTCTCCAGGGAAAGGTTTCCCTCCCGGACGGTCTTACCAAGGAGTTTGGGTTTAAAGATGCCTATTCTGTTGAGGCTACCAAATATCTGATCAAAAATGATCTCCTTCCCGATTTTCTTTTTGTCTACCTTCCTGATCTGGACAAACCGCTTCACAAAAAAGGTCCCGGTCCACAAGAGAAAAAAGCAGTACAAAAACTGGATCGGGAAATTGCGGAACTCCTAGATTCCTTTGGCAGTTGGAATGAGGCGATTCAGCACGTCACCTGGGTGGTATGTGGAGATGGAGGGCAAACCTCCATCGTGCCTTCCAATCAAAACCCGGTTGTGCAATTGGATCAACTTCTGAATAATTATCAGGTATTGAAGCCGGGCCAACAGCCCAGTGAAAAGACAGAAGTGGCCCTTGCCGTCAATGAACGCTCCGCCTTTGTCTATGCCCTCAAACAGGAGATTTCGTTAAACAAGCTGGCTGATCAGTTAAAGAAAGACGATCGGGTCGACATTCTGGCCTGGAAAAACGAAAACGGATGGATTCAAGTGTTCAACGCCGAAAAAAATACAGAAATGCAGTTTCGACCCGGTCAGGAATTTGAGGATTCATATCATCAAAAATGGGACATGAAAGGGGATTTAAAAGCGCTGGATCTCACGGTAAAAGCAGATAAAAAACAGATCAGCTATGGAGATTACCCAGATGCTCTCATCCGCCTTTGGACTTCGTTTCATTCTCACTCCGGCCGTTACCTCATCATTACGGCTCGACCGGGATATGAACTGGCCGATGTCCACTCTCCCACTCATAAAGGCGGGGCAGGGCACGGATCGCTTCATCAAATCGATTCCGTTGCTCCCATGATCATCACCGGAACGGATCAACGGCCTGCTCACTGGCGATTGGTGGACATGAAACCATGGATTCTGTCTTTATTTGATTCACCGACCACTGAATCCAAACGATAAGGCTGCCTGTTGGTAGCGAGACTGCTGACAAAGATAATAAGAGGGGGATTTGCGGTGAGCATCCTTTTCCGACGACCCAGCGGACTCGCTTTCGGTCCCAACCGTTTAGCGGATATTTTGTCCGCTGGTTGGGATCGGAGGGGGTGAAGCGAACTCATTCCACTTCTTTGCTGGAGAAAAGAGATGCGGAAACGGAAATCTCCCCTTCATCACTTCGCTACCTGTTGGTAGCTTTATTTACGGCTGATATTCCTACTTGTCAAATCGGAATAAATGGATTAAACTCTTTTTAATACGATAAATGGGGTGAAAATAATGGCTCAGGTTACATTTACATCGGATGTGAATTGGTCAGGACAAGGAGTTCTATCGACTGCCCATATCGGAGATAAAGTTGTAACCATCGATGAACCGGAATCCCTCGGTGGAACCGATCAAGCTCCCAACCCAGTGGAATATATCCTTGCTTCACTTGGTGGTTGCATCAATGTGATCGTTGTAATGCTGGCGGATCAACATAACGTCATACTAAACGGTATTTCTGTCCACGTAGAAGGGGATTTGGATTTGGATGGTTTTATGGAAAAAGACCCTAACGTTCGCCCCGGATTTCAACAAATTCGATATCGGATCGAAATTGACTCTCCCTCTCCCTCCCACCAAATTGAAGAATTGATTAAGCATGCGGAACGAATATGCCCAGTAAAAGATACACTTCGCGGTGTTCCAACCCTATCCATTCAAAAGTAAACACATAAAAAAGGGTCGACTGAAGCGGACCCTTTTTTATGTGTTTAGCACCCTCTTTTATCACATAATTTAAAATGATCAGAAAAAATAGACTAATTCCTCTTGTACATTCTTTTTCGAACCCCTTCTCTTGTATTTTTCACTCCACTATAAAGACCACTTGCTGACAGTCCCATCGCCAGTCCCACAATAGTCCCTCTAATCCAGCTATCCGGGGAAACAAGTGTCAACCCAGCTGTAAGTCCGAGCAACACGGAAAGCAATGCAGCCCACTTTGATGATACCCCCCACAACTTCGTCAACTCTACAACTCCCATGATCAACGGAACCAGTGCTACACCGTAAACATGTTGATCCATCATCCATTCCCCCTTTAAAGTAGATTATGAATCCATATTTAATCACGGGACATGAAATCCCTGCCTGGATCGAATCATGTTTATTCGCTCTACTCCCCCTAAGACCGGAATAAACTGATAAAATAGCATAGAACAATGCTATAAAGATTTGGGAAGAAGGTCAGGTATGATGGATGATGCAAAAATGCATGGGTATCGATGATTATAAAGGAGGTCTCCTTATGGGAAAAACCAAACATACAGGACCCATTTCCCTTCCAAAAACACCGGACCCGGACCTTTGGGTCAGCAAAGTTCCCTTTGGACTAGGCAAGATCAAACCTCACCATATACGGGAAACGTTTAAAACCATTTGGGAAAATCGAGATAATCTAAGCTATGCCACTCGCATTCTGACCCAGGGAGTCTGTGATGGATGTGCGCTAGGTGTAGCGGGACTGAAAGATCAAACGCTGAAAGGTCCTCATTTATGCACCACTCGACTCAACGTCCTTCGCCTCAATACCATGCCGGCCATCCCTTCGGATGTCCTTCATTCAGATATCGATGAACTCCGGGCGTTGGACAGCAGTCAACTTCGAAAACTGGGGCGCCTTCCCTATCCCCTGTTAAGAGAACCGGGCGACCGAACATTCCGCCGAATCTCGTGGGATGAAGCCCTGGATCGAATTGCGGACAAGATCAAACAAATCGCTCCCCATCAAGTCGCCTTTTATCTCACTTCCCGTGGAATCACGAATGAATCCTATTACACCGCAGCCAAGGTGGCCCGTTTTCTGGGAACCAACCATATTGATAATGCTTCCCGGATCTGCCACTCCCCTTCAAAGACGGCACTGAAACGATCACTTGGAATCGGAGCTTCCAGTTGCAATTATAAAGACTGGATCGGAACGGATGTACTGGTTTTCTGGGGGTCTGTTGCCGCCAACAATCAACCGGTTTCCACAAAATATATGTATGCTGCCAAACGCAAGGGTACAAAAATTATCATGATCAATCCACATTATGAACCCTCGATGGACCGTTACTGGATTCCTTCCATTCCTGATTCCGCCCTCTTTGGCACAAAGATTGCCGATGATGTTTATCAAGTGAACATCGGTGGAGACATCGCCTTTATGAATGGAGTTATGAAGCACTGGTTTGAGATGGAGGAACAGGAGCCCGGCTCTGCCATTAACCACGCCTTTGTTCAGGCTCATACCAATGGTTACAATGCTTTAAAAAAGCATGTCTCCAAGTATGATTGGGATGATCTTGAACGTTCTTCCGGACTGTCACGAAAACGAATGGTCCAATTCGCTGAACTTCTCGCCCGATCCCATTCTGCTGTCTTTGTTTGGTCCATGGGACTGACCCAGCACAGATTTGGAACGGACAACATCTCCCAGGTAGCCAACCTTGCTTTACTACGGGGATTTATCGGCCGGGAACACTGTGGACTGATGCCGATTCGGGGACATTCCGGCGTACAGGGATCCAGTGAAATGGGTGCAGACCCATTCAGTTTGCCAAACGGTGAGTTTGATGAAACAAACATATTGCGAATGGAGCGGGTCTGGGGATTTCATATTCCCCGCTGGCAAGGGAATACTGTGGGAACCACTCTGGAAAACACGCTTTTACCCGATGATCACGAACAGAAAATCCGACTGTATTACCTATCGGGTGGAAATTTTCTTGAAACGATGCCCAATCCTGAATTTGTAAAAAAGAGCTTGGAGCGCTTGGATATTCGGGTACACCAAGATATTATGCTGAACACGTCCACCTTGCTGGATGCTCAGGAAGCGGTGATTGTCTTACCTGCAATGACCCGATATGAGCAGCCTGGCGGAGGAACTTCCACCTCCACGGAACGGATGGTTTACTTCTCTCCGGAAATCAAGGGCCCCCGAATCGAAGAAGCCAGAGCGGAGTGGGAGATCTACCTGGATTTGGCCGCACGGGTTAAACCGGATGAAAAACACCTTCTGGGATTGGAGACAGCGCAAGAGATTCGGGAGGAAATCGCCAAAGCAGCACCCAATTATGATGGTATCCAACACTTGAAAAAACAGGGTGATGTGTTTCAATGGGGAGGTGCCTGGCTGTGTGAAGGCGGCTTTTGTCCCACTCCTGACGGGCGGGGAAATCTTCTGGCCATTGAAATACCTGAGCAACGGATCGCGGAAGGTCATTTCCGTGTCACTACCCGGCGGGGCAAGCAATTTAACTCTATGATTTATGGACAAACCGATCCCTTCAACAATGCGGAACGCTATGATATCCTGATCAATGAACAGGATGCCCGTAATCTCCATATCAACGATGGAGATGCGATCGCCCTTTATAACCGTCACGGGAAACTGTTTGGTCGGGCACGGTACGCTCCCATACAATCCGGAAACCTGGGCGTTCACTGGCCGGAAGGCAACTGTCTCATTCCCAAAGGAGTCTATGAAGAGCATGCCGGTATCCCCGAATACAACACCCATGTTATTTTGGAAAAGGCGGAAACCTTTCACGCAAGAAAAGACATCAAATACGCAGAAAAACGGGTAGAAGAACTGGAGACGGAAATCGGTTAAATCATACTCTTCCGCCTTCAGGGAATGTTTCCATTCCATCGTATTAATAGGTAAATATATTGAATTTGTTAAGACAAAGCATAGAACATTCCGTTATAATAAAAATAAAATCTTAGAAACCCGACAAAAGTAAAGGGGATTTTATGAGATTAATCCGAACCATCGTTCATTGGTTAACAACCCTGTTGATCGCCGCTGGCCTTTCCATGGTCATTACCACATTTTTGATTGAACCTGCTGAGGTTCACGGAAATTCAATGCAACCCACGCTTCAGGACAACAATTACATTATGATCTCCAAGTTATCTCACACTCTGGGGGAAGTACCGGATTATGGAGATATTGTGGTCATTGACAGCAATATTGACCAAGATCGGTCATTGATGCAGGAATTCCAGGAAGGCTCCCTGTACCGGTTAATCACCGGACAGGAAAAAGCCCACAACCGATGGTTAAAACGAGTGATCGGCAAACCTGGTGACACGTTGGAATTTAAAAATCAAATCGTTTATCGAAATGGCAAGCCATTGAAAGAGAGCTATACCAAAGATGGTACGACTTCTCCACCATCAAATGAAAAATGGAAAAAAGTAACCATCCCTGAAGGGCATGTCTTCGTTATGGGCGATAACCGGCTAAACAGCAGTGACAGCCGCGTCATCGGACCAGTTCCAATCGACCACGTTTTGGGGAAGATGGTCCTGCAATTGGAGAGCTGGCCATTTCATTAAGGTGTTGAACCCCCGTTTATTTAGAGACGGGGGTTCTTTCTACCTTTCTTTTATGGTCCTAGCTACTCTTTCGTTTTCCTTCCAAATTTCGCACCGTTTTGCTCTGCTCCGTCTCTGTATGATCTTTATACGTTCCCAAGCCCATGTCCAGAAACGGGTGGGTAACACCAAACCAGTAATGTTCATTTTTAAAATGATGCCAAAGGTGAACCCTTTTCATATAACGTCCCCACGCTGTCATCGGCTTCACCGGACGATGCGCGATGTAATGCATCCATTCATAATACAGAAGGTAACTGATCACCCCTACAGAAAAGGAAACCGCCAAAAGTGGATCTCCCGTCACCGAATATGCCAGAAAGGATAAAATGAAAATAATCGGAAAGCTGTACCAAACGGGTAGAAACAATAACTTCAAATTTTGCGGATCGACATGATGATCATAATGAAGGCGCTTTAAAAGTTTCAACAAATAAGGGTTCTTCGGTGGTTTCAAATGAAAGAAAAACCGGTGGATCAAATACTCATTGCAGGCATAGCCCACCATACCCGCCAGAATGGACAGCCAGACCCATCCCCGATCCAGTTCGGGAACCACGTATACCATTCCCGCACACCACACCAAACCGGTGGCCAAAATGTCAAACTGGGAAAAGAATTCTTTTAAATAGCTTCTCATATAAAAACCCCCTTTTAAAAATTAAGGGCCAATCACACCTTATTCAGCCGTCCCATCACAACAGCACCGATCAGGCCAACAATGAAAAGAAGAAAGAATATCATCGCCAGGAGCATACTTGAAAAACCGGTCCAGCCTCGATTGCTCAAACTGAATGTCATAAAAAACAGCGCTGCAACCAAAGAGAGCATTGCCGGTATATATCTGGGGTATATTCTGGAAGGAAAGGTTTTATGAAATACATATGTCAGAAGGAGAACCAGCGGAACACCCCATGTTACCATATTCATAGGATAGGCGAAAAAATCCATTTCCAGCACTCCATTTCATGGTCGATTGATATCATGATTCGATGGACCCATCTTCTACACCTTTTCCCATTGCGGGATCAGTATATGTTATGTTCACAGAGTTTGCATCTTGCTATGAATAACAAAGAACCACTCCTTGCAGAGTGGTTCCCTTTTCTGACTTCGCTATCTTTTTATTTGAATCCTCCAAAAACGGCATGCCCCGCCTTCAACCAAAAAACATCCACCCTATGAAACAACCATTTCAGCTGATCCATGAGCGAAGAAGGCTTGTCCACAGGGTCATCAGCATACCGATACAGGTTCCACTCTTCCTTTTACAAACCTCTCAAATCCCCATATCGTTCACAGGACTGCTGCTTGACCACCTCATCCCCTCTTGAACAGTATGATTCTCCACTTCTGCTCCCCCCGTCCATTTGGTTTACAATACCCGTCCACCTAAAGGCACTTCACGATCCGCTTGGATGAGAGCCACTTCATCCCTGTCAGAAACGACCCCAAGAATCAGGACTTCCGACATAAAATCAGCGATCTGACGTGGCGGAAAATTGACAACCCCCAACACCCGCTTTCCCTTCAATTCATCCGGCTGATACAGTTTCGTAATCTGTGCACTGGATTTTTTGACACCCAAAGGTCCAAAATCAATCCAAAGCTTATAGGCAGGCTTACGAGCCTTTGGAAACGGTTCCGCCTTAACCACTTTTCCAGCTCGAATATCGATCTTGCCAAAATCATCATAGGTAATCTCCGGCATCTCCATTACTCCTTTTACCAGCTTTTGATCATGAAACGAGAATGTCCAACCGTCTGGCCAGGTGAAAGTCCTTTTCTGTTAAGCTCCCCTCGTCATGCGTCGTTAAGCGAAGTGTCACTTGACGGTATTCAATCAGAATGTCGGGATGATGGTGCTGTTTCTCTGCTTCTTCCGCCACCTTTTGTACAAACTTTATACCATCCATATAGGTGGGAAAGTGGAACACTTTTGCAATGGTCTGATCTTCCCTCACCCACCCTGTAATGGATGATAACGCTTGCTGTATCTGTTGCTCGGTCATTTCGGGAAGTCCCCTCTCTTTACAGTAAATTTCTCCAACATCCATTTCATCAAAACTGCCTTATTTCCCTTTGAAACGCCCGTTCTTCACGGGTCCATTCCGCCTCACGTTGAAGAAACACCTCCACCGTTTCCGGAACAGAACCAGAAACCAATGCATCCGCATAATCACCAATGGCTTGATCCAATAACCGATCGAACGGAATCCAGTCCGTCCCAAACCGGGCTCCGAGAATGGACCCGGCGATGGCACATACCGTATCCGTATCAAACCCCAGTTGTATGATGCGATAAAGTGTTTGATTGGGTTCTGCATCGCTCCGGCAAGCCATAAGAAGGGCATGAAGCCCACCCAAAAGGACAAAGCCCTGGTTGGGATGTGCCCGAGTAAATCCTTTTTGCAGATGGGGACGAGCAAAGTCGGAAATATGTTGTCGCATGGTATCCAAGGGTTGATCAGCCCATTGGTAGGCGGTTCGTAACCCCTCGGAAATGAGTGTGGACCCTCTGTTCTGTATCACCCACCCTTCTTCCTCTAAGACAGCAACTAACGCTTCCGCCTCCTCTGCATAATAGGGAACTTCTTTCAACACCTCTTTTGGGGAGTTCCCCTGGATCAAACCGGCCACAGAGGAAGCAACAACTGCGGAAAAAACAGCCGCCCGTACATCAGAATGAGTAGAGAGTGAGGACTCCAAAGCCACCCGAAGTCGCAACTCCCGATTCTCCGGATATAAAGCCCCTGCGGGGCCCACTCTCATCGCAGCTCCCATCCCCGCCGAAGGGCTGCCTGTTTTCTTCACATCTTTCCCTTTTGCCATCTTTCGGACAGACTGGACAAAATTACGCCCCACTCCCCGCCAGCTTTCCCTTTCTACCCCCTGAACGAGGATCTCCTTCCACTTTGTATCATTCCAACCGTCTTGGGACTGGCAAACCTGGATCAATGCCATTGCCTGCTGTGTATCATCCGAATGAAGCCCCAAAGGACGCAATTTTCGCCTTCTTTTCTCTGAAATCGCGGAAAGCGGATAACGTTCAGGCAACGCTTGGTAAAGACCGTATACCGCTTCAATCTCATGCTCCCTCCAACCTTCCACCGGACAACCCAAAACATCCCCCCAGGCAAGTCCCAACAAAGCTCCTCTTTTATAATCTTCTGCATTCATCGCCACGATTGCTTCCTCCACTCATATTCTTTTATTCCGCTTAAAAATCTTACTTGATTTTTCTGAATGTATATATTCTTGATCAATAAGAAAAACCCTCTTCAGAGGGTTTCAATACCATTCATCCCTAAGCCGTTTTCTTCCGGCGGGAATACATGTCGAACCAAACCGCCAGAATCAATACGCCACCTTTAACAATAAACTGCCAGAAGTTCTCCATATTCATAATACTCATCCCATTATCCAACGAGGCCATTACCAAAGCTCCAATCACTGCACCGACAATCGTTCCGGAACCTCCCATCAGACTGGTGCCTCCGATGACACAAGCGGCAATCGCATCCAGTTCATACATGGTACCGGCACCAATGGTGGCAGCGTTCACCCTCGCCGTCAATACAATCCCTGTGATGGACGCCAGCAAACTGCTGAATACAAACACGGTCATTGTGCGCCAACGCACATTGATCCCTGACAAACGAGCAGCTTCCGTATTTCCCCCAATCGCATAAATGTGACGTCCCATACGTGTCTTTTTGGCAATGAAGGTGAAAAGAATCGCCAACACCAACACCAGGATAATGGGAAAAGGAATCCCCTTATAACTGTTCATCAATGAGACAAAAATACCGATCAACACTGCATAGAAAAGAATTTTAATCACATCGGCATAAAGAGGGGAGAGGGCAAAGCCGTATTTCTTTCGCGTTTGCCGCTGTTTCCACTGGGATACAGCAATCACCACAATTGCAACCACAGCCAATCCCCAGCCCATCAGATAAGGAATATATCCAGAACCGATCAATTTGAAGGTATCTTCCAAAGGGGCAATGGTAGAACCCTTGGAAATCCCCATCAACACACCGCGAAACATCATCATACCGCCCAAGGTCACAATAAAGGCAGGAACGGCTTGATATGCCACCCACCATCCCTGAATCAATCCAATCAACACACCCACGAACAAGGTAACAAGAATCACCGGAAGTGTGTTCCAGTCATACCAGACCTGCAAGATGGCCGCAATCCCACCGGTTAGTCCGACGATTGAACCGACGGACAAATCAATATGTCCAGCTACAATCACCAGCAACATACCAATGGCCAAAATGGAAGTGACAGACATTTGCAAGAACAGGTTGGAGAGATTGCGCGGCGACAAAAAGAATTCATTCATAAAAGAGAAAAAAACCCAAATGCCGAGCAAGGCAGCAATCATCGTATAAGCCCGCAAGTCCATTTTTCCCAGCAATTGCATGGCTTTCTGTTTTCCAGTCAGGGTTTTATCCGCCTCATTTCCGGAATGTTGTAGCTTTGCATCCATGGCATCACTGACCTCCTGTCGCTGCATACATGATATTCTCTTGCGTTGCTTCCTCATGGCTCAACTCCGCCGTAAAGCGTCCTTCGTGCATCACCAGAATCCGATCACTCATTCCCAATATTTCCGGCAGCTCAGAGGATACCATCACAATGGAGATTCCTTTTTCCGCTAACCGGTTCATAATCTGATAAATTTCATATTTGGCACCCACATCAATCCCCCGTGTCGGTTCATCCAGAATGAGCAACCGGGGTTGAGTCATCAGCCATTTTCCGATCACCACTTTTTGTTGGTTTCCACCACTCAGGGTTCCAACCACGGTTTCCAGGGACGGTGCTTTTACACGCAATTCCTGGCTATACTGTTCCGCAAGGCTCACTTCCTCGTTTTCCTGCAACACGCCCCCTCTATGCAAACGGTCGAGATGGGCAAGGGAAAGGTTTTGTCGAATATCCATCCCCAAGATCAGCCCGGTTTCTTTGCGATTTTCCGTCACCAGTGCTATTCCCAAACGTATGGCATCTTTTGGAGACTGGATGCGAATGTTTTTCCCATCCATCCAGACCTCCCCATCACTTTTTCCGGGATAACCTCCAAAAAGACTGGTTACCAATTCCGTTCGTCCTGCGCCCATCAGACCGGCAATCCCCAAAATTTCGCCCTTCCGAATCTCAAAGGAGATCCGGTCCACCTTTTTACTCTTTGTACCGGGTTCATAGACGGAATAATCCTGGACAGATAGGAGAACCTCCCCAGGAGAACGCTTCGATTTCGGAAATCGATCCGTTAATTCCCGTCCCACCATTTGTGCAATCACTTGATCTTCCGTCATTTGAGAAGTTGGTCGGGTGGAAACCGTTTGCCCGTCTCGCAATACGGTAATCGTATCCGCAATCCGAAACACTTCGTTGAGCTTATGAGAGATGTAAAGGCATGTCACACCCCGCTTGCGCAATTCTTGCAAAATTCCCATCAAAATCTCAACTTCACTGTCAGTCAGTGAAGCTGTCGGTTCATCCAACAGCAATATTTCTGCCTTTTTTGACAACGCCTTGGCAATCTCCACCAGCTGTTGTTGTCCAACTCCCAAATTCCTGATTTTTTCTTGAGGATTGATATTTTTCAAACCCACTTCTGCCAACCATCGTTGTACATCATGGGTCACTTGATCCCAATCAATCACACCTTTTCGGGACGGCTCTGCTCCCAAAACAATGTTTTCTGCCACCGTCATTTCTGAAACCAAGGCCAGCTCCTGATAAATGATTGCGATTCCGGCAGTTTCTGCATCCCGAATACTGGAAAACGACTGGGGCTTTCCATGGATCAAACATTCGCCTTCATAGCTCCCGGACGGATATAACCCGCTCAAGATTTTGATCAATGTGGATTTCCCCGCCCCATTTTCCCCGCAAAGCGCGTGAATCTCCCCTTTTTTCACATTCAACTGTACGTTGTCCAACGCTTTGACACCCGGAAACTCCTTGGTAATCCCTTTCATCTCCAAAGCGTACCTCACAAATGCCTCCCCCCTAAAACAGAGCAGGCAGGACGACACAACGCCCTGTCCGGCCCCTTATTCATTATTTCTTTTTCGGCCATTGATCTTTGGGAACGTTTTTATAAACATCTTCCATCTTATGAAACCCATCCTTGATCACCGTTTCCATCATATTTTCTTTGGTCACAGCAATGGGGTCCAGCAAGATGGACGGAACGTCCGTTTTTCCATTGTTTACTTTGGAGTCTGCTTTGGGATCTTTCCCTTTCCCAATCTCCACTGCCAATTCGGCCGCTTTATTGGCCAGTTTGTGAATCGGTTTATAAACCGTCATCGTTTGCGTGCCTTCCACCACCCTCTGTGTTCCAGCCAACTCCGCATCCTGTCCGGATACAGGCACTTTTCCATCCAATCCCTGAGCGGCCAATGCGCGGACAACCGCTCCGGCAGTACCATCATTGGCCGCCAAGACGGCATCGATATCATCCTGATTGGCAGTCAATGCATTTTCCATGTTTTTCAGAGCTTCTGAAGGCTTCCATTCTTTCGTCCACTGATCGTATACAATCTCAATGTCCCCTTTGTCCACCAGGGGTTTCAGTACATTCATCTGTCCTTTTTTAAACAGGTGTGCGTTATTGTCTGTTTCTGCCCCTTCAATCAGTGCATATTTTCCTTTGGGGACTTTTTCTACGATCGCTTTTGCTTGCATTTCCCCCACTCGTTCGTTATCAAAAGAGACATAGAGATCCACATCCGCATTCCGAATCAGCCGGTCATAGGAAATCACTGGAATATCCGCATCATGGGCCTTTTCTACAATGGCCGCAGCCGCTTCAGCATTGTGAGGTACGACCACCAAAACATCCACACCCTGGGTAATCAGCTGTTCAACCTGGGAAAGCTGTACGGCATCATCGCTGTTGGCTGCCTGTACATTCACTTTCGCTCCAAGCTCTTCCGCTTTTTTAACAAACAGGTCTCGGTCTTTTCTCCATCGCTCTTCTTCCAATGTGTCCATCGAGAAACCGATTACAATTTCATCATCCGCTGAACCGGCTCCACCACTACCTCCGCCACAAGCGGTAAGCAGTACACTAAAAAGGAATAGGAGTCCTGTCAAAAGTGCTGTTCGCTTTTTCCTCTTCATTTCTGTCCCTCCCCAGGACGTTTTTGTAATCGTTTTCATCTATGATTCTACAGCCTTTTCATCTCTTTATCGTTCCGATTCCCTTCACAAAACTGCAAAACTTCTTCAGTATTTTGACACCTGATCAAAACTAGCAACCGAGAAGGATAAAAAAAGGACAGGTAGCATTTTTTTGTGATTACCTATCCGGATTTGTGATTCTTTTGCGGTACTGGCTTGGCGGAACCCCTGTCATCTTTTTGAAAACACGGCTGAAATAGTTGGGATCTTGATAACCGACCTGATAGCACACCTCTTTCAGGCTCCAGTCACCGGATTGGATCAATTGCTTCGCTTGATCAATCCGAACACGGGTTAAATAATCGATAAAGGTCGTATTGCATTCCTCTTTAAACAGCTTGCTGAAATAGTACGGGTTCAAATTTACTTCAGCCGCTACGGATGCCAGCGTCAGGTTATCCTGATAATGCTGATGAATATAGGCTTTTGCTCGCTCCAATCCTCCCTTTAATCGGCTTTTTCGTCGGGTTTGAGCATTGTGAATCAGGGACAACAAATAATGACGTCCCCATTCCACCTGCTCCTCAATGGACGCCTGCTTGTGAAACTGACTCCAATCAGGGCGCTCCGTTTCCGGGGCATCCATCCCCCGGTATAGAATAATCATCAGTTCAATCAAACGATGGGGTTTGTCATCTTGTTGATGATAGAGATCCGCTTCCTGAACATACCGGTCATACCATTGCAAAGCACATTCATCATCACCCTGTTGCACCGCCGCCAGCAACTCTTTTTCCGTATGCAACAGGACTGCTTCATCCGGAGAATAGACCGTTGAAAGATCGTCATATAACAGATATCCGGCCGGCGAAGTTGGACGACGGGCGGCAATCAGCGCTTCCCGATAGGACTTGCGCAATCCTTCGGCATGATTGTAGACCAAACCGGCTCCAATAAACAGATTCGATCCCCCAAACCTTTTCTTCAGGGCTTGAATCGTTTTTTGCAATATATGGACCACTTTTGATTTGGTTGAAGGTTGTCCCCATACCAGGGGTTCTTGCCACAATACAAATACAGGAACCTGTCGACCCATCATCGGCCCAACTAAACAGGTTGGACATTCGTCTTTGACTGTTTCTTTCATCGTTTCATATAAGCGACGCTGTTCTTCGGAGTTGTTCATATTCGAAATCGAGGAAATGACAAATGCAAACCCCGAAGCCATTTTCACTTGCAATATGGCATGCAGATCTTCCCAACTTACATCACGGATATGCTCCAACAAAAGGGAAGTCACCCATTCCGTTTCTACCAGAGACTGAACCCGCATCCATTTGTCTTTCAAATCCAGCTCCTGTTCCCGTCGACGTCGTTCCTCATCAATCTCCCGAACGACATTGCTGATCGCTTCTTCCAGCTCCTTTATGGTTCCGGGCTTCAGTAAATATTCCTTGATTCCCATCCGCATGGCTTCCCGTGCATATTGAAATCGGTCATAAGCAGTCACCAGAATAAATCGGGTATCCGGTTGTTTCTTTTGAATTTCCCGAATGGCATCGATCCCATTGATCCCCGGCATCTTAATATCCATCATAATAATATCCGGCTGTGTTTTTTCTGCCATCTCCACAGCCTTACGACCGTTCTCCGCCTCCCCCACTACCTGAATGCGATCAGAGAGAATGCGTTCAATCATCACTCGCATCGCTTCCCGTTCAATCGGTTCATCTTCAGCAATGAGCAGTCTGTACATGATCCTGATCCCTTCCTTCCCTATCGATGGGTAACAACAACTGAACCCGTGTCCCTTTTCCCTGTTCAGACTGAATCCTTACAACCTCTTCCGTCGAATAGAATAAACGTAACCGTTTCAACACATTATGCACACCAATTCCGGTGGAATGACCGAGTGAGGAACGCTCCCCTTCCTCTTCCGGTTGCATCAACTGACGAACCGTCTCCGGAGACATACCCACGCCATTATCGATCACTTCCACCACAACCCGATGCCCTTCTTCAAAGACATGAACACCGATCTCCGCACCCGTTTCAATCCCTTCCACCCCATGGATAAAAGCGTTTTCAACCAACGGCTGTAAGGTTAGCACAGGAATGCGTTGCGACAGGCAGGATGGTTCCACATCAATCGACAAACGGACGCGATCCCGAAAACGCGCTTTTAGAATCGAGAAATAATTTTTCACATGTTGCACTTCGTCCTCTAAGGTAACCGGGTTGTTGATCCTTCTCAGATTGTATCGGAGCATTTGGGATATCGATTCAATAAGGCCACTCGCTTTCTCTGCCCCTTCCAGATAAGCCTGTTTGGAAATGGTATTCAGCGTATTAAACAAGAAATGGGGATGAATTTGATTTTGCAGGCTTTTCAATTCCATTTCCCGCAATAAATTCTCATTTTGCAAATTTTTCACTTTCTGTTCTTGCAAGTCTCTTTCCAATACTGCCTTTTCCTTCAGCTCCTGAATAAATTGTTGCAATTTGGAGCGCATCTCATTAAACGCATCCGCCAGATAGGAAATCTCATCCTTACTTTTCACCTGGATCTCGGCGCCTGCCAAATTTCCACGGGAAATTTCCCTGGCTTCCTTAACCAACGCCTCCACCGGTCGGGTAATCCCCCCAGCAAACCAATAGGTAAACAAGCCGGCTATTAATAATATACTGACAAATAAAGCGGTTCCCATCGACTTCAAATATTGGTTTTTCTGCACCATACCAGCATAAAACGGGTGATAATCCGTCAGCTCCTGGTCAATCAAATCCTGTGTCGTTTCCAGGATAAAACGGGACAGTTTCACAGCTTGTGCATAATGGTAGTCGGCTCGCACATCTTCACCCAGATTGACATAATTCAGGGTCAGCTCTGATTCTCGCAAAAACCGGCTCAACATATTGGAATAATTGGAAAGCAACAGTGCGTTTTTTTGGTGTTCAATCTCCGGCTTCAGCCTTTTCGAAAACGCTTCCAGCTTCTCTTTCTTTTCTTGAAAAGCTCCCAAATGATTGGGTTCTTTTTCGTTCATATACAGGTTTAATGCATCCAATACATGATCCGTCTGTTGGGAAACATTGTTCAGCAACAAAAAGCGATTAAAACTTCGGTTGTATTCTTCAACAGATCGCTGACTGTTGTCATACAACATATAGGCAACACCGTACAATAATAAACTGATACAAACAAAAAATACCCACAGTTTTGTTCGAAGCCGGATCACGGACCATCCTCCTCTTCAGCCTGCATATTCTCTCGGTCCAATACCTTCACCGGTGTATAAATCCTTCGTTCCATCGGCTTTCCCTGTAAAAGGGCCATCATTGACTGAACCGACTGATATCCGATCTGATAAGGCTCTTGTGTAATGGTAGCCTCAATTTTCCCCTCTTTAAGATATTTCAGGGTTTGGGGAAGCTGGTCAAATCCGATAATCACTACATCATTCATCTTTCCTCTGCTTTCCGATTCTTCCACCATACCGATGACATCAGAAGCGCTTGTCCCAAACAAACCATCCACATCTGGATATTGATTAAAGATTTCCTTCGTTTTTTGTGAAGCTTGAACGAGGCTGATATTGGACTCTTTCACCGTTACAATCCGCATCTTTTCATGCTGGCGAATCGCCTCACGAAACCCTTCTACCCGTTGGATCATATTGTTGGCTCGACGGCTTCCAGTCACAACACCCACTTCCCCTTTTCCTCCCAGCTCCCGGACCATCCGTTGGCCAGCCAGAAATCCGGCTCGATAGTTATCCGTCCCAATATAGGCATACCGTTTACTGTGTTTCACATCTGAATCCATGGTAATAACCTGGATTCCGTGATCCACAGCTTGATTAATCACAGGGGTAAACGCTTCCTCTGTCAAACCCTGTGTAATAATTCCGTCAACTTTGGAAGCAGACGCCATTTCAATCAAATCCACATGCTCATCTATGTTGGGTTGTAAAGGAGCCTTAAACTCAACAACGACGTCATATTCGGCAGCAGCATCCTTTGCCCCCCTTTTCACCTGTTTCCAATATTCGCTCCCTTTTTCCTGTGAGATAAAAACCACATGATATTTATAATCCTTTTTGGCCGCTTTTCGTTCAATCGGCCCCCCATACTGGAACGATTGCCAAGCAAAATAAACAGAAAAATAGAGAGAAAGAATTAAAGCACCAATGGATGATATCAATAACACCCTTCGCAATACCCCATCACCTCACCATGTTCAAATCGATCCATTCATTCTTCTATCAATTTTATCGCAATAATAGGATATACGAGCGGAAATTCTCCCCATTTTAATGGGGTAGATGAAATCGAGTGCACCACGGGTGACCGAAGGAAATGCCTGTGGTGCACTTCCTCCGGTCGCACCACGGGCACTTCCTTCGGTCGTCGGACGAGGGGGGCCCCTCGTCCGACAATTTTTGGTATGCTCAAAATGCGAGCGAAAACTCGTTAAACGATTTGTACCTTGAAAACCGAATCGTATGGGGTTGTGGTGAGGAAGGAACGGTCACACACGCAAAACGATTCCTGTCATGTGGAAAGACCCACAAAACCATTTTCAACATGTACCGTAGGAACTGCGGGAAGTGAAGCTCGCGGAGAGTACTCGCCTGCGGCTTGATGAACCGAGAAGCTCTACCGCTTTAATGGAGAGTAGTTCACATCCATTAAATACCTATATATGAAATCCACTCTTAAAGGGAAGAGACAAACGCATGATCACCGAAACCCCAGGATGCATTTGTGGCAAGAATAGTGACACGGAAACAAGTACGGGTGGTGTATTCACTTTTATTTACTATGAAAATACCCGCCCGCATTCGTTTATCATTTATATGGAACCCTCTCTCTCATAAAAGTCCACTAAACGCTTTGCCATATCATAAATCTGTTTCCTTAATCGGATAGGACGAATGATTCTTATCTGATTCGCAAAACCCAGAATATATTCTTTTGCCTCCTGTTCCGTTTCAAAACACAAGCTGGCAGGGGTCCATTCACTCTCTGCTGGTATATCCATTTTTAATACGCGAACAAATCGTCCAGTAAATTTTATTCTCTGAACGATCGACGGAGAAATTTCAACATCCACCTCATATTTGGGCAGGCTTTTTATAAATTCCTGTGTGGAGTGGCTCCAATACTGAACCAAATCAAAGTCATCGGGTCGTGAGAATACGTCCGTCAACAATATGACAGAAATGATTCTTGAAGCTCTGTAACTTCGAATGTTCTCGTTCGAGGACGCGACTAAATACCATGCGCTTCCTTTCGCAACGAGTCCCAATGGCTCAACAATTCGTTCAATACATTCCCTGTCTGCCCGTTCATATTTCATTTGAAGTTTTCTTTCTTCCCAAATCGCCTGTTGCAAAATTTTAAATGATTCAATTTTCCCAGGTGAATGCCCCCATTGCGTTGTATCAACATGGATTCGATTCCAAACATCATGGACATTTTTCTTCAAGGCGTTTGGAAAGGAAGCAAGAATCTTTTGACGCGCTTTTTGCCAGTCTTTTGATAAACCCAAATCAGCAAGCAATTGAAACGATGGGGAAATAAAGAGAGACATCCATTCATTCTCCTTGAGCCCTGTCAATTTTGTCCGGTATTGGTCAAGCAGTCTCCATCCCCCAAATTTTCCCCGCTCCGCTATAACAGGAATACCTGCTGCACTTAGCGCTTCCATATCTCGATGAATGGTACGTTCCGCCACTTCCAATTCTTTGGCCAATTCTTTCGTCGTCAACTTCCCTTTATTTTGTAACAACAGCAAAATCGAAATCAGTCGATCTGCACGCATGTTGATCACCTTCATAAAAGAATGACTCATATATGACAAAGGATGTCATTATTAAAAATTATACTATGGATATCTTGGGAATTGGAGGGTGATAGAGTGAATTCATTAAAAGGCAAGGTTGCTCTGGTTGCAGGTGGCACCAGAGGAGCAGGACGTGGGATCGCAATGGAATTGGGTGCTGCAGGAGCCACCGTTTATGTGACCGGTCGTACAACACGAAATGAGATTTCTGAATACGGACGTCCTGAAACCATAGAGGAAACAGCAGAATTCGTCAATGATCTCGGCGGGGTTGGAATTGCGGTTCAGGTCGACCATCTTGTACCTGAACAGGTGGAGGGCTTGATAGAAAAAATTGAGAAGGAACAGGGAAGATTGGATATCCTGGTCAATGATATTTGGGGAGGGGAATACTTGGCGGAGTGGAATACGACGGTTTGGGATCACTCCCTAGATAAAGGGTTCAGAATGTTGCGCTTGGCGATTGATACTCACATCATCACAAGCCATTACGCTCTCCCGCTTCTGATTCAAAATAGGGGGGGATTGGTGGTTGAAGTGACAGACGGTACAGAAGAATATAATCACAATCGCTACCGCCTATCGTTGTTTTACGATTTGGCCAAAAGCTCCGTTATTCGCATGGCCAAGGCTTTGGCCCATGAACTTTCCCCGCATGAATGTACGGCTGTTTCGGTTACTCCCGGCTGGATGCGGTCAGAAATCATGCTGGAGCATTTTGGGGTTACCGAAGAAAATTGGCGGGATGCAACAGAGAATGAGCCCCATTTTATCATCTCGGAAACCCCTCGCTTTATCGGACGAGCTGTCACTGCCATCGCAAAAGATCCATATAAATACCGCTTAAATGGGTGTTCCCTATCAAGTGGGCAATTGGCTAAAATGTACAATTTTGTTGACGTTGATGGATCCCAACCCGATTGTTTCAGATACTTAGTGGAGGTTCAGGAAGCCGGAAAACCGGCCAATGCAAAGGGGTATAGATAACCGTAAAAAACGGATGTAACTTTCGGCAGTGTAATGATGTTTAAGGAGGTAGTATTGTAATGAATACACCTCTCCATACTATGAGGGCTGTTGTGCTCAATCGGTTTGGGGGTCCAGACGAGCTTGTGGTACAAAAGGTTGCAGTACCTGAGCTTGGACCTCATGATGTGTTGATTCGCGTTCAATATGCAGGCGTGGGGGAATGGGATCTGTTTGAACGGGAAGGGGGGTATGCCGACCTGTTGGGGATCAACCCCACATTTCCCTATGTACTGGGATCAGAGGGGGCTGGATCGGTGATCGCATGGGGTGAAGAGGTTCATGGTTTTCATATTGGAGATCAGGTATACGCTCCAGGCTTTCTCAACCCAAAAGGCGGTTTTTACGCTGAATATGTTGCTCTCGATTCCCAATATGTATCCTGTATTCCCCATTCTATATCCATTCAGGAAGCGAGCACCATATCAGGAATTGGTATCACGGCACTGCGTGGACTAGAAGATATCTTAAAACTGAAACCAGGTGAATCCATCATGATTTTCGGCGCCAGCGGTGGAGTCGGACATGTGGCCGTGCAACTGGCTAAGAATATGGGCGCCCAAGTATTTGCAGTAGCTTCAGGTAATGATGGTGTCGCCATGGTAAAGAGACTTGGCATCGATGCTGTAGTCGATGGACACAAAGAGGATATTTCATCTGCCGCCTGTTCATTTGCACCTGAGGGGTTCGATGCTGCACTGCTTACTGCGGGTGGGGAAATTGCACAAAAAGCGATTCAGAGTGTACGTATAGATGGTCGTATCGCCTATCCCAATGGAATCGATCCCGTACCACACGTTCGACCGGATCTTCGCTTAACGGATTATAACGGTGACCCGGATCGTGAGATTATCCATAGACTCCACCATCACATCCAATCCGGGAACCTCACCGTTCACATTGATCAGACATTTTTACTGGAAGAGGCCCATAAAGCCCATCTCGCCATGAATCATCACTATCTGGGTAAATTTTGTCTCAAGGTTAATCATTAGCTCTCTGGTGAACCCTTCAGTAATCCAAAGTGTCACCTAAAGTTCCTTCACTACCTCTTTCTTCGTACTATTTTTCTTCCGGAGTTAAGAAACGTATGGAAACTGTTGATAAAGATAATAAGAGGGGAACTTCCATATAACAATCGGGAAAAAACGTAAAATCAATTTTTGTGATATATTTGAAAAAATGGTGTTTTGCATTTAAAAAGGAGGAAAATATCATGAGTGAAGCCAATTCTGAAATGCTTCAAAAGTCGCTTATCAACCCCATCACCCCGCACCTGTGGTTCGATGAGGAGGCGAAAGAAGCCGCAGAGTTCTATGTCTCCGTATTCCCCGATTCAACAATCACGAGCACAACGACTTTGCACAATACGCCATCGGGTGATTGCGATGTTGTTTCCTTCACCGTCTGTGGACATCCGTTTATGGGTATCTCTGCGGGGCCACTCTTCCAGTTCAATCCTTCCATATCGTTTATCGTCAATTTTGATCCATACGCGAAAGAAAAGATCGACGAGGTGTGGAATAAGCTGTCCGAAGGCGGAACTGCGCTTATGCCGTTTGATCAGTACCCGTTCAGCGAACGGTATGGATGGATCAAGGACAAGTACGGTGTCTCATGGCAGCTCATTCTTACGAATCCAGAGGAGGAGCCGCGGCCCACGATTGTACCCTCCTTGATGTTCGTAGGCAAAAACTGTGGCAAGGCGGAAGAGGCACGTGAGTTCTATCTTTCCGTCTTCCGAAATTCGAAACCTGGCGCTCTCTTTCGGTATAAGCCTGGGCAAGAGCCGGACAAAGAAGGAACCGTGATGTTCACCGACTTTATGTTGGAGAACACTTGGTTTGCGGCAATGGACAGCGCGCGGGAACACGCATTCAACTTCAATGAGGCGATTTCCCTAAGAGTCTATTGTGAAACGCAAGAGGAAATTGACTGCTATTGGGAAAAACTTTCCGCTGTACCCGAATCTGAACAGTGCGGCTGGCTCAAGGACAAATACGGCGTCTCATGGCAGATCGTCCCCGCCACACTGGACGAGATGATAACCAAGGGCACGCCGGAACAGCGCGATCACGTCACGCAGGCGTTCTTGAAGATGAAAAAGTTTAACATTGCGGAATTAAAAAAAGCATTTAAAGGAGATTGATCATGAAAATCGTTGCATTTGAATGGATCTCGCTATTCGCTGTACAATAGTGAAACACGTGGAGCATGCACTAGGCAGACCATTGAAGGTGCCACCGCCCTCTTGTTGGGCGGTGGCACCATGGACTCGATTTATATTCCCAACAATCTCTTCCACACTTAAAAAATGATAATCACCAAACACACCCATGAAGTATTTATTCCATTTGTCCGTTATGAAGAGATAAAAGTGTTTCAACCCTGGTGGAAATGAAAATCCTATCTTTGTTCGCCCAATTGATATCGATATCAACCCGACTTATTATAGTGATAAACAATCACACTGGAATAATCAGTCCTGTTTTCTTCATTTTCCTCGACTAAAAATTTCTAATGCCCTTTTTATATGTTTTCACCTAAACAACGCCTTTCAACTCGGTTCCATTAAGTAAAAGTGGTTCAATACCTCCATTTCATAATCGTTAATACCTGAATCTGCATCATAATCAGTTTGTTATTGGGATCTAAACCAAATACTGTTCGACCGTTTTTAATAAGCTTAACAAGATGACTTTGGTCGAAAACTATATTTAGATTACGGTTCATTCCATTAAACTTCATCTGGATTACAATAAAAAGCAAAAGAGGAAAAGTACGCTGTACCTCTCTTCACATCGGATCATAGGTGCTGGTGGTGTTTTGGACGGTTCCATTCAGTTTCTCCTTCACCTTCTGCACCTGGTTCAGCCCGTTGTAGGTGATGGCATAGGTGTCCACCTTCGCCCCGGAGCTGTTTATTAACTCCGAATTATCTAATATATAAAAAAACCGAGAAGGAAATACCAACTCGGTTTCACGTTCATTTAATAACCACTTATTCACTGTCTGCTTTAAAATAACGTCTTTTTGCATCTATTTTAATAAATTGCAATGACATTTCCGTCACAGCCCCATACTTGATAAAATTCTCCCGACCCTCAGCCAGTGTCATATGATTGGGTCCACTATAATGTGTCGGCTCATCACTACCATCTTCCTCCCAAAAACATACTGGGCAAATGTCATACTGTCCACGTTCCATTAACGTTTGGTATTTACAGCATGGGCAAGTCAACAATGTTTCTTCTTTTCCCTCAACGAGGATTTTCTTTCCCAATATTTTAGAAATACGTTCGGATAAATATTCATTCTTAACACCAACAAACTCACTCTTCAAACTGATGGTCAACAAAGGATCATATCCCCGATCCCTAACATCTGTTACGGGTTCATCAGATTGGAGAATCTCCTGTTGTAATTCGCTTGGCAAAACATGAAACTCAGGGTTTTCATGATCAATTCCCCACCAACTCAACAACTCCTCTTCACGCTCTTTTTTTGATAGGTTCTCTAGCTCGTATCTTGCAATTATAGATATTGCCTTGTTTCTTTCCAAAATACATCACATCCCACTAAGGCTTCTTGCCTTTTCAAGTGCAGCCTGGAAAGGATCATCATCTCTATAATCTGCTCTATAAAAAGTTCGAATTTCACGTTTTTCCATATGTCCAATTAAAAGTACGGCGAGAGTTTGGATCATATTTTACCACAAAGTTACCTACTTTTGCTTCCTTTAAAAATAGAGCTTGATTCCGACGCAAACTCCTTTGCCATCTTCAAATATTGATTTTGTGAAATATCTCCAAATTCTCTTCCGTCAATTACATGTTTCTTGTAGTGGGGTTTCAGTTTCTTATTAGAAAATCCCTTCCATTTAATAGATGTAGATAAACCTTTAGCCCCTCCATTACTAAACCGAGCAGCTAACTTTTCATATCTTGTTAAACCAACGATTGAAAGGAAGGCCGTTTCGCCAACTGGAGTCGGCTCCAATACAGTGAGGGCAAAGCCAACTTCCTTTAAAAGGATATACTAAACTTCAAACCCCATCCATTCTTTTAATAATGTATGATTTACTAAACTAGGACATAAACGCTTACCTAAATAAATAAAATCATTTAATAAATCGGAAATAATCATATTAATGTCTCCCTTTTTCATCATAATTGTATCAGGATTAGGTTTCCAATCAGTTCGACTGTTACAATTTAATTTTATATAACCATCACCATTATCTTTAAATATGATCTCGCGTTCAATTCCTTGTTCATAAAAGTCTAAAGAAAAATTATAGTCATCACTGTTGATCTTATTCATTACCTCAGGCAACTGTTCAATAATCACTGAAAGGTCAAATAAACAACTTACAGGCCAATATTCTTGTCCAAACCCTGAAACAATAAATTTAATTTCCTTTGTTTCCTCAAAAATCTCACATATATCATCAATTATTGACCTTCCATCGTCTAGTTCATCATCATAACATTTTGCAGAATATGTCATAGTTGAATATTTTATAAGTTTACTATTAAACGACAACCTAATAGAAAACATTAAAAAGCTCTCCTTTGTACTTAATTTGAGACAGATCCAGCTTAATGTAATAAATCATATATTACATGTGTCTAGATCTGTCTCATTTTTTAGTCAATCGTAAAAACTGTTTACCTTATAGGATAAGCAGTCTTAATTCCAGTTCGGGAAGGAACTATTAGTGCATGACTAGCAGATACAACTTCACCTGTTGGAGTTATTACATGTCCTAAGCCTTCAGGTATTTCGACCTTTGTTACTTCTTTAATCTCTCCTAAGGAATCAATAAAATCAACTGCTTTTTGATTGTCTAACCATTGTCCCTGATCTTTTTGAGAACTTGCAGCACGTCCTTTTAAACTATTGAAATTTTTCTTTCCAGCTCCATGTCTTGAAAAAGTATGTCCAAACTTTTTCACACTTTTCCACTTTGCACCCTTAGCTCCTCCACTACTAAACCGAGCAGCTAACCTTTCAAACCTTGATAAACCAACGATTGAAGCGAATGCTACTTCGCCAACTGGAGTGGGTTCCAATACAGCGAGGGCAAAGCCAACTCCCTCTAAAAAGAGTCTCTGGCTATCTGTGAGAAGATCCCCTCGATCTTGAGCTTGGATTCCCCGATAGGAAGCAGGATATCCCGAGGAACCACTTCTCCCACACGAAATACAGTAGCCACCATATACTGAACTCGTTTCCTTACTGGTCCCCTCACTACTGCTGTCATCCTTAACGCGAGACATGTCAGGTTCCCAAGGAACCTCGGTTCCACCGATGGTATGTCCCGTAACTTGGTGATACTCCTCCGCCGAGATATCGCCATCTTTTACCTCAATGGGAATATGCCCATCGATCTCTACTCCACTAATCGGATTCCCACCTGCGAACGCATACCGGTTCATGTTCCATGGATCCGTCGCCAGGTTCATATCCGCCAGGGCTCCGTTATACATATCCCGGGTGGTAAAGCGGTTTAAGCCTGGATCATAGTTCCTAAAGCCCATGTCGATCTCACCGGTAACCGCATCCCAGCGTTTGGCGTTGAAGCGGTAGACGTTGTACGGCTCTTGATCCGGTGTCTGTGGATCGGGTTTGTCTACCCCGGTGAATTCGTCCTCGTCCTGTTTCCCGTAGGCGGTGTAACCATAGGTCGCCCGGGTATCCCCGTTTTCATCAGTGAGCACTTCCACGTCGGTGTGGGGGTTGTATCCGTAATAGGAGTCTTCCTCCGTCCCGTCGGTGTTGGGCTTCACCATGTTATAAAAAGGACCAGGAGTATAGATAACTCCCGTCCACTATTCTTAACAAATATTACTTTATTTTACTTACAAACACTTCGTGTTGATTATTGAATATTTCTCTTAAAAGTTCTTCAACATCAGCTAAATCATTGTAATTTACAGGAAAGACTATCTTGATCTTCTCATCTGTACCTAACATGTTAGCTGCATTAGAGTCAATCCAAATTTCGGCGATACCATTACTTAAAACAAATCTTACAATTCCCCCATATACTGAATGCGATTGGTCATTACATTCAATATACACCTTATCAAGTCCAAGTATCTTATCTTGATCGTCATATACAATTGATCTTTGAAGCAACACATATTCTTTGGTATCAAATTCGTCATCAGCAAAACCCACCATGACAACATCATTCTCCTTTTGTGCATATAGAAAGTTGGATTTTACGATTGTTGCCATTTTTGTTCCTCCTATCTATTGGTTGTCCATCGATGAGTTCTCCCATTTTCTCTCCAATTGAATTAGATCCCCCTAAAGGGGGATCTAATAATTTAATAGCCATCATCCCAATAAACTATAAAACATCTTTAATATGAGCCTTATAACCACTTCTTCTACCACTCATTTGGATATCACTGGCGGTTATACGGTTTCCAATTTATCATACAGTTCATATCTTATAGACGTATGAATATACCCAAGCACTGCATTCTCCATCTTCCATATGATTGGTGTCCAAGCTACATCACTATAATAAAACAACATTTATTTTTGTAAATATTTTCTTATACTCTCATAAGTTACACTGGTAAGGTGGATTCCTTTAATGCGTTCATTTATAAATTCATGATAATCAGTATGATCGAGTTCATGATCGTCAACTTGATCATATATTTGTTTTACATTTTGAAGTGCTCTCTTAATGTATAATCTCCCCTTTTCTGACATTCCTTTTTGGATCAATAACTGACCTAGGGTAACATGGTTAGATACATATCTAGGACCCAGATTACATGATTTCTTTAATAATGATTCTCTTTGCGTATCCATATTTTTAGATTCATAATACCACGACTTAGCAAGCAGTTGTAATGATTCTAATTCAGAATCATGTACTTTTATATTTTGCAATCTAAAAAAAGTTTCCTTAGTCACTTCACCGTATATTACGCTTTGAATAAAAGATAGAATCAGTATGGCTTGTAAATTATCATATTCTATTTCAAGTACATTCTTTAAGCAGGTTTCACTTTTTTCATAATCAGCTATTGGAGGTTCAAAAACAAGGACAGCTAGGCGTAACCATGCTTCAATGCAATTTGGATTTCTTTTTAAATATTTATCCAAGAAATTCTCAATTTCTTCATATATGTTTTCTGTGTTCTGAACCAAAATATTTTTTATACCTTCTTCAAGATATTTATCCATAACTAGCTCTCCTTATCTTGTTCTATTGAAAACGAAGCACAAAATGCGCTTCGTTTTCAATAGATTGTTTTTTAAGGTAGACCTTGATGCCTCATGGCATTTTTGGCATTTCTAGGTGACCATCCACGGAATCCATCTATACTTTTTACTTCCCCCTTTACAATAAAGAAGTTTACCTGAGTCTTATATCCATTAATTGTTGTGTATACTGCGTTATGTCCATTCCTTGTAAGCCCCTGTGAATCTATATCATCTATAACTTTAACAAACTTCTCAACAATATCTCGTCTATCGTTACCTAATTCCATTATTCCATCGTTTAAATGCTTTTTAGAGAAAATATGCGCCTTCGTGTCTTCTTTAAGTAATATATCATCAACACTTGGCCTTTTGTTTATAAGTCTACTCCCTTTAGCACCTCCATTACTAAACCGAATAGCTAACCTTTCAAACCTTGATAAACCAACGATTGAAGCGAATGCTACTTCGCCAACTGGAGTGGGTTCCAATACAGCGAGGGCAAAGCCAACTCCCTCTAAAAAGAGTCTCTGGCTATCTGTGAGAAGATCCCCTCGATCTTGAGCTTGGATTCCCCGATAGGAAGCAGGATATCCCGAGGAACCACTTCTCCCACACGAAATACAGTAGCCACCATATACTGAACTCGTTTCCTTACTGGTCCCCTCACTACTGCTGTCATCCTTAACGCGAGACATGTCAGGTTCCCAAGGAACCTCGGTTCCACCGATGGTATGTCCCGTAACTTGGTGATACTCCTCCGCCGAGATATCGCCATCTTTTACCTCAATGGGAATATGCCCATCGATCTCTACTCCACTAATCGGATTCCCACCTGCGAACGCATACCGGTTCATGTTCCATGGATCCGTCGCCAGGTTCATATCCGCCAGGGCTCCGTTATACATATCCCGGGTGGTAAAGCGGTTTAAGCCTGGATCATAGTTCCTAAAGCCCATGTCGATCTCACCGGTAACCGCATCCCAGCGTTTGGCGTTGAAGCGGTAGACGTTGTACGGCTCTTGATCCGGTGTCTGTGGATCGGGTTTGTCTACCCCGGTGAATTCGTCCTCGTCCTGTTTCCCGTAGGCAGTGTAACCATAGGTCGCCCGGGTATCCCCGTTTTCATCGGTGAGCACTTCCACGTCGGTGTGGGGGTTGTATCCGTAATAGGAGTCTTCCTCCGTCCCGTCGCTGTTGTGTTTCACCATCGACAGGCGTTCTCCCCAGGGGCTGTATTGATAGGACTTCTGGATTTCTCCCGCCACTTCCTCCGAAAGGACTTCTCCTGACAGACCCAGGTAGTTCAGATCAGTGGTCTCTGTCCCTTCCGTCCGGCTGGTGGTCCGGTCCATCGGGTCGTAGGTGTAGCTTGTCTTCTTGGTGGAACCATCCTCTTGCATCTTGCTGTGTTCCTTGACCCGGTCGAAGCCATCGTAGGTGTACTTCTCAATCACCTTTCCAGCAGAGGTAACGCTGTTTAAGCGACCAAAGGGATCGTAGTTATAGTTGGCACTTGTTCCACCTGCGGAGGCAGACAACAACCGGTTCCGGTCATAGTTGTAAGTGGTGGTGGTTCCATCCACGGTCTGCTGGATGACGTTGTTGTTGGCGTCGTGTTGGTAGGTCTCCGTCTCCAGAACCGTGCCACCTGTGGTGGATTTGGTTTTCTTGGTCACCCGGTCCCGTGGATCGTATTCATAGGTCATCACGTGATTGATGTAATCTGCGTGATTGTCCGCGTTCATCTTCTTGGCCGTGTCCTTCACCCGGTGACCGTTGGCGTTATACTCAATGGTATGTTCGTTGACTACAGTGCCGTCGGACTTCTTCTCGATCTGGTGTTTCAGGAGGCCGTCCAGGTAGTAGTCGTAGTCGACGGTGTTGCCGTTGTCCTTGGTTTCTTTCAGCTTCTGCCCCTTGGGGGTATAGGTGAACTGGGTCACCTTGGGATCAGGGTCGCTGGTAGATTTCTTGTTGGTCACCTGATCCACGAGGTCCCGAATGTCATACTGGTATTCGGCAATCTGATCGTCGTGGGTCCGCTTTAAGGGGTTCCCGTTCGGATCATAGGTGTAGCTGGTGGTGTTTTGAACGGTACCATTCAGTTTCTCCTCCACCTTCTGCACCTGGTTCAGCCCGTTGTAGGTGATGGCATAGGTGTCCACCTTCGCCCCGGAGCTGTTGTCCGTCATGGTGACCAGGTTGCCGTTGACGTCATAGTCGTAAGTGAAGTCCTTGGCTTCGGTATCCGTCTCGGTGCTGTTGTCCCGCACCAGTTTCACCGCGTCGGCGATGACTACACCGTCGGCATCATCGGTCAGGGTGACCTTGTGGGTGTTCCCTGCCTTAAAGGCGTAGGTGCCCAACTTTTTCCACTCGGTCTCCGAGCCGGAAGCGATGTTCTGGTTGACTTCCACCGTGGTGCTACCACCATCATAGTCGATGGTATAGGGTGCATTGGTCGCCCGGTCTTTGTATTTCTGGTAGCTGACCCAGACTTCATAGTCCCCGTCTTTCGGGATGTTCAGGTTCCAGGTGAAATAATGGTTGTCTGTGTCGGTATCCGGATAGCCGGAATCCTGGTAGTCATATTGGTAGCTGAAGCCCTGATGTCCATCCACGTTGTTGGACGTGTTCCAATCGCCGGCGGATTCTACGTTCTGGGTGTCGGAGTTGTCCACCAGGACAACGTCTTTCCCTACCGGAATCCCATCATCCGATTTGGCTTTCAGTTTTCCGTCCGGATAGTAGCTCCAGCCCATCGTGCGGCTGTTGGAGCCCCCGGCACTGGTAAGCGTCCGGCTGATCTGTTGACCCAGATCATTGTAGTCGTAGGTGATGGAGATATCCCACGGGTCAACGCTCTTTTTCACCCAGCCGTTGTCAAAGTACTCATAGGTGGTTTCATTGCGCAAGGCGCCTCCGTCGGGATCGGTCTGTCCCTGGGACGGCGGTGCGCTCACTTTCACCCGGTTGCCCACTTCGTCGTAGGTGTAGACCATCTTGGACTCAGAATCAACGTTGACACCGTCATGGGGGAAGATCTGTTCTTTCACCCGGTTTAAGGCGTCATACTTTGTTTCATGGATAAAGTCATCCGTATTGTCAGTGGTCTTTACCCCGCGGGGAGTGATCACTTTGGTCCGGTTGCCCACTTCGTCATAGACGTATTGGGTCGTCCGGTACGTGATGGTGCCACTGTTATCCTCATGAGGCACTTTGGTCTCTTTGACCATTCCCCGTTCATCGTACTGGATCTCCGTCGTATTTCCTTCTTTATCGGTGACGGACGTTTTGTTGCCATCCAGGTCATACGCCACCTGTGAGCTGTGCCCTTTGGCATCCGTTACTTGGGTAACCCGATGGTTTTTGTCATAGGTGGTCTTTGTTGTGTAATCTGTGCTATCGGTGGACGCCGTTTTCTTGGGGTCCAACACTTTGACGACGTTGCCGACGTTATCGTATTCATAGGTGATGGTGTCTCCGTCGGCGTTGGTGACCGAGGTGACCTGATAAATGTCGTCATAGGTATAGGTGGTGACAAAATCGTCCGGATTGGACGTGGTCAGGTTCCCCTTGGGTTCGGTCTGTTTTAGGAGATTTCCGACCAAGTCATACTGATAGGTGGTCTTCCGCTCCGGATCGGTTGCTTCATCCTTGGGTGCGGTGGTAGAGACCATCTGGTCGGCTTTGTCATACGTATACGTGGTAACAGCACCATTAGGAGCCGTTGTTTTCGTTACGTTATCGTTTGGATCGTAAACCGGAGCCGGAGTGACGATCATTTCATTGGCATCCTGATCTTTGGGCACTTCCTGCTTCAGCGGTCGACCAAAGACATCATACGTATACGTACTTGTTTTCCCTTTGGCATCAGTGATGGAGAGAACATTTCCCCGCTCATCATAGGCGGTGGTACTCTCATGATTTAATGCGTCGGTAATCGTCTTTGGATACCCGGTTGGGTGGAAGTTGCTGTACGTTGTCGTATTGTCGTTGGCGTCGGTAGCCGTCAACAGTTGTCCGACGTTATCGTAGGTGTAGGTCGTTTGATAATCGTCCGGCACCGTCGGTGTCGCGTTCCCTTTCGGGTCGGTGACCGTTGTTAAGTTCCCCACACTGTCGTAAGCAAAGGTCCACGTTCTGCCTTCCGGGGTCACCTTTTTGGTAAGATCGGCCACATAACCGTTGATATCCGTCTCATAGTACAATGTGGTGGCAGCGGTGTTGTTGGCGTTGGCCTCGGCATCCTTTACTGTCAAGGGGTACCCCGTTTTGGCGTCATACGTCCAAGTGGTAACCGCTCCGTTCGCTTCTTCCAGGCGAGTCACATTGTTATCTGCATCCCAGGAAAGTTGGGTTGTCTCCGACTTGGCGTTGGTGGTCGTCTCCGGACGTCCAAATCCGTCCATCCGGTACTCCGTGGTTTTGTTATTGGCGTCGGTTACGGCCGACTCCATATAGGAACCGCCGGTACCATCCGGGTCCATGAAGTCGAAAGAGGTTTCTCCACCTTCCCGGTCGATCAGGGTCTGGAGCATCCACTTATTGATGTTGTTGGTCTCCAGATCGGACGGCATGTAGTAATCCAGGTTTGTCGCATTTCCCCGGGGGTCGGTGATCTTCACCAGCTTGGTATTTTTGTTGGTGTTGGTGGCGTCGTAGGTAAAGTGGAAGGTCTTCGCATCACTGGTACCCGCTCCATCCACCATCTCCCGCATCAAGCCTTTGTCACTGTAGGTGAAGGTGATTTGGCGACCGGAGATGTCCGTGATCGACTTCACGTTATCGATAATTTTCGGATTGGTCAGATTGGGATCCTGGGTTTTGGTATCCCCGTCAAAGTAACTGTAGTCATCACCTTTGTCGTAATAGTCCAGCGTCAGGGTTTGCCGGCTGGTTGGATCGGTGATGTACTTCAGAAACTTGGTCGGTTTATTGTTGGACTTTTTCTCTTCATAGGTGAAGAGCATTTCGTTTCCGTTCTTGTCCCGGATCGCAGACAGGAACCCTTCTCCGTCAAAGAAGAACTGGGTTCGGTCGGGACGGGTCATCACCCATTGACGTTCCGCTTGGGAGCCATCCTTTTGCAGATAGAAGTGAACACCTGCGGGACGTTGGTAGTACCAGGTGCTTTCATCCGCCGTGTCCGGCTTTTTCAACTCAAAAATGTGACTGGTACCATCCCCGTCGGTCAATGCCACTTCCGTGGGCCAGTCCTGTCCTTTGGGATGCAGATCCAAGGGAGTGCCCAACCGCATCAGACTGGTGGCGGAAAGAGACCAACCGTAACCCATGGACGAGTCTGAGGTATCCAGACTGTTGTAGGTCATCCGCAGGAAAGAGGCCAGCCCCCGACTCGGATTGGAAATGGGATTGTAGCTGAAGATGGTGTTTCCGGCATACTGGTTGACCATCACGTTGGAACCAGCCCCAGTGTTCTTGCCCACGTACTGGTAGAACTTCTCCAGCCCCAATTGTCCGGAGGTGGGATCTTCCACGGAGACATTCTGATCCAAGGTCTCCAGGTTGTCCGTGGCGGATTGATCCGACATCCATTGACCGGTGGAGGTATCCCTCATGTCCCACTTCAGAACAAAGGCTTCCCGCTTATTTCCCGAATCACTTTGGATCGGGGTTTTCACATTCGCTTGAACGGTGACGGTCTCGCCTGGAGCGAGGTCGTTGGGCAAAGCCGTTTCCAAGCGGTTCCCCGAAGTCGTTTTATCTGTGCCATCGGGAAGGGCCCATTTGTACGACAGAACATAGTCAGCAGCGCTCCATGTAGTATCCGTCGTATTGGTCAGTGTCACCTCTACGGTATACTCATCCCCCGGAATCATACGGGACGGGGTTTTGGGCGCGTAGTAAGTATGGGCGGTCGTTTCCGTGGTGTAGTTTACCACCAGCTTGGGCCGCAAGTTTTGCTCTTCCGCTTCACTGCTCAGGAAGAGAACGCGTTCCCCGGCACCGGTTTCGTCGTTGCGCTTCACCATGAAACCGTGGTTGGAGTTGGGGTCATCCACCCACTGTTGAACGATGCTCTCTGCATTCCAACGGTGCCACTTGGGATCGTTGGTAATCGGAGAGACATAATCTGAAATGCTGGCATCATAGTCTCCCCCGCCCCCAGTGGTCCAAGGTGTGGAGGCATCGGCGTTGTTCCAGGTAGCCGTCGTCTCATCAAAATCTGTGGTCAAGGCGTGAAGATCATACGTCCCGCCGCTTCCAACGGTATTGGAGGTCCACAGATTCAGATCGGCATCCTGAATAGTCGCATCGCTGGGTAGCGTATCCGTGTTAAATTTCAGGATGGCACGGGCATTTCCGTATGTGCCACTGTTATTTCCCACTTCCAGCCAGGGTTCTCCAGCCACCGTGTCATGGTTGGTATCCGGCTGGCCACTGGCGATGGTGGTATCCGCGGCACTCCCCTGAAAGATTTGAACTACGTGACCGGCTTTGGGTAACCGCACCAACTGGGTAGGGGACGGAACCAGGGAGCCGTCTTTGGTTTTTACCACGACCATGTAGTAATAGGCTTTTCCAAACGGATCCGGATCATCTGCCGGTGTCGGCTCTGCTGTGGTATCCGTGTACTGGGTCGTTCCCGGGCTTACAGGCGCAACCAAGGTATTGGGTCCCGGCGTAAAGGTTTGATTTACACTGCGGTGAACCTGGTATTCCACAATGTTGTCATCGGTGGTGTTCCCATCCGGGTCCTGGTATGCTGACCAGTTCAACTCTGCCCCGGTCGCATGGATTTTGGTCGGAGCATCCAAGCTGACTCCGGGTTTTCCATACGTCAGAATCAGTTTGGGACGGTTGGCGGATTCTGAGTTATAAGCATATTCGCTGGCCTCATAGCGGACGCCGCCTTGTCCCAAGGTTTCGTCAGCCGCTTTGATCATAAATCCGTGATTCGTCGATTTGCCATCCAGCCAATCTTGAACGGTGCTCCGGACACTAAACGTGTGCCAGGTGTTTTGGTCCCCCGCTTTTTTGGTGTCTGTCGCATATTTGGTCAGCCGGACCGCATCGGCGATGACGGCTTCGTCACTCACATCGCCCAGTACTATTTTTGGGTGGTTCCGGTGACAAAGGGAAGCGTATCCAGCGTGGTCCAAACGCCTTCCGTTCCTGCCGACTGATCCACCGTAAAGGACTTTTGACCGCCATCATAGTGAACGGTGTAGGGGGCATTGGTGGCCCGGTCAGAAGCCGGAACATAATGCGCTTCCACCTTGTAATTCCCATTCTCCGTAATCCGGGGAATCCGGGTAAACGCGGCTCCGGTTGTTGTGTTGTTGTTGTATTGATAGTTTTGATTGATCGCATATTGAGTATAGGTCGAGTTGGTGGAAGCCGGCCAGGTACCGGATTCAGCCGTCTTGGCGGAGTCACTGTTATCCACCAGCTCCCGATTGTAGCCTACAGCACCGTATTGATCCCCGATGGTATTCCAGGTCACGGTGGACTCATCCCACGGGGTGGTGACGGGACGGGCTTCCATTTTGACATCATTGGAGTTGGTATAGAACGACTGGTCATAGTAAAGCTTCAACTGGGCAGAATCCAGCTGTTGTCCAGCCAGCTCCGAAGGAAGGGAAAACTTTACAAGACTCCGGGCGACATATGTATCTGTCGTTCCAACCGAAAGTTTCCAATTGTCTCCATAGTTGGTCGAGGCAGCACTGTTAATCACCATGGCGTCCTGACCATCAGTAGGAGTTGGTTCCACCTTGATGGTTGGATCAATCACCACGGGATATTTCCGTTTATCCGCCTTCAGCCATTTCTCGTCCGCTTTCACCGTAATTTCAATGTGGGAGCCTTTCTTTTTGACGGACTGGGTAACTTTATCACTCCACACTTTTCCATAAGGGGAGGAGTCATCCTCTTTGTCATCCATCATAAACGGCTTCGGCATAATGAAGACGGGTTCTCCTTCCCCACTCTTGTGGTAAAAGGCGATGGAACCGTCTTTTCGTTTTTTCGCTTTCACGCCACCCATCTTTACTGTAAAAGTATAGGTAGCCTCTTTTGGTGCTTTCTCCAGAATAATCTTTTCCTTCAAGGAGGTGGGTGTCACATCGTACACCAGATCCGCATCTCCGAATACATCGGGATAGGTGATGGTATGGTCTTTCGTTTTGGGAGAAAGACGTTTTTCTTTTCCTTTAATCCCCAATGTGAGATGCCGTTTCTTCAGTTTAAACTTGACCAGCTTATCCGATTTTTTGCCGAAGAAACTTTGGAAGGTGTTCTTCTTATTCTGATAGACAAACCCTGATTGATCGGTAGACTCAATCTGAGTGTCAATCGGCCTCCAGTCCCCTTCTTGATCTTGGTAGTGGACAGGGGAGTTGGAGGAAACCTCCGCTTGAATGCGCCCATCTTCCAGTTTATAAAACTTGGCATAAGCGGTCCGTTTCTTCTTCAGTTCCTTTACCCGCTTCGGTTTCGGAATTCTCTTCCCTTTGGGAGCCTTTTCTTTCTGGGGGAGGGCATCGGTAACCCGGGCTTGTCCTTTCTCATCATAAGCATCTTCCATTCCCAGATAACCTTGCACGGTATCCCAGAAATCACGCTCTTCTTCATCAGCCGGTTGTACTTGGGGTCCGTCCGGTTTGAAGAAGTTGATCAATTTGTCCAACCAGCCAGGCTCTTTTGTGACAGCAGCCATTTGAATCCGGTTGTGAATCTTCTCTGCCGCCAATATGGGTGTCGGTTGTACACTCATAAGAACAAAAATAAGCAGGAACAACCAAACAGAACATTTACGTATGATACCTTTTGTTCGCAATCGACTTCTCCTTTCATATTCTTTCTTTCACTCCATCCCACGCTAAACCCATCACCTCCTGTAAAATGAAAATATTCGATATTTTCAACAAACATAAGACAAAAGTAGTAATCTTTCTGTTCTATTCTATGAAATATTTTATCTAGAAACAACCCTTTTTTAATTAAAATAAAAAATAAAGCACTTATTTTTCGACAACCATTATCTATTTTTTAACAAAATCTGAAACCATAGGTTGTTTAGACCTCCCTTTCATCCATTAATCTATAAATGAAATATTAATATAAAAATAAATATATGACTTGTTTTCTCTCGATTAACCTTTAAAAGTTGGATATTATCCCCTTGCAAAAAGATAATCGTTTATTTTTATTCATTTATTAATATTCTTTAAAAGTAACAATAAAAAAGAGCCTGTGTACAGGCTCGGAGGTTCATAACAAAGTCGTGAAGGGGAGATTTCCGTTTCCGCATCTCTTTCCTACAGCAAAGAAGTGGAATGAGTCCGGTTCGCCCCTTTCGGTCCCAACCAGCGGACAAAAGGGGAAAGCAGGTTGTCCGCTAAACGGTTGGAACCTCCAGGGGTTCCGCTGGGTCGTCGGAAAAGGATGCTCCACCGGAAATCCCCCTCTTATTATCTTTGTCAGCAGTCTCGGAGCCTGCGAACAGGCTCAATCAGAATGAATAACCGAAAACCATCTATGAAGACACCCCTGAAGCATCCATTTCCTGAATGATGCTCATGAGCTCGTCCATCGTTTGCTCATAGAGGGAAGGGTCCGTTTGTTCGGAGAGCCCATCGATCATATCAGTATAATAGGTGGTCGCTTCCAAGATCATTTTCTCTTTCATTTGCTGTACAGTTTTCTGCCATTCCTGCTCGTAATGGGACAGACAAAGGGGCAACGCTTCACGAAGATAGGATTCCACGGCATGTTCCAACACCATTTTCACTTCTTCGCGCATCTTCTGTTTTCCGTTTTTTTCAAAGAAGTCCCGGCTGTTTTTAAACGTTGTGATCGCCGTTTTAAAGGCGTCCGGTTCCAAAGTGGGAAACGGTTCAGACCATTCACAGGAAGGAAGTTTCACTTCCAGATCCCCTGAAAATGGAAGGCTCTCATTCACTTGGTGGCAATCTTTCTGGACGGATTGCATCCATCCATCCAGTCTGTTGATGATCCAGCGCTCCACACGAAGGGACGTCGCGCGAAGCTCCTGCAAGAGGTCCTGCTGGATAAAACGGATCATTTCCCGAATACAGGACTTCAACCGTTCTTTCGCTTTCCGTCGATCCCCACTTAAAACCGAGGGGTTGAAAATCTCAATAAACACATCCTGATAACGAAGGAAGAGGCGTTGTTTGATATAGTAGAACAGTTCTTCAATCTCCTGGCGAAGCGCATAGGCATCCGAGCGAGCATCCAAATGAGATAAGCGTTGCACGATCTGTTCTTTTTCCTGTTGATAGGCCCTGATCTTTGCCTGCTTCTCCTCATTCCCCTGACAAGCCTCTTGGGTCAATCGCTTCAGAATGTTACAGGATCGTTTCAGATCTTCTTTCATCCCCTGAAGGGAAACCGACATCAAGTCCCCATCCAAAAACTCCGTAAAGGCTTCCTGAAACGCTCCAACCCCTGATCCTTCCGGTGGCAATCGGTGATCTGCATCCTGTTGCAGCGCCATCAGGCTGGAAACGGCAAACATTCGCGGGTTGCGGATTCCATACTGTTGCAGTTGATCCTTCAGATAGCTCATCACGTCATGACATTCATCCGCTGAAGATGCGAGATCGGCCGCATTCATGATAAAGAACATTTTATCCATGGAAAACGCATCTTTCACCCGGCCCAACTGGATGAGAAACTCCCGGTCTGCGCGGGAAAAAGCATGATTATAATAGGTGACATAAAGAATGGCATCCGCTTCCCGAATATAGCGAAAGGCGACCTCAGTATGACGTGCATGGATGGAATCGGCACCCGGTGTATCCACCAAAGTGATCCCGCGGCGGGTCAGGGGGGTGTCCACATACAGTTCAGCCAGTTCCACAAAACAGGAAAGGGATTCATTCGCCACATAGGTGTGAAATTCCGACAACAAAACGGTACGAACACTCCCCAACAGCGAAGATACCGCGGGATAACCCTCTCTGACGGCTCGCAGAAACGGAAAGGCCATTTTTTGCATGGGGTCCGGATCGGAGATCTCCAACAACTCCCCGATCTGTTGGATGGCGGATTGCAGAGATGTCACCTGCCGCCCAAATCGGCGAAAGACCTTTTGTAGTTCCTCCAACACGATCTCTTCCGACTTCAACCGGACCACCACATCCCCATGGCGATACGCTCCATGGGGAGCTGAGATTCGATTGATGGCTGCGGTGGTGGGATTGGGTGAAACCGGCAACAGTTTTTCTCCCAGTAGCGCATTGGCAAATGAGGATTTCCCCGCACTGAAGGCACCAAACAAAGCAACGGTAAAACGACGATTTTCCACGCGCTTCCGTTTTTCAAGCAATTCCTTGCGAACCGAATGAAGCGCCTTGACGGGTTGCATCACCTCTTCTGCCTTTTGGATACTACGCAACTGCTCTTCCATCCGGTTTGCTGAGCTTGACGGTTGGGATAAACTGTCCGATGATCCCCCTTCATCTATCTTCATTTTCGTAGACGAAAACGGAATCATGGCATCATCAGGGTTCTCTTTGATCGTCACCGTCTCTTCTTCTTTCAAAATAGCCTCCAGATCAGGGGGATGCAATTCCCGTTTGCCTTCCAGAATTCCGGTTAATTCTTCGATCGCTTCCTGCTGTTTCTTTTGAAGCTGTTCCATTTGATTCGTCGCTTCCAGCATCGCATTCAAACGGGTTAACTGCGCCTTTGCTTCCTTTTGACGGACTTCCATCCGTTCCTGGAAAAGCGGCAAAACCGAAGCAAACCATTCATGGGCCTGACGGCGATATTCCTGTTTGATCCGATCCCCCAAATCCTCTGTATACTTCAGCAGATAATCTCCTGTCAGCCCTGCTCCTTCTTTGATCACTTCTTTTAGCAAGTCCGGACGGATCGATACATTCAACGAGTAAATCGCTTCGCCGCGCTCCTCCGTGTATAAATCCTCTGCCTGCAAAAAATCCACCAGATACTGTTTCAGATGAAAATCCAGTTGGGTATCCACTGTTTTCCTCAATGTTGCCAAAAACGCCTGAAGCCGCTCTTCTTTTGCTTTTTCCGTCTTTCCTTTGGAAAAAAACCATCCCACACGGAAACGGGTTAACTCCGTTTCCAGGTAGCGATGAGCGACTTCCCGATTTTCATACGGCATTAAATAGGCATTTCTCAGAATTTCATCGAGACCCTTCTGAAAGTCGGACCGCTTGTCCATCAACTCATGGGTCAGACGGTCTGAAACCTCGTTCCACTGAAGAATTTCCTGTTCAATCTTTTCTTTTTGAGGTAACTCTTCTCCCAGCTGTTCCATGATCTCTTCCATGGACGCCTGAGTCCGCTCATCCAAAACACGCTGATGTTCACCGATCAGGTAAATCGCTTCCTGCTCCAAACTCTCGTCCAATAAAGCATTTCGCCGGTCCACAAGCTCCTGGATTTTCTCTTCCAATTTATTCAACTGATTGTGGGGATGATCCGGCTCTTTCAAGGATGTGCAGTAAAGGCCGTCCACCTCTACCCCCCACTGGGAAAACGTTTCCTTTACCCGTTGGAGATAACGGCCAAATGAAAGTTCTTCATCCCGGTGTTTATCCACTTGATTAATCACCAAAAAGACCCGTTTGTTGCGGTCCTTCAGGCGTTTGACAAACGTGATATTCCCTTCAGACTGAACATGGTTGTAATCCATCACAAAAAAGATCACATCCGCCAAATGAAGCGCCGATTCTGTGGCGGATTCATGGATCGCATCGGTAGAGTCCACCCCCGGTGTATCCAAAAGGGCTACCCCTTCCGGAAACGGGGTTTGACGGCGGGAGATTTCAACGGCGGTTATATCTGCTCCACTTTTACACAACTGCTGGATATCCTGATCCGAGTCCGTCATTGGAACCACCTGCCGTTCACCGGAGGCGAGTGTCAGAATCACCTGGTCCTCACCCTTACGAACCTTTACCACATTGGCACTGGTGGGGATGGGGCTTGTGGGAAGCAACTCCTCTCCATACAATCGGTTCAGCAAGGTGGACTTCCCAGCGGAAAAATGACCGCAAAAAGCCAAAGCAAATTCCCGATCGTGACATTTCCGGATTAAATCCCGAACCCTGTCCCGGTGTATGCTGTCATTCCGAGTATCCATGAGCTCATAAATTGCTGCCAACCGATCAATCATCGTTGATGTTACTGTTTCAATCACATTCGTTTCCCCTTTAATCGATTTTCCGTATCATCACATGTCTGTACACAATACTTCTATGTTAATACAGCCTCACGGAAAAAGTAAATTCCCAACTCAGGCAGTAAAAAAGACCCCACAACCGAACAATCGGCGCGAGGCAAGAAAGAGACCAGACCAAAAATGAAGAGATATTCATTTTGCTCCTGATGGGTTATTCGTATGGAGAAATCGATTTTGGGTCCTTTTTTCAAAAAAATACTGCGTACAAATTTAATTTACAAAAATATACTGTCCATTTCTCCAGAAAATACTTCTTTTATAACATTTTTACCAAAAGAATTTCATCGTGAATCGGTATACCATTATCAGAAATCAGGGGGATTTCCGGCTTGATCTCTCTTGCTTTTTGAACTGCATCCATATACACTTCCACCAATCGGTAGCCTCTCCGTTGTTGACACTCCCCATGCGTAAACGCAGGAGATTCTTGGGTAATCTCCAGTAACCCGGAGAAATTTACCAAGCGAACCCCGTGAGCCCCACGGTTAAAAAGAGTGTCGTTGCTATGATCTTACGTTTGGAATGACTACTTGGTTTTCGCATTTCATTCCAACTATTGAGTTACGCATAGCATTTTACGTACAAGACGATTGGCTTGCACAACCCTATATGCTATCCACTTTTCAAGGAGCAACTAATCTTATTGTATCCATAGAACGTATGTTTGTAAATGGCTTTTCAGAATTTGTCGTTCTTAGCATCCCCACATGGAGGATACCGAACGACACTCGCTTTCATCCCCATAGCTGAAGTCAGGGGTTTTCCCGCTCGCAAAGAATATAATTTCACACGCCTTTTCATCCATCACATAGGTAATCAGCCGATGATCTTCCCCTTTTCCTCAACCACTGCCTATCCGTCCAACTCATCACAGGGAAAGACCCCTCTGGATAACACCATCCGGGGACTCCCCCAATGTGTGATGAAAAAATCCGTCACCTTCCGTTTGGGTAATTGATCGCTTGGAACAACATTCATCTGTCTCACCCTCGCTGACTATTTCAAGCCTTTGCTTTCATGAATTCTAGGTTAGCATAAGGATTTCTTTAATAACTATGAACTTTATTTTGCTTCTGAGTCTAGCACTGAGGGAGTTATGACACAAACACATTGAATCAACGGCAATTCGCTTCTATTGACTAGTAAGGGTTGGAAACCTAGGTGTTGAACCTGTGCAAACAAATCCATACCATATGTGTTTCCACGTCTATTCAGTGGCTTTTTGCCCTGAGAATAACTTCAGACGGAACATCGAAAGTATAATACCTTATCGATATCTCTTCCCTATAATTCCTTTAATTCAAATATTAAGTTTATTTTGTCTTAAAAAGGAATTTTGAGTTTTCCGAAGATAAAATCAGTTGTGTGGAGTTATTCAGTCCAAAATGAAAAAATACTACTCTCTATTGTTTTTGACTGTTACTAGATTCCAAAAGTAACATAACACCAATTAAAAAATGATGGGGGTGTAGTCGATCATTGCGAATTCCCAAACTTATGATGTTGTAATTATCGGAGGAGGTCACAATGGATTAGTTTGTGCTGGTTATTTAGCCAAGGCAGGTTTGAAGGTTTGCGTCTTGGAACGGAGATACACTGTTGGTGGTGCATGTGTCACAGAAGAGTTGATTCCAGGTTACCGCTGTTCAACAGCTAGCCTTGTCAATTCTTTGTTCCGACCGGAAATCATCCAAGACCTTTCTCTTTACAATTTCGGATTAGAATTTATTCCCAGAGATCCATCTGTTATCTCTCTTCTGCCAGATGGACAGCATCTGATGCTCGGAAAGAATGAAGAAGAGTCTGTTAAACAAATACAAAAATTTTCAGCTAAAGATGCCAAAAACTACCCAATCTATGGTCGCATGATGGGACGTCTAGCACAATTTCTGGAACCCCTTATACTCAATACTCCTCCAGATTGTTCTCCTGATAACGCCAGCTCTATGAAGGCCGGTCTGCATCATCTGTTAGAATTACCTGATAATGATTTTGTTAACTTTATAGAAATGTTATCGGGCAGTGCTCGCCACTTCCTTGACCGTTGGTTTGAGTCAGAAGTTCTCAAAGCAGCTCTCACAATAGATGGTATCACTGGTGTTAATGCTAGTCCTTCAATGCCTGGGACTGCATACTTAATGCTTTACCATATGATAGGGAGCACTGAGACTGGACGTCCGGCATGGGGTCAAATCCGAGGTGGAATGGGTGGCCTTACCCATGCGCTGGCCACTGCTGCTAAAAGCTTTGGGGCAACAATTCGAACCGAAGCTACGGTTACTAAAATTCTAGTCGAAAACAAACGAGCATCCGGAGTTGTACTTGAAGACGGGGAAGAAATTCGCGCTCAGGCTGTTGTCTCCGCTGCTGATCCTCATCTTACCTTCCTTAAATTACTTGAGTCCCGTGATCTGCCGGCCGATTTCCGGAATGCTGTCTCTAATATGGATTTTGAAGGTGTAGCAATGAAAATCCATCTTGCCTTGGATCGGTTACCCGATTTTTACGGATTCGACAACTCAAATCCAGGTCCCCAACACCAAGGAACCGTACTTATTGCTCCATCTATGGATTATCTTGAGAATGCTTATACAGATGCCCGTCATGGTTCACCATCCCACCGCCCACACATTGAATGCTCCATTCCAACAGTACTTGATCCATCCCTTGCCCCAGAAGGAAAACATCTAATGGGTATCTACTTGCAGTACACTCCTTATACCCTTAAAGATGCAACCTGGGATGAAATTAAGGAATCCTATGCGGACAAGGTTCTCGATTGTATTGAGGAGTACGCGCCTGGATTTAAGGATTCTGTTCTCGCACGCAAAGTATACTCGCCAAAGGATTTGGAAAGGGAAATTGGTCTAACAGGCGGAAACCTCTATCATGGTGCCATGTCCCTAAATCAACTCTTCTCTCTACGTCCTGTTCTAGGATGGGCCAAATATCGGACTCCGGTTAATAATCTATTTTTATGTGGGTCCGGAGCTCATCCTGGCGGAGGAGTATTTGGTGTACCCGGACGAAACGCTTCACAGGAAATTGTGAAAGATTTTAAGGAAGGACTTATAGAGACTTCCACGGTAACAAGGGGGTAAAACCAAATGTCTGACAAAAAAGAGCGAAAGAACTTTGATTACGGATTAATTGAACCTCTTACTATTCCGCCAGAATCTAAAGTACCCGATTCTGTCCACGGAAACTCCACTGAAGAGGAATACGATCAGTACTTTTACTTGTTACGTAACTCACCAGATCTTGTAGATTGGTCAAAGTCCTGTTTAAACTTATACCAAAATCACGTCAAGGATTTGGAAAGGAGCAATCTTGATGTGGAAGATAAGTATAAGAGTATCAAAGGATGGTTAAATGTCTTCCAGGTTACACAGGAAAAATGGGTACAAATATGTGAGAAAGAGCAGCAAAGGAGGTAAGTTATGGGGGACAGTACCACTGTTTCCAACGATCATTGGCAGGCTGTTTTACGTTGGAAACAAGGTCACCATGTATTCCATGTGCTTCTGGTATCCATGAATACAGTATTAGATGACAGCATGAATGCTTTAGTACAACGTGACTGGTCTAGGCTGGTCAGTTCGCTGAACAGGCTAACCGCACTCTACGACGCCTCTACCTCTACCATGAAGTATGCAGCCGACTTCTCGAAGGATCGTTATGAAAACTTAATTCGGCCATCCATGATGCCTCCATACCTTAGTCCTGGCTTCACGGGTGAATTAAACACTGAGCATAAGGTCATGGTCGACGGAGTCCTTAATCTTCGTCACTGCCTGCAAGCAGAACTGGGTACTCGAAAACAATGGCCGGCCGATGTAGTGGAAGCATGGACCCGGCTATCGAAGTCTCAAAGTCAGAATCGCAAACATCATGCATTAGTTTGTCAGAAATTCGTAGACGACGGGGCTTCGTTACTTCAGGAGTTTTATGCATACAAACAAAATGCCGAGCAAAATACAGGGGAGGAATCCTGATGATTACAGTCATGGAAACCTGGTACCTGAAACCTGGGCTTGAAAGCTAGGCTTTAGAACTGATGCAACAGATGGATGACATGGTAGGGCCCGCTGCTCACGAACATCCAGGATGGTGCGGTCACGCATCATTTCACCAACGAATGGAAAAGCCGACCGAAGTGATTATGCAATATCCTTGGCGAAGCCGTGAACTTCATGAAGACCTTACAACTCAGGAAGAGCCGAAATTGGCTGAATTCTATGGTAAGTACTGCTCTAAACCTCGGGACATCCATTATTTTAACGATTTACAAGTAGAGGTGGAGCACAATCATGATCATCAACATGGAAGAACAGCGGGAGGTCAAATATGAGCTTGCAGAGCCAGGTTGCAGTTGTCACTGGAAGTTCAAGAGGCATTGGGAAAGCTATTGCTCTAGCAATAGCAGAACAAGGAGCAGACGTGGCAATTGTATATCGAAACCAAAAGGAGCATGCAAATAAAGTTAAAGATCAGATTGAGTCTATGGGTCGGCGGGCTGTAATCATACAAGCGGATGTTACAAAACCACAAGATACTACAACTCTTGTTTCTAGTGTAAATAAAAAATTGGGTCCTATAGACATTCTTGTGAACAATGTTGGTGACTTTTTCTTAAAACCCATTGCTAAGATGGACCCAACTGAATGGGATAACGTGGTCAGAAGTAATCTACACAGTGTCTTTTACATGTGTCATGCCATTCTTCCCGGGATGCGTGAGCGACGCAAGGGGCGTATTATAAACATTGGATTAAGTCCAACCCACATGGTTCGAAGCGCACCTAATATTGCAGCATATTCGATCTCAAAAACTGGTGTACTAATCCTTACTCGTACACTCGCCTCGGAAGAAGCTCCTTACGGAATCACCGTTAACTGTCTGTCACCAGGTCTAATAGACAACGGTTATTTACCACCAGAACAAGCCAAATGGATGGAAAAACGCGTCCCTATGGGGCGACTGGGACGACCTGAAGAGGTGGCCAATGCAGTTACCTTTCTAGTTTCCAAAAAAGCCTCTTATATTTCTGGAGCAAATTTAAGCGTCTCCGGAGCGTGGGATTGGGATGATCGACCGACCAACCATGATAATGAGGTTTACGATTTGTTCGTGGGGGAACGTTCATGACTAAACCATCTTCATCAACTCATCCTGTTATCAATTTGGGTGACTGGGACCCGTCTCAGTTTGAGAAACATGGTCAGAAATTATTACAGCTGATTCGGGAGCACTTCGAGACAATCCATGAATTACCAGTTACTACAAACATCTCTCCAAAGGAATTATTTGATTTGCTTGACAGTCCGATACCGGAAAAGCCTAGATCTTTTGAATCAACTCTAGATGAAACATGGGAGAAGATCATTCCTCACTTAACCCACTGGAACCATCCATCGTTTCATGCCTATTTCAGCATCTCCGCAAGCTTCCCTGGAATTCTTGCGGATCTACTAATTTCAAGTTTAAACGTTAATGCAATGGTTTGGAAAGCAGCCCCAGCTGCTTCTGCTCTTGAATCGGTTATCCTCCGTTGGCTTGCAGAGATGGTCGGGTATGACCCTTTTGGAGATGGAGTACTGCTCAACGGTGCATCTTTAGCTACCTTCTACGCACTTGCTGCCGCACGAGATCAACAGTCAGATTTGAACGTACGTACACAGGGTTTGACCGGACGATATATCCCCCGTCTACGCATCTATACTTCCGATCAAGCACATTCCTCCATAGAGAAGGCTGCCATTGCACTGGGTGTAGGAACCGAGAATGTCGTTAAGATATCATCGGATGAACAATATCGCCTGATTCCAGATAAGCTTGAGGAAGCCATTCAGCTTGACCTAGATCTCGGTTTCCGCCCAATGGCGGTTGTCGCAACCGTTGGTACTACTGCAACGGGGTCAACAGATCCTGTTTCTTCAATCTCAGAAATCTGTAAAAGATATGATACTTGGCTACATATCGATGCTGCGTACGGTGGGTTCTGGAATTTAGTTCCGGAAATTCGGACTGATGCCGAAGATCTTCAGAAAGGGGATTCTGTTGTAGTTAACCCCCATAAGTGTCTCTACACTCCGCTAGAGGTTACGGCATTGTTTTGCCACCACCGTGGCGCCTTAGCCAACAGCTTTCGCCTTGTTCCAGAATACCTTCGAACGGTTAAAGAAGACGGTAGTGTTGACTTTATGGATTTCTCATTACAACTCGGTCGTAGCTTCCGTGCCTTGAAGCTATGGTGGGTAATCCGGAGTTTTGGTCGAGAGGGATTAGCCAAACGATTAGGAGAAAGTGTTCGGTTAGCACGATGGTTAGCTGCGCAAGCAACTTCCCATCCGGATTTTGCTTGCTCTGCCACTTCCCCGTTTGCCCTTGTTTGCTTACGCTATGTTCCCTATTCTATTCAGACCGTATGGGAACGAGTAACATTGGAACAACGAGCGGTTCTTCGCGATTATCTGGATCGGCTTAATGCTGAGTTGCTAGCTCGCTTAAATCAATCTGGAACTGCTTTTGCATCACACGCGGTCATTCGAGATGGGTATGTAATCCGAATATCAATTGGTAATATTCATACTACTGAAGATGACATTAAACAATTGTGGGATACGTTGCAGAAGTTGGCTCTTGAGGTAAGCAAGGACATTCCTATTCCTTCACTGGATAACTTGTAGTAGAAGGTGCTATATCTATGGTTAATGATTATTCCTTCCCGCCATTAATCAGACAGGCGCTCGCTCTCGGTCCACCAGGACAGTGGGCGCCTTCCCCCTCAAAAGATTGTATACGTCTGGACGTGGGTTATCCATACCCAGAGGCAATTCCGGTTTATCAGCTCTCTCAATCTGTATCAGTGCTTTGCTTAACTGAAGGAGATAGACCCTTTCAGTACTTAGGCAGTTCAGCGATGGCAAATTTAAAGCCATTATTACAGTCGCGTTCCGCCATTCGTGGGATTTCAACGACAACGTCAGAAGTTCTCGCTACCGCTGGAAGTACCCAAGCCTTGGATCTTGCAGCTCGAGTACTTCTACATAAAAACGATCTGGTAGCAGTAGAATCTCCCACCTACATGGAAGCCCTTGAAATCTTTCGAAATTATACCCCGCATTTAATTGAATATCCAATCGATCATGAAGGGCTTGACGTTAAGGTTCTGGCGGACGATTTAGAGATGAGGCATGCCAGAGGACTTCCCCTTCCAAAAGTACTATATTCCATCCCGACCTTTCACAATCCCACTGGTGTAAGCCTTGGACTGCAAAGGCGTAAGGACTTGTTATCTCTGGCTGAACTTTATAACTTCCTTATCATAGAAGATGATGCTTACGGGCAACTCTCAGGACCGGATCTACCACCACCCATTAAGGCATTAGATACGAAGAAACGGGTCATTTATTTAGGTTCCATGTCCAAAGTAGTTGCTCCTGGATTACGTATTGGATGGACAGCAGCTCCAAAGCCTATTATCACCGCTATGGCCCACTTCAAAAAAGATGCAGACCACCCGTTTACCTCGGCTGTGACTACTCGCTTTCTAACTGAATTCGATTTTGATTCCCATATCAAACAATTACGCCATAGTTACTCTCAACGTTTGAAAACCATGTTGAGAGCTTTAAAAAAGCATATGCCCGAAAAAGCAAAATGGAGCAAGCCCCTTGGTGGTTTTTTTGTTTGGGTTCATTTACCATATGTTAATACATCTAAACTTTTACCGATAGCACTAGATCAAGGGGTTTCTTATATCCCTGGTTCGTATTTCTTTACCGACCCCACCCAGGGATTACCCTATCTCCGCCTTTCCTTTAGTTATGCAGAAGAAGAACGAATCGAACAAGGTATTGCCACTCTCGCCAACTTGATTTAAAATACCTTCAAAACATTCTATATTTATGTTTGTTATTAAATATTCATAATAAAAATATGGGGGAGGATGGTGTAGGTGCGTCTTTCTGTAGCAATCGGTTTTATTGCCATGTCGTTTATTTGGGGATCTACTTACCTATTTATCAAGGTTGGTGTTCAGTTCTGGCCTCCCTTTATGCTGGCTGCACTAAGAAACCTGGTCGCTTGTGTTGCCATCGCTATGGTGATGGTAGCGATTCGCCGCAAGCCACCAAAACGTTGGGTGGAATGGCGTAATCTATTCATATTTGCATTTTTTAACGGAAGTGCATTTGCGCTTATTTTCTGGGCGGAACGCTACATTCCATCCGGACAAACAGCCATTCTTGTGGCCACTGTGCCGTTTTTCTCCCTGATCCTCGCCCGGTTCTGGACGCATGAAAAGATCCACTCAACGCAATATTTAGCTGTCGTCATTGGATTTATCGGTGTCGTACTGACATCCGGACAGCGAACAGGTACCGGTTTTACCGGGAGTGAAGAAATGCGCCTTATTGCACAGCTGGCAGTCATCGGTGCAGCACTTTGCTATGCTCTTTCCTACACCTACAGTAAACGCTATATTCGAGGGGATACATACGCGAATACGGCAATTCATCTGGGGGCATCCGGTCTCTACTTATTCGGACTCTCCCTCATATTGGACCCTTCCGTATCCATTGATTCGGTTACGAGCTGGGCCGGATTAGGCTCCCTCTTCTACCTGGCTCTGATCGGTTCGGCTCTAGCCTATTGGCTAACATTCTTTCTAATAGAAAACCTCCACAGTGTAACATTCTCATACATCATGTTGATTAACCCGATTGTTGCCGTCATTTTAGGGGTGATCTTTCTGGACGAAAACATCACGTTCACGATGTCTATAGGCATCATCGCCGTTATTCTGGGTGCATGGCTGGTGAATCGAACGAATTCTCGTGCGGATCAACAACTTCCTCGTCAAGATCAGCACCAAAAGGAGGACATTCACTCATGAAGTTCGTTATTCACAAAGATATCTTTCAATACTTTCCAAATATGCAGGTTGTCGTCGCTATTGCCCATGATATCAACAATACGTCTACAAACCCCAAAGTGACGGAAGAACTCAAGGAAGCTTGGTACAACGCCCAAGAAGCATCCGTCTATGGGAATGCACAATCTCATCCATCCATTAAACCTTGGCGAGAACACTTTAAAAAGATGGGTGTAAAAGCATCCGAATTTCCCAGTTCAATCGAATCGATGCTACGACGGGCCTTGAAAGGAGGAAAACCATTTCAGATTAATCCCCTGGTTGATTTCTACAATGCGGTTTCTCTTCGTCACATCGTGCCGGTTGGAGGATTTGATCTTGATCAGATCCAATCGAAACTTGAACTGCGTCTTACCAAACCAGGGGACCAATTTACAGCTCTGGATGCCCAAGAACCCGTGGCCCTGCCTTCCGACGAGGTCGCATATGCAAGCGGTTCGGAAATTCTAACCCGGCACTTCGTCTGGCGTCAGGCAAAAACGGCTCTGATCACCCCGCACACCCGAAACGTGATTCTCGTTTGTGAGATTCTGGGAGGATTGGAGGGAAGTCTTGTCGATCAGGTTCTCTCTTCATTTAAGCAGGGCTTGGTGAAGCATTTTGGTGTCGTTCCGGAAACAACGGTATTAACCGAACAGCGCTTAAGCACTTCCTAAAGCCCGATCCAAACAAACACCGTCTGACTCCGCAATGAAAACCGTGGAGGCTCAGGCGGTTTTTTCTTTTTTTAAGAAGGACCAATATTTACATCTCATATGCGAATATATGTTTGTGTATGATAAAGAAGAGGTGATTGACATGGATCGTGGCAACAAACTGTGGGAAGGACACCGGATGATCCTCCCTGAATATGAAGAGGGGCTGTGGCTGGAGCGTAAGCGAAAAAGCGTATACAGACCCCCAGATCTCCATCCGGATGTGTTGGAAAACATCGAACGGCAGATTCAACACTCCTATATGGATGAAACGCCCATTGTGATCACATACGCAGACACATACGGTCCCAGGAAGATTTGCGGATACGTCATGAAAATCAATTCAACCGAACAGTTCATTCTCATACAAAATGGCGAAAGACAAAAACGAATCCCCTTCGCTCTTATCCTGGATGCGGAAGAACCACCCGAAGCGGAATAAATAAACCATAGCGGTCCGGTAAGAACCGCTATGGTTTATTAACCACAAGGAATGAAATTCAATTATTAATTTGCATATTCCCTGAGAACATATTTTAAAACCTTACCCATGCTGTTTTTTGGCAACTCTTCCACAAACTCCACTTGCTGAAGCTTGTAGTCCGCCAAAAAATTGCGGGCATGGGAAATCACCATTTCTTCCGTCAGATGTGACTCCTTCTCCTTGACCACATACGCACGGGGGATTTCTCCCCAAACCGGGTCTTCTACACCAATGACAGCTACTTCAGACACGCCGTCCAGCTGAACGACCACAGATTCCACTTCAGCCGGAAAAACCTTTTCACCGCTGCAAATGATCATATCCCGCAGCCGGTCAATCACATAAAGAAATCCGTCAGCATCCAATTTCCCCACATCTCTGGTATGATACCATCCATTTTTAAGAACGTTCTCTGTCTCCTCTTTGTTGTTCCAATACCCCAAAAACACTTGCTTCCCCCGACAGACGATTTCCCCCACTTCTCCTGGAAGCATCGGTTCATGCGTAATCGGGTCCAAAATCCGGATATCTGTCAGGTACAACCCTTTTCCTACAGAATCGCAACGATCCATGGGGCCCATATCCGGCATCCAATAGGTAATGGCACCCGTAAATTCCGTAGCACCATAAACTTGAATAATGGGAAAACCCAGTTCATAAAATTCCTGAATCAGATCTTCGGGAACCCTGGAACCGCCACAAACGATAGAGCGAAGGGAGGAGACATCCTTATCGCTGTTTTTGATCATCTCCAACATAAACGGAAGCATCGACGGCACCGACATCATCCCGGTGATTCGTTCCGATTCAATGGTCTCCCACAAGTCCACGGGATGAAACGTGGGTCGCAATACAACGGTAATTCCCTCCATCAATGCATTGATGCTTAACACCATTCCACTGATATGAAACAGCGGGGTGACAAACAAAAAACGATCTTTAAACCGTTGATCCAGCGTATAGGAATTGCTCATGGCCGCAGCGAAGACATTGGCATGGGTACATACAACCCCTTTGGGTCTGCCCGTCGTTCCAGAGGTATAGATAATCAGTGCAGGATCTGTTTCCTCTACCAAGACCTCCGGTTCCTCGGTTGAAAGCCCCATGGTTAATGCATCGGGAAACTTTTCCTCAAACACACGAATATCCGTCGTAATCGCTTCCAAACGATCCAATGATGGCAACCCGGATTCCAAGGAATCATCATAAAACAACACCTTGGCCCCGGAATCATGAAGAATCCATTGGATTTCATCCGGCTTTAATCGCCAGTTCACAGGAACCGTGATCGCTCCAACCTTGGCAGCGGCCATATAAACAAGGAGAAAAGCTGCACTGTTTTTGCACAGCAAAGCTACCCGATCTCCTTTTTCAACCTTTCGTTCCAGGAGATAATGTGCCAGTTGGTTCACCGTCTCATTGTATTCCTTGAATGACAAACGCTTCGTTCCTTCCACCACCGCTTCCAGATCCGGATTGAGGCGACTTCGATCCCTGAGCAATTCTCCAATGACATTCATATCTGCCTTACCTCCTTCATTTTCTATATTCATCATAAAGACATTATTCATAGAAAAGCAACATATTTACGCTTTAATCATTCTAAAAAATACATTCTATATGTTTTTATCATCAAAAAAGGACGGTTTTCCCACAAAATACATACTTTATAGGAGTATTTATAAAATGATCAGTTCATAAGAACAAAAAAAGAACCGGCGTGTGATTTACACCGGTTCAATCCGATTCCGTTTACCTTACGGCAATTGGGTGGTTCCCATCAGAAAGCGATCACACTCACGGGCTGCCTCCCGGCCTTCATGGATCGCCCATACAATCAAGCTCTGTCCCCGGCGCATATCACCGGCAACGAAAACCCCTTCAACGTTGGTTATATATTTTCCATACTCAGCTTTTACCTTACGTCGATGATGCTCCAAGCCAGATCCCTGGAGCAGGGCATCTTCTGTTCCTTCAAAACCAATGGCCACCAACACCAATTGAGCAGGCCACACCTTGTAGGTGTTCGGCAGTTCCCGGAATGTATAGTTCCCTTGGTCATCCACGATTTTCTCCGCTTCCACCGTATGAAGTTCTTTCACATGCCCCCGATGATCTCCCACAATTCGCTTGGTAATAATGGAATACTGACGGGGATCGTTTCCAAAACGGGATTTTGCCTCTTCATAAGCATAATCCAGCGAGAATACGAATGGATATTCTGGCCAAGGATTCTCATCTGTCCGTTGATCGGGGAGTCGGGGATGACGACCGAATTGGACAACACTGCTGCACTTCTGTCGCAGGGCTGTGGCCACACAATCCGCTCCGGTATCCCCACCACCGATTACAATCACGTCTTTGGCTTCCGCATGAATTGATTCACGGTAACTGGAATCCAATAACGCTTTGGTGGATTGTGTCAGGTAATCCATGGCATAGTGAACTCCATTCAGATCGTGCCCTTCAATCGGCAGACTCCGGTGTTTTTGGGCTCCCGCACAGAGGATCACCGCATCATATTGGTTACGGATCTGTTCCAATGTCAAGTCTTTTCCAATCTCTGTGTTGGTGATAAAAACAATCCCTTCTTCTTTCAACAGATTAACCCGACGCTGAACCAACGCTTTCTCCAACTTCATGTTTGGAATTCCATACATCAGCAAACCGCCAATGCGGTCATCCCGCTCAAATACAGTTACCCAGTGACCCGCTTTGTTTAATTGATCCGCCGCAGCCAGACCCGCGGGACCGGAACCGACAATCGCCACTTTTTTCTCAGTACGACGCTTCGGTGGCTGGGGAACAATCCAACCTTCATCAAACCCCTTGTCAATGATTTCTCTCTCTATACTCTTAATCGCTACAGGCGGATCATAAATGGCTACCGTACAGGCCCCTTCACAGGGAGCAGGACACACTCTTCCGGTAAATTCCGGAAAGTTATTGGTTTTCAGGAGCCGTTCCAGTGCCTCTTTCCAATGCCCCCGATAGACAAGATCATTCCATTCAGGGATCAGGTTATACAAAGGACATCCAGAATCCGTACCGTTTAGTTGGATTCCCGTATGACAGAAGGGGGTGCCGCAATCCATACAACGGGCACCCTGACGCTTCAATTCGTCCACGGGCATGCGTTTCTGGTATTCATTCCAGTCATTCTGTCGGGAAAGTGGGTTTCGCTCCTCAGCCGTTTTTCGTTCATATTCCATAAATCCCGTGGCTTTTCCCATCTGTCACACTCCTTTCTTTTACGTGAGTATCGGTTCTCTTTTTGAATGTTTTTGCGCGGAACGATTCCTTTTCTTCTGGTCAAACGCTTTTTCCATCGCTGTCTGACGGTTTAGTCCTCTTTCCATCAAGGTTTCAATCGATTGTTGCATCTGTTTATATTCATTTGGAATCACTTTGACAAATTGATTGACGGATTCCTTCCATTGATCCAGTACTTTTTGCGCCTGTTGACTTCCGGTATGGTGCAGGTGATTGCGAATCATCCGCTTCACCTCAGCCACTTCCATATCATCATCCAACGCTTCCAGAAGTACCATCTCCTGATTGCAACGAGCGGCAAACGCATCCAGATCATCCGTCATCACATAGGCGATCCCGCCAGACATCCCGGCGGCGAAATTTTTGCCCACCTCTCCCAGGATCACGACACGTCCTCCGGTCATATATTCGCATCCGTGGTCTCCCACGCCTTCAACCACTGCATGAACACCGCTATTCCGAACACAGAATCGCTCTCCGGCGAATCCCCGGATATAGGCTTCGCCACCTGTCGCCCCATAAAAAGCGACATTTCCGATGACGACATTTTTCTCAGGAATGAAGGAGGATTTTTCAGGAGGATAAACAACAATCTTACCTCCTGACAGTCCTTTCCCAACGTAATCGTTGGCATCTCCCTCCAGGGAGAGTGTCACCCCTCTCGGCACAAACGCTCCAAAGCTCTGTCCAGCGGAACCTTTGAACTGAAGTTGAATGGTATCCTCCGGAAGGCCTTTTTCGCCATATTTTTTCGTTATTTCGGCTCCAAGAAGAGTTCCCACTACCCGATCCGTATTTTTAATGGAGAGGGAGGCCTTCACCGATTGACCGGATTGGAGTGCAGGCTGACTCAACGGCAACAACTTTCGGCGATCCAATGTTTGATCCAACTGGTGATCTTGATCCCGTTGATGGAAACGTCCCACCTCTTTGGGTACATCCGGCTGAACCAAAAGCGGGGAAAGGTTCAAATGCTTCGCCTTCCAATGGGAGGAAGCCTGTTGGTTCCTCTTCAACACATCCGTACGGCCAATCATTTCGTCGATCCGGCGGAAACCGAGTTGGGCCATGATTTCCCGGACTTCCTGGGCGACAAACATCATATAGTTGACGACATGATCCGGATTTCCGGTAAACTTCCTCCGCAGTTCCGGGTTTTGTGTGGCCACACCCACCGGACAGGTATCCAAATGACAGGCGCGCATCATCACACATCCCATCACCACCAACGGTGCCGTAGCAAAACCATACTCTTCTGCACCAAGCAGGGCAGCTACAACCACATCACGACCGGTCATCATCTTTCCATCGGTCTCCAGGGTCACCCGATCACGGAGACGGTTCAAAAGCAAGGTCTGGTGTGTTTCCGCCAGCCCCATCTCCCATGGCATCCCAGCATGCCGGATGCTGGTCCGGGGAGAGGCACCCGTTCCTCCCTCGTATCCGCTGATGACAATCACATCGGCCAACCCTTTGGCAACACCGGCAGCAATCGTTCCCACACCCGGTTTGGAAACCAACTTTACGCTGATTCGGGCTTCCGGATTGGCATTTTTCAGATCATGGATCAGCTGCGCCAAGTCTTCAATGGAGTAAATATCGTGGTGAGGCGGTGGAGAGATTAATCCGACTCCTGGAGTGGAGCCTCTCACTTTTGCAATCCAAGGATAGACTTTGCTTCCTGGAAGTTGCCCGCCTTCCCCAGGCTTTGCTCCCTGTGCCACCTTAATCTGAATTTCATTTGCATTGACCAAGTAATGGCTGGAAACCCCGAAGCGACCAGAAGCTACCTGTTTAATGGCACTCCGACGAAGGTCCCCGTTTTTATCCGGTACAAATCGACCGGGATCTTCTCCGCCTTCACCACTGTTACTTTTCCCGCCGATCCGGTTCATGGCGATTGCCAATACCTCATGTGCTTCCTCACTCAGTGCTCCATAAGACATCGCTCCGGTCTTAAAGCGACGAACAATGGATTCAACCGATTCCACTTCATCCAAGGGAATGGGGCCTTGACCGCTTTTCATTTCAAAGAGCCCACGGAGAAAGGCGAGATTTTCACCTTCCATCATTTTGGAAAATTGGCGATACCGATCATAGTCCCCCTGGCGACAAGCTTGTTGCAACGTATGAATGGTTGTTGGATTAAAAGCATGATACTCCCCGTTGCGACGCCATTGGAGATCACTTCCCGGCTCCAGACTCTGATTACCGATTTCTCTAGAGGCAAAGGCATCTGTATGTCGAATCAAGACCTCTTTGGCAATCACATTAAGGTCAATTCCACCCAGCTGGGAGGTGGTTCGGGTAAAGTACCGATCGATTACCGATTGATGGATTCCAATCGCTTCAAAAATCTGAGCCCCTCGGTAGCTCTGTATGGTGGAGATCCCCATCTTGGACATCACCTTGACAATCCCGTCTGTAGCTGTACGGAGATATCTCCTCACGGCTTCGTCCTCTGACATATCTGGGATCATGCCTTTCTGCACCATATTGCGAATGGTATCCTGCGCCAGGTACGGACAGATCGCATCTGCACCATACCCCAGCAGCATGGCAAACTGATGCACATCTCTGGGTTCACCGGATTCAACAATTAAACTGACCTGGGTACGCGTTCCTTGTCGCACCAAATGATGATGCAAGCCGCTGGTTGCCAACAAAGCCGGAATTCCCGCATGCTCTTTGTCCACTCCCCGGTCGCTGAGGAAAATTAGTGTCGCTCCGTCCCGAATCGCTTGATCCGCCTCAACGAAGAGTGCTTCAAGCGACTCTGCCATTCCTTCTTCTCCGCGTTCTACCGGGAACAGGATCGACAGCGTTTGGGAGCCAAACTCAAAAAACGGATTTTTACGAATCTTTTCGCATTCCTCGTTTGAAATCACCGGTGTATCTAAACGAAGACGACGGCAATGTTTTGGTTCAGGGTTCAACAAATTCCCCTCGGAGCCCAGATAAGTCAGTGTAGAGGTGACACAAGCTTCCCGGATCGCATCAATGGCCGGATTGGTCACCTGAGCAAACGATTGTTTAAAATAATTGTACAGGAGTTGCGGGCGATTGGAGAGCACGGCCAAAGGCGTGTCGTTTCCCATCGACCCGATCGGGTCTTTCCCTTCCGTCACCATCGGCGCCAGATTTTTATTCAATTCCTCATAGGTGTAGCCAAAAACGTTCTGCAGGTTTAATGCCTCTTGTTCATCCACTTCTGACACGTACTCATGATCGGGCAACTCTTTTACGGAAACGGAGTGCTCCTTCAACCATTCCCTGTAGGGATGGGCAGCGGCGATCGCTTCTTTCAACTCATCATCAGATATAATTCGTCCTTCCCGGAGATCAGCCAACAGCATTCGTCCCGGCTTCAGACGCCCTTTATAAGCCACCTTTTCCGGCGGAACATCCAAAACCCCCACCTCAGAGGAGAGAATCATCTTATCATCCGTGGTGACATAGTAACGGGCTGGACGGAGGCCATTTCGGTCCAGAACCGCCCCGATCTGCCAGCCATCGGAAAAAGCAATGGCTGTCGGTCCGTCCCACGGCTCCATCAGGCAGCTGTGATATTCATAAAACGCCCGCTTTGCGTCGGACAGTTCATCATTTTTGTCCCACGGTTCCGGGATCATCATCATGGCGACATGCGGAAGCGATCTCCCGGACAGGGCAAGAAATTCAAAACAGTTATCCAGGATGGCTGAATCGCTTCCCTTCAAATCCATCACCGGTAACACTTTCTCCAAGTCACTGCCGAAAGCATCGCTTTCAAACATTTGCTCACGCGCCAGCATCCAATTGACATTTCCACGCAAGGTATTGATTTCCCCGTTGTGCAACAAGTACCGGTTGGGGTGTGCACGCTCCCAACTGGGGAAGGTATTTGTGCTGAATCGGTTGTGCACCATGGCAAATGCGGACATAAAGTCCGGATCGTTGAGATCGTGGTAAAATAGATTCATCTGCTTCGGAGTCAATAATCCCTTGTAGACAATGGTTCGACTGGATAGACTGGGAATATAGACAGCATCACCTGCTTCTTTTTCAAAACGCTTTCTGATCACATACAATTTTCGCTCAAAATCCAATTCATTGGATAGTTTCCGGTTTCGGGCGATAAATACTTGGCGGATGAAGGGGCGGGTTTCCTGCGCTTCTGTTCCCAGCATCGAAGGATCAACAGGAACCGTTCTCCATCCCAAAAGACTTTGACCTTCTTCCGCCACAATCGATTCCAACATCTCTTCATATTTTAAACGCTCTTGTGGGTCGGTCGGAAAAAAGACCATTCCCACTCCGTACAATCCCGGTTCAACCAATTCAAAATCCAGTTTCTTTTTGAAAAATTGGTGCGGCAGCTGAAGCATAATCCCGGATCCATCACCGGTGTGAGTCCCTTGCCGTCCGCCCCGGTGAACCAATCGACAGAGAATTTCCAAACCTTCCTTTACAATATCGTGGGTTGGATTTCCTTTTAAGTCAGCCACCAGTCCAATTCCGCAAGCATCATGCTCATGTTGGGAACTGTACAAACCTTGCTGTTTCGGAAACTTTGTAAATGTCATGGCACTCACCCTCTTTCCCCAAAATAGCTGTTCCATCTCCTCTATGTTTTATCCTCTTAAAAGGAATGCCGAACAACTACGGTCGTTCGACGGATAATCCGTAGCCGTATTGCACTTAAAGTGTTTACTTGTTATTTTAAGGGGTAGAATCAATCACAACAATATATATTTTAGATAAAAACGATCTCATATTGAGATTGATTCCGTATGGAGGCAATAATATGGAGCTGAGACAGATTCAATATTTCATTGAAGTGGCCAAACGGGAACATGTTACCGAAGCGGCAAATGCCCTTCATGTAGCCCAATCAGCGGTCAGCCGTCAAATCGCCAATCTGGAATCAGAACTGGGCATTCAACTGTTTGTCAGAGAAGGAAGGAATGTAAGATTGACTCCGCTTGGAAAAATTTTCATGGAACATGCTGAGAAATCACTTATGGAGATTGAAAAGGCCAAAGTGGAGATTGAAGAGTTTTTGGATCCGGAACGGGGAACCATCCGACTTGGCTTTCCCAGCAGTATGGCCTCCCATATTTTGCCGCGCGTGATTTCAGCGTTTCGGATGAAATACCCCAACATCGGCTTTCAACTACGTCAGGGTTCCGTCCGGCAATTAACCAATTGGCTGGTTCGGGGAGAGGTGGAACTATCCTTGATTGCTCCTGTTCCAACGGATGAAAAAGATTATCAAGGGGAGATCTTTTTTTCAGAAAAGCTGATTGCCCTGCTCCCATCCAATCATGAATTTTCCGATCAACCTGCCTTGCGTCTCGATCAACTGAGAAAGCACTCATTTGTTCTGTTTCCATCCGGGTTTGTTTTAAATCAGATTGTGGTGGAAGCCTGCCAGCAGATGGGGTTTACGCCGAAAGTTTCTTTTGAAGGGGAAGATATCGATGCCATTAAGGGATTGGTCGCCGCCGGTTTGGGCGTTACCCTTCTCCCGGAAATTACCCTCATGGAAAGCATTCCGAGGGCCACGGTAAAAATTCCGATCAGTGAACCGCAACTGACCCGTACTGTGGGCATGATTATACCCAACAATCGGGAACTGCCTCCGTCAGAAAAACTTTTCTATGAATTCATCAAAGAATTTTTCGCCAACCTGGATCGATTCCGAAGTTAGACATAACAAAATCCCAAAACGGACGATCCATGATCCAGCCGTTTTGGGATAAGCAAATTCCAGTATACTTCCCTTACAAAGTAGAGGATTGCGGGTGATAAAGCTCTCTCAACTTTGGCTTTTCCACCTTGCCGAGCGGATTTCTGGGCAATTCGTCCACAAAGAGCACATCCGCCAGCTTATGCTTTTCCAATCGGTTATGGGCATATTGGAGAACCTGTTCACGGGTAACTCCTTCCGACTTTTTGACAACAAATGCACAGGGCAATTCTCCCCACCGATCATGGCGAACCCCCACCACAGAAACATCAGCAATCTCATCCATCTTTTTCAGGACTTTTTCCACCTCGCTTGGATAGATCGCATCCAATCCGCTGAAGAAGATGACATCCTTATAACGATCCACGATATAAACAAACCCTTCTTCATCCATCCGAACAGCATCCCCAGTCAGAAACCAACCATTGTGAAAGGCTTTTTCCGTCGCTTCAGGGTTTCGCCAATACTCTTTAAACAGCATGGGACCACGAATCGCCAGTTCTCCGATCTCTCCTGTCGGAACTTCTTCCCTTGTATTGGGATCAAGCACCTTCATCTCATTTAAGAACGGCTTGCCCACAGAATCACATGTATGATAGCCCATACTTACATTCCAATATGTTCCCGTTGAAGTGCTTTCCGTTAATCCATACCCTTGTACAATGTTGTAACCCAATGATGCATAATCCCGCACCAAGGAAGGAGAAAGAATGGAACCCCCTGTAACGATTCGTTGAAGAGAACTGAGCACCTTGTTCTTTTGATAGATCATCGGCAACATCAGATTTAACAGAGCCGGAGGCAGGAAGGTGGACTGAACCTTCTCTCTTTCTATCGTTTCCAACAACAAGTCCGGTTCCAGCTGAGGGAGAAAAATATATGTAAGTCCGCTTAATGCCTGATAACCCAACATGCTGTTTCCCGATGCGTGAAACAATGGGGTTGCATATAACATACGAAATCCAGTCTGACGGTTTTCCATCGCAAATCCGTTAAAAATCCCCGCTGCATAAAAATTGTTATGTGTAAGAACCACACCTTTCGGTCTTCCTGTGGTACCAGAAGTAAAGGTGATTCCCACCGGATCTTCACCTTTTACGTCAACATCGGGGTCAGTAGAAGGATAAGATTGTAGCTCCGCTTCAAAGTCAGCATGGAAGTCATAAAAAAAAGAAGTCTGAACCGTCGGTAGAGACTCAGCAAGATCCAAAGAGGTGATCAATTCCTTAAAGGGTTCATCATAAAAAATCATCTTGGGCTCTGTATGTTCAATACACCATTGAATCACTTCCGGACTGGAACGCCAGTTCAGAGGAACGGAAATCGCCCCCATCTTGGCAGCCCCCATATATAAAAGGGGAAATAAGATATTCGTCTCGGAACACAAAGCGATCCGATCCCCTTTTTGTACTCCCCGATCCAGCAAATAGTGAGCCACCTGATTGGTCCATTGATCATACTCATAGTAAGTCACCCGACGCTTCGGACCGACCAATGCCTCCAAAGCAGGATTAAACCTTGCTCTGCGCTGTAACATTTTCCCTATGGTCATTTCAATCGGATACACATCCATTTACCTCTTACTCCATTTCTATCATATCTCTTATCATTTTACTAAATATTGTATATAAAAGAAATAATATTTGCATATTTCCTACTAAATGTTTTCGTTTCACCTCCATATAGCTTCTCATTTCGATATAAACATGGTAAAGTCCAATTGAACATAATTTTATATATAAAATACATATTGAATTTGGAGGGATTGTTGGTGAGCTTTCGTCTTCCTCAGGATTGGGAACATGTGCTATCCCATGAGTTAAAACAGCCGTACATCCAACAATTGACAGAATTTCTGGAAATGGAACGAAAACAGTATACCATTTATCCATCCGAAGCGGATCTCTTCTCTGCGCTGGAACTGACACCCTACTCCCAGGTCAAAGTTCTTTTGTTGGGTCAGGACCCGTATCACAATGAAAATCAGGCTCATGGGCTTTCTTTCTCCGTGCGTAATGGTGTTTCCATCCCTCCTTCACTGCGAAATATATTTAAAGAGTTGCAAGACGATTTGGGATATGACCCACCCAATCATGGATACCTGGAGCATTGGGCTCGTCAGGGCATTTTGTTGCTGAATGCTGTACTTACTGTACGGGCCCATCAAGCCAATTCTCACAAAAACAAAGGCTGGGAAACATTTACGGACTCCGTGATCCGTAAGGTAAATGAAAAAGAAACACCTGTCGTTTTTGTTCTGTGGGGAAACTATGCCAAAAAGAAAAAGAAATTGATCGATTTAAAGCGGCATATGGTGATTGAATCCGCTCATCCTTCTCCGCTGTCCGCCAAGCGAGGCTTTTTCGGCAGCCGCCCCTTCTCTTCCATTAACCGTCTCTTGAAGGAAGCGGGTCACTCCGAAATTGACTGGAAGATTCCTGATGTTTAAGTGAGGGTCTAACGATATCATACAGAAGGAGAAATAGAAGCATGGAGCCTGTCATCGTTCACCCTTGGAACGTACAAGAGGAAGAGGCTTTAGCGATGCAACACCAGTTGGCATCCCAGGTGATTCAGACCGATCAGATGGATACCGTGCAAATGGTTGCGGGAGTTGACGTTGCCTATCATCCCCGATTGGACAAACAGTTTGCTGCGGTAGTGATATTGGATGCAGAGTCACTGGACGTTGTTGAATCCGTTGTCGCAGAAGACACCGCTTCCTTTCCATATATTCCCGGTCTGTTTTCTTTTAGAGAAATCCCTCCCATCATCAAGGCCTTTAAACAATTAAAGACGACACCGGATCTTCTGGTTTGTGATGGGCAAGGAATGGCACACCCCAGACGCTTCGGTTTAGCGAGTCATTTGGGTGTCTTATATGATCTCCCCACCATTGGTTGTGGAAAAACCCGGTTCATTGGAGACGCAAAGGAGCCGGATGATCCCAGGGGAGCATTTACCCCCTTAATCGACCAGGGAGAAGTCGTTGGCCATGTTTTACGCACTCAGAATCACACGAAACCCGTCTATGTCTCCATCGGCCATCGCATCTCACTGTTTACGGCTTGTGATTGGGTGTTAAAACTTTCTCCCCGATATCGGCTTCCCGAAACGACAAGACAAGCGGATCAAAGGGTACGAAAAGCCTTGACTGCATCTTTGCAATAACCATTTCTCTGACCCCAACAATTTTTGTTTGACATTTTCATTTATCTGGGTGCATAATAATACACAATTAAATCCGAGTAAGAGAAAACGCGATGATGAAGGCCAGTAAGATTGGCTTACCGCCCAGAGAGCAACATCCAGAGGCTGTAAGATGTTGCCGGGATGCCCATCTGAACCCACCTTCTGATGCGGACAGCGACAAGCTGGACCGGTTTCCCGACCGTTACCTTCGGAAACAGGCTGTGGTTGACACCACAGCTGTCAGAGGTGGACTTCAGATGTCAACCAAGGTGGTACCGCGGAAGAACACTCCCTTTCGTCCTTGAACGAAGGGGAGTGTTTGTCTTTTGTATGGAGGAGTGGATATGAAAAAAAAGACCCTGATCGTTAAAATCGGAACGTCTTCATTGACGGATGATTCTGGAAAACTGGATCAAAATCAACTCAGCCACCATGTCGAATCGATTCACCGACTTAAACACTCCGGATACCAGGTGGTATTGGTCTCATCGGGAGCCGTTGCCGCAGGATTTCATGAACTGGGCTTTACTTGCCGACCGCAAACGCTGGTCGGAAAACAAGCGGCTGCCGCAGTCGGTCAAGGTCACTTGGTACAACGATATCGGGAGGAATTTGCCCGCAGAAATGAATCCTGTGCCCAGGTCCTGTTGACACGGAGCGATTTTGAACACCGCTCCCGGTATTTAAACGCATTAAATACCCTGAACTGCCTTTTAAATCAAGGAATCATTCCCATCATCAATGAAAATGACTCCGTTGCAGTGGATGAGATCCGTTGGGGAGATAATGATACGCTGGCCGCCTTGGTTGCCGGATTGCTGCAAGCAGACTGGCTCATCCTGATTACAAATACCGACGGTCTCTACACCGCCAACCCATTGGATCACCCTCGTGCAAAAAAAATTGAACGCATTAAACAATGGGATCAGTCGTTGTTTCACATGGCATCCACAGGCAAATCTCCACTGGGCAGCGGCGGGATGCAGTCCAAGCTGCTGGCTGCAAAAAAGGCTTCCGAAACAGGAATACGGGTTTATATCGGCTCTGCCGGAACCCACCCTGATTGGATGCTTCACGTGCTTATTGATAAGGGATCTGGTACTTATATGGATGCTCAACCCCGCCGATTCAGTCGAAAAGAACAATGGATTGCCGCCTGCTCCCGCCCCCAAGGTCTGCTAACTGTGGATGAGGGTGCTGCACAAGCCTTGTTATCAGGAGGGAAAAGTCTTCTCCCTTGTGGCATTACAGAAGTAACTGGTACATTTGAGGCTGGAGAGATTGTAGAAGTGATCCGACCGGGAAATCTTCCCCTGGGACGCGGGCTTTGCCGGTACTCTGCCACCCTCCTCCATCAGGTCAAAGGCTGGCATACACAAGAGGTCACCCGCTTATCGCCTCATCATCCGGAAGAGGTGATCCACCGAAATGACTGGGTTCCCGCCTCAGTTATACCATGACAAAGAAAGGAGACCCGCGATGAGTGATGTTCAACAACAGGCACAAGCCGCTCGCAAAGCGTCTAAAAAACTGGTAACCGCCACCGAGGATCAAAAAAACCATGCACTTCAAGCCATTGCTCAGGCATTGAGAAAAGAAAAAGCGTCCATTCTCAAACAAAATCAGAAAGATTTGGACCAGGCTGAAAAAGGGCAATATTCCCGCGCATTGCTGGACCGTCTGAAACTGACAGAAGAACGGCTGGAAGAGATGGCATCGGGCTTGGAAGAACTGATCACCCTGTCTGACCCTGTTGGTGAAGTGATGGAGACCCGGATCCAGAATGGGTTGCGTATTGAACAGACCCGGACTCCATTGGGAGTCATCGGAATGATCTATGAAGCTCGTCCCAATGTAACGGTGGATTCTACCGGGCTTGCTTTAAAAACCGGAAATGCCATCCTCCTTCGTGGCAGTTCCTCCGCTCTTCATTCCAATTCCATTTTGGCTGAGATCATTCAACAGGCTTTGGAAACCACTTCCCTGCCACCGGAGGCAGTACAGTTGGTGAAAGATCCCGACCGTACATCCGTTCGGGAATTGCTCACCATGAACCATTTGATCGATGTCATCATCCCCAGAGGTGGAGCCGCTCTCATCCAACGGGTGGTTCAGGAATCCACTGTCCCTGTGTTGGAAACAGGTGTGGGCAACTGTCACATCTACATCGATTTATCGGCTGATCCCGTAATGGCACACCGTATTGTAATAAACGGCAAAACTAGCCGCCCGGCGGTCTGCAATGCAACAGAAACCCTTCTCGTTCACCGGGATTGGGCAGAAAAGCATCTGACTGGGCTGTCCGAGGAACTGAACAAGCATGGAGTGGAAATCCGGGGTTGTTCCCACACCCAACAGCTGATCCCACAATGTATCCCTGCTGTCCCTGCCGATTGGGAAACGGAGTACCTGGATTTAATCCTGGCAGTAAAAATCGTTGATTCTCTTGAAGAAGCGATCGATCATATCCACCGATACGGCACCGGTCATTCCGAAGCCATCCTGACGGAAAACGATGATACCGCCCATCGTTTTATGCAGGGAGTGGACGCCGCCGCCGTCTATCATAACGCCTCCACCCGTTTCACAGATGGCTCCCAATTCGGTTTTGGTGCAGAAATCGGCATCAGTACCCAAAAACTGCACGCCCGTGGTCCGATGGGGTTGCGGGAGCTCACCTCCTATAAATACTGCATCTCAGGCTCTGGACAGATCCGTTAACATTCAAAAAACCCGGTACTCAACTGTTGGTTGAAGACCGGGTTTTATCTATACATTAAAACACCAAAACCAATGTTCCTACAATGGCACAATAAACGGAGAAAATGATCAGATTACCATGTCGCATCACATTCATAAACCATTTCAGAGAAAAGTAGGACGTAATCAGCGAAGCAAAAAATGCAACTGCATAGGAAAGAAGCATATCGGTACTGCTGATCACTTGCATAATTCCTTCGCTCTCCAGCACCACTCCGCCCAGGCTAACCGGGATAAAGAGCATAAAGGAAAAACGTAACGCCGTATCCTGTTTCAATCCAGCAAGCATCCCTGCCACAATGGTGGAACCGGAACGGCTGATCCCCGGAATCAGGGCGATCGCCTGAGCAAAACCGATAATCAACGCTTCACGGATGGTCAGATCCCCATCATTTTTTGCACCTTTCAAGTTTCGGATGACCCAGAGGGCAAAAGCCGTCACCAACAGGGCTCCTCCGATCACTTTCACTCCTGTCAGGTGCTCTTCCAGCACATCGCTAAACAGAACACCCAACACGCCAGCTGGAATGGTTCCCAGCAAAATGAAGAGGACAAACTTGAAGTCGGACTGATATTCATCCGACCGGTCTTTCAGGTATAAAGCGGAGTTTTTTGCCAACCGGAACAGGTCATCCCGGTAAATCAACAAGACCGCCAACAGGGAAGCAAAGTTCACCATCACCGCAAATCCCAACTGTTTGTCTTCCTCAAGTCCTACTCCAAAGTAATGGGACAACATCAAGAGATGGCCGCTGGAGGAAACCGGAATCGGCTCCGTCAGTCCCTGAATCAGTCCTAAGAAGAAAAATTTGATCGTTTCCAGGTCCATATGATCCTCCTTCAAACGTCTTCAAAAATAATAGATAAGAATAACATACAATAAGAGAATCACATGAACAATACAACTTTCCTTTTATTTTGGAGAGAAATTATTGTGAAAAATCGATAGTAACATACTTATAAATCACTGAAAAAGCTCATAACGTCATTTTTTTCTTTGACCCCAGACCCTTTTAAATAATGGAAAAAATCGTTTGCTCTCTTTCGGTTTCCCTGATCCATCGAAACATAACACTCTAAAAAATAATGGATTAACTCATCATCGACCGCATCTACATTTTCTATCAGAGCGGGCAGAAACCTTTCTCCCTCGTAGACATAAGCCTGATAATCAACGAATGATACTGCGGAAACAATACACTCCCATGTTGTTTCATTCGTTTGATCTTCATCCATTTGCATTTGCATAAACAGCCCGCCGAATTCCGTTCCATCATCCAACAACGTATAGATTTCATCTCCCGAAACCTGCTTCGTTTCAAACCATTCCCAACATAAATCCAATGCTTGGCGAGCATCTAGATAAAACTCACTTTTATGCAGAAAGGGAATGACGGTTTCACTCAGACCTAAATAAAAAGCCACCTGTTTGTCCGTTCCTATGTTTTTCCATTCGATCAATGTAGCACCTCAAAGAAAATTTAAAATCGAATACGGTCTTGGTAACGTTCCATTAATTTTTTGTTATATAAATCGGCGCCTTCTACATTACCGCTCCTAAAAACCGGCGGTTCGATCCCCTCTTCCACCAGAAGGCGAACCGTTTTGGCCAGTATGCCGTTCCATAGAGCGGTTCCCAGCACGGTGGAGCCAGGGGCAAACGGCACAGCCGTCTCTTCCATGGATAAAAGCGCATCTCCCATAGGGATGCAGTTATCGATGACCAAATCCACACTCTCCATTAACAAAGCACCACTGGAGTGACGGGACGGGAGATTTGAATAGTCTTTGGCGGTCACACCGATGACAAACGCACCCTGTTTCTTCCCAAACCGGGCCACATCCACAGAAACCGGATTGCGGCCTGATGTGGAAAAAATAAACAGGACTTCACCCGGTCGAATATCCTGATCAGACAGAAAAGAGGCGGCATACCCCTCTTGCCGTTCGTAGATGGAACAGCGATGTCCCCCCTTGGAAAGCTGAAGGTCTTCTGCCACGATCAGGCGCACCGGCGCCAAACCACCCGCCCGGTAATATCCCTCCTGTGCAATGAGATAGGAATGGCCGCTTCCAAACAGATGCAGGATTCCTCCCTCCTTGATACAACGAGCGCATTCAGAGGCCGCCTTGTTGATCTGGTCGCCCTGCTCCTCTTCCAGTTGACGCAACCGTTTTCCAACTTCAAAAAAATATCGTTCAAACACCCTCCCATCCCTCCTCTTATTCCCATGCAAACCCTATCGCCGAATCACTGTGACAAATTTATACCGATCCGCTCGATAAGCCGACTTGACTGTTTCCACCGGTGTTCCGTCTTTTAGAAACGTATCCCGTTGCATCAGCAAAATGGGTGATCCGGATGGAATATCGAGGTAATGGCTTTCCGTCTCACTTGCAGTTACGGATTCAATCACCTGATTGGAATAGTCGATTGCAATGGAAAGGTGTTCTTCTAAATAATTGTAAATGGAACCCGTTGCAATCTCCGGTGTAAGACCGGGAACCAAATTGGCCGGAATATGGGTGGTCTCCAACGCCATCGGCTCTCCATCAGCCATGCGTATACGTTTGATGTGATAAACCGGATCATGTTTTGGAATGGAAAGCGTTTGAGCAATGGATTCAACAGCTGGAACAATTTCAAAATGAAGCAGTTTGCTGCTCGGTTTTCTTCCCCTGGCCTTCATATCTTCCGTAAAGCTGGTCAATCCCTGCAGTTGCTGTTCCATTTTCCTTTCTGAAACAAATGTTCCTCTTCCTTTTTCACGTCTTAGATATCCCGCTTTCGCCAGGTTATTAATTGCCTGGCGTACGGTCATTCGGCTGATACCATGTCGTTCACAGAATTCCCGTTCAGAGGGAAGAGTGTCCCCTGGACCTAATATTCCACTTTCGATCTGCTCCCGGATTTGTTCTTCCAGTTGTGCATAGATCGGTAGAGGGGAATTTTTATTAATCATCTGCGGATGACTCCTTTCAGGACGGAATCAGAGAAGATTTGGAAAGGGCCTCCTTATCCGCTACAATTGTAACACAAGGATGATCCAAAAGGGCCGAGGCAGGAAGGCTGAAACGTTTCTGTCCGTTCAGCAAACCCTGGAGGGCATCCGCTTTATCCTCTCCGGAAGCCAACAACAGGATCTCCCTGCTTTCCAAAATCGTGGCAATTCCCATGGAAATGGCCTGGGTTGGCACTTCATCCATCGAGGAAAAATAGCGGGCGTTGGCCTGTCGTGTTGAGAGACTGAGATTGGCGATATGAGTACGCATATCAAAAGGAGTTCCAGGCTCATTAAAACCGATGTGACCATTCCGTCCAATCCCCAGGAGCTGTACATCGATTCCCCCAATTTCCCGAATCCGCTCTTCATATCGATCGCATTCCGCTTTGAGATCCTCTGCGTTGCCATTGGGTAGATGGGTATTTCTTCTGTCAATATCCACCTTTCCAAATAGATGGGCTTCCATATAGTACCGATAGCTGCATGGGTGATGTTCCGACAAACCGACATATTCATCCAGGTTCACGGTCGTTATGTTTTGATACGAGGTTCCATTCATCTGATGGTCTTGAACCAGCCTCCGATACGTACCGATCGGGGTTCCGCCTGTCGCCAATCCCAGATTCATAGCGGGAAAGCGACGGATTTTACCAATCAATATTTCTGCCGCTTTTTGGCTCATATCCTCATAGTTTTCAACTTGAATCACGTTCATGAAACGCTCTCTCCTATTTCTGGTATGCAAGTTGTCCGCGACAATACGTCATGGCCACTTCATGATCGGGATTCAAAATCACCAGGTCTGCATCTTTTCCTGGAGCAATGCTTCCCTTTCGATCAAAAACGCCCAGTTGACGGGCGGGATTGGAAGATGTCATATAGACCAGGTCTTCCATCGTGCATCCGGTGGACCGCATCATATTTTGCAAGGCATGACCCATTTTCAAAATACTGCCGGCCAGGGTTCCATCGGACAGTGTCGCTTTTTCTCCTTTCACTGTCACCGATTGTCCACCCAAATCATAGGTTCCATTTCTCAAACATTTCGCTCGGATGGCATCCGTGATCAGAATCAAGCGCTCCTTCGTCTTCATCCGAAAAGCCAATTCCAGCATCTCCGGCCGACAATGGATATGATCGGCGATCAGTTCTGCGGTCAGTTCGTTTCGAAGCAAAGCCGCTCCCACAACCCCCGGTTCCCGGTGATGAATCCCGCGCATTCCGTTGTAGAGATGAGTCACATGTGCGGCTCCTTCGCTTATCGCTTGATCCACTTCTTCATATAACGCATCGGAGTGCCCAACGGAGGCAATCACACCCTGATCCCGCAACCAACGGATCATTTGTGCCGCTCCTTCCTTCTCCGGAGCCAGGGTAACGATCCGGATGCATTCATCTGACAGATGATAAAAGCGTTTCAACAGGGAAAGATCAGGAGCCAGAATATGCTCCAATGGTTGTGCACCTGCCCGTTTTTCAGAAATAAAGGGACCTTCCAGATGAACCCCCAACATTTCCGCCATTCCTGAATCCTGCTGATGTTTGCGGTAGTCTGCTGCATTGACAAGGGCTCGCTCAATTTTATCGGGGGCATTCGTAATGGTCGTTCCCAAAAAGGAAGTGGTTCCTTCCTGTGGGAGTGCAGCAGCAATCGTCTCCAACGCTTCCGGGGTAGCATCCATTACATCTGCACCGGCTACCCCATGAATATGGATATCGATCATTCCCGGAATCAAATGATAACCCGGAAGGGACAAAATCTGAGCGTCCATGTGCTGAAAAGAGTCCAGTTTGTCCATGGGGCCAACCGCTTGAATCGCCTTTCCGGCAACAAGCACATATCCCTCTTCGATGACTCCATTTTCCGTATAAACGGTAACATCCCGCAGGATTGTCAGATCGGGTTTCTTTATCATAAAGCATTTCGCTCCTTATCATACCCATTCAAAAATGAGTGTACCATTTATATATATAGATGTCTATACCACTTCAGATATGTCCATTGATCACATTCCAACTGGATTATCACAAAATAACAGCCATACCATACAATATAATACAACAACCTATTTTTATCATGGGTCTTATTGGTATAGACATATATACAAATTCCGTGTTAACATAAAGAAAGCGTTTTCGCCATAATTGTTTTATCGTCGGATGATCCAAGTCATTTTGCAAAGGGGAGAGACAAATGCTTCATTTTTTCCAACGTATCGGAAAATCCTTGATGTTGCCCATCGCGGTAATGCCGGCAGCAGCCTTGCTGCTTCGGCTAGGTCAGAAGGACCTTTTTGACATTCCCTTTATGGCCGAAGCGGGAAACGGAATCTTTGACAACTTGCCGCTGATCTTTGCCATTGGACTAGCCATCGGATTTTCCCGCGATGGAAGTGGTGTTGCCGCTTTAGCGGGTGCCATCGGTTACTTGGTATTGGACCATTCTGTCGTCGCCATCAACAAGGAGATCGATATGGGTGTTTTGGGAGGATTGATTACCGGTCCAATCGCCGGACTTCTTTACAATCGCTTTCATCAGATCAAACTGCCTGACTGGCTGGCGTTCTTTGGAGGACGCCGTTTTGTCCCCATCGTCACTGCTGCAACCATGGTCCTTTTGGGGGGAGTCTTCGGCTTCATCTGGCCACCGATCCAGAGCGCCATTCATTCTCTGGGACAATGGATTATTGATGCAGGAGCCGTCGGGGTTGGAGTGTACGGTTTCCTCAACCGGCTGTTAATCCCTGTAGGATTGCATCATGTACTAAACTCCTTGGTCTGGTTTGTCTTTGGAGAATATGAAGGAGCCACCGGAGATTTGCATCGCTTTTTCGCTGGAGACCCGTCTGCCGGAATCTTTATGGCTGGATTCTTTCCAGTGATGATGTTTGGAATGCCGGCCGCTGCCCTCGCCATGATTTTGACTGCACGAAAAAGCCGCCGCGCACAAGTGGCCGGTATGATGGGAAGTATCGCTTTGACCTCCTTTGTAACCGGAATTACGGAACCGATTGAGTTTTCCTTTATGTTCCTCTCACCTCTCCTATACGGAATCCACGCCTTATTAACCGCCAGCTCCATGGTGGTCGCCTATGTGATGGACATCCATCATGGATTTGGATTTTCCGCTGGGGCGATTGACTTTTTCCTCAACCTCGGTCTGGCCAAAGGAGCATGGTCGCTTCTCGGTGTGGGTCTGGTGTATGGGGTAATCTACTTTGCCGTCTTTTATCTGCTCATCAAAAAACTCAACCTGAAAACCCCTGGACGGGAGGATGAAGAAGCTACACCAGAGGATACAAAAGACTCAAACGAATCCAGCAATGACCAACGGGCCACACTGATTCTGCAGGACCTGGGCGGTGATGGGAATATCGCTTCCCTCGAATACTGTGCCACACGACTTCGCCTTCAGGTCCACGATATGGAAAAAGTGGACGAAGCGGGTTTGAAGAAGCACGGAGCCAAAGGGGTTATACGTACAGGAAAATCGGGTCTTCAAGTGATTATCGGTACAGATGTGGAGTTTGTCGCCAACTCGATTCAACATTTAAGAGAACAAAACGGCTCTCATTCTGATTAAGAACAAACCGAAAAATAAAAGGAGGCGATTTCCGATCCAGCATCCTTTTTCGATTCACCCAGCGGATAACCTGTTTTGTCCGCTGGGTGGGATCGGAGGGGGTAAAGCGGACTCTTTCCACTTCGTTGCTGGAGGAAAGAGATACGGAAACGGAAATCCCCCTCCTATTTTCTTTATCAGCGGTCTTTCTGACTCCGAAAAGGAGTCATTTTTTTATTTATATTCGCTTGATGCTGGAAAACCGTTGACACTTTGGGCCGATTTCACAGCTCGAACAACCGCCTCAGCCAATACCTCCGCAGAAAGCGCCCCAATCACATCCACAGAAGCCTCCCGTTGGCCCGTTGCCAGAGAAAATACCGTATCCCCATCATTCATCGTATGAATGGGTACAATCGTCCGGGCCAAACCATCATGGGCCATTTGCGCCGCCTTGTTGGCCTCTGCTTTGGTCAATTTTGCGTTGTTTGCGACGACTGCTAGGGTTGTATTGGTTTGGAAAGCCTGATTTCGCGGATCGGTCTTTTCCATCCTTTCAAAATAATCCAGGAACCCCCCTTGTCCATCCCGTGCTCCCGCCAATCTCTTCCCGGTATGAGGATCTCGCACCTCCCCGACAGCGTTTACCGCCACTACAGCCCCGACAATCACCCCATTCTTTAACCGCCGGGAAGCAGAACCCAGTCCACTCTTCATGGCAAACTTCATTCCGCTAAACTTCCCCACAGTGGCTCCACACCCCGCTCCCACATTTCCTTCCTGTACCGGTTGGTCCGTTGCCCGTTTGGCTGCTTGATACCCCATGGCCTGATCCGGCCGAACATCCGCAGAACCCACCGTCAGATCGAATAACACCGCAGCGGGAACAATGGGAACCACCCCGACACCGACATCAAATCCCTGCTTTTCTTCCTCCAAAGCCTGCATCACACCGGATGCCGCGTCCAGACCAAAGGCGCTTCCTCCTGCCAAACAGACAGCATGAACCTCTCCCACCAGATTCATCGGATGCAAAAGATCCGTTTCCCTTGTACCGGGCGCCGCTCCCCGTACATCCACGCCTGCAACCGCACCGTCCGGGACGCGAACCACCGTACATCCGGTCAACGCTTTCAAATCCTCGGCTTGTCCCACCTCGACCCCAGGTACATCTGTGATGCTCCCGTTCATGATTTCATCTCCCTTTCCCCATTCGTTTCTGCTATATACAGGTTCGCCATCAAAAATACAAATCCCACCCCTCTTCACACTTTTTCTGGTTGTCAAATCCTTTGATTTATCATATAATGCCATTATCGATATATGAGCAAGTGATCATATATAGAATTTGGTGAGTCGAAAGGGGCACCATTCATGAATGAACCAAAAGATAAACAGGAATCAACCACCTATGAACCATTGGATGATGAAACCCTTTTTATTGTCGCACAAACCTTTAAGGCTTTAGCGGACCCGACACGGGTTCGGATTCTTCACTTGCTGGCTGATCAAGAACTTTCGGTCTCCCAAATTTCCGAAACGCTGCATCTGTCTCAATCCGCAGTGTCGCACCAATTGCGTTTTCTCAAAAACCTTCGTTTGGTCAAATTCCGTCGGGATGGAACCACTATTTATTACTCACCGGAAGACCAGCACGTGATGACACTCCTGAGACAGACGATCCACCATGCCCAGCATGATTAAGGAAAAGGAGACGATTCACTGTGAACGAATACCGACTAAAGGGCTTATCCTGTCCGGACTGTGCCTCAAATCTGGAAAAGCAAATCCGGCACCTTCCGCATGCTGCCACTGCCCGCCTGCTGTTTTCCAGCAGTAAACTCATCATTGATGAACAAGTGGATCTCAACCAAGTGCAAAAGATATTGGACAGCGATGGCGTAACCGTTGAAAACCAGACAACCTCCTCCGACTCCCCAGCCAATCCACATAAGGGAGGAGGATTGGGGATCAAATTTGTCCTCATCCTTTCAACAGCATTCTACCTGGGCGGTATTTTCCTGGAAGAACGGTTGCCTCCAGCGGTCGGCGTCAGTCTTTACCTGGTCGCCATGATCCTCAGTGGACGACAAACCTTTATCCGCGGTTTCAAAAACCTGTTCCGACTGCGATTTAATATGGACACCCTGATGACCATCGCCCTGATCGGTGCCGTTTCGATCGGTGAGTGGAAAGAAGGCACCCTTGTCGCCATTCTGTTTGGTCTCAACGAATACCTAGAAGGACTGGGAATGGAAAAGGCGCGCCATTCCATGGAGAAATTGCTGAAAGCAACACCGCAACAAGCCACCGTTATTGAAGAGGGATCGGAACGCACCATTTCGATTGATGAACTGCGTGCCGGTGATTTGGTTCTGGTCCGTCCCGGAGAAAAAATCCCTTCGGACGGCGTGGTGGAAGCCGGACAAAGCTCCGTCAATGAAGCGGCCATCACAGGAGAATCCTTACCTGTGGAAAAAGAACAGGGAAGCCAAGTCTACGGTGGAAGCATCAATCATGAAGGACTTTTGAAAGTTCGGATGGACCGCGCCTACGAAGATTCTGCCTTGGCCAAAATCCTGCATCTCGTCCAGGAAGCCCAGGAGGCCAAAACGCCCACAGAACAGTTTATCAATCGGTTTTCCCGCTATTACACCCCTTTGATCATGCTGATTTCAGCGTTCGTCATCACTTTGCCCCCTCTTTTGCTGGAGCAAAGTTGGACCGCGTCCCTCTATCAAGGTCTGGCGGTTCTCATTGTCGGTTGCCCTTGCGCACTGATCCTGTCTTCGCCAATTGCCAACATTTCCGGAATCACCCGTAATGCCCGAAACGGCATCCTGGTCAAAGGCTCCGTTTTTCTGGAAATGATGGGACAACTGAAAGCCATCGCCTTTGACAAAACTGGCACACTGACCAAAGGACATCCCTATGTAACAGAAGTCGTCGAATATGATCCTCTCTTTCTGAAGGTTGCAGGAGCGGTTGAAAAAAACTCCAGCCATCCTTTGGCACGCGCCATTATGCAAAAGGTAGAGGAATTGGGGGTGCAATTCCCGGAAGCGGAAGACCTGCAAACGGAAGCCGGTCGGGGGGTTACCGCAACCGTCGACGGCCAAAAATACCGAGTGGGCAGCGAAGCCATACTGCCGTCCCATTTATTGCAAACCCAATCTGTCCAACAGGATATTCAACGGTTGAAAGATCAAGGAGCCACTTTGGTCATCATTGCAGATGACAAACAGGTCCTGGGAATATTCGGGCTGGAAGACGAAATCCGCCATGAAAGTGCTGAAGTGATTCAGGCATTGCACCAGACCGGGATTGCAGAAACGGTGATGTTAACGGGGGATCATCCGGCCACTGCGGAAAAGGTGGCGCATCAGGTAGGGGTCAGCCGTGTCCACGCTGGACTTCTGCCGGAAGAGAAAGTGGAAAAGGTGAAAGAATATGCTTCCCGTGGAAAGGTTGCCATGATCGGAGACGGAATCAATGATGCTCCTGCATTGGCCACTGCCGACCTCGGCATTGCCATGGGCAAAGGAACCGACAGTGCCATTGAGACAGCGGATATCGTTTTAATGCAGGACCACCTGGAAAAGCTGCCGGAAGCGGTTCGGATCGCCAAACGGGTAAACCGGATCATTCGGCTAAACATTGTGCTGGCTCTCAGCCTGAAGCTGATCGCTCTTCTTCTGACCATCCCTGGCTGGCTAACCTTATGGATTGCCATTTTATCCGACATGGGTGCAACCATTCTTGTCACCCTGATCAGCCTAAGCATTCTCTGGCAACGTCCGCAAAAGAACGCACCATCCGTCCAAAGCATAACCATTTGACACTCCCCATGCCTGAAGGCAGGGGATTCTTGGGAGCTCCCGTCTACTGATAGGATCATATCCAAGCTTAAACGGTCTGCCCGACCGCAAGTACTCGAAGTCCTTCTTGCAAGATGTTTTTGGATGCATTGATGTCTCGGTCATGGTGAGAGCCGCACGTAGGGCATGTCCATGCCCGAAGGTGGAGGTTCTTTACATCCTTGTTTCGGTAGCCACAGGAAGAGCAAAGCTGACTGGAAGGGAACTGTTTCCCCACTTTCACCACGTTTCTTCCATGCCAGGCTGCCTTGTAGGTCAGCATCGCGACAAACTCCGACCACGAGGCATCCGTGATCGATTTGGCTAGCTTGTGGTTTTTCACCATATGCTTTACTTGGAGGTCTTCGATACA